>JAUYCF010000012.1 GCA_030692355.1 Thiobacillus sp.
CAAGGCGATGGGCATCAAGCTGTCGATCGACGATTTCGGCACCGGCTATTCGAGCCTGAGCTATCTCAAGCGCTTCCCGATCGACACGCTGAAGATCGACCAGTCGTTCGTGCGCGACATCACCACCGACCCGGACGACGCAGCGATCGCCAAGAGCATCATTTCCATGGCGCACGACATGCAGCTCAGGGTGATCGCCGAGGGGGTCGAGACCGAAGAGCAGAAATCCTTCCTGCGGCAGCGCCGATGCGACGAGATGCAGGGGTACTTCTTCAGCAGACCGGTGCCGGCAGCGGAATTTGAAAAGCTCCTCAGGGAGGGCCGCAGCATGCCGGTGGACGACAGCGCCGCGGGGCTTGGCCAGCGCACCCTGCTGCTGCTCGATGACGAGGAAAACATCCTGACTTCGCTGATGCGTCTGCTGCGCCGCGATGGCTACAAGATCCTCAAGGCAACCAGCGCCGCCGCGGCCTTTGAACTGCTGGCGGCTCATCCGGTCGGGGTCATCGTCTCCGACCAGCGCATGCCGGAAATGGATGGCGTAGAGTTCCTGCGCCGTGTCAAACGCCTCTACCCCGACACCGTGCGCATGGTGCTGTCCGGCTACACCGACCTGAAAAGCGTGACCGATGCAATCAACGAAGGCGCGGTCTACAAGTTTCTCACCAAGCCGTGGGACGATGAACTGCTGCGCGCAAACATCCAGGAAGCCTTCCAGCACCACGATCTGACCCAGGATAACCAGCGGCTCGGCGACGAGATGGCCTCGATCAGCGAGGAATTGAACCGCGCCAAGCGCGAACTTGAAATGCGCGCGACGTAGAAGAATAGCCAGACACAACGTCGACGCATTTCAGGTTTCGCAGGAAATGTTCGCGTATCTGCCAGCACTGCACCGGTCTGGGGACTGAGCCGGATCAATTTTTTCCTTCCTCTACCGTTATACAGCCATGCTGTCGCGCCATGACAGACCCCAGGCGGGATTTGCCGAGCGCCATGGCACGCGATGAATGTAAGAAGGGAAAATCAATGCCGTTCGAGAACATGGCCAAACTTTCCTGGATCTACGACCTCTACCGGTTGGGCCAGGACAGCGCGCCACGTGAAAAACCCGCCGAGGTCCAGCGGCGGATTCTGGAGCACATCGTGCAGGGGATCGGCGCGGACACTGGCTCGCTCTCGGTGCGCGCGGACGTTGGGGATGAACTGGTGCTCACCGCCAGGATCGGTTTGCCGCCGCAGGCTATCGGCATGCAGATCAAGAAAGGACAGGGCGTAATCGGCTGGGTGCTGGAGCATGCAGAACCGGTTCTGCTGACAGACGACCCCGCCAAGGACCCACGTTTCAAGGACTACGAACCTTGCCGCGAATCAACCGAGCCGGGCTCATCCATCTGCTGGCCGCTCAAGCAGGAAAACTGCCTGATCGGCACCTTGTGCGTGAATCGCAAGGCGGGCAGCCCGCCTTTCACCGAGGCGGACATGGCGCACGGCAGCGTCCTGGTCAACATGGTTTCCATCGTTATCGAGAACACGCGCCTGCACCAGGAGCAGGCGGCCCGTATCCAGTCGCTGTCGGACATGAACAAAAAGCTTGCGGAGGCGCAGGGTCAATTGCTGCAATCGGAAAAGATGGCCTCGATCGGCCATTTGGCGGCGGGCGTGGCGCACGAGATCAACAACCCGATCGGTTTTGTGTACTCCAATCTGGGCTCGCTGGAAAAATACATCAAGGAGCTTTTTGCGGTACTGGACGGCTACGAACAGGCGCAGGGAGACCCGGCCAAACTGGCCGAAGTGGAGGCGCTCAAGAAGAAAGTGGACATGGGTTACCTGAAAGAAGATGTGCCGGCCCTGATGAACGAATCCAGAGACGGCATCAGCCGGGTGAAGAAGATCGTGCAGAACCTGAAGGATTTCTCCCACGTCGACACCTCGAACGAACTGCAGTGGACCAATCTGCACTCGGGAATCGACTCCACCCTCAACATCGTGTGGAATGAAATCAAATACAAGGCCGAAGTGAACAAGACATACGGCGACATACCCGACATCAAATGCCTGCCATCGGAACTCAACCAGGTATTCATGAACATGCTGGTCAACGCCGCGCACGCCATCGATGAGCGCGGTGTGATCACCATCCGCACCGGACGGGAAGGCGACCAGGTGTGGGTGGAAATTGCCGATAACGGCAAGGGAATTAAAGCAGAACACATCAAGCGCATCTTCGACCCCTTCTTTACCACCAAGCCGGTTGGCAAGGGCACGGGGTTGGGGCTGTCGCTGTCGTACAGCATCGTGCAAAAGCACAACGGGCACATCGACGTGAACAGCGAAGTGGGCAAGGGAACGGCGTTCCGGGTATGGCTGCCGATTCAACAGGAAGAAATCGGAGAGGCGAGGAAATAACCGGGATGGGGACGTGGCAGCGGGCAATGTCGGCAAAGTGTTGCCGACCTACGGCCAGATGAAATTTGAAAGGCGTAATGGCCAGCGACCTGAAAATGATTCTATTGATCCGGCACGAATTAAACATGACTACCGTTCGCCCTGAGCCTGTCGAAAGGCTGTGCTTCGACAGGCTCAGCACGAACGAACTCACGGATAAATCTGGCCGGATCAATAGTGTAGTGCTGCACTCTTGGCGGCACTTATGTGCAATCCCTTGTAGGTCGGGCTTCAGCCCGACATGTCGGGTTAAAACCCGACCTACGAGGCCGTTATTACATGGCTATAAGTTCCAAACAGAATGCAACACTACACCAGGGAGACGCTGATTAATCCGTCTTTGCGAGGAGCGCCTTTAGGCGCGAGGCCACTGGCCGTGGCGGGACGCGGCAAACCAGAAATTCCTGCTTAATCAATGCGCTGGATTGCCGCGCGAGTTTATGCCCTCTGGGTGCTCGCAATGACTGCCATATCGAATTAATCAGTGTTTCCCTAGAGGCTCATAAGACAAGGCTATGACAGGCATACTACAAACCGCAATGCAACCCGAAGCACAGGAAGTGCTGGAAGCACAGGCAACCCTCCTGCTTGTCGACGATGAGGCCAACATCCTGTCGGCCCTGAAGCGCTTGTTTCACCCCTCGGGCTACCGCATTTTAACGGCGGAATCCGGCAAGGCCGGACTGGGCATCCTGGAACGGGAGAAGGTCGACCTGATCATTTCCGACATGCGCATGCCGGAAATGACCGGGGCGCAGTTCCTCGAACAGGCACGCGCCAGGTGGCCCGATAGCGTGCGCATTCTGCTTACCGGGTACGCCGACATCACCGCCACCATCGACGCCATCAACAAGGGGCGGATCTACCGCTACATCTCCAAGCCGTGGGAAGACCACGACATGATCCTGCTGGTCAGGCAGGCGCTTGAACGCAAAGCGCTGGAGCAGGAAAAAAAGCGGCTGGATGCGCTGACGCAGTGGCAGAACGAGGAGCTCAAGGAGCTCAATAGCAGCCTGGAGCGGAAGGTGCAGGATCGAACGGCCGAGTTGCAACAGGCCATGGACTTTCTCAATCTGGCCCATGAGAAGCTGAAAAAGGGCTTTCTCACTTCCATCCATGTGTTTTCCAATCTGATCGAGTTGCGCGAGGGCGCGGCCGCCGGGCATTCCCGACGCGTGGCCGATCTCGCCCGCAAGATCGCTCTGCACATGGATTTATCCGTATCGGAGACGCAGGACGTGCTCATCGCCGGCCTGCTTCACGACATCGGCAAGTTTGCCCTGCCGGACAAGCTGCTGCAAAAACCATTCGGCGCACTGACCCCCGAGGAGCGTGCCGAAGTCGTCAAGCATCCGGTGCTGGGCCAGGCCGCGTTGATGGCGCTGGAGCAACTGAAGGAAGCGGCCAGACTGATACGCAGCCACCACGAACGCTTCGACGGGATGGGTTACCCGGATGGCCTGATCGGAACGGCCATTCCTCTGGGCGCGCGCATTCTGGCGCTGGCCAACGACTACGACGCGCTGCAGATCGGCACGCTGGCGAGCAGGCGCATGAGCGCGACGGAAGCCGGAAATTTCATCGAAGGCGAACGCGAAAAGCGCTACGACCCGAAGGTGGTAAACGCATTTCTCGGCGTCATGGGAATGGACGCGCATCCAGGGCCCGGACTGGCGGTGAGGCCGGGGCAGCTGAAGCCGGGCATGGTGCTGGCCCGCGATATCGTGACGCATGACGGGGTGATGCTGCTGTCGAAGGAATTCATACTGGATGAGAGCCTGATCGTGCAAATCCAGAATTTCGCAAAAACGGATAGCGTCCCCTTGACCATTTTCATCAACCCGGAGCGGAAATAATCATGCACCGAATCATGCTGGTCGACGACGAGCCGAATATCCTGAATGCGCTGCGGCGCACCCTCGGAACGCGGGTGACGGACGGGCACGATGTGTTTGAGATACACGTCGAAATTTTCAACCAGCCTGAAGCCGCGCTGGAACGGGCCCATGACGCGAAGTTCGATCTTGTGATGTCGGACTACCGCATGCCCGGCATGGACGGGGTGGCGTTCCTTAAATCCTTCCGCGCCCTGCAGCCCAACGCCGTGCGGCTGATCCTCAGTGGCTATGCCGACCTGGCCGCGGTAATCGGAGCCATCAACGAGGCCCAGATATACCGCTTCATCAACAAGCCATGGCAGGACTACGAGGTCGGCGCAACGCTCACACAGGCACTCGCGTTCCAGAATCTTCTGCTTGAAAACCAGCGCCTGGCGGACCTGGTTCGCGTACAGCAAGGAAAGCTTTCGCAGCAGGAACTGGAATTGCGCCGGCTCGAAGAAGAAACACCGGGCATCACGCAGGTCAAGTGGGGGCCGGATGGCGCCGTGCTGCTGTACGAAGAGGATTTCTGAGCGCCCTTTCCCCATGGCAGACATCGATGAAACAAACCGCAAGATCACGCTCAAGCTGGTGTATTACGGACCCGCGATGAGCGGCAAGACGACCAATCTGATGCGTCTGCACGACCTGCTCGCGCCGGAACTCAAGGGCGACATCCTGACGCTGGAAACCCAGAACGATCGCACCCTGTTTTTCGATCTGCTGCCGCTGGGTTTTCTGACGCCCACGGGCTGGTTGATCAAGCTCAAGCTGTACACCGTTCCGGGCCAGGTGGTGCATGACGCGACGCGCAAGGCGGTACTCTCGCGCGCCGACGGCATGGTGTTCGTGGCGGATTCGCAGCGTACCCAGAGTGTCAACAACTCGGAGTCGTTTCAGAACCTGGAGGAAAATGCACGGCGCGTGGGGCTGGATTTCGACAGCCTGCCCCTGGTGGTGCAGTTCAACAAGCGCGACCTGCCGCGGATTCTTTCGGAAGAGGAGATCGAGGCGCGCTGGGCGCAGGCGCCGTGGCCGCTGACCTTCGCCTCGGCCCTCACCGGCGCGGGAGTTCGGGAAACCTTCGTGCGCCTGCTGGAGCAGGTCTATCCTCACGCCGACAGGCAATTTTCCCTGACCGAGGCGCATGGCATGAGCCAGGCCGCCTTCGTTCAGGCCGTCGCCGGAGCCTGACCGATGGATATTCTGCCCGGCAGCTTCGACCGCGAATTCACCCTCAGCGAGCTTCTCGGCGGAATATCGCGAAAGAAACTGAGTGCGGCGCTGGCGACGCTTCTGGGCGCCGGTTTCCGCTTGTCCTCCAGCGCCGGCGAAGTGCTGGCGGGGACGACGGACGATCTTCCCGGAGGAGCGCGCGTGGCGGTGCGCCACGATCTCGAAGTCCTGGGGTGGCTGGAAGCGGCGGCCGCGGAGGACCAGGTTGGCGCAGCCGCGACGCTGCTGGAGTTGCTGCTGCACCAGGGTGCGCGCTATCACATGGCCTCGGCGCTTCATATCGAGGTCGTTCGCACGGACTATGAGGCGCTGCAGGACCAGTATGCGGCGCTGCAGGCTTCCGAGGCGCGCTATCGGGCGCTTTCGCAGCAATTGGAGGAGCGGGTGCAGCAGCAGGTCGGGGTGATCGAGACAGCCCAGCGCCAGCTGTACCAGGCGGAGAAAATGGCATCGATAGGGCAGCTGGCGGCGGGCGTGGCGCATGAGATCAACAATCCGATCGGTTTCATCCGCAGCAATCTGGGCACGGCGCGCGGCTACGTCGAACGTCTGCAGCAGTTCACGCCGGCGATTCGCGCCAATCCGCCCCTGGCCGAGGCCTGGAAACGGGCAGACATGGATTTCCTGATCGAGGATTTTGGCGCACTGCTGAAAGAAAGCATCGACGGCGCCGACCGGGTGGCGCGCATCGTTGCCGATCTCAAGGGGTTTTCCAACGTCGATCATGCCGAAGTGGAGGTCGTTGATTTGAACGACAGCCTGCGTTCAGTCTGCAATGTCGCCCATGCGCAGGTCAGCCCCAAGGCGGAAGTGGTCATGGATCTGGGCGAGTTGCCGCCGCTGCGCTGCCATGCGGGCCGGCTTAACCAGGTATTCCTCAGTCTGCTGCTCAATGCGGCACATGCCATGGATACGCGGGGCGAGATTCGTATCCGCAGCCGCCATGCCGGGAACGAGCTTCGCATCGAGTTCGCCGACACGGGACATGGCATTGCGCAGGACGTGCTGGAGCGAATTTTCGACCCGTTCTTTACCACCCGCGACGTGGGCCAGGGAACAGGACTGGGGCTCACGGTCAGCCGCGATGTGATCGCCGCCCACGGCGGACGGATCGAAGTGCAAAGCGCGCCCGGCAAGGGCAGCGCGTTTACCGTAGTGCTTCCGGCGGACGGTCGCGCCTGATGCCCGCCTTGTTTCCCAAACTGTCGGCAAAAATCACCCCCACAAAATCATGAGCCGATACGCCGCCCTGTTTACCGGTAACGCGAGCGAAGAGCCGCTTCCCGAGGAGGCCTCAAGTCCCTACCGCATCCTGCTGGTGGACGACGAACCCAATGTCCTGAACGCCTTGCAGCGCGTGTTTCGCCAGGAAAACTATCAGGTTGTCACCGCCGGCAGCGGGCAGGAGGCGCTCGACCTGCTGCGCCGCGAAACCTTTCACCTGATGATTTCCGACTACATGATGCCGGTCATGAACGGCGGCGAACTGCTGCGCCAGGCAAAGGCGCTGCACCCGGAACTGATCCGCATCATGCTGACGGGGCATGCCGACACGGGCGCCATCATGGCGGCCATCAATGAGGGCGCGGTCTACAAGTTCATTCTCAAACCCTGGAACGACGATGACCTGCGGGTGACGGTCGCCCTGGCGCTCGAACAATCCGAGTTGATCGGCAAGAACAAGGCGCTGCAGCAGGAGAACGCGCACAAGTCGAAGGAAATCGCAGCCCTGTCAAAGCTGGCGGTGACCAACCGCAGCCAGATCGCGATCATGCTGAGCAATCGCAATCTTCTGAACGGCCAGCAGGTGCAGGAACTGCACCGCCTGCAGCAGCAGCGCAAGGAGCCGCTGATCAAGATCCTGCTTGAACGCGACTGGGTATCCGAGCGCGCGATCCGCGACATCCTGCGCAAGGACCTGCTGATCGAAGAAGTCTCCCTGCCGGAGATCCAGGTCGATCCCGCCGTGTCCGCGCTCATTCCGCAGAGTTTCTGCGAGCGGCAACTGGTGGTGCCGCTGCGCATCGACGGGCGGCGCCTGCTGCTGGCCATGGCGGATCCGCTGGACGCGGGTCTGCTCGACGACCTGCGCTTCGTGTCGGGGCTGGAAATCCAGCCGGTGATGGCCAACTTGTCGGCCATACAGACCAAGCTCGGCGAGATCTATGGCGCCCGTGAAGCGGTGGACTTCAGCGAGCTCGAAACCATCGTCGGGGGCGTCGACCCTTACGAGGGCATCGAGGTTGTCATCGAAGACGAAGCGGATACCTCGCTGGAGGAACTGCTGCGCGAAACGGAAGAGCCGCCGGCGATCCGTCTGGTCAACGCGATCATTCTGGAGGCGATCCGGCTCGGTGCCAGCGACATTCATATCCAGCCGCGCACCAAGAGCGTGGTGGTGCGCTTGCGCATTGACGGCGTGCTGACAGACAAGATTCACATTCCCCACCACTTGCACCAGTCGCTGGTGTCGCGACTGAAGATCATGTCCGAACTGGACATCAGCGAGCGCCGCCGGCCCCAGGATGGCCGCATCACCATCAAGTCCTCGCTGCGCATGGTCGACCTGCGCATATCGACGCTGCCAACCATCAACGGCGAAAAAATCGTGATGCGAATTCTGGATCGCAATTCCGCCATCCTCAACCTGGACACGCTTGGCTTTTCCGGCCAGGACCTGCCGCGGATTCTCAACCTGGTGGACAAGCCGCAGGGGATCATCCTGACAACCGGCCCCACCGGCAGCGGCAAAACCACAACGCTTTATGCGCTGTTGCAGCACAACGCAACGCCTGCCAAAAATTACGTGACCATCGAAGACCCCGTCGAGTACTACATGGACATGGCGGGGCAGGTGCTGATCAAGGAAAAGATCGGACTGTCGTTTCCCGTGGTGATGCGCTCCATCCTGCGTCAGGATCCCGACGTCGTGCTGATCGGGGAAATCCGCGATTTTGAAACGGCGGAAGTGGCCTTCCATGCAGCGCTCACCGGACACCTGGTTTACTCCACCCTGCATACGAATTCGGCCATCGCGACCCTCGCCCGCCTGTTCGACCTGGGACTGAAGCCCTACGTCATCACATCGGCGCTGGAAGGGATCGTCGCGCAGCGGCTGGTGCGCAAGATTTGCGAGCATTGCCGCGAGCCGGTGCAGCCCACGCCGGAACAGCGCCAGCGGCTGAGCGGCCTGTTTACCGCGGGTCAATTGCCGACCTTCCATGGCAAGGGCTGCAATCACTGCTACAACACCGGCTACCGCGGCCGGGTCGGCCTGTACGAAGTGCTGATTCCGGACGAAGAGTTACTGCATTTGATCACCAGCGACGGCAGCATCCGGGACATTAACCAGATGGCGAAGTCGAAGGGCATGAGAACCCTGCTCGACGACGCGCGCGAAAAGGTCGCGCAAGGCGTAACCACCATGGAAGAGGTTCTACGGGTGCTTGGCCCCCAGTAACGACAAACCTGGGCAAGAAAGACGAAATCGCCTGAAAAACGAACACTTGACCGCACAAGTCGCGCCCGGGGCGGGCGTGGTTGTTGCCGATTCATCGGCTTTACAACCACGAAAGTCTCGTAAAGCAGGCTAAGGAACAGCAGCAGGAGGCCGTTCAGGGCCTCATGCGGGGCGTCTGTGACGAAATCAACGGCCACCTCGAAGCTCACGAGCAGGTTCATCATGCCACCCCGTCCCCGGATGAGCGGCTAGCCATTAACCCCATTGTTGAATGGCTGTTTTTTAAAGGTCAAGAAAGCAGCTTTGGGTCGCGGCCTGCCGAAGGGGAAATCAGAAAGCTGCCGTTCGGTGCGTTTTCCTGGTTTATGTCCGGTAACGAATCCATAACGGAAGTGGTCGGCTGAATTTCCGGCGGCAGCTCAAACCGAGTGGACCGGCCAATCAGCACATTGCACGCGAATGACGGAAACGGGATCGATACGCGCCGTTCCTTGGCTGCCCCGGTTCGGGCAGTCAGCTTGCCAGCAGCAGAAACAGCAACAGCAGATTCAGCGTGATCGAAGCGGCCGCGACGAGCGGCCAGGCGCCCGCCGGGGAGCGCTCGATCGGGGGCGTGCGGCGACGCCGGAGGGGATTGGCTGCGCCGCGTTCCAGGGCGAGCAGGATTTCTTCGGCGGTCTCGAAACGCTGCGCGGGATCGCGCGCAACGGCTTTCAGGATGACGTTTTCCAGCCAGGGCGGCAGGTCGGGGCGGGTGCGGGCGGGCGGCACCGGTTCGCCGAACTTGGGATACTGAAACGGCTCGATTTCGCCATACGGGTATTTGCGCGTGAGCAGGTGATACAGGGTCGCGCCAACCGCGTACCCAGTGGGCCGAGCATCACCCGCACCATGAAGGCAATGTCGAAATACAGGAATGCGGCGAGAAGCGTCGGCGGATGGCCCGCCTTCCAGAAGTCGCGTGTCATGGTTGTCTCCGTAGGGTTTCAGTCGCTGCAGGAACAGGCGGGGCGCTGCACGCTGCCTGCGAAGTCCAGCGACACGCGGCCGTTCTCGACCCGCACGGGAAATTCGCGCGCGCAGCCCTGGTCGGGCGCCACCGCCTGCCCGGAATCGAGCTCGACGTTCCAGCCGTGCATCGGGCAGGTCACCTTGCGGCCGTGCACGATGCCCTGCGACAGCGGGCCGCCCTTGTGCGGGCAGCGGTCTTCCAGCGCGAAGATTTCGTCGCCGTCGGTGCGGAACACGGCAATGTCGAGGCTGCCGTGGCGCACCACGCGGGCCCCGAGGGGGGGGATGTCGTTCACATCCAGGACGTCGGTCCAGTTATTCATGTTCTGTTCTTTCTTCAGGCGGATACGGTTTCGAATTCATGCTTCTGCTTGCCCTCTTTGGCGCGCTCGACCCACGGGTCGCGCTCTACCGACAGCGCGAACAGCAGGCGCTCGTACAGCGCGCGACGGCCTTCGGCGTCATCGAGAATCTTCTTCTTCACGTAGTCGAGGCCAACGCGCGCGATGTAGTGCACGGTGCGGTCGAGGTAGCGCGCTTCCTCGCGGTACAGTTGCAGGAAGGCGCCGGTGTACTCCAGCACTTCGTCCGGGGTTTTGAGCTTGACCAGGAACTGCGCGACTTCGGTCTTGATGCCGCCGTTGCCGCCGACGTAGATTTCCCAGCCGGAATCGACGCCGATGATGCCGATGTCCTTGATCGCGACTTCGGCGCAGTTGCGCGGGCAGCCCGACACCGCGAGCTTGACCTTGTGCGGCGCCCACATCTTGAAAAAGACCTTCTCCAGATCGATCCCCATCTGCGTCGAGTTCTGGGTGCCGAAGCGGCACCATTCCGAGCCGACGCAGGTTTTTACCGTGCGCAGGGCCTTGCCGTACGCGTGGCCCGAGGGCATGTCGAGGTCGGCCCACACCTTCGGCAGGTCTTCCTTCTTCACGCCGAGCAGGTCGATGCGCTGGCCGCCGGTGACGTGAATTGCCGGGATGTCGTATTTCTCGGCGACCTCGGCGATGCGGCGCAGCTCGGACGGCGTCGTGTTGCCGCCCCACATGCGCGGGATCACCGAATAGGTGCCGTCGCGCTGGATGTTGGCGTGGGCGCGTTCGTTGATGAAACGCGACTGCGGATCGTCCTCCGCCTCGCCCGGCCAGGCGGCGATCAGGTAATAGTTGAGCGCCGGCCGGCAGGACGCGCAGCCGTTGGGGGTGCGCCATTCCATGAAATTCATCACCTGCGGAATCGTCAACAGCTTGTTCTGCCGGATCGTTGCGCGGACTTCCTCGTGGGTGTGGTCGGTGCAGCCGCACACCGACTTGGTCTTCGGCGCGGCGGAATAATCGCCGCCGGCGGTGACCGCCAGGATCTGCTCGACCAGCCCGGTGCACGATCCGCACGAAGAGGACGCCTTGGTGTGCTTCCGCACGTCTTCCAGCGTGAACAGGCCCTTCTCGCGGATCGCCTTGACGATGTCGCCCTTGCACACGCCGTTGCAGCCGCACACCTCCATGTCGTCGGTCATGGTCGCGGCCTTGTTGATGCCCTGGTGGCCGAGGTTGCCGCAGTGGTCCTGGCCGAACATCAGGTGATCGCGCAGTTCGCTGACGTTCTTGCCGTCGCGCAGCAGCGAGAAATACCAGGCGCCGTCGACGGTATCGCCGATCATCACGCCGCCGACCAGCTTGTCGTCCTTGATGACGAGCTTCTTGTAGACGCCGCCGATGGGATCGGAATAGAGGATCGCCTCGGTGCCCTCGCCGCCGCTGAAATCGCCGGCGGAGAACAGGTCGATGCCGGTGACCTTGAGCTTGGTCGAGGTGACCGAGCCCTGGTAGCGGCCGATGCCGTAGTGCGCCAGATGGTTGGCGCAGACACGGGCCTGCTCGAACAGGGGCGCGACCAGGCCGTAGGCGATGCCGCGGTGCGCGGCGCATTCGCCGATGGAATAGATGCGCGGGTCGAAGGTCTGCAGCGTGTCGTTGACGACGATGCCGCGGTTGCAGTGCAGCCCGGCGGATTCGGCGAGCTCGGTGTTGGGGCGGATGCCGACTGCCATCACAACCAGATCGGCCGGGGCGGAATCGCCGTCCTTGAATTGGATCGCGGCCACTCTCCCGCTCTCTCCACGCACCAGTTCGGCCGTCTGCTTCTGCAGCAGGAACTTCATGCCCTTTTCTTCCAGGTTTTTCTGCAGCAGGCGCGCGGCGGGCTCGTCGAGCTGGCGCTCCATCAGCCACGGGCCGATGTGCACCACGCTCACGTCCATGCCGCGCTTCATCAGGCCGTTGGCCGCTTCGAGGCCCAGCAGGCCGCCGCCGATCACGACGGCGTGGCGATACCGGCCGGCGGCGCGAATCATCGCGTCGACATCGGCGATGTCGCGGAAGCTGACGACGCCTTCGAGGTCGGCGCCCGGCACCGGGAGGATGAAGGGCGTGGAACCGGTGGCGAGCAGCAGGCGGTCATAGCCGGCGCGCGTGCCGTCCTCGTCTTCCACATGGCGTGCCGAGCGGTCGATCTTCACCACCTTCCTGCCCAGGTGCAGGGTGATGTTGTTTTCGCGGTACCAGTCGAGCGGGTTCAGCACGATGTCGTCGACCGTCTGCTCGCCCGCCAGCACCGGCGACAGCAGGATGCGGTTGTAGTTGGGGTGCGGCTCGGCGCCGAACACGGTGATGTCGTAGAGGTCGGGCGCCAGCTTCAGCAGTTCCTCCAGCGTGCGCACCCCGGCCATACCGTTGCCGACCATGACCAGCTTCATTTTGGGACCGTGTCCCGCGGGCGTACTCATATCCATCTCACCGCTCCAAACGTAAGACTCAAAAGGGATGACCGAGATACGCCGTTGCATTCGGCCTGCTACAACGTGTTCAACCCAAATCGATTGGGTCCTACACAGGACATAAGCAATCGCTGTGCCATGCAAGCCGCATGCGCCAATACACTGTTTTAATTACACTTATTATGAGACCCCGAAAACCGCCGCCCGGCCACGCACCACCGCAGTGCAAAACCTCACCGCACGCACCACGCTTACGCGGCCGCCCGGCCGAATCCGTCCAGCGCGGTGATCGCGCGCGCCTGGTTGAGGTCCTCGGTGTAGCCCGCCGCGTACAAACACACCGCCAGCTGGTTGCGGATCGGCAGCGGCAGCGGCAGGTGCTCGCGCATGACCTGGGCGATCCACGCGCCGGTTGCCCGCGCGTCCGGCGCCGGCAAATTGGCCGGTGCGGACGCGGCCGATTGCGCCTCGTATACCGGCTGCCCCTGCCCGTCCTGCACCAGCACCATTTCCGGCCGCTGCAGCGGATCGGCGAACGCCTCGCCCTCGCAGCCCTGCAGCAGCAGCGCGTGCCCGCCCAGGGCCTCCAGCACGGTCCGCACGCCGGGCAACTCCGCGCCCGATGCCACCGGCGTCACCCGCACCGAATGCTCGCCCAGCACATCGGCCAGCAGCGCCAGACGCGTCGCCCAGCCGTCGATTCCCAACCGCGCGCGCAGGGCGAGCAGCGCCGCCAGGCCGGGACTCAGCAGGGCCACCGGGGCAAAGCCGATGCCCTCATCCAGCAACTTCGCATTGACCTGTGCCACCGTGCCGCACGGCATGACGCCGAGTTCGCGCAGCACGTAGGCGGCCGCCGTGCCGCCGCCGCCTTCGAGCACGCCGTGGATCAGCACCGGGATGCCGAAGCTTTTCAGCAGCAGCGCCAAGAGCGGGGTGAGATGGGGATGGCTGCGCACCCCGTGATAGGCCGGCAGCACCACGGTGCGAAAAGGGCCGGGCGGCGCGGCAAGGCCGGGCAGGCGCTCAGCCAGCGCCGCGTGCAGGCCGAGCCAGGCATCCAGCCCGGGATCGTGCTGGTTGAAGGCGACCAGGAAGGCCGCGGTTTCCAGTTCCGGCACGCCGCCGTCGAGCAGCGCCGCGCCCAGCGCACGGGCATCGACAAAGCCCAGGCCTTCGCCGGCTTCGATCTGGCGGATCAGGGTGGCGTAGCTCATGGTTTTTTATCCGCGAAGGACGCGAAGAAACGCGAAGGAGAGCCACTGCCAAAGCCGTCATCGCGAGGAGCGCAGCGACGTGGCATACGATTCCACACGTGCTTCAGCACGTAGTGGATCGGAGTCCCCTTGTGGGGCGATCCAGAATGACGCGGCAAACCAGGGAACTGGATTGCTTCGCTTTGCTCGCAATGACAAAGAAGATGCGGGTCTATCACGCCGCCGCCCGCCTGGCCGACAACAGCCGCTTCAGTTCGGGCACGCACGAGCCGCATTCGCTGCCGCATTTCAGTTCTGATTGCAGCGCAGCCAGGCTGGCGCCTGCGGCAATTGCCGCGACGATGTCGGGCTCGGCCACATTCAGGCAATTGCACACGATGCGGCCGCGCGCCGCGCCGCCAGCGGGCGGACGCGCCACCGGCGCCAGCATCCAGGCGCGCAGCGAGGCCGCATCGACGCCCTCGACGATGACATCGCGCAGCCAGTCGAAGGCGGCGGTCTCGCCGGTGAGACGCGCGGCGGTCACCTTGCCAGCGTCCACCCGCACGCGCTTGGAAATGCCGTGCGGGCTGTCCTGGTAATGCATCACTGCGAGCGGATCGTCCAGCCCCAGCGCGGCGTCGAGCGCGGCCAGCATGGCGTCGGGCAGCGGCTGCGTATGCGCCAGGCGCAGCGTCAGCACGTCCCGGTCGCGTCCCGCCAGCCCGGCGGCGGCGTAGTTGCAGGCGCGCAGCAGCGGCTGCACGGCGTCGAGCAGCCTGGTGCCGTCGCCCACCGCCAGCGCGGCCATGCGCCAGGGCAGCTCGGCCTTCGCCACCTGCACCGCGGCATGCTTGAGCTCGGGCTGCTTCGACACCGCGTCGAACAGCGGCAGGGTGAGCGCGTTGATGCCGAGTCCGCCCATGAAGCGCGCGCCCCAGTGCATCGGCAGGAAGCACTGGCCGGGGCGCACGCTGTCGCTGGCTTCGGCGACCACGATCACCTCGCCGCGGCGGCTTTTCACCTGCACCAGATCGCCGGATTTCAGCCGCCGCAGTTCGAGGTCGCG
The DNA here is from genome assembly GCA_030692355.1 of Thiobacillus sp. GTDB lineage: Bacteria > Pseudomonadota > Gammaproteobacteria > Burkholderiales > Thiobacillaceae > Thiobacillus. Next base: position 15,083 of record JAUYCF010000012.1, read on the forward strand.
CACATTCATCGCCAGCGCCGGCGTGTCGGCATGGGCGAACAGGCGCGCCACGCGACCGGTGCGGCTCATCGCGTGCCACTGGTCGCGCAGGCGGCCGGTATTAAGGTGCAGCGGATAGCGCGCGTCGATGGCTTCGGCCACCGGGCGATACGGCGCGGCATGAAAGCGTGCGCGACCGCTTTCCGTCGGATAGACGCCGTCGGCGTACAAGCGCGCCTGGCCAGACAAGGCGCCCTCGGGGAACGGCCACTGCTGCGGGCCGGCATCGAGCAGCGCGTAGCTCAGGCCGGTGATGTCGAGATCGCGCCCGCGCGTGGTTTCGCGATGCTCGTCGAACACGGCTTCGGCGCTGTCGTAGGGAAACAGCCGCGCGCCCTTCTCCGGCAGCAGCCGCCGCGCAAAATCGCACACGATGGCCCAGTCGGCGCGCGCTTCCCCCGGCGCCGGCACGGCGGCGTGCACGCGCGAAATGCGGCGCTCGGAATTGCTCATGGTGCCGTCGGTTTCGCCCCAGGTGGAAGCCGGCAGCAGCACGTCGGCGAACGGCGCGGTTTCGGTGTCGGCAAAGGCTTCCTGCAACACCACGCATTCGGCTGCCTGCAGGGCTTCGTGGATCCGGTTCTGGTCGGGCAGCGACTGCGCGGGGTTGGTGCAGGCGATCCAGATCGCACGGATCTCGCCGCGCCGCACCGCGTCGAACATTTCCACTGCGGTCTTGCCCGGTGTCGCCGGTACGTCGTCCACCCCCCACAGCCGCGCGACTTCGGCGCGGTGTTCCGGGTTGGCCAGGTCGCGGTGCGCCGACAGCAGGTTCGCCAGCCCGCCCACTTCGCGCCCGCCCATCGCGTTGGGCTGGCCGGTGAGCGACAGCGGCGCGGCGCCGGGTTTGCCGATCTGCCCTGTGGCGAGATGCAGGTTGATCAGCGCGGCATTCTTGTCGACACCGCAGCTCGACTGGTTGAGCCCTTGGCAATACAAGGACAGCGTCGGGCCGGCGGCGAACCAGCGCGCCGCCTGCACGATGTCGGCCGCCGCCACGCCGCAAATCGCCGCGGCCTTCTCCGGCGTGTAGTCGCGCACCAGGCCGCGCAGCGCTTCCCAGCCCTCGGTGTGCGCGGCGATGGCGGCGCGGTCGATCAGCTCTTCCCACAGCATCACGTTCAACATGGCGTGATACAGCGCAACGTCGGTGCCGGGCAGGATGGCAAGGTGCAGGTCGGCCTCGGCTGCGGTGTCGGTGCGGCGCGGGTCGACCACGATCAGCTTCTGATTCGGGTTGGCCTGGCGCGCCGCCTCGATGCGGCGGAACAGGATCGGGTGCGCGTACGCCGTGTTCGAGCCGGCGATGAAGATCGTCCCGGCAGCCTCGATGTCGTCGTAACACCCCGGCGGCGAATCGGCGCCCAGTGTCGCCTTGTAGCCCGCCACCGCGGACGACATGCACAGGCGCGAATTGGTGTCGACATTGTTGGTGCCGATCAGCCCCTTGGCGAGCTTGTTGAAGACGTAGTAGGCCTCGGTGGTGAGCTGTCCGGAAATATAGAAGGCGACGGCGTCGGGGCCGTGCGCGTCGATCACCGCGCGGAATTTCTCCGCGACGTGGTCGAGCGCCGCGTCCCAGCGCACTCGCCGGCGCGGCAACGCGCGGTCGGCGCGCAGTTCCGGAAAAAGCGCGCGCCCGGACGCCTGCGCCGACAGATGCAGCGCCGCGCCCTTGGTGCACAGCTTGCCGCGGTTGGCCGGATGCATGGGGTCGCCGCGCACGCCGGCGATCTTCCCGGCGTCGGCCTCGATCAGCACCCCGCAGCCGGTGCCGCAATAACAACAGACGGATGAAACGACAGACATGGTGGCTCCTCGCCCTGTCTGTCAGCAGAGTCTGTGCCAGGGCGCGGCAGCGCAGTGAATTCAAGGGCTTGACGATATTCGGCTGGGCGCGATGCGAACGATGCGCTCAACCGCAGTGCACGGGCGGCACGGCGTGCTGCAAATTGGTGCGCCTTCTCTCAGGCCGTCCTGATATTTCTATTTTTTGAGACTGGGGCGGGTGCTGATCCGGGAAAGGTTGCCGCCGCTCTTTTTGGCCTCGTACATTGCTTCGTCGGCATGTCGAATCAGTTGCATATGATCGTCCCCATGCTCCGGATACAGTGCGACACCAATGCTCAGCGAGATATGCACCGGCTGAGCGGCCAGTGCAAAGGGCCGCTCGAGGGCAACCCGGATCTCTTCGGCGATCGACAAGACCTGTTCCCGCAGCGAAATGCCGTTCAGCAGCACCAGAAACTCGTCGCCACCGACGCGCCCGATCGTATCCGAGCTGCGTACGCATTGCCGGAGACGACGCGCCGCTTCCTGCAGCAAGAGATCGCCGACGTGATGCCCCAGGGTGTCGTTCACCTGTTTGAATTTGTCCAGATCGAGGTACAGCACGGCAAGTCGTGTCTGGTTCCGCTCAGCCAGGCGTAACGCGGTTTGCAGGCGATCATGGAACAGTTCGCGGTTGGGCAGGCCGGTCAGCGGATCGTGCTGCGCGATGTGCTGCAGCCACGTCTCCATCTGCTTGCGTTCGATCACCGGCGTGATCTGGCGGGCGACGAACTGCAGCAGCTCGATATCCTTGTTGGCATATCGCGCCTCAGCGCAATCGCTCTGCACCACCAGGGCGCCGATGACGCCCTTCTTTGCGCAGAGCGGAACGCCAAGCCAGCTCGACGAATCCCCGCCGGCATCGGACGGGTTGCGCCCGGCCAGACCCTGGCCGCGATTCGCTGAAACCAGCAGAGCCTGTCCGCTGCGGATGACCTCTGCGATCCGCGTCGTTGGATCCAGCTTTTGCGGCGCAGGCGCCTCATCGTATTCATCGACATGGTAAGGAAAGGTCAGCTCGTCCTTGTCTTTATCGTATAGCGCGACGAAGAAATTGGCTGCCGGCAATAACTCGCCGAGGACGCGATGTATCGATTGAAACAAGGCGGCCAGATCTTCGGCGGCATGTGCCGCGTCGGAAATTGCATAGAGCGCGGCCTGGAGGGATTCGGCGCGCTTGCGTTCCGTGATGTCCCGCGCCACGGCCACCCTCACCTGATGCGTCTCCGACCAGCGGGCCGACCACATGATATGCACGACCTGGCCGTCCTTGCGCACATAGCGGTTCTCGAAATAGGGCAGGAGACGTCCGTCCAAAATTTCATCGACCACCTGCAGCGTCCTCGCCCGGTCCTCGTGAAACACGAAATCGATCATCGGCCGGCCGACCATTTCCTCCGGTGGGTAACCGAAAATGCGTTCGCCTGCGGCACTGATGAAAGTAAAGCGTCCCTCTGGGTCTACGACGCAGACCGCATCGAGCAGCAGATCCATGACTTTGCTTGGGGGAACGAGGCTGTTTGTTTTCATCTCATGGCAAATCGTTACGCCGACGGCTGGTCGGGATCGGGCGTCTGGCGTACGGCCATCGAAAAATAACCAACGGCCGGCCTGCTTCGCGCCGCTGCCACCCAACGTGGCATCATTTGCTCAGTCTATTCTAATTTGTGTGCTTCAAAGCCTGCACGCCGCAGACCACGGCACCTGGCGCAGCTTCGTTTGCACGCGCCGCCATCCATGGATCCATCGATCATGACCACTTCAAGCAGTTTGCGAGACCGGCATTGACCAGCACGCAGCCATCCAGCCGCCTGCCGCCGGTCTCGCTCGCCTGGCTGACCTGGGGGCTGCTCGCCAGCCTCTATTTCGTCGGCTACTTCCAGCGCGTCGCCCCGGCGGTGATGGTCGACGAACTGATGCGCGACTTCAGCATCACCGCCACCATGCTCGGCAATCTTTCCGCCCTCTACTTCTACACCTACGCCGCTATGCAGATTCCCAGCGGCCTGCTCGCCGACGCCGTCGGTCCGCGCCGCGTGGCGACGGCGGCGGCGGTCGTTGCGGCCGCCGGCATCGTGCTGTTCGCCCAGGCGGACAGCCTGTGGATGGCCGGCCTCGGGCGGGCGCTGATCGGCGCCTCGGTCGCCGTCGCCTTCGTCGCCTGCATGAAGCTCGCCGGCCACTGGTTCCCCGCCAACCGCTTCGCCACGGTGACCGGCATCTCCCTCCTGATCGGCAACCTCGGCGGTGTGCTGGCCGGCGTGCCGCTGTCCGAGGCGGTGGCCAGCGTCGGCTGGCGCGCCGCCATGCTGGCCAGCGCCGGCGTCACCCTGGCGCTCGCCGCCGTCGTCTGGCTGTGGGTGCGCGACGATCCCAGCGAACGCGGCTATGCCAGCCACGCCCATCCGGAGGCGCGCAACAACGCCATGTCGCCGCGGCGCAGCCTGAAGCTGGTGATTTCCGAGCGCGATACCTGGCTGCTGTTTTTTGCCGGCGGCCTGATCGCCGCGCCGGTGCTGACCTTCGCCGGCCTCTGGGGGGTGCCCTACCTGGTCCAGGTTCACGGCCTGGAACGCAGCCATGCCGCCGGCTTCACCACCACCATGCTGCTCGGCTTCGCCGTCGGCGGCCCGCTCTTGGGCGCACTGTCCGACCGCATCGGCCGGCGCAAGCTGCCGTATCTGGGCGCGGCGCTGGCCCATGCCCTCGGCTGGCTGGCATTCCTGTTGATCGACGACCTGTCGGCCAGCGCGCTGTATCTGCTGTTCGCCACGATTGGATTTACGGCCGGCGGACTCATCATCGGCTTCGCCTTTTCGCGCGAGGTCAACCACCCGGGTGCGGCCGGCACCGTCGGCGGCGTCGTCAACATGGCCGTTCTCGGCTTTGCCGCCATCCAGCAAAGCGCCATGGGCTGGATCCTCGACCGCAACTGGCAGGGCGCCCTGCTCGACGGCGCCCGCATCTACGACGCCGCCGCCTACCACGCCGCCTTCCTGTGGCTGGCGGTCAGCGCCGCGGGAGCCGTGCTGTTCGTGGCGCTGACCCGCGAGACCTACTGCCGGCTGCGCTTCGACGCGGACGCCTAAAGCCCCCGTTACGGAATTCACGCGGGACGCGACCGCCCAGGCTTTGCAGCTTGGGCCGTGCGGGCGAGATGCTTTGCGTAGGGTGCACTCCGTGCACCGATTGACGCCCGAAGGTGCACGGAGTGCACCCTACGCACTGCCGGCGGCGCTTCGATACGGACGTTTGAAGCCGCCCGCTGCGGAATTCACGCCTGGCGCGACCGCCCAGGCTTTGCAGCTTGGGTCGTGCGGGCGAGATGCTTTGCGTAGGGTGCACTCCGTGCACCAATGGACGCACCGACGGTGCACGGAGTGCACCCTACGAAAACCCGGCCTGATCGACGCGCGCTGGCCGCCTCTTACAAACAGGAAAAAAAACTTGACGTCGCCCGGAAGTCGCACCTAACATTCAAACATTCTTTGGAGTGTTCGATGAAAAGTTCAGGAAGACAGGTAAAAGATCTGCTGTACGCCCAGGTCGCCCGCATCGGCAAGGCCGTGTGCAGTCCCAAGCGGCTGGAGCTGATCGATTTGCTGTGCCAGGGCGAGAAGCCGGTGGAACGGCTGGCGGCCGAGGCGCAGATTTCCCTCAAGCTGGCCAGCGCGCACCTGAAGGAGCTGCGGCAGGCCCATATGGTGGAAGCGCGCAAGGAAGGCAAGAACGTCTATTACCGCTTGACCAATGAGGCGGTGGCCGACTTCTGGGTGGCGATCCGCTCGCTGGCCGAAGACCGCTTGCTGGAATTGCGGGCGGCGCTGGCCAAGCTGGCCGAGCACGCGCACGAACTGACCCCGATGAGCAGCGAGGAATTGCTGGCGCGCGCGAAGCGCGGCGACGTGATCGTGCTGGACGTGCGGCCGCCGAGCGAATACGCCACCGGCCACCTGCCCTATGCGCAGTCCATGCCGCTGGACGAGCTGAAGAAGCGCCTGGCCGAGCTTCCGCGCGACAAGCCGGTCGTCGCCTACTGCCGCGGCCCGTTCTGCCTGATGTCCAAGGAGGCGGTGGAATACCTGAATCAGGAAGGGTTCCACGCCGTCCGTTTCGAGGATGGCGTGGCCGAATGGCGGGCGCATGGCCTGCCGGTGGAAGTCGAGGAAAGCGCGCCGTGAACTTCGAGCAATTCGTGCTCGCCCACGAACCCGCGATCCGGCTCGGATTTTTTCTCGGCGTGTTCGCCCTCGTCGCCCTGTGGGAAGTGGCGGCGCCGCGGCGCGCACTCACCGTCTCCAGGGCGCTGCGCTGGGCCAGCAATCTAGGATTGGTGGCGCTCAACACCGTGGCACTGCGATTGCTGTTCCCGCTGGCGGCGGTCGGTCTGGCCGCCTTCTGCGCGGAGAACGGCTGGGGCCTGCTCAATCATTTCGAGGCGCCCTTCTGGCTGGCGGTGCCGCTGGCGGTCATCGCCATGGACTTCGTCATCTGGCTGCAGCACGTCATGGTCCACGCCGTGCCGGCCCTGTGGCGGCTGCACCGGGTGCACCACGCCGACCTCGACTACGACCTGACCACCGGCGTGCGCTTCCATCCGCTCGAAATCATCCTGTCCATGCTGATCAAGTTCGCCACCATAGTCGTGCTCGGCCCGCCGGTGCTCGCCGTGGTGATCTTCGAGGTGCTGTTGAATGCCACGTCCATGTTCAACCACGGCAACGTCCGAATGCCGCTGGGGCTCGACCGGGTGCTGCGGCTCTTCGTGGTGACGCCCGACATGCACCGGGTGCACCACTCGATCGAGGACGACGAAACCAACTCCAATTTCGGCTTCAACCTGCCCTGGTGGGACCGCCTGTTCGGCACCTACCGCGACCAGCCGCGCGCCGGCCACCTGGGCATGACGATCGGCATCCGCGATTTCACCAACCCGCGCGAGGTCGACCGGCTGGATGGGATGCTGCTGCTGCCCTTCAGGGGCGAGATCAAGGACTACGCCATCAACCGGCGCACGTATTCCGACGAGGCCACCCGATGAACAAGACCGTCCTGCGCTGGCTGCTGGGCCTGATGCTGGTGATCGCCGTCGGCATGGCGATCACGCTGCGCGACCGCTTCGACGCCGCCGCCCTGCAGGCCTGGGTGGAAGGCGCCGGCGCGGCGGGTCCGTTGCTGTTCATGGCCGTCTACGCGCTCGTCACCGTGCTGTTCCTGCCCGGCTCGGTGATCACGCTGGCCGGCGGCGTTCTGTTCGGGCCGGTGTGGGGCACCGTCTACAACCTCACCGGCGCCACCATCGGCGCGGCCCTTGCGTTTCTCATCGCGCGCCATCTCGGCGCCGACTGGGTGGCGAAGAAGACCGGCGGGCGCATGAAACAGCTCGTCGACGGAGTCGAGCAGGAAGGCTGGCGCTTCGTCGCCTTCGTGCGGCTGGTGCCGCTGTTTCCGTTCAACCTGCTCAACTATGCGCTGGGCCTCACGCGCATCCGTTTCTGGCACTACGTGCTGGCGAGCTATCTGTTCATGCTGCCCGGCGCCTTCGCCTACACCTGGCTGGGCTACGCCGGGCGCGAGGCGCTGGCCGGCGGCGAAGGGATGATCCGCAACATCCTCATCGCGCTGGCGCTGCTCGCGTCGGTGGCCTTCCTGCCGCGTCTCATCAAGCGGCTGCGCGCCCAGCCCATGCTGGCGGTGGACGAACTCAAGCGCCGGCTCGATGCCGGCGAAAAGCTGCTGCTGCTCGATGTGCGCAGCGCGGCGGATTTCGCCGGCGAGAAGGGCCATATCGCCGGCGCGCTCAACCTCCCACTGGAGGAACTGGCCGCGCGCCAGGGCGAACTCGAACCCCGCCGGGAACAGCCCGTGCTTCTGATCTGCACCACCGACCGGCGCTCGTCCAGGGCGGTCGCGCAACTGGCCGTCGCGGGCTTCGCCAAGGTGCAGGTGGTGCAAGGCGGCATGAACGCCTGGCGTGAACGCGGCTGGCCGGTGGTCAACGAATAGGGAGACGGCATGGGCAAGCGCCTCGTCATCGTCATCCAGAACGCCCCCCTCTGCACCGAGGACATGCTCCCGGACATCGAGCGCGGCTCGATGAAGCTGCTGGCCGGCTGGATCGACGAGAGCGATCAGGCGCCGACCTTCTGAAGCCATGAAACTAAAAACCTCACCACAGAGGCACAGAGGCACGGAGAACGGCAGGAAACCAATGGGTTGCCGATCAACCAGCCTTCACTCATCGGGTGGGCGTACTGACACATACAAGGTGTTGTTTTTCCTCTGTGTGCTCTGTGCCTCTGTGGTTCAACTGCGGCTTCTAGGATGAAACCAGCCGCCGTCATCCACCACATGCCGCGCGCCAGCAGCCCCGCGCAACAGGGCTCGCTGCCGCGCCGCTATCCGCTGTGGGTGCAGTGGTTCAGCATGGCCGCCTTCACCCTGGCCTTCGTCGGCTGGCTCAACGAGACCTGGCTGTTCCTGTTCGACAACCCGATCTGGCTCAACCGCTATACCGAATACGCCATCATTCTCGGCTTCGGCCTGTGGCGCATCCGCGCCGAGGACAACCCCTACACCCGCAAGCGCCTGATCGTGCTGGTGGGCGCGGTCACCGCACTGTGGTGGCTGGTGCCCTGGCTCGTCCCCATGTTCGAGCCCTACGTCGGCTACCAGTGGGGGCAGCCGGTGTTTCCCGCGCTGCACGTGCCGGGCACCATCACCTTCTTCCTGGTGCTGGGCGCGGTGTTCCTGTTCGGCCGCCGCGTGATCTGCGGCTGGAACTGTCCCTGCGTCGGCATCCGCGAAACCGTGGGCTTCTCCTTCCGCGACCGCACCGTGCGCGGCAAATGGGCCTGGGCCCTGCGCCACACCAAGTGGTTCTTCTTCGTCTTCTACGCCGGGGTGATCGTCGTCACCCTCTACCCGCCCAACGCCTGGACGGTGAGCTTCGTCGGCCTGTTCTACCTCACCGTCGCGTTCACCTATTTCGGCACCTTCTTCGCCGCGCCGCTGGTCGGCAACCGCTTCTACTGCCGCTACCTCTGCCCCTACGGCGCCACCTTCGGCCTGCTCAACCATGCCGGCTTCTACGGCATCCGGATGGACACCGACAAATGCGTCGACTGCCGCCGCTGCGAGGAAGTGTGCGACATGGGCATCCCGGTGTGGCAGCAGGGCAAGGCCAGCGGCCGCGTCACCGGCATTGAGGACTGCATGGGCTGCGCCCGCTGCGTGATCTCCTGCCCCACCGAGGCGCTGGAGATCCGCGACGTGCGCAACTGGTTCAAGCCGCAGCTCAAGCAGACCGCGTCGCATCTGCTGGGCAAGCCGCTGCCGGCGTCGACGCCGCGCGTGCTGCCGGCGGCGCAGCCTGCTGTCGAGCGCCTGGCCGGCTGGAGCGAAGGCTTCGTGCCCTACGATCTCGACGCCGTCCGCGCGCAGGCCGCGCGCTGCGTGGACTGCGGTGTGCCGGGTTGCCGCAGCGCCTGCCCGCTGGCCAACCGCATCCCCGACTGGCTGCAGGCGGTGGCGCGCGGCGACACCGCCGGCGCCGCCGCGATCCTCGCCGAGACCTCGGCCCTGCCCGAGGTATGCGGCACGCTGTGCCCGCAGCACCGGCTGTGCGAGGGCGCCTGCACCCGCGACGGCGAAGGCGAGGGGCTGAAAAATGGCGCGGTGACGATCGGCGCGCTGGAAAGATGGGTGGGCGCCGCCGCACTGGAACTTCCGCTGCCCGAAAAGGCCGCGCCCACGGGCAAGCGCGTGGCGGTGATCGGCGCCGGTCCCGCGGGGCTGGCGTGCGCCGACCGCCTGGTGCGCGAAGGCGTCGCGGTGACCGTCTACGACCGCAACGCCACCGCCGGCGGCCTGCTCGCCTCCGGCGTGCCGCCGTTCAAGCTGGACAAGACCCTGCTCGCCCGCCGCATCGCCCGCCTGGAGGGGATGGGGGTGCACTTCGAACTGGGCGTGACGGTGGAGGCCGAATATTTCGGCCAGTTGCTCGACGATTACGACGCCGTATTCCTCGGCACCGGCGCGCAGCGCTCGCGGCCTGCAAGCCTGCCGGGGCGGGATCTCTCCGGTGTGCTCGACGCCCTCGATTTTCTCGCTGCGGTCAACGCCGGCGCCGCGCCGCCGCTGGACGGCCAGCGCGTGCTGGTGCTGGGCGGCGGCGACAGCGCCATGGACTGCGCGCGCAGCGCCCGCCGCCTGGGCGCCACCGTTGCCGTGGCGACGCGTGGCGACTTCCGCGCCTCGCCCAAGGAAATCGAGGCCGCGCGCGGGGAAGGCGTGGAACTGCTGGCGCAGCACGTGCCGCAGTCGCTGCTGGGAAGCGGGGCGGTCGAGGGCGTTCGTTTCGATTCGCCCGGAACGGCGCGCGACCTGCCCGCCGACCGCGTCATCCTCGCCCTCGGCCAGGTGCCGGCGCCGCCGGCCTGGCTGGCCGCGCACGGCGTGACGCTGGACGAGGCCGGCCACATCGTCGTCGACGGCCAAGGCCGCACCACCCATTCGAAGCTGTATGCCGGCGGCGACAACACCCGCGGCCCCGACCTGGTGGTCACCGCCATGGCGGACGGCCGCCGTGCCGCCGAGGGCATGCTCGACGCCTTCAGCCTGCGCGGCCGAATCAAGGAACAGGCACGGCAGTGGCTGCCGGCGCCAGCGGTGAAGGCCGTGCCGGTGGCGGCCGCGGAGACAGCGCCATGAAATACGCGGCGCTGCTGATCCTGCTGCTGGCCACCGCCCCGGCTCTTGCCGGCCATCCCTGGGGCGGGGTGGACATCTGCGAAGCGCGCCGCGACATCGTGCCGCCGGGCATCGACCCCGCCCTGCTGCCGGAGCCCAACTCGCCCGGTGCCCAGGTGCTGCAGCGCACCTGCACCCAGTGCCACAAGCTGCCCGGCCCCGGCCGCCACACGCGCAAGGAATGGCCGACGGTGCTCACCCGCATGGAGACCCTGATGAACGTATCGCGCTTCTACCGCGGCCTGCTCGGGCCGGTGACCATGCCGGATGCGGGGGAGCGGGCCGCACTGCATGCTTACCTCGATACCTACGCGCTGCGCCCGTTGCCGCCGCGCGCCGCCGGCCTGCCCACGGACGGCACCGAACGCCTGTACCGCGAGGCCTGCGGCGACTGCCACGCCGCCCCCGATCCGCGTGCGTATCCGGCGGCAGCCTGGCCGGCGCTGCTGGCGCGCATGGACGACCACCGCGCGACCATGGGCCGCCCCCTCATGACGGGTGCGCAACGCACCGCGGTGGAACGCTTCAGCGGGCGCGCGCAGGGCGGCCCGGCGGTGGCGAGTTCCGGCCATCAGGGCGTGGCGCTGCCTTTGCCGGAAACCGACGCCGGGGCCGCCGACCCGCTGGGCCGCCTGGCGAGCCTGGCGGCCTTCTTCGGGCTGGCAGGCCTGGGCGCCTGGCGCTGGCGGCGGGGGCGGGCATGAGCACGTCGTCCCGACCGAAGATGGCCCGCTATGCCTGGGGCGTGCTCGTCGTCACCGTGCTGGCGATCGCCGCCGGCTACGTCTGGGTGGCCTGGAGCAAGGGCGGCCCCGGCGACGGCCTGTATTCGCGTCTGTGGCAGCCCGACAAGGTGTTCGGCTACTGGCACCCGGCGCGTTTCTATGACTACGACGGAGACATGAGCGGCCGCTTCGAGGGCCCGCAATGCGTCGAGTGCCACGATGCACTCACCCCCGGCATCGTCGCCGACTGGCGCGCCAGCAGCCACGCCGCGCCGAAAGATGGCAAGACGGTGTACTGCGACAGCTGCCACGGCAACGACCACGCCAAGCTGCGCATGCCCGACAAGACGGTGTGCGGCGGCTGCCACGCCGCCCAGCACGCCCAGTTCCAGGACGAGCGCCGCTTCGGCTTCCCCAGCCATGCGCTGGCCATCGAGCGGGCGGTCGACGCGCCCCATTTCGTCGACAAGCCCAAGGCCGAGGTGACCGCCTGCCTGCAGTGCCATTCGGTGGCGTCCAAGTGCGACTCCTGCCACACCCGCCACCTGTTCAGCGCCGCCGAGGCGCGCCGCCCCGAAGCCTGCATCACCTGCCATTCCGGCCCGCCCCATCCGGACGACGAGACCTTCTTCGCCTCCGCCCACGGCAAGCGCTACCTGGCCGAGGGCGACCAGTGGGACTGGTCCAAGCCGCTCGCCAAAGGCAACTACAAGGCCCCCACCTGCGCCTACTGCCACATGAGCGGCGGCAAGCACCAGGTGGCCGACAAGACCATCTGGAAATTCGGCCTGCAGGAGGTGAACCCGCTCACCTCCGGCAACCAGGTGCGGCGCAAGCAGTGGGTGGCGGTGTGCAGCGATTGCCACGACGCCGAATGGTCGCGCCAGCAGCTGGCCGGGCTGGACGCCGAGCGCAAGCGCGCCTGGCCCCTGCTCTACGCCGCCGAGCGGGAATTGAAGGGGCTGCGCAGCGACGGCCTGCTGCATCCCACCGCCGACGAGCGCCCGCCCTATCCGCTGGACAAGCCGGGCGCGCTGTTCGCCCGCGAGCGCATCGGCTTCTTCGAGGGGCAGTCCTCCGCCTTCTACAACGTCTCGCCGATCGAGCGCGACTATTTCGAGATGTGGTACTTCGACAACCTCGGCGCCTACAAGGGCGCCGCCCACGGCGCGCCGGACGCCGTCGCGCGCGGCCATGAAAAAATGAACACGGCGCTGGAAAACATCAAGCAAAAGGCACAGACCCTGCGCCAGCAAGGCAAGCCGCCCGCCGCCGGTCTCTGGTGGGTCGAGGGCGAATACACCAGCTACAACAAGGAGCACAACTGATGCGCCGGCTGCTCGGGATCATGCTGATGTGCATCGGCGTCAGTGCGTTCGCGCAACCGCCCGCAGGAAAATTCACCGACGCCCAGTGCATCGCCTGCCACGGCGCGGAGAGCGCGGAAGTGCACGGCTGGCGCCTGTCCAAGCACGGCGTGCTGGTGCGGATCAGCACGCCCGGGCGCGCGCCCGGCTGCGTCGGCTGCCACACTGCAGCGGCACACCGTCCCGCCGATGCAGCGCGCATGGACCAGACCTGCGGCCACTGCCACTCGCCGCGCTACATCGCCACCCTGCGCGCCAACGGCGAGCGCATGATCGAGGTCGGCAACATGAAGCAGCGCGAGGCGTTGCAACTCTTGACCCGCGCCCGCGGCGAATTCCCCGCCGCGGGGCTTGCCGAGATGGAGGCGCATTACGCCAGTCTGCAGAAGCACCTGCGCAACCTGCGCCTCGGCGTCGCCCACCAGTCGCCCGACTACCAGTGGTGGCACGGCCACCCCGCGCTCGACGGCGACCTGCTGCGCCTCAAGGGCGCGTACGACGATCTGCTGCGCGGGCGCGCGGCGAAATAAAAGTAACGGATTTGCACAGCACGAACGAGGTTTGAACATGCATGAACTGGTCAAGGACTATTACGGCAACCAACTGAAAGGCAGCGCCGACCTGCGCACCTCCGCCTGCTGCGACGCCAGCCAGATGCCGGCCTGGATGAAGCCGCTGCTGGCGCGCATCCACCCCGACGTGATGGCGCGCTACTACGGCTGCGGCCTGGTCTGCCCGACGCTGCTTGATGGTTTGAAAATATTGGATCTGGGCTGCGGCTCCGGGCGCGACGTCTACGCCCTGGCGCAGCTGGTCGGCGAGCACGGCCGGGTGGTCGGCGTCGACATGACCGAGGAGCAGCTCGCCGTCGCCGAAGCCCATCGCGAACACCATCGGCAGGCCTTCGGCTTCGCCCGCGACAACGTCGAATTCCGCCTCGGCTACATCGAGCGGCTGGAGGAACTGGGATTCGAGGACGCCAGCTTCGACGTGGTGGTGTCCAACTGCGTGGTCAATCTTTCCCCCGACAAGGAAGCCGTTTTGCGTCAGGTCCACCGCCTGCTCAAGCCCGGCGGCGAGCTGTATTTTTCCGACATCTACGCCGACCGCCGCGTGCCGTCAGAATTGCGCAACGATCCGGTGCTGTACGGCGAGTGCCTGGGCGGCGCGCTGTACTGGAACGACTTCCAGCATCTGGCCCGCCGCTGCGGCTTCGCCGACCCGCGCCTGGTGGAAGACCGCCCCATCGCCCTCACCGACCCGGCGATGGCGGCGCGGGTGGGCAACCTGCGCTTCTTCTCGGCGACCTACCGCCTGTTCAAGCTCGATGGCCTGGAGCCCGACTGCGAGGACTACGGCCAGGCGGTGGTGTATCGCGGCGGTATCGCCGGGCAGGAAGCGAAATTCGTCCTCGACAAACACCACGCCATCGAGGCTGGCCGCGTCTTCCCGGTGTGCGGCAACACCTGGCGCATGCTCGCCGACACCCGCTTCGCGCCGCATTTCGATTTCATCGGCGACTTCTCGCGCCATTACGGCATCTTCCCCGGCTGCGGCGGCGGGCTTCCGTTCGGAGACGGGGACGCGACGTCGGCGTGCTGCTAATGCTGATGGACGCCGATGGCCGGACCCGACCCAAGCGGCGGTTCGCCGGTTCGGCCACAGCCGGCAACATAATCAGACTCCCATCAACCACGAAGGCGTCTGACATGGAAACCAAGCAAACTCGGGAACCCTGGAACAAGGGCAAGCGGGTCGACCAAAAGCCACCTCTCAAACGAGAGGCTTTGGTCTCATGGCTTGACAAATATATAAGTACTTATATTATTTGTTTTCATAAAAGCGCTTAAATTCGTTGGCAGCAGTCTGGATGACCTGACGGATTTCCCGTTGGAAGCGCGACGTGAATCAGGTTTCGAGTTATGGCAGGTGCAACGCGGTCTGCACCCGTCTGACTTCAAGCCAATGCCATCCGTCGGGGCCGGGGCTTTCGAAATCCGGATTCATGTCCTGGGCGAGTGGCGTGTCATCTACGTCGCAAAGTTCAAGAACGCCGTGTACGTCCTGCATGCCTTCCACAAGAAAACACAGAAAACCCGCAAGGAAGACATTGAACTGGCGGCACGGCGATACAAGCAGATAGGAGCAGAATCATGAAAGAGAAAATCATCCAGTCCGGCGGCAACGTATTCGCTGATCTGGGTTTCCCGCCGGAAGAGGCCGCCGTATTGTCGATGCGTGCCGACCTGATGGCGCAACTGCGCCTGGTCTTGGAAAAACGCAACTGGACGCAAGTTGAAGCGGCCCAGGCCCTGGGCATCAGCCAATCCCGCGTGTCCGACCTGATGCGCGGAAAATGGGACAAGTTCAGCCTGGATATGCTGGTGACGCTGGCTGCCCGTGCGGGCCTGCATTGCGAGTTGAGGCTGGCGGCTTGAAACCGTGTCCCACTTGCTCTCATGTTGCTTTGCAAGACCGCGGTGCTGCCGGGGCTGGGCTTTGCCGATGGCCGGGTGGGTCACGTCTGCTTGTCGGCCATTGCGCCATTGGCGTCCGGGCAGTTAAGTGGCCGCTTTCGTGCGAGTTGCCGACGCGGACGCGACGTCCTGCAGGAAATGGCCACTGTTCCCAGGGGGGCACTGAATCCTGCCGGGTGATGCAATGGGTTGATCATCCTTGCGAGGGTTAGATCAATCAACATCTGTCAGGGCAGTAAGGGCAACCCCAACTCCTTCAGGAAAGCGTTGTGCTTGTCTTTCGCCTTGGCGATTTCCTTCTCGATAACGACCAGCTGCTGATGTACCTTTTCTAGGACAACTTCTTCTTCTGCAACTGCCGTACTGACATAGCGCGAGATGTTCAGGTTGAAATCGTTCTTCTCAATCTCTTCCATGCCCACTCGTCGCGCGTAACGCGGAACCTCTGAAGGGCGTTGCTGGTAGGTGTCGATGATCTTGCGGATATGTTCTTCCGTCAGCTGGTTCTGCCTCTTGCCCTTCTCGAAGTGCTCGGCCGCGTTGATGAAGAGCACATCATCCGGCTTCTTGCATTTCTTCAGCACAAGGATGCAGACCGGAATGCCCGTCGAGTAAAACAGGTTCGCCGGCAGCCCGATCACGGTGTCGATGTGCCCGTCTTCCAGCAGCTTGCGGCGGATGCGCTCTTCCGCGCCGCCACGGAACAGCACACCGTGCGGCAGGATGATGGCCATCACGCCGTCGTCCTTTAGGTAGTGCAGCCCGTGCAGCAGGAAGGCGAAGTCCGCCGCGCTCTTCGGCGCCACGCCGTGGTTCTTGAAGCGCATGTCTTCGCTCATGGCATCACCCAAGTCCCAGCGGTAGCTGAACGGCGGGTTGGCCACCACCGCATCAAACTGCGGCCTCTTCGCCGGGTTGGTTTCGCGCAGAAAGTCCCAGGCATTGGCGAGCGTGTCGCCGTGGTAAATCTCGAACTCGGTGTCCTTCACCCCATGCAGCAGCATGTTCATGCGCGCCAGGTTGTAGGTGGTGACGTTGTATTCCTGCCCGTAGATCTTGCCGATGGTTCCGCCCGCCTTCTTCATGCGGTGGCGCACGTTCAGCAATAGCGAGCCCGAGCCGCAGGCGAAGTCGAACACGCTTTCCAGCTTCTTGCGCGGGCCGTTCTCCGGTGCCTGGCTGTCGAGCGTCACGATGGCCGAGAGGATGCTCGATATCTGCTGCGGCGTGTAGAACTCGCCCGCCTTCTTGCCAGAGCCCGCCGCGAACTGCCCGATCAGGTACTCGTAGGCATCGCCCAGCGTGTCGGTGTCGGTCGAGAACAGCGACATGCCGCGCGCCAGCTCCGAGATGATTGAGCACAGCTTGGCGTTGCGATCTTCGTACTTGCGGCCCAGCTTGTCGGAGGCGAGGTTGATCTCCGAGAACAAGCCCTGGAAGTTGCTCTGGAAAGACCGTTCCTCGATGTACTTGAATCCCACTTGCAGCGTATCGAGCAACTTGTCGCTCTGCGTCTTGGCCAGGTGGACGATGCTGCCCCACAGGTAGTCCGGCTCGATCACATAGTGCACCTTGCGGCGCATCTGCTTCTCGAACTCGGCAACGTCGCCGGCGTTCTCTTGGTACCAGATTTGAAGCGGTGTTGTGGCGTCGATCTGTTCCATCACATCCGGAGCCACATCGGGGTAGTCCGCCCCCAGCTCTTTCCGGGCTGCCTGCTCGTAGTTATCCGAAAGGTAGCGCAGGAACAGGAAGGACAGCATGTAATCGCGGAAATCGTCCGCGTTCATCGACCCGCGCAGCTGGTCGGCGATGTTCCAGAGGATCTTGCCCAGTTGTTTCTGGTCTTGTTCGGTCATGGCTTGGGGCGCTTTTTCAGCGCGTTCTCCAGTGCTTTCAGTTCGGCTTCATCCCGCTCGTCGGCCTGACGTGCCTCGTCCTGTTTGCGGCGTTGGTCGTAGTCCAGATAAAGCGCGTTCGTGCTGCGCTGCATCTGTTCATGGCTTACCTTGCCCGCATGCGTGAGCACAGGAAAGCCGTTGCTACTGATGATCTGATCCACGTTCTGGCGCCAGAAGCTCATGCGGATTTCCTCGCGGTGCTTGGTGCGCAGCTCGGCCGTTTCCAGAAAGATCACCACCAGGCGGTTCAGGGTGTCGATTTCATCCTCGGTCAGGTAGTTCTTGGCGACCACGATGTCCTGCTTGCGCACCTTGGCACCTTGCCAATGTAAGAGGCCAAAGTGGCTGTCTTCGGAGTTGGCGCGGGCCATGATCAGCTCTGCGGCCGTTTGCTGCGTCACGGCGTAGAGCAACAGGTTCTGCACCGTGGCAAAAAAAATCTGCGTCGCCTGGTCGGTCTTGTCGTAGTCGCTGCTCAAGGCAAACAGGTCGCGCACCTTTTGATAAAAGCGCTTCTCCGAGGCACGGATGTCCCGGATGCGCGCCAGCATCTCATCGAAGTAGTCCGGACGACCATCCGGATTCTTCAGGCGCTCGTCGTCCAGCGCAAAGCCCTTGAGCAGATACTCCTTGAGCACCGTGGACGCCCAGCGGCGGAACTGCACCCCGCGCGGCGAGCGCACCCGGTAGCCCACGGCCAGAATGGCATCCAGGTTGTAGAGCTGTGTCCGGTAGCGCTTGCCGTCGGCGGCAGTTGTCAAGGATTCCTTGACAACTGCATCTTCGCTAAGCTCCCCGTCTTTAAAGATGTTCTTCAGGTGCAGCGAGATGTTCTGCTTGGTGGCGTCGAACAGCTCGGCCATCTCCAGCTGGGTCAGCCAGACCGTTTGCTGATCGGCCCGCAGCTTGATCTGGCTGCGCCCGTCTTCGGTGGTGTAGAGGATCAACTCTGTCATGGAAATAGCGTCGGGCTAAAGGGATGGTTGTTGAGGAACTGCCGCAGTACCCTGCCGAAGTGCTCTTTGTTCTCTGGCATCATTTCTCGCGGCTCATAAAGTGAGTAGTCGCCATGGCTCATCAGGTCGATCACCCGCTTGTATGCCGCCATCTGGTCGGGATCGGGCATGATGCACTCTTCCCACTTGCTATAGCCAAAGAAGCTGGCGGTCTGCTCCATCACGCGGCGCATCATGTTGAAGTGATGCGTGTACACAGCGCCGGAACGTTCTGCCTGGTGCAATTCGACCAGTGATGCCAGGTGATAAAGAAAAGGAGTGCTATCCGTTTCCTGCACGGTAAAACCGCGCCCCCTCCGCTCTCGCGTCAAAAAATACTTCCGCGACTTACTCATCTCATTGCACAGCACGTTGAAGAACATTACGTGGTGAGACGAAACGACCACACGCAGCTGCCCTGGCGGATCCTTCAGCATTTGCGCAAGATGATGCGCGACCATCACCGCGTTTCCTTCGTCAAGCGAGGATATAGGGTCATCAATGTAGATATAACGTACCCACTTGTAAGCCTCCGCCTTGTCCAACACGAGTTGCACGATGGCAAGGAAAAAGCACCAGATGAAGATGTTCTCCTCCCCACGCGACGCCTTGATTGGGATGGGGTTGCCGTCCTCATCTCGTTCACGAAAGAACATCACCCCAGGCGGCAATCTCCTCTCCGTATTGTCGCTGCGATCAAACACGCGGCGGTCATAGTCGATGTAGAAGCTGTAATCGGCATATCGCTCCAAGTACTTGGCAATCTTGACTTCCATCTCAAGCTCGCGAAGCCCATTGAAGAAATTCGAATCGGTGTTGAGTTCCAGCACGCGCTGGCGATCGTTCTCCAAGTCGTTATCCCAGGTGAACAAGTCCTCCGTGAATGCGTTGAAATACAGTGTGTCACGTCTTATGACTTCCCCGTTCTCATCTACTTGCTTACCCCAGTCTTTGAACGTCGTCGAAAGGCGCGTCTTGCCGGTGCCGTTGTAGGCGTACAGAAGGATGACCTTCTTCGCACGCAACTCTTCTCGAAAGTGTTCGGCCATCGAATTCAAATCGAAGTAAGACACATCGGGCATGTCTTAACCCCCCTCTACCGACGGGAACAACTGCTGCATAAGGCCCTTCTTGTGGCACCTAAGAGATTCTAGTTTTTCAGACTCGGCCTTTAGGTTCTGCTCAACCGACGCCAAGAACGCCGCGATTTTTCGCTGTTCCTCAAAAGTCGGAAACAGGAACTCATGATTCAACCATGTGTTGAGCTTGAAGAGCATCTTCTCAATCACAATTCCGACACTCGAGTTGAGAAAAGAGAGGCTCACGGCGGGTTGCTGCGCAAAGTAGTTGAAGAACTCGATGTCGCACCCGTCCTTAGGGCCAAGTACCGAGTACTCATTTGAGACAATCGCTCCGTCCAACTCTGGGGGAACGATGCCGCATGCGTTGTGTACGATCTGTCTTTTCGAGATCAGAAAATCGCCCCCCCTCACTATGAACTGAGTCTTCACCTTGATCGCGCGGCCCTTGAGACGTTCGCGAGAGACCACCCCGCTGTAACGTCTCTTCACCGTAACCAATGAGTACTCGACAGTGTCATCCATGTCGATCGCACGGGAAACCTCTTTCAGCAGGTTGCCAATCCTTGCAAATGTCCAAGGAGGCGCATCACGGAATTCGGGGAAGCGGAGGCGGGGGAGGGTTTCGCCTTCGCGAGGGAAGAGCTGCTGCATCAGGCCGCGCTTGTAAGTCTTCAAGGCCTCGACTTTCCGTCCCTGAGCGGCAATCAATTCGTCCAGCGACGTCAGGCAGGTGGCGATCTTTTGTTGCTCTACTGGTATAGGCACCGGGATCAACTGCTCTGAAAACTGCTTGTAGCTGATCATCTTCCCATCGCGCAGTCCTTCAATGTTGCGCGTCAGTTGCTGGATGAACCTCGCTGACTTGAACAGGTGTCGGAAGTAGCCGTCTGCATCCTTGCCCTTTCTACGAAGAATCACATAGGCAGGACTGCAGATACCTCGATAGTTGGAATACTCAATGCCCCCCTGAAACGAACGGAGACTAATGATGAAGTCGCCTTTCTCGACAACTTTGTAGCTTTCGATGCTCTGTTCGGTAACTGAGACGTGGTAATTGATCTGACCTCGTGGAATCGCGCCGTGTTCTTGAGTGATTGCAAGAATCGGGAGTACCTCAGCCGGGGCTCGGTTATTAATCGCGTCGAAGAGGTCGTCGCCATGCTTCAGATCCCAGCCTTCGGCTTCTCGAAAATCTGGAAACCGCAGCTTCGGCGCCGACACTAATTTGTTCTGCTTCGCCACGCTTCAATCCTCGTAGGCCTGGAGGCCCGAGATATCCCGGCCTCCGGTGCGCTTCTTCAGCATTGGCACCAGCTCGCTCATCAAGGCCAGTTCCTTCTGCGTGCGGGCCTTCCAGCCCAGCTCCAGCGGGGACAGCAATTCGGTGAGTTGTTCGCCGTCGAAGATGCGGCGCTCGATCACGGCATCCACGAAGCTTTGCAGCGCCGCAGCGGGCAGGCCGTGTTCGGCGGCGAGTTCGGCCAGCTCGCGGGCGGCTTTGGCGGCCTTGAATTGCTGGTAGCCGGCGCGGATGGCGCGCTCGTCCAGACCTTCGCCGGCCTTGAGGCTCATGACGTATTCGGTGATGTCCTCGCGTTCGTCGATGAACTTGGCATCAGCTGCGATCAGGCTGACCAGTTGTTCGCGGCTCATCGTGGCCTTGCCGGGCTTCTTGGTGGAGAAGTCGGCGATGAGCTTCATGATGTAGTCGTAGTCGATGGTGGCCGAGGCAAAGAGCACGAACTCGAAATCGAGCTGCTCGACCGGCCCGTTTTTGTCATCGCCCGGCTTGGCGCGTTCGTCGCGCAGGCGCTTGGCCGTCTCCAGGTACTGGCCGCGAAAGGCGTTGAGTTCGTCCGGGGGCAGGATGGTCTGGATGGTGGCTTCCTGCTCGGGCGTGAGGTCGGTGTATTGGTCAAGCTGGGTTTGCAGCTTCTGCACCTTTTTGAACGCCTCGACGAAACCGATGCGGGCTTCGTCGCCCTTCAGTTTGGCGATCTCTTCGGGTTTGCCGGCAAGCCCGTGTGCCTGCATGAAGCTTTGCAGGGCACCCTTGGCTTCTTGCAGTTTTTCGATGACGGCGGGGGCCTTGTCCACCAGCCAGATCTTGCGGGCGGCTTCGGCTTTTGCGCCAGAGAAGAGGGCGATGGCAGCATCCACCGCGTCTTGCTGGCCACGGAAATCGAGGATATGGCCGAAGGGCTTGGTGTCGTTCAGCACGCGGTTGGTGCGGCTGAAGGCCTGGATGAGGCCGTGGTGCTTGAGGTATTTGTCGACGTAGAGCGTGTTGAGGTATTTGCTGTCGAAGCCGGTGAGCAGCATGTCGACGACGATGGTGATGTCGAGCTTGTGCTGCGCGATGTGGGGCGCGGCTTTGCGCAGGTCGGCATCAGGCCATTGCTGATCCTTGATGCGCTGCTGCACGTCCTGGTAGTAGTTGTCGAACAGGTAGACCGAGTGATTGGTTCCAAAGCGCTGGTTGTAATCCGCGATGATGGTGGCAAGGGCCTTCTTCTTGCCTTCGGGGTCTTGCTGGTTGTCCGCGTTTTCCTGTGCCAGGTCTTCCTGAATCTGGCGCACATCGGCTGCGCCGTTGGGATTGGGGTTTTGAGGGTCATCGGCCAGGGCTTTCGCAGGTGGCGAGAACACCGCCGCGATATTGAGCGGAATGAAAGTCGTGTCGCTCGCCGCCTTTTCAGCTTGAGCAGTCCTGAAAAGCTCGACGTACTCGATCGCATCGTTGATGGACGCGGTGGCAAAGATGGCGTTGAACTTGCGCCCGCCGGTGGCGGCGTCGTGCTTGGCGAGGATGGCATCGACGATGGCACGCTTGGCGAGCGTTTCGCCCGGCTTGGGCGGATTCTTGCCGTCCGGCTTGTAGTAGTCCACGTGAAAGCGCAGGACGTTGCGGTCTTCGATGGCGTGGGTGATGGTGTATTCGTGCAGGGATTGCTGGAAAAGGTCTTGCGTGGTCTTGAGCGTCTGGGTTTCGCCACTGATCTGCTTGACGCTGGCATTGGCCTCGAAGATGGGCGTGCCGGTGAAGCCGAAGAGCTGGGCCTTGGGGAAGAACGCCTTGATGGCCTGGTGGTTGTCGCCAAACTGCGAGCGGTGGCATTCGTCGAAGATGAAGACGATGCGCTTGTCGCTGAGTTCTTCGAGTTGGTCGGAATAGGTGGCGAGCCCGCGCTTCTCGCGGCTTTTGTTGCGCTGGCTGTTTTCGTCCAGCGCGAGGCCAAGCTTTTGGATGGTGCAGACGATAACCTTGTCGGCTGCGTCGTCAGACAGCATTCGGCGGACCAGCTCGCCGGTGTTGGTGTTCTGTTCGACGCAGCCTTCCTGGAAGCGGTTGAATTCTTCGCGGGTCTGGCGGTCGAGGTCTTTGCGGTCCACCACGAACAGGCACTTTTCGATGGCCGGGTTGGCCTTGAGCAGCGTGGAGGCCTTGAAGCTGGTGAGCGTTTTGCCGCTGCCTGTGGTGTGCCAGATATAGCCGTTGCCGCTGTTTTCTTCAATGCACTTGACGATGTTCTTGACGGCGTAGATCTGGTAGGGCCGCATCATCAGTAACTTTTGTTCGCTGGCGACCAGCACCATGTAACGGCTGATCATCTGGCCGAGCGTGCACTTGGCCAGGAAGGCATCAGCGAATTCATCCAGCCCGGTAATCTTGCTGTTGTCGGGGGCTGCGAACTGGTAAATGGGCAGGAAGCGCTCGTCGGCGTTGAAGCTGAAATGCCGCGCGTTGTTGTTGGCGAAGTAGTAGGTGGAATCGCGATTGCTGACCACGAACACCTGCATGAAGCACAGCAGCGTGCGCGTGAAGCCGTTGCCGGGGTCGTTCTTGTATTCGACGATCTGCTCGATGGCGCGGCGCGGGTTGATGCCCAGCGTCTTCAGTTCGATCTGCATCACCGGCACACCGTTGATGAGCAGGATGACGTCGAAGCGGTGGTGGCTGTAATCGGAATTGATGCGCAGCTGGTTGACGACCTCGAAGCTGTTCTTGCACCAGTCGTCGATGTTGACCAGCGTGTAGTTCAGCGGCGTCCCGTCTTCACGTATGAAGCTGTTGCGGCTACGCAGGGTTTGCGCGGCGGTGAAGACGTCGGGCGTGACGATCTCTTCGAGCAGGCGCGCGAACTCCTCGTCGGTGAGCTTGACGCGGTTTAGCTGTTGAAACTGCTCGCGAAAGTTTGCTTCCAGCGTAAAGCGGTCGCAAATATCAGGGCGGTAGGTGTATTTGAGATCGCCCAGCTTGGCGATAAGGCCTAGCTCGATCTGGTTTTCAGTTGTAGTCATCATCAAGCCGAAAACTAAGTTGACCCCGATTATCGAAGGCAACCGACGCAAGAAGCAAGAAAACACACCTTCCGAGGGCGTTTTTCTTTGGCTTTGCCACCCGACATGACGCTTGCGAGTGCGTGTGCCGCTCCTCAGCCCACCCATTTCGTCGTAATCATCCCCGCCACAATATGGGAGGGGAGATCATGCAGCTGGGCCGAGCGGCAGCTAAGCAACAGGTTGCTGACCGTCAGGGGCCGACACGCGAATGGCCGCTGAGGCCGACAAGCAGTCGTATCCACCTCCCCCCAAACCTCCCCGCGCCCAGTAGTCCTCTCTGTTCCATGAACCTACAGAACCAGCCGGATGGGCTCGATCATTTCGCTGCGGGGGAGCACGCGGCCGATGCGCGCCGCCGCGGCATAGCCCAGGCGGTGCAGCTCGGCCACGCAGGCGTCGGCGCGGTCGGCGGGCACGCCGGCGAGCAGGCCGCCGGCGGTCTGGGGATCGAACAGCAGCGGATAGTTCGGGTGCGTCAGGGCCGCTTCCTGGTTGCGCAGGGCTCGGCGCAGGCGCACGTTGGCGGGCTGCAGCGAACTCAGTATTCCCGCCGCTGCGGTTTCGCGCGCGCCGGCCAGCACCGGCAGGGCATCCAGTTCGAGTTCGGCATCGACGCCTGAGGGCCGCGTCATTTCGACCAGATGGCCGAGCAGGCCGAAGCCGGTGAGGTCGGTGCAGGCGCGTGCGCCATGGGCGATCAGGCAGGCGACGGCGGCGCGGTTGGAGACCTGCATGGATTCCAGCGCCGCGTCGATCCAGCGGCCGCGTGCCGCGAGGCGCGCGTGCGCGGCGAACAGCGTGCCGGTGCCGATGGGCTTGGTGAGGATGAGCGCGTCGCCGGGGCGCAGCCCGCCCTTGGTCATCACTGCCGCCAGCGCCTCGTCGATGAGGCCGTTGACGGCGAATCCCAGCGCCAGCTCGCGGCCTTCGCCGGTATGCCCGCCGACCAGCGCGCAACCCGCTTCGTTCAACACCGACACTGCGCCCGTCATCATCTGGAACAGGGTGTCCTCGACCTTGCTTTCCAGGCCCGGCGGCACGGTGGCGATGGCGGTGGCGGACTGGGCTTCGGCCCCCATGGCGAAGATGTCGCCCAGCGCATGGTTGGCGGCGATGCAGCCGAACACCCAGGGATCGTCGATGAAGGCGCGGAAGAAATCCACCGTGTGCACCAGGGCCTTGCCCGGCGGTATGCGCAGAACGGCGGCGTCATCGGGGGCGTGCAGGCCGACCAGCACGTCATCGCGCTCGATCGGCTCGATCCGGGCGAGGGCGCGCGACAGGACCGTCGCGCCCACCTTGGCGCCGCAGCCGCCACAGCGCATGGCAAGGGCGGAGATCGCCTGGGTCTGCTCGGCCGCTTCCAGCGGGATCGTTTCGCCTGCGGGCTTCGCCCCGCGTGCCGGCATCGCGGGCAGCTCGCTGAAGCGCTGCATGAAGCGGCGGTCGATCCTGTCCTTCCAGCGCCACACCCAGTCGCCGCGGGCGTAGAAAGCGCCGCGCGAGGCGATGGCATGGCGGTCGCCCGTGCTGATGAGCGCCAGCCAGCGCCGCTGCGGCCGATAGGGTTTCAGCGGCTGCCCCAGCAGCGTGCGGCGAATATTTTCGGTGAGCGGCGGACCCATGCGGACGGCAAACACGCCCGCCTTTTCCAGGGGGCGTTCGATCATCGACGCGCAGTCGCCGGCGGCGAAGATGAGCGGGTCGCTCTCGGTCTGCAGGGTGTCGCGCACGCGGATGAAGCCCGCTTCGTCCAGCGCCAGCCCGGTGCCGGCCAGCCACGCCGCGCCGCCGGCCTGGGTCACCCAGACGATCTCGTCGGCCTGGAGCGTTTCGCCGCGCCGGGTTTCCAGGGTATTGGCGGCGACGCGGACGACCTCCGCATCGCGGTGCAGCGTGACGCCGCGCTGCTGCAGCACACGCTCGAAGGCGCGGCGTACCGCGCCGTTGTGGGTCGGCAGGATGACCGGTCCGGCGGTGAGCAGATGCATGTGCAGCGCGTCGGGATCGCGCCCCGCTGCCTTCAACTCGCGACGCAGCCGGTGTTGCATGGCCAGCGCCAGTTCGACGCCACCGGCGCCGCCCCCCACCACGGCGAGCGTGGTCACGCCCGCCTGTCCGCGCACCCGTTGCAGCAGGGCGAGCCACCGTTCATTGAACTGGCGAATCGGCTTGACCGGCACGGCATGCGCGTCGGCGCCCGGCACCTGGCCGAGGCGAGGCGTCGAGCCGATGTTGATGGAAAGCACGTCGTAGGCGACCGGCGGCCGCTCGCGGCAGAGCACGCGCCGCGACGCGCGGTCGATGCCCACCACGGTATCGTGGTAATAGCGGGCACCGGCGAATTCGGCCAGGCGGCGCACGTCGATGTGCACCGCCTCGCAGTCGTAGTGGCCGGCAATGTAGCCGGGCAGCATGCCGGAATAAGGGGTGTCGGTATCGCTGCAGATCAGGGTCAGGCGCACCCCGGGCAGCGGCTTCATGGCCCACATGCGCAGCACGACGACATGGCTGTGACCACCGCCGATGAGCACCACGTCACGCAGGACTGGGGTTTCCTCGCCTTGCATTCAGGCTCCTGTTCTTGGATTGGCCGGCGCGAGGCATTGGGCCCCCAAAACGGGCATTCAACCTGAAAACCCGGAATCGATCCACCCTGCGGCCAGATCGGCGGGAACGTCGATGTCCTGCAGCGTTTCACCCAGCCACACGTTCCAGCTTAGCGCCTCCATGCGCTCGAGCGTGATATCGGCCACCGTCGCGGTGCTCCAGGGAATATCCTCGAACAGGCTCGCGTCGAAGGCGCGCAGGCCCAGCAGCGGATAGCCGCCGTCCGCGGCGCGGTGCAACACCGCATCGTGCGACATCAGCTGCGCGGCGGCTTCCCTCAAACGTGCGGCGGTCAGTTGCGGACAATCCGTGCCGGTCAGCAACACCGCCTCGCCCTGCGCAAGGGCGCGTTGCGCGGCGCGGGCCATGCGCGCGCCCAGATCGCCCGCGCCCTGGTCGCGGGTCTCGATATCCGCCGGGAGCGGGATGCCCGCCCAATCGGCAGAATCCGGCGCGGGGCTCATGCACAGCTCGACCGGGCCAACGGCGGCAGCGCGCGCCTTACCCAGCGCCAGGTCGAGCATGCGCGCCGCCAGCCGCGCCGCGCCCGCTTCGCCCAGCGCCGGGATCAGCCGGGTCTTGACCCGGCCCGGCACGGGCGCCTTGGCGAAGATCACGATGCGAACGGGGGTCATGACTCGTTCACCCTGTGCTTGTCGAATGACATTTCATGAAATTGATTGTATTTGAGTTGTTTCGCTCATGGCTCGACATGGCTCCCTGCGAGTGATCGAAGGGCTTGCCACGAGCGGAATACATCAGGCTTTCCGTGCTTATCCGGTTGTCACCCACAGCCATGGCAGCCTGTCATTGCGACCGCGAGCGTAGCGCGGCGGGAAGCAATCCAGCGCTTTGATTCAGCGGGCCTTTCTGGGTTGCCGCGTCGCTACGCTCCTCGCAACGACAGCTTATTCGTGGGCTGTGTGTGACAACCGGATAAGCACGAGGCTTTCTTGATGTCGGGTGGTCACGTTTTGCGGTAAAGACTATAAACCTCGCCCCCCCATGACGTTGGACATTCGTCAGCGGATGTTTCCACCCGTGCGCAAGATACGGCTTCCGAATCGTTGCAGGCATACGAACCCCGGCCTACGTCCGAAATCAGCGGTAGAACCGCCATCCAAACATTAGAAGCGGATGCCGGGTCATCGGCCTAAGCTACCACTGGCAATCGCTGGATAAACGGCAGGCATCAACGTCAACTTCTGCACGAATCCGGCATGCGCCAAACATCAATTATCCATGCGGATATTTTCAAGCAGCCGCGCATTGTAATGGCTATATTATTGTATATTAACAATAACAATCGCATATAATGGACAATAAATTATCTGTTATTGTGCATCGGAGATACATGCTGGACTTTTCGTTTGCGACCCCACCAGAGATCTGCCGGGAATTGGGGACCCGGCTTCGGCGACAACGGCTTGCGCAGGACATGTCCCAGCTGGAACTGGCGGAGCGGGCAGACGTTGCCGTAGGCACGATCAAGCGAATTGAGCAGGACGGCCAGGCCACGCTGGAGTCCTGGGTTAAAGCGCTTATGGCGCTGGGCGCCGTTGATGCCTTGCAGCCTGTACTTCTGGCCTCCAAACCAAAGTCCATCGCCCAGATGGAACGCGAAGCCCAACCCGAACGGACCCGCGCTTCCAGGCGGAGAGTGCGATGAAGAAGCTCGCGGTGTACTACGCGGGCTGGGGAGAGCGATGGCTGCTTGGCACCCTGGCGGATAACGGAGAAGACATCCTGTTCGAATATTCGGCGGCTGCGCTGTCGCAAGACCTTGAACTGTCGCCGAGGCATCTTAAGCTCCGCGCCCAAGCCTACTCAGGGTTTCCTGGACACCAACTCCGGCTTCCAGGGATCATTGCGGACGCCCTTCCTGACGGGTGGGGGTTGCTGTTGATGGACAGGCTGTTCCGCAAGCCTGGAAGATCGATTGCCGAGGTATCTCCGCTTGATCGGCTAGCCTTTATCGGGGACCGGGCCATGGGTGCTCTGACATTTGAGCCAGCAGAACCCTTAAGCCTTACACGAGACGACATCACCCTGCTGGAACTGGCGGACGAAGCCCAGGCCGTGCAGCGAGATGGCGAGGACGAGGCCGTGCTGCGCGAGCTTGCCTGGCTTGGTGGCTCACCGCACGGTGCCCGGCCCAAAGTGTTGGTGCATTTCTCCCCCCAATCCCGGCGGGTCAGCACCTTGCCGTTCGAAGGCGGAGCGCCATGGCTCATCAAGTTTCACGCCCGCGGCGAGCATAAAGAAGTGTGCGCGCTCGAGCATATCTATGCGGGTCTGGCCAAGGCCTGTGGCCTGGATATGCCGGAAACGCATTACTTCGACTTGTCCCGCAACCTCTCGGGCTTCGGGGTCAGGCGCTTCGACCGCGAGGCAGGCGTTCGGGTGCCGGTGCACACGCTGGCCGGCCTGTTACATGCCGATTTTCGGGTGCCTGGCAGTCTCGATTACACAACCTGTCTGAGGGCAACCCGATTTCTAACGCAGGACGCCCGGGAGGTGCACAAGGCATATGAGCGAGCGGTATTCAACGTGTTGTTCCACAACCGGGACGACCATGCCAAGAATTTTTCATTCCTGCTCGACAGGGATCGGAGGTGGCGGCTGGCTCCGTGTTATGACCTGACATTTAGCGCTGGCCCCGGCGGCGAGCACCAGATGGACGTGTGCGGGGAAGGCCGCAACGTAACCCGTCAGAACCTGTTAACCCTTGCTCAACAAGCGGACCTGGATACCGGGTGGGCCGAAACCGTCATTGATCGGATGCTCGACCAGACCCATCAATTTGAAGCGCTGAGGAAGGGGTTTGCCCTACGCAAGTCGACTGTCGCTGCAGTGGTGGAGGCGATCGAAGGTAACGCAAGGAATCTGGCCTGCTGACAGCGCATGTCGGCTCGTGCTTTTATTTGCCCAGAGCTTCTTGTTGAACTTCCGCTTCTGGTCGATTGTGTGAATTCGACGTGGTGCCCGTAAGCCGACCGTGGCAATTTCACTGAATGGAATGGCTCAATGGCTGCTTTCGGGCGCCTACCCAAAGGCAGCCTCTGTTAAGCGGAAGTTCAGCTTGTGGAGTCCGACCGTCTCTTGTTCGGCCAAAGTAAGTTCAGGCATCCCTGCGCCAGCGTCGCTTGTGTGCTCAAAAGCTGCCATCTGGATAGGCTGGCCGGCTGCTGGGTTAACCCACCCAATGCAGCCGGCAGCTTGACTTTCATTTGCCTGTTGTCAAAAATGCCAACATGAAGGCCGAACTGCTCAAGCAGCATCGCCAGCGCCTACCCAACGGCGGGCTGGTCGAGATGAAAATCTGGAAGCTTTCCTGCCCGGTGCCGCCTTGCGGCCACAGCTTCAAGTATCGGCTGGTGTATGTGCTGGATGGAAAACGCCTTGTCGATTTCGATAATGAGCGCGGCAAGGGCGATCACAGGCATCTGGACGGAAAGGAGTCGGCCTACTGCTTTGTTTCCGTCGACCAGCTTCTGGATGATTTCATCGCGGAAGTGGAAAGGAGAGTCGAATGAAAACCGCTGTCATTGAAATCAACCCGAACTGGAAAGCCGCGCTCAGGGCGGGTGCAAAAGGCATGCGTCAGGCCGCAAAATCCGGTCGCGTCCAGCAATTCACGTTCAGCTACGCCAGCCCCGAACTCCTGTTCTCAGAGATAAGCCCGAAGCGCTGGGGGGTGCTGGAAGCGATGAGCGGCGCCGGTGAAATGAGCCTGCGCGAACTGGCCCGCAGGCTGGAACGCGACGTCAAGTCCGTGCACCGGGATGTGCATGCCCTATTGGCTTCCGGACTCCTGGAAAAAACCGAGAGCGGAAAGATCGTGTGCCCGTTCGACAAGGTGCGCGTCGATTTCACGCTGGAGCAAGCGGCTTAGAACCGAACGGGGGTCATGGCACAGCGCTCGTTCACCCTGTGCTTGTCGAATGGCATTTCATGAAATTGATTTTATTTGAGTTGTTTCGCTCATGGCTCGACATGGCTCGAGGCTGTAGTGCTTAAAGGTCCGCCGGACGGCCCGGCCACCTTCGTTTTGAACTACCGAGAAATCCTCGGCAGTTGCTTTTTCCGCCAACTCGCCATCTACGGACGGTCGAATAGTCGTGGTCGAAAGTCTGTCCGCAAGTCTGCGAGCAGTCATTCAGAAACGGTAAATTCCGGGTTGTGTCCGGGCCAAAACCGACATCCACTAAATGACGTTGGTCTATCCCAAGTCGCGCCCTGTGAATCCTATTTTTCGGGCGATTTCTGGCCTCGATCCGATTGCCCAGCGAACCCACCAGAGACACTCTGTTGCCAGACATGCCCGTAAATCCTTTCCGCCGCGCGCTGCTTGTCGTCTGGCGTATAGGGTGGCTCGGGCAACGCAAGATAAACGTGATCCAGAATAAAGGTCTGCACCTCGGCTTGGGTCTGTTCCTTTTCCGTCCATTGGTCGAGCGGATCAATCAGCCGCAGCACGTCTGCCAAGAGTTCACGGCTGGCTTGTTTGACCCGCTCGCGGTCAGCTTTTGACAGATCGCCGCGCTGGATCAAATCGAACAATGCCAACTGTTCCTCGCTCAAGCCTTCTTCCGCTGCGCGGCGCTGCTCGGCATCCAGGCGCGCGATCAAATCCATGGCCTGGGCGAAGGTCTCTTCAATCGCAATGCGATCTTTGTCCCGGTTGTAATCGGCGATGATCGTCTGGTATTTCTTGTAGTAATCCATGCGCAGCGGGTTTTTCGCCAGCATCTGCGCGAGCTTCGCCTCGACGATCTGGAAAATATCCTGCAAGGCCGTGGCCTTGCGTTTCACTTTTTTAGCGAACTCATCGCGCAGTTTTTCCAGGTCGATCTGGCTCAGGTCGTACTGCCTGCCCTCTGCGTGGTCGCCGCCGCTCGCCTGGGTGCGGATGGCTTCATTGATGATCCGGTGCAGTTCCTTGAGCAGTGCCGTCACGTCCGAGGTATCCCGCCGCTCGGTCAGCTTTTTGTAGATGGCCTCGATGTTGTCGTGGCGTTCGGCATAGGCCAGGGCGGACGACTCCATCAGCAACGCCTTGAAGCGGATGAATACCTGTCGAGCCAGAATCTCAAAGCGGCGCTTGGCTTCATCGCTGGTGTAAACGACATCCACTGCATCCTTGAGCGCTTCGATGCGTGCGAAACCCTTGGCCCCGAGCAGACGCGAGGCGTCAAATCCCAAACCCAGCAAATGTGCTTCCGTGGCCTCGATCGCATCCAGCAGCGCGATCACTCGCTCTTCAATGGGCGCGACGATTTCGGCCTCGCCGTTGCCGTCGTCGCCCAGCGCATACTGCGCCAGCGCCTCGCGCAGCGCTTTCAACATGCCGTTGTGATCCACGATCAGGCCGAAATCCTTGCCCGGATAACGCCGGTTGGCCCGGGCGATGGCCTGCATCAGGGTGTGCGCCCGCATCGGCTTGTCGATGTAGAGCGTGGATAGGCATTCCACGTCGAATCCGGTCAACCACATGGCGCAGACGATGGCGATGCGGAACGGGTGTTGTGGGTTCTTGAACGCAGAGTCCAGTGTGACTTGCTTGCCGTCTGATGCCTCGAAGCCCAGCTTCATTCGCGCACGGTGCGGGATGATGTCGAAGCCCCACTTTTTAAAATCGGCGACTTCGTTTTGCGCTTCGCTGATGACGATCTCGATCAGCGTCTCATCCAGCCAGCTTGCCTGTGCCAGCAGCCGGTCGCGTTGGGCGTGCAGCCGTTGCCGCGCCTCGTCATCCGGAGCGGCGACAATCTCGGCTCGCTTCGTCTCCGCCTCGTCGCGCACTGCCGCCGCTTTCACCCGCCACAGCGGCTCGATCAGCATCAACATGCGCGCGCAGGTGATTTTGTCGATACAGACCAGCATCGACTTCCCGGACTCCCAGCGCGTGGCGCAATGCGTCACGAAATCGGCGGCAATCTTCGCCAGCCGCTCATCGGCGGTGATAACTTCGTAATCCTTACCCAGCAGCCTTTCCAGCAAGGCGTTTTGATCGGGGTCGAGATCGGCGCGTTCCACCGCCTCGGCGATGCGGTCGTTCAAATCCAGTCGCGCCAGACCCAGCTTCTCGCCCCTGTTCTCGTAGACCAATTTCACCGTCGCGCCGTCTTCCTCGCTGCGCTTGAAGTCGTAGCGGGAAACGTAATCACCGAAGATGCGCTTGGTCAGTTCGTCGTGCTTGAACAACGGCGTGCCCGTGAAGCCGATGAAGGCCGCATTCGGTAGCGCCAGGCGCATGTTGCGCGCCAGCTTGCCGGCCTGGGTGCGGTGCGCCTCATCGGAAATCACGATGATGTCGTCGCGGTCGCTGTAAGGTTCGCCCGGCGTCACGTCCTGGTTGAATTTGTGAATCAGGCTGAACACGTAGCGCAGATTCTGCTTGAGCAGTTGTTCCAGTTCCTTGCCCGAACCCGCGCGCGGCGTCTGATCGTCCGCCACCCCGCAACCCACGAAAGTTTTGTATATCTGGCTGTCCAGATCGTCGCGGTCGGTCATCAGTACAAAAGTGAAATTGCCTTCCACCGTGCGCCGCACTTTCTCGGCGAAGAAGGCCATCGAATACGATTTGCCGCTGCCCTGCGTGTGCCACACCACGCCCAGACGCCCAAGGTCGGGGTGCGCGCGTTCGATAATCTGCAAGCTTCGCGGCTGCGACCCGGTGCTGCCATCTGTCCGGTATCCCGCCGTTGATTGCGCCGCCATGGGGTAAGCTGCCACCGGCTCATTCGAGCCTTCAACGCGAGTTACGGGCAACGCAATCATGCGCTGCGTCAGCCGCTCGCCCGGTGGAAACTGGCGCTTGAGCGCCTCTTGCCGAACCACCGCCGCCACCGCCTGATTCACTCCCAGCAACTGATGGTTACGCGCCACTACCTTGCGCGCTGGCCCGGTTTTGCTGGCGTCGAACAGAATGAAGTTCTCGACGATATCCAGCAGACGGTCTTTGGCCAACATGCCGTTGAGCAGCACCTCAGCCGCCACATTGCCCTCGTCTTTTTCGTCCAAGCGTTTCCATTCGCCCAAATGCTCCCATTCGCTGGTGATCGAGCCATAGCGCGCGTTGTCGCCATTGCTCACGATCAGGAAAGCGTTGTGATGAAAGGCATGGGCGATGACGTTTTCGTCCAGGTAATCACGCAGATTGCCGTCGAACCCGGCGCGGATATTTTTGTAGACCGCCTTCAGCTCGATGAACACCAGCGGCAAGCCGTTGACGTAGCAGACCAGGTCGGCACGGCGATTGTAGTTGGGCGTGCGCAGCCCGGTAATCTTGAGTTCGCGCACCGCCACAAAGCGATTGTTGCCCGGGTTGCGGAAGTCGATCACCCTGGCCTGCGCGTGCCGTAAAACCCCTTGCGCATCGCGGTAGCTCACCGGCACCCCGTCGCGGATCAGCGTGTAGAACGCCTGATTGTGCTGGAGCAGCGACCGCGAATAGTCATGGTGGGTGAGCTTGACCACCGCCTCGTTGATCGCCGCCTCCGGCAAACCCGGGTTGAACTTCGCCAGCGCCGCCCGCAGATCGCGCACCAGCACCACCTCGCGCTCGCTTGCGCGCCCCAGCGACCCGTCCGGGCCGAAGCTTTCCTGGTTCCAGGCGTAGACGCTCTCCCAGCCCAGCGCCTTTTCCAGATGATCGGCAAAGGTGGCCTGAACCAGACGGTCTTCGCTGTTGATGTCGGTGTAGGCCATTTGATGCCTTCTATCGGACAAGGCGACGTTTCATAAAAGACAAATCAAAGCCACGTCCTTTATAGAAGCACTTAATAATCAGTATGTTACATAAACCAATTAGCTCAGAAGCACGCGCCCTCATGAAAACTCCCCCGCTTCGTGTCCTTTATGTTCACGGTCCGAAAGTCGATAACGCCGCCAACGGCGCTCACCCACATAAATCACCCGTCCGCCGTCCACCAAATCATCCAGGGCGCGCTTCACAGTCTTGGCAGAAATTTCCGCGCCAATTCGCCGGTTGATGTCTGTACTGGACGAATCGGGGTAACGCGCCAAATCCTCCAGAATCAGTGCCAGCAAGCGATGCGGTGTAATTCTGCTAAGCGTGGTTTTGTGATCAAGTTGCGCGCCACGCAACCAATCCGGTGCCACGAAATACCGCATCCCCGAAGTCTTGCCGCTGGTCTGAACCAGACCGTTCTGCACCAATCGCCCCAGCCAAACCGCGAGTTCATCCGCCCCATCCGTCTCCAGCACCGCGCCCAACTCCCTGGCTGTCATACCTTCTGTTTGTGCCAGCACACCGAGGGTGATCCGCTCCCGCTGCGTCAATTGAAAGCGTTCATCCGCCTCAGTCAGCAGCCGCATCACTTCCGGCTTCGCTATGCGCCGCTGAATCGTCACTTTGACCCAGTCCGCACCTTCTTCCGGCACCGGCGCCGGGCGGCCGTGAGACAGCAGCCGGTCGTACATCAAGTCGAAGCCAGTGCCTTCCCGCTCCATCAGCCCCAGATCATGGAACACCCGTGCCAGCGCCTCGTTGCGGCGTCGGCTGGCGTGCAGAATATTGCGCGGCGTCACCCCCAGCGGCAGCCGGCCCGGATTCACCACCTCCAGCCGCTCCGGGTGCAGATTGAGGTAAATGTCGCCCTGCTGCGTATAAGGCCGATGCACCAACGCATTGACCAGCAGCTCGCGCACCACCTTCTCGTCATAGGCCGGCACACTGCGCCGATACAGCCCCTCGGCCACCTCGTAGCTCTCGCGGAAATCCGGCACCTCGCGCCAGATCGCATCCACCAGTTCAACAGGCGACAGCGCGCAGTCATCCCAAACCCACTTGTTGATCTTCTGTCCCCGCTCGTCGTACTTGATCGCCTGCACCAGCGGCGCAGTGCCCAATGCCCGCCGGTCGGCAGTCGTGCCGAGCAGCAGCGCGCCCAGGCGGGTGAGCGTGTCGCCCTGCGCGAGGCTGTAGTGCGTCAGCAGCTCATCGGCGCTTTTTTCCTTCACCGAATCCTTCACTCGGTCGGAAGCGCGGATACCCTGCACGAAACGGGCGAACTTATCGGCATCAGCCGCGCCTCGTGGCACGCTGCTGTCCATCGCCTCCCACGGTCGCCCCGGCCGCTCGTTGGCCAGGCGCAGCACGTCGTCGCCCAGCACTGGCTGGCAGGTGTCACTCACCCGAAGAAAATAACGCCCATCGCGGGTCGAGGCCACATTGGGCGAGCGTTCGATCACCAACTCGATAAACTCGCCGCCGTTAGTCGCACGCTGCAAACTCGGCAGTGCCTGCACATTCACCGTCAACTCACCGATACGTTTGCGCAGACGATCCAGCAATTCCGGCGGCACAACTTGACCGGCCAGCGGCAACGCCTCGCCGTCCTCAATGCCGATCAGCAAACGGCCTCCCGCACCGTTGGCGAAGCACACGCAATCCTTCGCCAACGCATCCCAATCGGCTGACTTGCCGGTGACGGTGCGCAGGGACTTGCGGTCGGTGTGCTGGTCTTCGAGGGTCATTGCTCCCCCTGCGTATCATTTTGTTTGCGGTGATTTGCTGGCACCCGCTTAAGGTACTTCTTCAACACCCATCCCGTGTGGTAGCCCTGTCGAAGCCAGTCGTAATACTGAACCTCAGCCCATTTACCCTCTTCCGCTATTGGCTGCACGACTTCACGCGGCAATAATTTACTGACAAGCGCTGAGCCGCTCTCAGGCTTGCTTCGAACCGTTGCTACCCGCTCCAACACGACAAAGCGCTCATCAGCACGTTTTGCCTCTTTTTGAAGCGCGATCACAATCAGATTCGATAGTGTTTCGATTGTTTTTTGCTGAGTCTCTAACAACTGGCGGTGTGCCGCCAGTTCTGCATCCGTCTTGGTTTGCCACGCGTTGGAAGACAGCTCTTGAAGGATCGGAATCAAGAAAGTCGCGATAAAACTAATGAGCGCCATCAGCTCCATGGTCTTACGACTGAGTCCAATGCCCTTTTCTTGATCGGTATCGCTCGATCCCACGACCACCGCATCCGCTTCAATCAAACTGCCGTCTGCATCAATCCCCAAGGCTGCAAGCTGAGAGGCGATGCCTTCCTCCCCAAGTAACTGGGCTAAGGTTGCAGCAGAAGGCCAGTCGATTACGGGCAGCGTCAGCTTACCGATGGAATCCTGCAACGCCTTCAATGAGGAAATGCTTTCCGTAAGCTCCTTAGGAATTGCCCATTGCTTGTTGGCGTCATTAAAGGACTTGGCAAGCTGGGCAATGCTGCTCTCGACGCCTGAGGCTGCAATAAGATCTTTGGCCTGGTTGATGCTGGTTAGCCAGTTTTTTCCGACGGCATCCAAAGCGCTTGTATCAAGGTGAGTCTGTTTGAAAACGTCAGCGAACTGATCGCCCAGGGCGGCGGACATGGTTGCCTGGTCGATCAATTTTTTGAGTTGCTCATCCGCCGCAAAATGCTTGTGAGTTCCAGCAATGGGATCAAGCATCCGTCTGAATTTTTCTTGTTCCTCTTTCCATTGCTCGATCATCTTCTGAATGGCGGATTGTGAAGACATGGATGCCATCATGGCTGAACTGGTAGAAGCATTGATAACGCGAAGCGCATCCGAAATGGTATCCACTGGCATGATGCGTTTGAGCCATTCGAGGCGAGCCTCCTCCATCCGCCGAAATTCGCTCGCCATCATTGAGCTAAGCCCGAACGGGTTTTCACGATGTCCCGAAGTGGCACTCACAAGTCACCCCCATCAATGTTGCCAGTGCCGATACGCAAGGATTCACGGTAAGTATGCGAACCTTCAAAAGTCATACACTGAGTTCCCCGCTCATCAGACGTGGCAGAAGCATGTCGCGCGCGGCACGGAGTTTTTGGTTTTGGGCATTGAGATTCTTGATTTGTGCAAAAACGTCAGCGGCAAATTCATCGAATGAGCGAAGCAGCAGACTCGTGGGAATCAAGACTTCAACCCTATGGACCGACTTGCGATCTAACGTAGGCACAGATGCGCCGCCGTTGTATTGCTTCAAGTCCATTTCGCGCAGCAAAAACAAAGCAAACAACGGGGTTACGCACCGGAACTCTTTGACCCATAGCGCTGTGTTGAGCGGCCAGTAGTCTTCCGCAACGTATTGCACTTCCCCCAAGGTTCCGCTTCGGCCAGTGATTACACCAGGCGCAGATACTTTGGCCTTGTCGTGGTATCCGAGGATGCCGGTGGAACCATAAATCGGCACAGTTCCGGCTTGTCTTGCCTGCGTGGGAAGATCGAATCCACGCTGCAGAACCAGTGCATCTTCCAACGTTGTCCGTTCCCAACCCTCCGGCACGCCGTCGATGATACGGGTGTGCTCATGGCCGGGAAAGCGCAGGCGGACGAACCATTCGCGGTAGAGCAGCCGCGCCGATTCCTCCAGCAGTGCCATCCGCCGCCGGTTGTTTTCGATCAGGTCATCGTAGGTGGAGAGCATGTCGGCAATACGTGTTTGCTCGTCCACCATTGGAATGTTGAATTCCAATGAAAGCAGCTTTTCCTGGCTTAGGTTATCTTGGGTCGCGCCCTGAGAGAACTGCTGAGCACGGCGTTTAATGGTTGCGTCGAAAAGGTACTTCACGAACCTGGCGTCTGCCTGATGCGGGTCTGCCTTGAAGCCAATGACGCTATCTGGAAAACAAGCGTCAATGCTGAGGATAGCTGTGTCAGCGATATTGGCGGCAATGGTGATGCAGAGCGTACCGGCTGGCCAAAGCTTGCTCTGTTCAAGGCCAGCGTCGCTGTATGTTTGAGTGTAATCGGTGATGTATAAACCGGCGTGTTTAACGTCGCCGGTTTGAATGAATGGATGCGGGCCGCCATACAAGTGAGCAGCGTCGCGGGGCCGGTGTCGGGAGCGACCACGCGAAACCGAACCAAGTTCGTCAAGTCGCCTGGGCTGCCAGCTCATACCCCCAACTCCTCGAAGTTCTCCTGAATCTTCGATGCCAGTTCCACCGCCTCCCGGTTCAGGTCGGCCAGCTCCACATGGATGTCGCGCAGTGTCTGCTCGAAGTCGAAGTCCTCATCCACTTCCGCCGGGGCGACGCCCACAAAGCGGCCAGGGGTGAGACTCCAGTCGGCGGCTTCGATTTCGGCACGGCTGACCACCTTGCACAGGCCGGGCACGTCCTGCATTTCGGCGTTGGGAAAGCGGTCTTGCAGCCAGGCGATCTGGCGGTGCAGGTAGGTCGCGGCCTTGAGTTGCTCGACGGCGGCGTGGCGCGCTTCGTCGAGCTGCTTGATAAGTTTGCTGGTAGCGCGGCGGTCAAAAAACTCGGCGGCAGCTTCATCGGTGGAAAGTTCTTGCGCCAGTTGCGTGGCGCGGGCGGCGAGTTTGTAGAGCAGGTCGATCTGCTTAATGAGCCCGCGTGCGGCATCGGCCAGCGGGTCGAAGGCTTGCCTCATGGCATGTTGGGCTTCGTTGGTTTTCTGCGTAGGGAGGGCAGACAGGGTTTTCGTCTGCCCACGTGGTTTTGAGTCCGCGTGGGCACAGAAGCGTGCCCACCCTACAAGCGCTGTTGTCAGGGCGGTGCGGTCGGTGGCGTAGGCGTTGGCAGCTTCTGTCCATTCGGTCATGGCATCAGCGAAGGGCTGCTTTGTCTCGGACGGAAA
This sequence comes from Thiobacillus sp., assembly GCA_030692355.1. Taxonomy (GTDB): domain Bacteria; phylum Pseudomonadota; class Gammaproteobacteria; order Burkholderiales; family Thiobacillaceae; genus Thiobacillus. The sequence continues at coordinate 53,836 of JAUYCF010000012.1, forward strand.
GGCGTCGAGATCGGCGACGCTTGTGGCGAATGCGGCCAACGGCGCGCGGCTGACGGTGAGTTGAGTTTCAAAGGCGGTGAGCGCTGGGGTGATGGCGGCGCTCTCGCTTGCGAGCCGGGCAACGTAGTCCTGCACCAAGCCGAGAAAGCGCTCGCGCTGCCCGCGATACAGCCAGACGATGGCGGTGAGGTTGGCCTGCTGCTCAGGGCTGAAGTCGTAAATCTTGCGCGTGACCTTGCGGTAGACATTGCGGGCGTCGAGCATCAGCACCCTGTCGCGTCGCTCGTCCGGTTTGGCGCGATCGAAGTGCCACAGTTCGCAGGGCACGGTGCGGGTATAGAAGAAGTTGGAGCGGATGGCGATCATCACGTCCACGTCGCCGGTTTCCACCAGCTTGCGCCGCACTTCCTTTTCGCCATGGCCGGCGCTGCTGGCCTGAGAGGACATGACGAAACCGGCTCGACCCTTGTCCGACAGGTAGCTGTGGAAGTAGGAAATCCACAGGTAGTTGCCGTTGAAGACGCGCTTGTCCTTATTCACGCCGGGCAGGCCGAAGGGCAGGCGCCGGTCGTCCTTGACGCGCTCGGCATCGACCATATCGACGTTGAACGGCGGATTGGCCATGACGAAATCGCAGTTGCCCCACAGCGCGCGACCATCCTGCAAACGGTGCACGTCGTCATAGAAGGAGTTGGCTTCGCGGATGTCGCCCTCCAGCCCGTGCACGGCGAGGTTCATCTTGGCGAGGCGGATGGTGGTGGCGGTTTTTTCCTGGCCGTAGAAGGTGACGCGCTGCATGGTATCCAGGCCTTCGTGCTCGATGAAATGGCTGGACTGCACGAACATACCGGCTGAGCCGCAGGCCGGGTCGAACACCACGCCGTGGTCTGGCTCGATGACGTTGACGATGGTCTGCACCAGCGACGGCGGGGTGAAGAATTCGCCGTTGTCCTGCGCGCCCTGCATGGCGAACTTCATCAGGAAGTATTCGTAGATGCGGCCGAAGACGTCGCCGGAGGCATTGCGCAAGGCTTCACTGTCGAAGCTGCGCAGCAGGTCTTCGAGCAGTTTGTTCTCGAAGCGGTCGTAGTCTTTGGGCAATTGCCCGGCCAGCGGCTCGAAGTCGGCTTCGATGGCGTTCATCGCCTCGATCAGCGCGGTGCCGAGACTCGATCCTGAGGGCAATTTAAGCAGCGTGTCGTAACGCGCCGCTTCCGGCAGCATCAACGCCCGGCGCTTGATGAAATCGCCTTTTACCAGCGCGCGCCTGGGCATTTTTCCGGCCTGTTGGTCCACCTCGATGGCACGCAAGGCTTCCTCGTAGCGGTTGCTGGCATGGCGCAAAAAAATCACCCCCAGCACCGGCATGACGTATTCGCTGCTGGTCAGCTTGGAGTTGGCGCGCAACTGGTCGGCGGCTTCCCACAGGCTGGATTCGATCTGACTGATGTTGTGGAAGGCGTTGGCGGTCATTAACGTGTTGTTAGGATTAAGTCTTGCGGGGTTTTCGCTCTCAAATTATGAGAACGCGCCCATATAGCCAAGTCAGGCCATGATTGTGCCACTTTGCCACGCAGACAAGTGATAAGCGTCTGGTTTTGCCGGGTCAAGCAGGTCGAACAAGCGTAGGCTGTTGACGCTGCCGCTACTTTTCGGTCGTGCACCCACACGAACTGGCAGGTTTCCCTCAACCGATCAGGCCAGACAGGGAAGAGGATGATCAGCGCTACCAATCCGAAGCGTTCCGGCAATCCCCGCCCCCCATTCCCCCAACAACACGCGCAACCGAGGCGTCCAGCCTCACGCTCCTGGGTGATACCGCGCAGCCAGTTGCGCCGCCGGAACGCCGCGCCAGTAATCGAGCCGCAGCCGCCACATGAGCAGGACGGTGCGCCGGACGCCATGCCGGTCCCAGCGCCGCCCCGAGGTCGCGACCCGCGCGCGCAAACAGGCCGGCGGGCCGATGCGCTTCAGGCGTTTCGACAACTCGATGTCTTCCATCAACGGCTGGTCCGGGTAGCCGCCCACGGCGTCGAAGGCGGCGCGGCTGACGAAGATCGCCTGGTCGCCGGTGGCGATGCCGGTGAGCCGCGAGCGCAGGTTCATCATGGCCGCGACGACCGGCAGCCAGCCCGAGCGGCCCGCTATCTTCACGTCGAAGCGGCCCCAGGCGTGATGCATCAAAGCCTTTTCGATGAGACCCGGCGCATTGTCGGGCAACTGCGTATCGGCGTGCAGGAAGATAAGCGCGTCGCCGCTCCCGATGCGCGCGCCACAGTTCATCTGGATCGCGCGCCCGCGTGGGCTGGCGACAACGTGATCAGTCAGCGGACGTGCAGCGTCCGCCGTGCTATCGCTGCTGCCGCCGTCCACCACGATTACCTCATGTCCCAGCTCGCGAAGCGCCTGCAAGGGCGCCAGGAAAGCGGCAATATCCTGGGCTTCGTTGAGGACGGGTACGACGATGGAAAGGCGCATGCGGGGTTTCCAGGGTTATGCCTTTTTTCGCATTCTGGCGAGCCGCACGCCCAACAGGGCTGCCGGAAGCAGGTGCCAGAACACGTCGAAAATGTCGATGGCGCGTGTCAGGGTGCCTTGGGACAACATGCGCATTTTTTCTACCAGATGCGGCTCCGGAACGAAGGGCGCGCCCAGCATGAAAAGTGTCAGCAGCACGAGCGGAAGCAGCGGGATGCGGTCGATGAATTGCATGTTTATCTTTCCTTGAGTGCGCCAGGGTGCGCTGAGTAATTCGTCATTGCGAGCGCAGCGCGGCAATCCAGCACATTAAACAAGCTGGCATTTCTGGATTGCCACGTCGCTACGCTCCTCGCAATGACGGCCATTTCGAATAATCAGCGCTTCCCCAGGAATTCTTTTTGCTGACAAATCTATCGCAGCCGCCAGGCATGGAAGCGCTCGACCCAGCGCAGCAGTGTTTGCGGCGCGTGCGCCTTCTTCCAGACGCCGGCTGCGTATTTGTTGGCTTCCGCCAGCGTCGGGTAGATGTGCAGGGTGCCGAGGATCTTGTTGAGCCCGATGCCGTGCTTCATCGCCAGCACGAACTCGGCGATCAGGTCGCCGGCGTGTTCGCCGACGAGGGTCACGCCGAGGATCCTGTCGCGGCCCGGCACGGTCAGCACCTTGACGAAGCCGTGCGTCTCGCCGTCGACGATCGCGCGGTCGAGATCGTCGAGGTCGTAGCGGCTCACCTCGTAGGCAATGCCCTGCTCCTTCGCCTCCTGTTCGTTGAGGCCGACGCGCGCCACCTCCGGATCGACGAAGGTCGCCCACGGAATTACCGAGTAATCCACCCTGAATTTCCTGAACGGATCAAACAGGGCGTTGACCACCGCGTACCAGGCCTGATGCGCGGCCGTATGGGTGAACTGGAACGGCCCGGTGACATCGCCCGCGGCGTAGATGTTGGGGTAGTTGGTCTGCAGGAAGGCATTGGTCTCGATGGTGCGGGAGGTCTTCACCCCCAGTTCCTCCAGTCCGTAGCCCTGCAGATTGGCGACGCGGCCGACGGCGACCAGCACCGCATCGAAGGGGATGCGCACGTCGCGGCCCGCGTGCTCGGCGATGAGGACTTTCTCGCCGTTCTCGACGACGAAATGTTTGGCCTTGTGGCCGGTGCGTACGTCAATGCCCTCGGCGCGGAAGCGTCGGCTGACGAGTTCGGACACCTCGGGGTCTTCGCGGTTGAGGATGCGCGGCCCCTGCTGAACCTGGGTCACTTGGGCGCCGAAACGGGCGAAGGCCTGGGCCAGTTCGGAGCCGATCGGCCCGCCGCCCAGCACCAGCAGGCGGCGGGGCAATTCGCGCAATTCCCAGACGGTGTCGGAGGTCAGATAGCCCACCGCGTCGAGGCCGGGAACCGGCGGCACGAAGGGACGCCCGCCCGCCGCGATGACGATGCTGCGCGTCGTCAGCCGCTGCGTGGCGCCGTCGTGGCGGACGACTTCCACTTCCCAGGGGGAAACGAGCTTCGCTGCGCCTTCGATCACCTCGACCCCGAGTCCGGTATAGCGCTCGATCGAGTCGTGCGGCTCGACCGTCCGCACCACGCGCTGCACGCGTTCCATCACGTCGGCAAAATCGAATTCGGCACGGGCTTCGCGGATGCCGAATTCCTTCGCCCGCGCCAGCTGCGACAGGAATTTCGCCGAACGGATCAGCGCCTTCGACGGCACGCAGCCGGTGTTGAGGCAGTCGCCGCCCATCCTGTGCTTCTCGATCAGCGTGACTTTGGCCTTCACCGCGGCGGCGATGTAGGCCGTCACCAGCCCGGCGGCGCCACCGCCGATCACCACCAGGTTGCGCTCGAAGCGGCGCGGTTTTTTCCAGTCGTTCAAGGCGCCGATCCTGCTTCGTCGAGCGCCCCGCCGCAGCTGCTGCCCTGGCCGGCGGTGCAGCCGTAGCAGTGGTCGGCGATCTGGATGGGCCGTCCGGCGGCATCGCGATCCAACAGATCGGCGAGCGTCGCCAGTCCTTGCAGGGGCAGCCCCAGCATCTGGTTGAAGTCGCAGTCATACAGCCGTCCGCGCCAGTCCACACTGACCAGTTCCCGGCACATGACCTGCTCCAGGTTGCCGGGGTTGTGGCTGGCCTTCAGCAGCTGCATGTAGTCGGCGAACTGGCCTTTGGAAACCAGCGTGCTGCCGAAGCGCAGGATGGGCATGTTGGCCAGGCTGTAGAGCCGGTTGAAGACGATGCCGTAGCGGGCGTTCAGTTCCTTCTTGTAGGCGGCTTCCAGGCCGGCCTGGGGCGGGGGCAGGCTGGGGCCGAGTGGGTTGTAGACCAGATGCAGGTCCAGGCCGCTGCCTGCCTTCGCGTAGCCCAGGGCATTGAGCCGCACAAGCCCGGCAATGCTGCGCTCGAACACGCCCTTGCCGCGTTGCCCGTCGACGTTTTCCTCGATGTAACACGGCAGCGAGGCCACGATTTCGACGCCTTGCGCGGCGAGGAAATCGGCCAGATCTTCCTGCCCCGGCTCGGACAGGATGGTGAGGTTGCAGCGGTCGATGACCTTCACCCCCAGACGCCGGGCCGCTTCGACCAGCCAGCGAAAACGCGGGTGCAGTTCCGGCGCGCCGCCGGTCAGGTCCAGCGTGGAGATCCCGCGCGCCGCCAGCACGCGCGGGATCAGTTCCACCGTTGCGTCCGCCATCTCCTCGGTGCGATTCGGGCCGGCGTTGACGTGGCAATGCAGGCAGCTCTGGTTGCAGCGGTAACCCAGATTGACCTGCAGCGTGGCGAGCCGGTCACGGTGCAGCGCGGGGAAGTCCGTTGCCTGAAGGAGGGGAAGCGTGTTGTGCATGGAGCGGCGGGATTCAGTGCTTGGCGCGATACCTGCATTCTGCATCAGGAAACTTCATTTGGCCGGATCAATGGCGCCAAGTGAAATTGAAGTTATAGAGCACCGCAAGGACGAGGCCATGTCGGTAAAGCTGCTAAGGCAGCAACATTCATGCGCCAAAGCCGGCAAGTCGGAAACAGCCACGCATCGGCGCCCTCGAAGGATCCGAACGGCCGTTAACGTCTTTGCGAAGGTCTAACATCTCACTCACATGCAGCCATTTACAATGGTGAGCCACCACAATGACGCTTCGACCACTGAACCGCATCTTCAACGGCGAGGGCCTGTTTACCCGGCGACGAAAGCGAGCAAAGGCACGACGTGCAGGTCGGGTTTTAACCCGACATTGTCGTTGTCGGGTTAAAACCCGACCTACGGATTTACAGAGGGGTGATGGCTTTTAACGATCTGCGCAAGGGACGCGTTTCGCAATCTGGCGTGATGTATCACATTACAACGGTGGCGCAGAGCCGGGCACCGCACTTTGCTTCGCTTGATAATGGGCGAAAGGTGGTGCGGGAATTGATGGTATTGCAAGCAGAAAGACGCGCCGACACGTTGTGCTATGTGGTGATGCCGGACCATTTGCATTGGTTGATGGTGTTGCATAAGGGCAAGCTGTGCGGTTACTGAAGGGGCGTTCGGCACGCGCGATTGGGCACGCGGTTTGGCAGGCGAATTATTTTGACCATGCAGTGCGCAAGGATGAGGATATGCGCAAAATGGCGCGGTGCATTGTGGCGAATCCGCTGCGGGCAAATCTGGTTGAACGGATTGGCGATTATCCGTTGTGGGATGCCGTTTGGTTGGATGAGACGTTGTCGGGCTGAAGCCCGACCTACACCATCGCCGGGCGAACGCAAAAACAAGGACAGCGAGTAGATGCGCTGACTGGCTCTGGCATGACGAATCCATTACGGCAAATATACTTGTCCGGGTTGATTACAAGGAGCTGCCACCATGTCACAAATCACACTATATCTGGACGATGCCACGCAGGCATTGGTAGAGCAGGCCGCGCAGGCCAATGGCCTGTCGAAAAGCCGTTGGGTGGCGGAAATCATCCGCAAATACGCCGCCCATGAGTGGCCGCGAGATTGCCTGGCGCTGGCGGGGCGTTTTGCCGATTTTCCCCTGCGCGAAGAAAACCCGGCCTCGCAGGCAGCCGATGTGCCACGCGAGGGGTTTTGATTGCCTGCCATGCTGATTCTCGACAGCTACACCATCAGCTACTACTTTCGCGGCGATCCGCAGGTGGTGCCGCGCCTGCAAGCCCTTTCTCCTGCCGATGTCGGTGTGCCTGCCATTGTGGAATACGAGCTGCGTTACGGTCTTTTGCGTTTGCCGTCGGAGGCAGCCGACACTCGTCTGGCGGCATTAACTGCTTTGCTGCGGCCGATGCAGGTTTTGCCGTTTGATAGCGAATGTGCCTTTCATGCCGCCCGCATTCGTGCCGAGCTTGAGGCCGCAGGCACGCCCATCGGCCCGCACGATACGTTGATCGCTGCCACGGCATTGCGGCATCAGGCCGCTTTGGTGACACGCAATGTGCGCGAGTTTGCTCGCGTACCGGGCTTGCAGTGCCTGAACTGGCATCAGGATTCATGAGCAACAGCACGCCGCTGCCGGGAAGCGCTTCAGTCGGTGGCCGGATAAAAGCAGGCTGCCTATCGAGGAACGGCGATCAGGGAAGCATCATGCCGCGGATGGTGTAGAACAGCATGGCGGCCATGAGGGCGGAAACCGGTACGGTGATCAGCCACGCGGCCACGATGCGCATCAGCGCGGAGCGCTTGACCAGTTCCTGGCGGTAGATGCTTTTCAGGCCCTTGCGTTCCCTCTTGGTCAGGTGGCTTTCTTCGACGGCCTGTTTGCTTGCCTTCAGCCGCGTGAGCATGGCGCCCTTCTCCTCGAAATCGGCGGCGCGGAATTTTTCCAGATAGGCCTCCACGATTCCCCGGTCATGCCCCTCGTGGTGTTCCTCGATGGTTTCGATCATCCGCCCGTAATGCGCCTTGATGAATTCGCGCAGGAAGCCGACGCCGAATATCGCGCCCACGGCGACGTGGGTGGAACTGACCGGCAGCCCGAGTTGCGAGGCGAGGATGACGGTAATGGCCGCCGCCATGGCAATGCAGAAGCCGCGCATCTGGTCCAGTTCGGTAATGCCCGATCCCACGGTTTTGACCAGTTTGGGGCCATACAGCGCCAGGCCGAGCGAAATGCCGATGGCGCCCACCAGCAGCACCCAGAGGGGAATGGCCGCCTTGGCGACGACCGCCCCGTGCTCGATCGCTTCGTTGATGGCGGCCAGGGGGCCGATCGCGTTGGCGACGTCGTTGGCGCCATGCGCAAAACTCAGCAGGGCCGCGGAAAAGATCATTGGGATGGTGAAAAGCGTGTTCACCCCCTGCTTTTTGTTCTCCAGGCGCGCGGAGACGGTGGCCACCCTCGATCGCGTGATGGCATAGGTGGCCACGGCGAAACCGGTCCCGATCAGCGCAGCCGTACCAAAGCCCACCTTCCATATCTGCGTCAGCCCCTTCATCACCAGGTAGGTGCTGAAGGCCCAGGCCATCGCCGCCAGCAGGAGGGGGACCATTTTCCGGGCGGCCTGCAGCATGTCGGGTTTATAGGTGATGGTGCGCTTGATCAGATAGAGAAAGGCGGCGGCAATCACCCCGCCCAGTACCGGAGAAATGACCCAGCTTGCAGCAATCTGCCCCACCGCGCCCCAGTTGACGATGCCCACTCCGCCGGCGGCGACGCCGGCGCCCAGCACCCCGCCGACGATGGAATGGGTGGTGGAGACCGGCGCCCCGGCCGCCGTGGCGATGTTGAGCCAGAGCGCCCCGGCGAGCAGGGCCGCGGTCATCAGCCAGATGAAGACATCGACGTCGGCGATGGCATCGGGATTGATGATCCCGCTTTTGATGGTGCCCACCACGTCGCCGCCCGCGATGATGGCGCCGGCCGCCTCGAAGATGGCCGCGATGAAGATCGCGCCGGTGAGGGTGAGCGCCCTGGAACCCACGGCCGGGCCGATGTTGTTGGCCACGTCGTTGGCGCCGATGTTGAGCGCCATATAGCCGCCGATCATCGCCGCGACCATCAGGGAGTAATTGATTTCGCCGCCGCGCATGGCGATGAACAGGATGATTCCCACCAGGAAAAGCAGGGCCGTGCCCATCCGGAACATTTCCTGCCGCCCCTTGTTGGCGGCCTGTTCCAGCTTCAAGAGTTTTTCGAGTTCCATGCTGCTGCCGGCTTCCGCTTTTTCGAGTTAACCGGAATGTAACAAATGCCGGTGGAAAAGGCCCCGCAAGCAGGCACGGGGGCGAATGCATCGCTGCGCGGATTCCATGCCAGACAGATGTTTGCGAACCATGCCGGATCTTGTCGGCGGGCATTGCCGGTCAGAGCGGGCCTGAACTTCTATCCGATTAAATGATCGGACATCCCGTTCCGTTCCCGTTTCTGGAGTTTCCATGTTGATGCAACGCCTGACCGCCGCGGCGGTCGCCGCACTGATGCTGCTGTCGATCGCCGCCTGCGCCCCGGACAGCGGGCCGACGCTGGCTGCGCCCGATGCCCATGCGCAGGTCCGCGCCGGCGCGCTGACGCTGATCGATATTCGCCGCCCGGATGAGTGGCGACAGACCGGGGTGGCCGAGGATGCGCTGCGCATCAACATGGCCCATCCGCAGGGCATGTCCGGCTTCGTCCGCCAGATGACGGCCGAGGTCGGCGGCGACAGGAACGCGCCGATCGGCCTGATCTGCCGCACCGGCAACCGCAGCACGCACATGCAGCAGGCGCTGCGCGAGGCGGGCTTCACCCAGGTCTTCAACATCAAGGAGGGCATGGCGGGCAGTGCCGCCGGGCCAGGGTGGATCAAGCGCGGGCTGCCGGTGCAACGCTGACCGGAATGCCGGGCCGCGGACCAGGCGGCGAAAAGCTCAAGAAGACCCTCAACGCGCACCACAACCGCGCATCTCCACGATGCAGGCGATCGAAGAGCGGATTTCAGCTCGCCAAGGAGCTCGACGCCGCCACCAGACGCGGCGAGCGGATTTCCTTCAAGTCCGACAGGCTGCCAGCCCGGGACGGCGCCGACAACGTCTTTCGAACGCGAGCCGCCTGCGAAATCCATTCACGCACGAACCGACGGATTCCCGTCGCCCACGATGCGGATCGACGATTTTCCGTCAGCCCGCGCAACGGCTCCAAAGAGCGTCTTCCAGCCCACCCCCGGCAACCTCCTGTTTTCTCGATTTGTTTTTGAACCGCCCGGCTTTCGGCCGGCTGGCACTGCTATTGCGGCCCCCAACTCTACTGAGTCGTGTAGTCCTGCAGGCCATCTGGAACTTATGCCAACGGTCAGCGCTGCATTGCATCACGCATCACCGGGAAGAAAGCGCTACCGTAGAGCCATGTCACGCGCATAAGCATCGACCTCCACAAGATTAATCCGGACCCCGTCAAGTTAATTATGCAAGCTATAAAAATATTAGGATTCATCCGGGACACTCGGTCATACGCAAGCGAACAGGCTATACCACGTTCATGCGCCACGGCCGATACATCTAAATTTCGCATGAGGAGACACCATGAATAGATCGGCCGCATCTCTGGGGCTATTGGGCGCCGCCTTGGGCGCGCTGGGGCTCGTCTGGATCACCAACGGCACGGGCATCGTGGGCGACGACCACGACCGGCACATCAGCATTCCCGATGAACTGGTCATGCCATTGCAGGTTCGCGCTGCCTACAACGGGGAACGGGTATTCTTTCAGTACCGCTGGCCCGCCGAGCGCCCCGGCATCCATATGGACGTCTTCCGCCATGAAGGCGGGAAATGGGTGACGTACGGGGAAGACGTCCCCGGCCCCCAGGAACACATCTTCCTGGAAGATCGCGTAGCGATGATGGTCGATGACGGCGGCGTGCCGGAATTCGCCCGCTACGGCGGCTACATCGCGATCGGCGACGGCCTCGACAGCATGACGCACGCGGCCGATGGGGACGCTGTCAAAGCGCATCCCTATCTGGGCGGCGAGAAGAAACAGGAAGTGGTCACGAAGTATCTGCCACAGACGCGGCAGAACCCCGGAGACTGGGCTTCGGTGGTCGGCGAGGACCGTCTGAAGGCCCAGCGCGAGGCCGGCTACTTCCTCGATTTCTGGCACTGGCGCGGGCATCGTTCGAATGTGCTTGGCGGCGCCGACGACCAGCTCATTGCCGACATCCGCGATGGCGACAAGGGCAAGAGCGGCTGGTCGACCAACTGGGACGGCGAACTCAAGCAGCCGAAGTTCATGTACAACCCGGAGCGCACCGGGCGGGTTGCCAACAACTGGGACGACCTGACGAGCGGGCGCGTGGGCCAGGACGACATCTACTACCTCACGGCGGACACGATGACGGCGTTCGATCCCGATCACCCGTGGAAGGAAGGCGATACGCTGCCGCGTCGCGTGCTGCGTCCCTATGAAGAATCACGGGCCGACATCACCACCGCCTCCGGAAAAGCGCGCTGGGAGAACGGCTACTGGGAGGTCACCCTGTCGCGCCTGATGGACACGGGCAATCCGCTCGACGACAAGATCTTCCGTGAAGGCGGCGCCTACAACATCGCCATGGCGGTGCACCGCAACGCCAGCGGCCTGCGCTGGCACTACATTTCCCTGCCCCTCACCGTCGGGTTTGGGCGCAATGCGGACATGGCCGCGGAACGCTTCGCGGGCGACGCGCCGGAATGGAACCAGGCCTGGCATTCCGTCAAGCTCTTCTACCCGGGGCAAGTCAGCTGGCCGCTTCTCACCAGCCAGCGGCACCCCGGCAAGCCGATGATCGAACGCGGCATCCCGGTCAAGCACTACCACAACGAGGAGCAGCTCGCGCGCTACGGGATCGAGATCGAGTTTGACGACGAAATCCGTGCGCAATGGCGGCTGACCATGCTGGCCGGCCTGTTCATGTTCGCGGGCGTGGGCTTCGGCCTGACACGCCTCGCGGCAAGAAAGTAAAGGAGATACGAAAATGGCACCCTATCATCACTTGCTGGCGCACATGCCGATCGCACTGCTCAGTGTGGCGTTCCTGATCATCCTGCTGCGGTTCTTCTCGGCCGGCGAACTGGCGCGTCGCCTCGATTCGGTCCTGCTCTACGCCCTCGTTCTGGGGATCGGGGTCGGCCTGCTGACCCTGGTCGTGGGCATGCTCATCTGGCCAATCGACGCCGCGACGACCTCGCCGATGGGCCGCAACAAGATCCTGATATCGGGGTGGATGCTCGCCTGCTGGGTGGCCGTCCTGTTTCTGCGCTGGCGCGGCGGCGAATCGGTTTGGGACAGCGCCCCTCGGTACGCAATGCTCGGATTCGGGGCACTGGGCGGCATCCTGCTGGCCACCACGGGCACCCTGGGCGGACACCTGCTGGGATCACCCTCGGGCCTGACCGCACTTTTCCGCAAAATCGGCTGGGATGTGTACCACACCTACTATGCACCCAGCTGGGTCCTGGCGGTGCTTGCCGCGGTCGGCGTGGCGGGCCTGGTTATCGGCCTGCTCGGCACGCGCAAAACCGCGTCATAAAGCACAAGGCAAGGAAGCGCTTCCCGCTTCTCCCTAACCTCGCCCTACGCATTCGGTGCGCTTGCGCCCCGAATGCGGACAGGCGTCTTACACGCTGACAGGGATGCCAGGTTGCCGCATCAGGCGGCCATCTCCTTCGCCAGCGCATTGCGGCGCCCGGTTTCGCTGCCGGTGAGCGCGAAGCCCTGCAGACGGCCGTTGTCGTCGAGGTGCAGCGCGCAGATTCCGGTTTCGCCGCATTCGACTTTCCAGCTGCCCGCCGCGCCGATCCTCGGCGGCAGCACCGCGACCGGGTGCGCCGGGGTTTTCACCATCACCGGCATCGCCGGATACACCACCGCTGTCGGCGTGCCGGCGAGGGTGGCGGCGAGCGCGCGCGCCTGCACCATCAGCGGCTGCACGTAGGGCAGGTTGAGGCCGTCGACTTCGGCGCAGTCGCCCATTGCGTAGACGTTCGCCGCACCGGTTTCGAGCAGGCCATTGGTCTGGATGCCGCGCCCGACCGGGATGCCGGCCGCCTGCGCCAGATGGGTGCGGGGTCTCAGGCCGATTGCCGAGAGCACCGCATCGGCTTCGATGGTTTCACCGTTGTCCAGTTCGACCCGGTAGCCGTTCGCGGTCTGCTCGACGCGCTTTCCGCTGCGTCCGAAATGCCATCGCACGCCCAGCGCGGCGAGGCTGTCGGCCAGGCGCTGGCCGGCCTCGACCGGCAACAGGCGCTCCAGCGGCCAGCCGCCCAGATGCACCACGTCGACTGCAAAGCCGGCGTGCGCCAGGTCGTTGGCGAACTCGCAGCCGATGAGGCCGCCGCCGAGCACGGTGATGCGCTTTTTGCCGTCGATGGCGCTGCGGAAGGCGGCGTAATCGGCCAGGTCGTTCACCGCCAGCACGCCGGCGGCGCCGCTGCCGGCAAGGCCATGCGGAAACGGGTCGGCGCCGAGCGCGAGCACCAGCTTGCCGTATTCCAGTTCGCCGTGCTCGGTGCGAATGCGCCGGCCTTGCGTGTCGATCGCGGTGACGCGGGTGTGCGCCAGCACCCGCGCATTCAGGTCGGCCGCCATTTTCTCCGCGCTGGCGCCCGCCAGCACTGCTGCGGTCTTGCCCGCGGCGAGCGCGTTCGACAGGTTGGGCTTGGAATAGAACGCGCCGTCGTCCGCGGTGACGAGCGTGACCGGCGTGACCGTATCGCGCTTGCGGATTTCCTTCAGCAGGGTGTAGCCGGCGAGGCCGGAACCGACGATGACGATGGGTGGCATGGGGAGACTCCTTGAGTGGGGCGGCGCGCGGGCGCGCCGCCTTGCAGGGTGAAGACGATCAGGCAGCGGTGACTTCAGCCATTTCGAAATCCGCCTTCGAGACGCCGCAATCCGGGCATTCCCAGCCTTCCGGCACGTCTTCCCAGCGGGTGCCGGGGGCGATGCCATGCTCCGGGTCGCCTTTCGATTCGTCATAGATGTAACCGCAAACGATGCATTGCCAAGCTTTCATGATGTGTCCTTTCAGTTGAATGATCTTCGGTAATTCGTTCAGGCGGTAATCGCGTCTTTTTGCGCCTGGTAATGCTTCGCATGCTTTTCTTCGACCTTGGCCAGCGCGGCGAAGCGCTTGGCGGCCTTTTCCAGCACAGCCTTGAACATCTCGGCGTGTTCCTTCGACTCGGCGATCTGCTCGTCGATCTCGGCCACCGCGGCATCATGGCCTTCCTGCATCGCTTCGTGGCGGAACTTCGGATACATCTCGGTGTATTCGTGGGTCTCGCCGTCGATTGCGTACTGCAGGCACTTGGCCGGGGTCATGGTCTCGTCGGCGAAGAGCAGCTCGGCGTGGCCGAAGGCGTGCTGCATCTCCTGCGCGGCGGTGTCCTCGAACACCTTGGCGGTCGCTTCGTCGCCGGCCTTGCGGCACTGGCGGGCGAACCACATGTACTTGATGTGGGCCATCGACTCGCCGGCAAAGGCGGCTTCGAGGTTCTGGATGGTCGGGGATTTCGTGTTCTGCATGATGCGCTCCTGTGTGGTTGATTTGCAATGTCAATCAAGACAGGAGCGATAGTAGAGATTATCTATAATTCAATCCAACGGATAATCTGGATGGATACGATTGAAAATATCAATCGCTGTATTCCGGACAGGCGCTGTGCAACACTTTGCGTTCCAATAACTCAGGAGTTCCCCATGCGCCCCTTTCTGACCGCCGCCCTGCTTATACTGACCGCCCTGCCCGCTGCCGCCGCACCCACCCTGCAGCCTGGCCTGTATGACATTTCCGTGCAAATCGTGATGAAAGGCATGCCGATGCAGATGCCGGTGATGAAGCTCCAGCAATGCCTCACCGATCGGGACATCGCCGACGGCAAGGCCTATGCCTCCAACAAAAACAAGGACTGCAAGATCGGCAAGCTCATTCAAAGCGGCAATCAGGTCAGCTACGATTTCAACTGCGCCATGGAAGGCAGCCAGCGCATGGTGGGGCGCGCCAGCGGCACCACGCATGCCACCGGCTACGACATCCTGATGAGCGGGCGCTTCGTCCCGGCGATGGAAGGCATGGGCGAATTCAGCCAGAAGCTGAGCGCAAAGCGTCTCGGCGCCTGCAAATAAACAGGTGTCCAGAATTTACATCGAGCGAATGTTCAGCAGCTGGAATGCCGAAGCCGCGTTCCTTGTTGTCGCCGCGAACCTTGTCGGTTGATTCGATTGCCCGGATTATTCCTGGCGTAGCTCACGGCTATGCCAAACACGGGTAATCAGGGCATCGCCCGTTGGCAGGATGTGATAGCGAAGGATGTAGGCGCTGCGGCCAAACTGGGCAGGCCACTCCCTGAATTCGGCTCTTGGCGATCCGATGTGTGGATTGTCGGCAATCCTGTTCGCCGCCTCTTTGATAACCGCGGCCGCACGTTGTGCGGCAAGCGGACTGACTGGCGCAAGAAAGTCATACAGCCGCGCGATATCGTCGATGGCATCGGGATGCCAGATCAACGCGGGCATTCGGTGCGATTTCCCGCCACCAGGTCGGCCAGCCATGCTTGTGCTTTCTCGTTCGATACCGCTGGCGTGCCAGCCAGATAAGAATCCAGCCGGGCACGGTCGATTTCAAGCGACAGCGCATCGGCACACACAGCAGCCAGATAATCCTCAACCGTCATGCCTGCGCGATGCGCGGCTGCAATGACAGAGGCTTCGAGCGGGGCGGTCAGCGAGACGGTAAGCATGGGAAAATCCTTGTCAAACGGCTGATTTAATTTTAACCCAGGCAATGACAACAGGCAGTCCCGGCTTCGAATTGCGTCCGATGAACTCGGGGCCTGGCTGAAAATCCACGCATACACGACGACACGACAACGCCATCAACCGCCTGAGACTTTTCACGGCGCCCGCTTTAATCCGGCCAGGTGCTGTGCAACACTTTGATTTCTTACATTCCGGGAATTCGTTATGCGCTCCTTTCTGACCGCCGCCCTGCTCATCCTGGCCGCCCTGCCCGCTGCCGCCGCACCCCCCACCCTGCAGCCTGGCCTGTATGACATTTCCGTGCAGATCGTGATGAAAGGCATGCCGATGCAGATGCCGGTGATGAAGCTCCAGCAATGCCTCACCGCCCAGGATGTCGCCGACGGCAAGGCCTACGCCTCCAACGAAAACAAGGACTGCAAGATCGGCAAGCTCATTCAAAGCGGCAATCAGGTCAGCTACGATTTCAACTGCGCCATGGAAGACAGCCAGCGCATGGTGGGTCGCGCCAGCGGCACCACGCATGCCACCGGCTACGACATCCTGATGAGCGGGCGCTTCGTTCCGGCAATGGAAGGCATGGGTGAATTCAGCCAGAAGCTCAGTGCAAAACGGCTCGGCGCCTGTAAATAAGGCGGCCCCGATCCGCTGATGGACTGGACGCTGTTCGGGTCGGCGCTGCTGTCGTCCACCCTGTTTCCCGGCGGCTCCGAAGCGCTGCTGCTGTATCGCCTGCACCAGGGCGCCGACCCGCTGGCGAGCGTGCTGACGGCCACGGTCGGCAACGTGCTCGGCAGCCTCATCACCTATGGCATGGGGCGCTTCGGCCGGCGCGCAGTCGGGCAGCGCAGCGAAAAAGCCGAACTGCGCGCTGCACGCGCCGAGCGCTGGTTTGCCCGCTTTGGCCGCCCCAGCCTGCTGCTGGCATGGCTGCCGGTGGTCGGCGACCCGCTGTGCCTGGTGGCGGGGGTGTTGCGCGTCGGGGTGGGCAGTTTTCTGCTGCTGGTGACGCTGGGCAAGCTGGCGCGCTATGCCGCGCTGGCGTGGCTGGTTTAACCGGAATTGTTCATTGGAGAACGCGCCGAACAATTCGATATGGCTGTCATTGCGCTCGCAATGACAAATTATTAAGCAGAGCGTCCTTACGATTTGTGGAGGGGCCGCCCCCTTTATCAGGCGCTACGCGCGCCGGCGTTTGAGCGCCGCTTCCATCCGCGCCATGCTGACGTAGAAGGTGGGCGTGATGTAGAGCGTGAGGAACTGCGAGAACAACAGGCCGCCGACCACGGCGATGCCGAGCGGCCGCCGCGCTTCGGCGCCGGCGCCGAAGCCGATGGCGATCGGCAGGGTGGCGACGATGGTGGACAGCGTGGTCATCAGGATCGGCCGCAGGCGCACCAGGCTGGCCTCGACGATGGCGTCCTCGGCGCTCATCCCCGCGCGCTGCCGGGTCAGGGCGAAATCGATCATCATGATGCCGTTCTTCTTCACCAGTCCCACCAGCAGGATGAGACCGACGAAGCTGAAGATGTTGAGCTCCACCTCCAGCAGCAGCAGCACCAGCAGCGCACCGAACCCCGCCAGCGGCAGCGCAGTGAGGATGGTGAGCGGATGGCCGAGGTGTTCGTACAGCACCGCCAGCACCATGTAGATGATGAGCACAGTGAACAGCAGCAGCAAAGGCAGGGTGACGGTCGACTCCTGGAATTTCTGCGCCGCACCGGTGAGCTCGGCGCTGACCTCGGCCGGCAGCACCTCGTTGGCTGCGGCCAGCGCGGCATCGAGCGCGGCGTTGAGCGACGCGCCGGGCGCCAGGTTGAACGACAGCGTGACCGCCGGCTGCTGGCCGTAGTGATGCACCGCGATCGGTCCCACCCCGGGCTCGACCCTCGCCACCGCGTCGAGCCGGGTCAGTTCGCCCGACACGGTCCTTAACGGCAGCTGGCCGATGATGGACGGATTCAGCTGCGCTTCGGGCAGGATGTTGAGGCTGACCGTGTACTGGTCGTCGACGCCGTAGATCTCGCTGATGCGGCGCCCGCCCAGCGCGTCGTACAGGACCTGCTGCACCTGCTGCGCGCTGATCCCCAGCCGCGCCGCCTGCACCGGGTCGAGGATCACGCGCAGTTCGGGGTTGCGCAGCTCCAGGTTGCTGTTGACGTCGATCAGCAGCGGCACCTCGTCGAGGCGCTTCTCGACCGCCGTGGCGGCGGCTTTCAGCGCTTCGAAGTCGCTCGACTTCAGGGTCAGCTGGTAGTCGCTGCTGGAAATCAGCGAGCCGACGTTGATCGACGCCGGGTTCTGCAGCGTAACGTTGACGCCGCTGACCTGGCGCGTCGCCACACGCAATTCATCGATCACGTCGTCGGCACCGATCCGGGTATCGCGCGGCGCCAGCCGGATCACCAGCCGGCCGACGTTGCCCCCGGAGATGCCTCCGCCGGCCTGTCCGGCGGAGGACATCAGGCCGGCGACCGCGGGATGCTTCTGCACGATGTCGGCGATGCGCTGCTGGCGGATGGAAAGCTCCTCGAACGGAATGCCTTCCGGATACTGGATGCTGGCGAAAATCATCCCGGAATCGACGCGCGGGATGAAGCCCTGCTTGACCTGGCCGGCCAGCCAGACCATGCCGCCCAGCACCGCCGCCGACAGCAGCAGCATGGCGCCGCGATGGCGCATGCTGGCGCGCAGGGTGGCGCCGTAGAAATCCTGGAAACGCTGGAAGCCCGCCTCGAAGCCGCGTGACAGGGGGTTGTTGAGCGCTTCGTGCGACAGCCCGCGCGCGCACAGCATTGGCGTGAGCGTCAGCGCCACCACGCCGGACAACAGCACGGCGACGGCGATGCTGATGGCGAACTCCTGGAACAGGCGCCCGATCATGCCGCCCATGAACAGGATCGGCAGGAACACCGCGGCGAGCGATACCGTCATCGACACCACGGTGAAGCCGATTTCCTGCGCGCCGTCGAGCGCGGCCTGCATCCGCGTCTTGCCCATGTCGAGATGGCGCGTGATGTTTTCGATCACCACCACCGCGTCGTCGACCACGAAGCCGATCGCCAGGATGATCGCCATCAGGCTCAAATTGTTGAGGCTGTAACCCGCCAGATGCATGAAGGCGAAGGTGCCCAGCAGCGAGCTCGGCAGCACCAGTGCGGCGATCAGGGTGGCGCGCAGATTGTGCAGGAAGGCAAAGATGACCAGAATCACCAGGATCATCGCCAGCACCAGGGTGAAGTTGACTTCGTGCAGCGTGTCCTTGACGAACAGCGAGCGGTCGAAATGCACCTGCAGGCTCACCCCATCCGGCAGGTCGGCCTCGATCTGCGGCAGCATCGCGCGGATGCGCTCGGCCACCTCGACCGTATTGGCCCCGGGCTGCCGCTGCACCGCCAGCACGATGGCGCGGGTGCCGTTGTACCAGGTGCGCGTCTTGTCGTTTTCGACGCTGTCTTCGGCACGCCCAAGATCTTTCACCCTGAGCGCCACGCCGTCCTTGTAGGCGACGATGATGTTGCCGAAGTCTTCCGCGTTGGCGAGCGACACCGGCGACTTCACCGAATAGGCGCGGCTGGCGCCGTCGAGCGTGCCCGACGGCAGGTTGGCATTGGCAGACTGCACCGCCTGGATGACGTCGGGAAAACTCAGCCCGCGCTGCTGCAGCTTGGCCGGATCGAGATACAGCCGCAGCGCGTATTTCTGCGAGCCGAACACCAGCACCTGCGCCACACCGCTCATGCCCGACAGGCGCTGCGCCACCCGCGAGTCGGCAATCGCGTCGAGTTCGGTCAGCGGCAGTCGCTCGGCCGACAGCGCCAGATACAGGATGGGCGAATCGGCCGGGTTGATCTTTCTTAATTGAGGCGGATCGATGCCGGCGGGCAGGTTGCGCGCCGCCTGCGCGATCGCGGTCTGCACGTCCTGCGCGGCGGCATCGATGTCGCGCGAAAGCTCGAACTGCAGCGTGATACGGGTCGAGCCCTGGCTCGACTGCGAGCTCATCGACTCGATTCCCGGCACCGTCGACAACTGGCGCTCCAGCGGCATCGCCACCGTGTTGGCCATGGTCTCGGGATTCGCGCCCGGCAGGCTGGCGTCGATGCGCAGGGTCGGAAAATCGACCTGCGGCAGATCGTTGACCGGCAGCTGCTTGTAGGCCAGCGCGCCGAACAGCACCATCGCCAGCACCAGCATCAGCGTGGCGACCGGACGTTCGATGAAGATGCGCGACAGGTTCATGTGGGGATGTGATGAAGCGTAAAGGGGCGCGCAGCCCGACCCGCCAGGCGTATCGGGCTCATGGCTTTGCCTCGCCCGGCTTTTCCGCCGCGGCGCCTTCGAGCGTGACCTTGCCGCCCGCCTTCAGGCGCTTGGGGATTTCGACCAGCACCGCCTCGCCCGCCTGCAGCTCGCCCTCGACCACCTGTCGGCCATCGAGGCTGTGCGTCGCGCGCACCGGCTGCACCACGGCGCGGCCGTCGCGCACCACGTAGACATAGGTGCCGTCCTGGCCGTGCTGCAGCGCCGCCTCGGGCAGCACCATGACGTCGGCGAGGCTGCCCAGCAACAGCCGCAGCCGCACGCCCTGGCCGGACAGCAGCGCGCCCGGCGAACCATCGAGCCGCACCTTCAACGGCACCGCGCCGGTGGCAGGGTTGAGCTGGGTGTCGACGAACACCAGTTCGCCGCGCGCGGCGGGCGCCGGCTGGCCTGTTGCGCCGGGCAGGTCCGGGTACGCCTCGGCCATCACCCTGCCCGCCGCGTGCGCCGCGGCAAGCTGCGGCCAGTCGGCCTCGGCCAACCCGGCGCGCACGTCGAGCGCACCCGGCGCAACGATCGTGGTGAGCGGCTCGCCGCCGGCCTGCACCAGGCTGCCCTGGCGGATCGCGATGCGCCCGACGCGTCCGGCGATCGGCGAGCGGATCTGGGCGTGGCCGACCTCGATGCGCGCCGCCTCCAGCTCGGCGCGCGCGCTGCCGGCGCGCGCGCGCGCAGTTTCCAGCGCCACCTGGGCATCGTCGAATTCCTGGCGGCTGATGTAACCCGGCTGCATCAGCGGCGCCAGACGCGCCAGCGTCTTCTCCGCCTCGGCGGTTTCGGCGCGTGCGCCGGCCAGCGCCGCCTGACTTTGCGCAATGCGAGCCTGCGCCGGGCGCGCGTCCAGCGTGAACAACACCTCGCCCGCCCGCACCTGGGCACCTTCCTGCACATGCTGGCGCAGCACCGTGCCGCTGGCCTGGGCGACGATGGCCACCTGCTGCGCGGCTTCCAGCGTGCCGGGCAGATCGATCACGCGCGGGAAGTCGCGCACCGCCACCGGCACGGTCTTCACCGCAAGCGCCCGCTCGCCGTCCTGCTTGCCGTCACCGGTTTCCGCGATCTGGGTGCGATATACCACGCCGGCAATCAGCGCCAGCACGATGAGGGTGACGAGTAGGCGAACTTTCATGGAGTGCTCTCGGGGGGAATGGCGGGCAGGCGGCCCAGCGCATGGTTGAGACGGGAAAAGGCGGCCAGCCAGTCGGAATCGGCCTGCGCCTGCGCCTGCCGCGCGCGCGCCAGATCGGCCTGCGCGGTCAGCCATTCCAGCAGGCTGCCGACGCCGGCGGTGTAGCGCGCCTCGGCGGCCTGCGCCGATTCGCTGGCGCTGTCGAACTGCACCGCCACGCCTTCGCGCCGATCCTGCGCGTGGCGCACGTCGTGATACGCCTCGGCCACGTTCAAGGCCACCTGGCTGCGCTGGCTGTCGGCCTCGGCCAGCAGGCGTTCGGCGTCGCGTTCGGCGGCGCGCGCCAGCGCCGCCAGCCGTCCGCCGTCGAACAACGGCACCGACAGGTTCACGCCGACGCTGTAGGAGGTCGACGGCGACCGCTCATCTTCCAGGAAGAAGCTGCGACCGGTATTGGCGGCCAGCGACAGGCTCGGCCAGCGCGCCGCTCGCGCACGTGCGGCTTCGGCGCGCGCGCTCGCTGCGGCGGCCTGCAGGGCGCGCAGATCGGGGCGCTGCTGCCCGGCTTCGGCCAGCAGTTCGGCCAGCAGGATCGCGGCGTCCAGCGCAGGCGGCGGCGAGGTTTCCCAATCGAGCAGCAGCGGACGCGTCTGTTCGATACCGGCCGCCTGTTTCAGCATGGCCTCGGCCTTGGCAATATCCCGTTCCGCCAGCTGCCGTGCCAGCGTCGCTTCGCTCAGGGCGGCGCGCGCGCGCAGCTGGTCGGCGCGGGCCGCCAGCCCGCCACGCAGGCGCAACTCGACCGCGTCGAAGCTGGCCTGTAGCGCGGCTTCCTGCCCGGCCTGCGCCATCCGCTGCGCGCGCGCGGCGAGCACCGCAAAATAAGCCGATTCGACTTCGGCGACCGTGTCCTGCAGCGTGCGGTTGCTGGCCAGCAGGCTGGCGATGAGCTGGTAGCGCTGGGCGTCGATGCTGGCTGCGCGTGCGCCGAAGTCGTACAGCACGTAGGCCAGGCCGAGGCTGGGGCCGTAGCGCTGCAGCGTCGGCGCCGTTGTGCCGGAACTCGATAGTGCGCGGCTCTGGCTAAGGTTTAGTTGCCCGGTCAGCGTCGGCCAGTTGGCGGCCTCCGCGGCATCCAGCCTTGCCGCCTCGGCCTGGATGCCGAGCCAGGCGGCGCGCGCTTCGGGACGCTGGCGCAGGGCGTGCTCGGTGAGCGCGGCCAGGCTGTCGAAACGAACCGGGTCAAGCCGGACGGGCGGCGCCTGGAGCGGCAGCGCATCGCGCTGCAACCAGAACGCACCGGGGCGCTCAGGCAGGTCGAGCGCCGCCGCGCGGCCCCACGACCACGACGACCACAGCGCAAGCGATGCGCACAACAGGAGGCGATACGGAATGGGGTTCAAGGTGAAGCGATTCTAAACGAGTCTCAAATCCGACTGTGCAGAACATACGCAAGCTCCGATGAACGCGGGATGAATGCGATCCGATCCAGGGCGACAGTCTGCTAGACGGGCTCCACATCGCCGGGCAGTGCGTTTTTCAAGGTCTGCGCCAGCTGCTCGAAGGTCTCCGGGAACGGCGCACGGCGGCGCCACACCAAGGCGATGGTGCGCCCCGGCGGCGGCGACTTGAAGGGGCGGATTTCGACCGCCTTTTTGCTGACGCGCGGCCCGGCGTCGACCGCCAGCGCCGGCAGCAGCGTCAGCCCCAGTCCCATCGCCACCATCTGGCGCAGGGTTTCCAGACTGGTGGCGCGCACTTCCTCGCGGCCGCGCGAACCGCTGCCGCAGACGTCGAGCGCCTGATCGCGCAGGCAGTGCCCTTCGTCGAGCAGCAGCAGTTTCTCGTTGATGATGTCGGACACCTTCAAGGTGTCGCGTTTGGCGAGCGGGTGCCCGGCGGGCAACGCGGCTAAAAACGGTTCGTAGAACAGCGGCTCGACGCGCAGGCTGTCGTCGTTGACGGGCAGCGCCAGCAGGCCGGCATCGAGCTTGCCGTTGGCCAGGTGTTCGAGGATCTGCGGCGTCATTTCCTCGCGCAGCAGCAGCCGCAGGTCAGGGTGCTTTTTGTGCACCAGGGTCAGCGCGTGCGGCAGGTAATACGGCCCCAGCGTGGGGATCACGCCGAGGTGAATTGTGCGCGCCATCGGGTCCTGGGAGTGCCTGGCCAGTTCGCGGATGCGCTCGGATTCCTCGACGATGCTGCGCGCGGCCTGCAGGATTTCCTGGCCGATCGGCGTCGGGGTGACGCGCTTGAGGCTGCGGTCGAACAAGGTGACGCCGAGAAAATCCTCCAGCTTCCTGATCTGGGTGGACAGCGTCGACTGGGTGATGAAGCAGGCTTCCGCCGCGCGACCGAAGTGGCCGTGGTCGGCGAGTGCAACCAGATATTTCAGTTCTTGCAGGGTCATGACATCCGTTCGATTTTGTCAATTGATCAATTCTAGACTATTCATTATGCAAATTCTTATTCATGGTCTTAAATGCAGGTGTTCCGCTGTGGAATCGAGTATCAACCGAACAGGAGAGCGTCATGTCAGACAAGCAATGTCCGTTTCATCACAAAACCGGTAGTGCCAAGTCGATCCGGGACTGGTGGCCGAACCAGCTGCCGCTGGAAATCCTGCACCAGCACGCCCCCCAGGCCAGTCCGATGGGGGCGGATTTCAACTACGCCGAAGCGTTCAAGAGCCTCGATCTGGCGGCCGTGAAGAAGGACCTCGAGGCCCTGATGACCGATTCGCAGGACTGGTGGCCGGCGGATTACGGTCACTACGGCCCCTTCTTCATTCGCATGGCGTGGCACAGTGCAGGGACTTACCGCACCGGCGACGGTCGTGGCGGCGCAGGACACGGAAACCAGCGTTTCGCCCCCCTCAACAGCTGGCCCGACAACGTCAACCTCGACAAGGCGCGCAGGCTGCTGTGGCCGATCAAGCAGAAGTACGGCAGGAAAATCTCCTGGGCCGACCTCCTCGTTCTCACCGGCAACGTCGCGCTGGAGTCGATGGGATTCAAGACCTTCGGTTTCGCCGGCGGGCGCGAGGACATCTGGGCGCCGGAGCTGGACGTCTACTGGGGCAACGAAGAAAAGTGGCTGGATGACAGCGCACGCTATTCCGGCGAGCGCAACCTCGAAAACCCGCTCGCTGCCGTGCAGATGGGGCTGATCTACGTCAACCCGGAAGGCCCCGGCGGCAACCCGGATCCGGTCGGGTCCGGCCTCGACGTGCGCGAGACGTTCGCGCGCATGGCGATGAACGACGAGGAAACCGTCGCCCTCACCTGCGGCGGGCACACCTTCGGCAAATGCCACGGCGCCGGCGATGCGGCGCTGGTCGGACCGGCCCCCGAGGCAGCCGGGCTCGCAGAGCAGGGGCTGGGCTGGAAGAGCAGCTTTGGCAGCGGCAAGGGCGGCGACCAGATCGGCAGCGGCCTGGAAGGCTCGTGGACGCCGACCCCGACGCGGTGGGACATGAGCTATCTGGATATGCTGTTCGGCAACGAGTGGGGGCTGACCAAGAGCCCGGCGGGCGCGCATCAGTGGACGCCGAAGGTGGCGACCGACAGCAACATGGCACCGGCCGCGCACGATGCGTCGAAGCGGGTGCCGATCATCATGACCGCGGCGGACATGGCGATGCGCATGGACCCGATCTACGAGCCGATTGCACGGCGCTTCCACCAGAATCCGGACGAATTTGCCGATGCCTTTGCCCGCGCCTGGTTCAAGCTGACCCACCGCGACATGGGGCCCCGTTCGCGCTATCTCGGCCCCGAAGTGCCTGCCGAAGAGCTGATCTGGCAGGACCCCATCCCCGCCGTCGATCATGCCTTGATCGACGACCAGGACGCCGCCGCCCTCAAGGGCAAGATCCTGGCATCCGGGTTGACCGTCCCGGAGCTGGTCTCGACCGCCTGGGCCTCGGCGTCCACGTTCCGCGGCTCCGACAAGCGTGGCGGCGCCAACGGCGCGCGCATTCGCCTCGCACCGCAGAAGGACTGGGAGGTCAACCAGCCGGATCAACTGGCCAGGGTGCTTGGCAAGCTCGAAGGCATCCAGCGCGAATTCAATGGCGCGCAATCCGGCGACAAGAAGGTCTCGCTGGCCGACCTGATCGTTCTGGCGGGTTGCGCCGGCGTTGAAGAGGCCGCCAGGAATGCCGGCCACGCCGTGAGGGTTCCCTTTGCGCCGGGCCGCACGGACGCCTCGCAGGCACAGACCGACGTCGAAGCCTTCGCCGTGCTCGAACCGATCGCGGACGGCTTCCGCAACTACCAGAAGGGCACCTACACCGTCTCGGCCGAGGAACTGCTGCTCGACCGCGCGCAGTTGCTGACGCTCACCGCGCCCGAAATGGCGGTGCTGGTGGGCGGCATGCGCGCCCTGAACGCCAACGTCGGACAGTCCCAGCAGGGGGTCTTCACCCAGCGGCCGGGGGTGCTCACCAACGACTTCTTCGTCAACCTGCTCGACATGAGCACAAGCTGGAAGCCGGTGTCGGACGCCGAAGAGGCGTTTGAAGGGACCGATCGCGCAACGGGTGAACGCAGATGGAGCGGCACCCGTGTCGATCTGATCTTCGGCTCGAATTCCCAGCTGCGGGCCCTGGCTGAAGCCTATGGCAGCGCAGACGCGCAGGAGAAGTTCGTCCATGACTTCGTGGCGGCCTGGAACAAGGTGATGAACCTCGATCGCTTCGACCTTGCGTGACCCCGGAGATAAACCTGACGGCGGACGGGGCGCCCAGGATGAGGCGCCGGGCATTGGCTAAAGTGAAGCCATGAACACCGCCGCCCGTGCCCTGCAGGATTATTTCGCCGACCCGCGTCACGCCGCCACGCTCAAATTCGGCAGCGGCGGGCTGGCGCTCGCGCTGCTGGCGGCACTGCTGTGGGTGGCATGGGCGCAGGGCGGCACCCGGCTCGACACGCCGATGGGGATGGCGCTGGCCGGCTCCGGCGTAGCGGCGCTGGCCACCGCGCTGGGCGCGCTGCCGGCGTTGTTCATCCGCAAGATTTCCACGCGCTGGGAAGACATCATGCTCGGCTTCGGCGCCGGGGTGATGGCGGCGGCGGCAGCTTTTTCGCTGATCCTGCCGGGGGTCGAAGCAGGCGCCGTGATCCTCGGCAGCAGGCCGGCGGGCGCCGCCATTGTCGCCGTGGGGTTGGTGCTGGGCGCGCTGTTCCTGCTGCTGGCCGACAAGGCGCTGCCGCACGAGCATCCCGGCGCCGGTCGCCACGGTCCCGGCTGGATGCAGTTGCGCCGCGTGTGGCTGATGGTGTTCGCCATCGCCCTGCACAACTTTCCCGAAGGCATGGCGATCGGCGTCGGCTTTTCCGGCGGCGATACCGCTGTCGGAGTGCCGCTGGCCGCGGCGATTGCGCTCCAGGACATTCCGGAAGGCCTGGTGGTCGCCGTGGCACTGCGCACCGTCGCCTATGCGCCGTGGCAGGCGGCCGCCATCGCCGCACTCACCGGACTGGCCGAGCCGCTCGGCGCCATCATCGGCGTCGCGCTCACCTCGGGATTTGCGCCGCTCTACCCGGCCGGGCTGGGCTTTGCCGCAGGCGCGATGATCTGGGTGGTGTCGCACGAAATCATTCCGGAAACCCACCGCAAGGGCCACGAACAGGCCGCCACGCTCGGCCTCATCGGCGGCTTCGTGGTGATGATGATGCTGGACACCGCGCTGGGATAACTTCTCCGATTCGCTTCGAGCCAAACGGCGCAAACAGGTCCAGCGCCGCGCCCGCAGGCCACCCCTTCCCGTTAGCGCAGCGACCCGGCAAGCTCCGGCGTGGCTGCGGGAACCGGCTGCTGCGGGTCCGCCAGCGCCAGCGCGTAAATCCGCTGCAAATCGTCTTCGCTGATGTCGACGAAGGTGTCGATCTGGGACAGGGCGTAGACCAGGCTGCTGTGCGGAATCATGCTTTTTTCGGCAGTCATGGCTACGGGTTGCGTGCGCCGATGCCAGCTTTGCGGATAACGCCGCCAGGCGAAGGGGGCGTTGAATGCCACGGCCACGACCATCAACACGATGACGTTCAGCAGCACCGGGCTGAACAGATAGACATAACCCAGCGCATGCACGGTTTCTCCGCCGAGCACCGCATACAGGGCGGTGGCCGCGCCCGGCGGATGCAGGCAGCGTAGCTTGTACATGGCCGCGATCGACAGCGCCACCGCCAGCGAGGCGGCCAGCATCGGCTCGCCGCCCAGCCAGCGCGCGCAGCTCACGCCGACCAGCGCCGACACCAGGTGGCCGCCGAGCACCGGCCACGGTTGCGACATCGCGCCATGCGGCGCGGCGAACAGCAACACGGCGGAAGCGCCCATCGATGCAATCGCCAGCACGCCGCCATGTCCATCAAGCCAGAAATGGCTGACCCACAGCGCCGCCAGGATACCGAGCAGGCCGCCCACTGACGAAATCAGGTGCTCACGTTCCGAAACCGGGTAGGCCAGTCTGCGTACCATTATCCCAGATTGTTCATTATTGATCCGGCCAGATTTATCCGTGAGTTCGTTCGTGCTGAGCCTGTCGAAGCACAGCCCTTCGACAGGCTCAGGGCGAACGGTAGTCATGTTTAATTCGTGCCGGATCAATAGTGTAGTGCTGCATTC
>JAUYCF010000029.1 GCA_030692355.1 Thiobacillus sp.
GGTGCAGATGCAGACGCGGGCGGTGGTGTCGATCTGGTTGCCCTGCAGGCGCTGGACGATGTATTCCTCGCTGAACTTGAAGTTGTTGTAGGGCGAGACGTATTGCTGGAATTCCTTGAGCGTCTGGTCGGCGAGGTTGCCACGATCGACCAGGAACAGGATGCGACGCGCACCGGCGAACTTGATCAGCCGATAGATGAAGGAAATCGAGGTGAAGGTCTTGCCCGAGCCGGTGGCCATCTGGATCAGGGCGCGCGGGCGGTTTTCCTTGAGGGATTTTTCGAGGTTGTGGATCGCCGTGATCTGTGCGGGCCAGAGGCCTTCTTCCTTGAGCGGCGGCATGGCTTGCAGCTTGGCGAGGAAGGTGGCGGCTGTTTCTGCAACTGCTTCCTCACCCGACTGCACGGCGGGCGCGTAATTCAGCCAGTCGGCCAGCAACTTGGGCTGGTGGAAGGCGAACACCGGGCGCGAGCGCGGCGTGGGGTCGAGGCCGTTGGTGAAGCGGGTTTCGATTCCGGTGGTCTGGTAGGAAAACGGCAGCGGGTTGCTCCAGCGCGGCAAACCGGCGGGCAGGCCCTTGGTGTATTTGTCTGACTGGGTTTCGACGCCGGTGAGGGTGACGCCCTCCTTCTTGGCCTCGATCACCCCCGCCGCCTTGCCGTCTACATATAAGAGATAGTCGGCGAAGCCGTAGCCAGGCAGCGGAAATTCGCGGATGGCGACGCCACGCGCGGCGTGGATGTTGGCAGCGGCGGAATCGCAGACGTGCCAGCCTGCCGCCTCCAGCAGCACATCGATATTCCCCCTTGCTTGTTGTTCTGGCTGTGGAGCCAAGACACCCCCTTTTTGTTATCTGCCGAATAGTCGCACATCCAGAGGAATGCCAGTTAGCCTCCTCCCAACCCACGCTTCACCTATCCAAACTTGCAGGCAAGGTCACTTCTATACGCTAAGACGTTCACAAATCGAAGGCTTTCAGAAACTGCTCGGCCGTAACGATGGGGCACTCGAACTGATCGGCCAGGCTCAACAAATCCCGGTCGCCGCTGACGAGGGAGTCAGCTTTTCCTGCGAAGGCGAGTTGCAGGAATGGCTGATCGAATGGATCGCGACAGTCAGGAGTAACAGGTGGCGGATTAGGGATGCGCACGGTGGCACACCAGGGCAGGTAATCGGCCAGCAATTCCTGTTGTTCTTCATCACTGAGCTTGAATTTTGGATAAGCCAGCACGCGGATCAGCTCGGCCGTGGTGGTCTTGGAGACGAGCGGCACGCACTTGCCGCCCTGCCAGGCGTGGCGCAACGCCGCGAGCCGGCCGTTGGCGAACACCAGGGCGGAAAGTACCAGATTGGTATCGAGCACCACCCGTGGCGGGCGGCTCATTTTTTCCGCTTGGCCGTGGATTGGCGCGCCCAGGTGACGGCGTCGGCGATGTCCTGCTCGTTCAGATCGAGCTCTGCGAGTTTGGCGCGCACCGCATCGGCACGCTGGATGCGAACGGGGGTGAGGATGACCTGGCCATCCTTGGTTTGCACGTCGAAGTATTCAACCTCGCCCAGCGCATTGGTCACGCTCTTGGGCAAGGTGAGCTGGTTCTTGGCGGTCATCTTGGCAAGCATGGTCAACCCGATTCAGAAAACAAGGATTCCTTACAATAGCTCGGTTTCTTGATAGGCTCAAGCCTATTTTTCCCCACCCTCACAGCACCTGACTCACCTCAAACACCGCGTCGATGCCCTCCCCGTTCCACTGGTATTCCAGGTAGGCGGCGTGCAGACAGTTTTTCACGATACCGGTGCGCAGTGCGGCGAGGCATTCGCCGCCGGGGTGGCGTACCGAGGGGTACACGATGCCGAGAGCGCCGGCGGCCCGCAGGCTGCGGCCGATGCCCTGGGCATGGCCGTAGTCGTCCGGATCGACGATGCGCGGATCGGCCTGGCTTGCCTCACGCAAATCGGCCACCTCGCCATTCGCTTTCACTTTGTAAAGCCGCATCTGCAATCGCATGGGGGGCTCGTGGGTGGCCTGCATGAAAAGGGCCGCGTGATGCCGGGTTTCGGCGATGGCGGTGTCCTGCTTGCGCGCGCAATAGAACACGCCATACGTGCCGTCGCTGAAACGGCTGCCCTGCGGGTTCAAATGAGTGAAGGTGGCCATGATGCAGGTGCTGCCGGGGCCGAACAGCCGCTCTTCGGGGGGAACCAGGCTGATCTCGCCGACTTCGTCGCGGATGCGGTCGTTGGTCATGGCCTCCAGCGCATAGAGGGCGTCAAAATCCTCGGGGCTCGCCACGCGCTCGAACAGGCCGATTGAAGGAAAGCGACTGGGGATGACGCGCCAGGCCGGGTTCCAGCTCAAGCACGTGGTGGGGGTGATCAAGCCCAGCCGCGCCTATGCCCAGCCGCCCCGCCGGGCGTCCAGATACTGGCGGACGGCCAGCAGGTCGGCGACGTTGCCGCCGAGCATGCGGTCGAGCGCGCGCTTGCCGCCGAACAGGGGCGCGGCATTGGGCTTTTTAACCCAGGCATCGGCCGCTGTCGTTGCAGGCAACAGGACCTGCAGCGCCTTGTAGATGCCCAGGAGGTATGACAAGCGCTCGAGGGTGTCGCGCTTGAGGTCGGCGGACTCGGGGGCGGATTTCCACTTGAAGAAGGTCGAGCGGCCAGGGGTGCCCAGCAGCACCATCTGCTCTTCGGTGTTGAGCCCCCAGTCGCGCGCGATGTTGAAGAAGGCGCGCAGGCCGGCGGCGGACAGGTCGCGGCTGCTGGGTTTGTTTTGGGTCTTTACGGCGTGTGCTGTGGTTTGCATCTCACGCTCCATGCCAGTATTGGAATGTACTGATAACGGAACATTAGTCCATTAATGGACTTTTGGCAATGGCGCGTTGGGCCAGATTTAGGCGATACGACTCAAACCATTCTGCTCGTGTATCAACAACTGCATGAGCTTGGGATGCCTTCGAGCACGCGGGGTGATTTCGGTGTCAGGCTATTTAAGATTGGCCGGCGCTGCTGTCCAGTTTAATAGCCTCAGACCGGGAACGTGAGCGAATGCCCGGTCAGCGCTGACCAGAGTGCAGTCTTCCGCCAGTACATGCGTGGCGATGAGCAGGTCCATAGGGCCCAGCGGCCTGCCGACCGCTTCCAGTTCGGCACGCAAATGCCCGTAGCGCTCTGCGCAGGCGGAGTTCCAGGAGCGGATGTCGGTAACCAGCAGCAGATTCTCGATGATGCTGCGCAGATCTGCATTGACGGGCCTGCGCGCCAAACTGAAGCGCAATTCCGCTTCGGTGATGACGGAGACACAAAATGGCCGCTGTTCCAGTATTTTGCTCAGGCTATCCGCCTGCCCTTTGACGAGGGCGGAAACCGCATTGGTGTCCAGCATCAACACGGCACTCATGGCCAGTCGCGTTCGGCATGAGGGCCGGTGTCGCGCAGGTCGTCGAAGGCGGCGAGGTCTTCCTGCGGAATACGGGGCAGCAGCCTGTCGCGCAGTTTGACCCAGTCTTCAAATTTCTTGTTGCGTGGGCTGAGGATGATGTCGCCGGTAACCGGGTCGCGGCGGATCAGAACCTCGTCCCCTTCGAACCGATATTCAGCAGGCAGGCGCACGGCCTGACTGCGGCCGTTCTTGAATAGCTTTGCGGTTTGCATGGCTCATCTCCTTCCCAGGATCGGTATATACCATGCTATATACCACGTGCAAGGCTATTGCTCAAGCCAATCGTAAGGCCTCGACAGGCTCAGCCCTTCCCTGCCTCCTCATCCAGCTTCTTCAGGTGCGCCAGCTTCTCGGCGATCTTGCCTTCGAGGCCGCGCGGGGTGGGCTGGTAGAAATGCTGTTCCTGAAGGTCGTCGGGGAAGTAGCGTTCTCCGGCGGCGTAGGCTTCGGGCTCGTCGTGGGCGTAGCGGTAGGCGCGGCCGTAGCCCAGCTCCTTCATCAGCTTGGTGGGGGCGTTGCGCAGGTGGATGGGGACGTCGTTGGAGGGGTTGGACTGCACGAAGGCGCGCGCAGCGTTGTAGGCGACGTAGGCGGCGTTGCTCTTGGGCGCGCAGGCCAGATAAATGCAGGCTTCGGCCAGCGCGAGTTCGCCTTCGGGGCTGCCGAGGCGCTCGTAGGTGGCGACGGCGTCGAGCATGATGCCGAGCGCACGCGGGTCGGCCAGGCCGATGTCCTCGCTCGCCATGCGGATCAGCCGCCGGCCGAGGTAGCGCGGGTCGGCGCCGCCGTCGAGCATGCGCACCAGCCAGTAGAGCGAGGCATCCGGGTCGCTGCCGCGCACGCTTTTGTGCAGCGCGGAAATCTGGTCGTAGAAGGCTTCGCCGCCCTTGTCGAAGCGGCGCAGCGATTGCGCCAGCGCGTTCTCGACGAAGGCGGCATCGACTTCCTTCACCTGCGAGGTGCGCGCGGCGATGTCGAGCTGTTCCAGCAGGTTGAGCAGCTTGCGGGCGTCGCCGTCGGCGTAGGCGGCCAGCAGCTTGTCTACGCCCTCGCCCAGCTTCAGGTCCGGCAGCTCCTTCAGCGCGCGCTGCATCAACTGGCCGAGCTCGTCAGGCGTCAGCGATTTCAGCACGTAGACCTGGGCGCGCGACAAGAGCGCGCCGACGACTTCGAACGAGGGGTTTTCGGTGGTGGCGCCGATGAAGGTGAACAGCCCGGATTCGACGTGCGGCAGGAAGGCATCCTGCTGCGACTTGTTGAAGCGGTGGACTTCGTCGACGAACAGGATGGTGGTGCGGGCCAGGCTCTGGTTCATGCGCGCGCGCCCGACGGCTTCGCGGATGTCCTTGACGCCGGAGAGCACGGCAGAGATCGCGATGAAGTCGGCGCCGAAGGCCTGCGCGGTCAGCCGCGCCAGGGTGGTCTTGCCCACCCCGGGCGGCCCCCACAGGATCATCGAATGCAGCTTGCCGGAATCGAAGGCAAGGCGCAGCGGCTTGCCGGGGCCGAGCAGGTGGGTTTGCCCGACGACATCGGCCAGGGTGTGCGGGCGCAGGCGCTCGGCCAGCGGCGCGTTGGGGTCGTCGCGTGCGGGCTCGGGGGTGTCGGTTTGGAAAAGGTCTTGGGTGGACATGGCCGCCAATTATCCTTCAGAACCTGGGGGCGATTGTAGGGCCGCCCCGGCTCGATACCCTGCACGATCTCTCTGTAGGAGGGGCTTCAGCCCCAATGGGTAGACCTGTCGCGGGCAAACCCGCTCCCACAGGATGGGCAGAATGCCTGTTCGACCCGCTGAACGGATTACTCGTCAATGACGTCGGCGCCCTTCGGCGGGGTGAAGGTAAAGCGCGACGGTGCGATGGTCGGGTTGCGCACGAAGTGCGACAGCTTGAGCGTGGTGCGCTGGCCGAAAAAGTCGTCCAACTCCATCTGCGCCAACACGTCGCCCTTGAAGCCCATGCGGATGCGCTCGAACGTGGTGTCCTTGTTTTTGGGGGTGGCTTCCAGCCATTCCAGGCCGCCCGCCTCGCCTGCGTTTTTCAGGGTGAAGTATTTTTCGATCGAGTTGTCGCCGGCCAGCAGCGCAGCGGGAGTGCCGGCGATGACGTCGCCGAGCGACTTGACGGTGACCTGTTCGAGGTCGGCGTCGTACAGCCACAGCTTGACGCCGTCGCCGACGATCACCTGTTCATACGGCGCGGTGTAGTCCCAGCGAAACTTGCCGGGGCGGGCAAACGCCATCCTGCCGCTGGCCTGCTGGGTAACGCGGCCGGTCTTGTCGGAGACGGTCTGGCTGAAGTCGGCCTCGGCGGTTTTGGCGCCGGCGATAAAGGCCTTGAGGCGCTCGACGCCGCCGGCGTGGGCAAGGCCAGCGTTGAAGACCAAGGGCAGCGCAAGTGCACAGGCCACAATAAAGTGTTTCAAGAATGCTTCTCCTAAGGGGGGCTGGTAGTCAGGCAAGCAATACCGTGCGGGGTTCCTGCGTCCAAAACAAAACCGCCCCGCACTATAGCGTGCGGGGCGGTTCTGGGTGAAGCCCGCAATGCACGGGCGATCAGGCCTTACGCGATCAAGGGCACGATCAGCAGTGCGACAATGTTGATGATCTTGATCAGCGGGTTGACGGCGGGACCAGCGGTGTCCTTGTAGGGATCGCCGACGGTATCACCGGTAACGGCAGCCTTGTGCGCTTCCGAACCCTTGCCGCCGAAGTTGCCTTCTTCGATGTATTTCTTGGCGTTATCCCATGCACCGCCGCCGGTGGTCATGGAAATGGCGACGAAGATGCCGGTGACGATGGTGCCGACCAGCACGCCGCCCAGGGCCTGTGCGCCGAGGGTGAGGCCGACGATCACCGGGACGGCGACCGGCAGCAGCGACGGTACGATCATTTCCTTGATCGCGGCCTTGGTCAGCATGTCGACGCAGGTGCCGTATTCCGGCTTGGCTGTGCCTTCCATGATGCCGGGGATTTCCTTGAACTGGCGGCGCACTTCCACCACCACGGAACCGGCGGCGCGGCCGACTGCTTCCATGCCCATCGCGGCAAACAGGTAGGGCACCATGCCGCCGATGAACAGGCCGATGATGACCATGTGGTTGGACAGGTCGAAGGTCAGGGTCTGGCCGCCGGCGCTCAGGGCGTGCGTGTAGTCGGCGAACAGCACCAGGGCGGCGAGACCGGCGGAGCCGATGGCGTAGCCCTTGGTGACGGCCTTGGTGGTGTTGCCCACGGCGTCGAGCGGGTCGGTGATGTTGCGGATGTTGTCCGGCAGGCCGGCCATTTCAGCAATGCCGCCGGCGTTGTCGGTGATCGGGCCGTAGGCGTCGAGTGCGACGATGATGCCGGCCATCGACAGCATGGAGGTGGCGGCGATGGCGATGCCATACAGGCCACCCAGCTCGTAGGCGCCCCAGATGGCGGCACACACGGCCAGCACGGGTGCGGCGGTGGACTTCATCGACACGCCGAGGCCGGCGATCACGTTGGTGCCGTGGCCGGTGGTGGAGGCTTGCGCGATGTGACGCACCGGGCTGAACTCGGTCGCAGTGTAGTACTCGGTGATCCACACCATGGCGGCGGTCAGCGCGAGGCCGATCAAGCTGGCGTAATACAGGTTCAGCGAGGTCACCAGTTCACCTTCGATCATCACGCCTTCGCCCAGCATCCAGGTGGTGATGGGGTAGAACGCGACCGCGGCCAGCGCGCCCGACACGATCAGACCGCGATACAGCGCGTTCATGATCTTGCCGCCTTCGCGTACCTTGACGAAGAAGGTGCCGACGATGGAAGCGACGATGGCGAAACCGCCCAAAACCAGTGGGTAGATAACCGCATTCGGGGAGTCGGTGATCAGCAGGCCGCCCAGCAGCATGGTGGCGATGATGGTCACGGCGTAGGTTTCGAACAGGTCGGCCGCCATGCCGGCGCAGTCGCCGACGTTGTCGCCGACGTTGTCGGCGATCACCGCGGGGTTGCGCGGGTCGTCTTCGGGAATGCCGGCTTCGACCTTGCCCACCAGGTCGGCGCCGACGTCGGCGCCCTTGGTGAAGATGCCGCCGCCGAGTCGGGCGAAGATGGAAATCAGCGAACCGCCGAAGGCCAGGCCGACCAGTGCATGCGTCGCCTGCGCGGTCGTCTCGCCCATTCCCAGGGTGAGCACGGCGTAATAGCCGGCCACGCCGAGCAGGCCGAGGCCGACCACCAGCATACCGGTGATGGCGCCGCCCTTGAAGGCGACGTTGAGGGCGGCATTGAGGCCTTGCGATGCCGCTTCGGCGGTGCGCACGTTGGCGCGCACCGAGACGTTCATGCCGATATAGCCGGTCAGTCCGGAAAGCACGGCGCCAAGCAGGAAACCGACGGCGGTTTGCCAGCCCAGGGCGAAGAAAATCGCGACCAGCAGAATCACACCGACGACGCCGATGGTGGTGTATTGCCGGTTCAGATAGGCGGAAGCGCCTTCCTGCACGGCCGCTGCGATTTCGCGCATGCGGTCGTTGCCAGTGGGCAATCCCAGAATCCACTTGATCGAAACGATTCCGTAGAGCAGTGCGAGCACCGCCGCCACGAGGGCAAACAGCAAACCTTCATTCATGATCTTTATCTCCTCAAAAATCCCGAAAAAACGGTCGCTTTCGCCACCGTTCCTGTTTACTGCTACTTGCCTATTGCCAGGCCGCCTTCAAACCGCGTGCCCGGCTCGAACCCAAAAATCTGGTCGAGCTGCAATTCCCTGATAAGTTGATCGACCGCATCCTGCCCATGCTCGCGCTGCACCTCGGACAAAATCAGCTTGGCTGAATTGCCGTTGTAGAAACCGCCAAAGTCGGCTTGCACCTTGAGCAGTTGTTTAGCGCGATCGAGGGTCATTTTTTTAGGGGATAGGATTTAGGATTTAGGATTTAGGATTTAGGATCTAGGGGCTAGGGGTGGTGCGGGCGAAGCCCGCGCCTATTGAATGACGCGGCACAGCCGCTCATCCCCTAATTCCTAGCCCCTAATTCCTAGCCCCTATTTCCTAGCCCCTCCCTTTCAAATCTTGAACGCAGCCAGTTTCTTCGCCACCGCGACGTTCTTCAGCGTCACGTAGACCGGCAGGCCGCCCTCGTACTTCGGATAGTCCTCGCCCTGGATCAGCGGGGTCAGATAGCGCTTGCACTTGGGCGTAATGCCGAAGCCGTCCCGTGTGATGAAGTCGCGCGGCATGAATTTCTCGACGTTGGCGACGTCCTTCAGGTCGGCCATGCCGATCTTGTACTTGTAGGGCTCGTCGGAGATGCGGTCGACGGTCGGCATCACCGAGTTGTGGCCCTTGATCGCCAGTTCGACGGCTTTCTTGCCCAGCTCGTAGGCCTGCTTGACGTCGGTCTTCGAGGCGATGTGGCGCGCGGCGCGCTGCAGGTAGTCGGCGACGGCCCAGTGGAACTTGTGGCCGAGCGCGTCCTTGATCATGTTGGCGACCACCGGGGCGGCACCGCCCAGCTGGGCGTGGCCGAAGGCGTCGCGGGTGCCCTGCTCGGCGAGGAAGGTGCCGTCCGGGTAATGACAGCCTTCGGAGACGACGACGGTACAGTAGCCGTGTGCCTTCACCAGCTTGTCGACGCGAGCGAGGAATTTCTTCTGGTCGAATTCGATTTCCGGGAACAGGATGACGACCGGGATGCCGTGGTCTTCAACCAATCCGCCGGCAGCGGCGATCCAGCCGGCGTGGCGGCCCATCACTTCGAGCACGAACACCTTGGTCGAGGTCTTGGCCATCGAGCGCACGTCGTAGCTGGCTTCCAGCGTGGACACGGCGATGTACTTGGCGACCGAGCCGAAACCGGGGCAGCAGTCGGTGATCGGCAGGTCGTTGTCGACCGTCTTCGGCACGTGGATGGCCTGGATCGGGTAGCCCATCTGCTCGGACAGCTGGCTGACCTTGAAGCAGGTGTCGGCCGAATCGCCGCCGCCGTTGTAGAAGAAATAGCCGATGTTGTGCGCCTTGAAGACTTCGATCAGGCGTGCGTATTCGCGCTTGTTGGCTTCCAGCGACTTCAGCTTGAAGCGGCACGAACCGAAGGCGCCCGACGGCGTGGTGCGCAGCGCGGCGATGTCGGCGGCGGATTCCTTGGTGGTGTCGATCAGGTCTTCGGTCAGTGCGCCGATGATGCCGTTGCGGCCGGCGTAGACCTTGCCGATCTTGTCCTTGTGCTTGCGCGCGGTTTCGATCACGCCGCAGGCCGAGGCGTTGATGACGGCGGTCACGCCGCCGGATTGTGCGTAAAAGGCGTTCATTTTCTTCGCCATGGGGTTGTCTCCTCAGTGTTTTAATTCAACGCAATTAACAGGGTTGCTACAAAGCGAAAAGCCAGCGCCGGCTTTAATTAAAAACAGCTAATTAAAACAGGGCTGGCTTGGTCTAACTGTGGCCGGATGCTTCGCCCTCGGCCAGGCGCCTGGTTTCTTCGTCGACCTGCATTTTCAGCAACGTGGTGACGCAATCGCCGATATCGTCGTATTCCTCGCGGCCGGTCGCGAAGCGATCGCGGATGCGATAGAAAAACATGCTGCGATAGCGCGAATCACCCGTTTTGGACAACACGAAATGACAGCCGCGCTCGTTCCAGTAAAGGCCCGGGCACAGGGCCAGTTCGCGGTCGTCGATGTGCAGGCGAATCTCGGTTTCGACGTTCTGAACCTCAACGTCCTTGCCATAACGCTCGTTCACCGCCTGCTGGACAATCCAGCGTTCAGTGTCGGTCATCGGGGCAATCTGCTGTGGCATCGTTATGTCAGCCCGGATTCTTCAGCGCCGTTCGAATCAGCCCAGTGCGGCAAAGATCGAATCGCGGATCCCATCGACCTTGCCGGTGCCGGCAACCTTGACGTACCTGGGTGCGCCGGCATCGCCTTGCGCGGCCCAGTCACCGTAATACTTCACCAGGGGCTCGGTCTGCGCGTGATAGATGTCGAGGCGCTTCTTCACGGTTTCTTCCGTGTCGTCGTCGCGCTGGATCAGGTCTTCGCCGGTGACGTCGTCCTTGCCGGCCACCTTGGGCGCGTTGAACACCACGTGGTAGGTGCGGCCCGAGGCGACGTGCACGCGGCGACCGGACATGCGCTTGACGATTTCCTCGTCGGGAACGTCGATCTCGACCACGAAGTCGATCGGCACGCCGGCAGCTTTCATCGCTTCGGCCTGCGGGATGGTGCGCGGGAAACCGTCGAACAGGTAGCCGTTCTGGCAATCGGCTTCGGTCAGGCGGGCTTTCACCATGCCGATGATGATGTCGTCGGAAACCAGGCCGCCGGCGTCCATGATGGCCTTGGCTTTCATGCCGAGTTCGGTGCCGGCCTTGATTTGCGCACGCAGCATGTCGCCGGTGGAAATCTGCGGAATGCCGTACTTTTCCTTGATGTAGTTAGCCTGAGTGCCTTTGCCGGCGCCAGGGCCGCCCAACAGAATCAAACGCATCGCGTGTCTCCCTTGATTTGAATGTATTAAAACCTCGCTAGCGTAAGGCATGGCTCGCGCGCGCAACACTTAAAATTTTTTATTGGGGGATTCAACCGCCTGTTAGCTTGCCTGAAACAGACCACGAACCCGCGCCAGGTCTTCCGGCGTATCGACGCCGGGCGCCGGCGCGATGGGGGTGATGCCGAGGCTGATGCGGTGGCCGTGCCACAGCACGCGCAACTGTTCGAGCATCTCGTAGCGCTCCAGCGGCGAACTGGCCAGGCTGGCATAGGTGCGCAGGAAGCCGGCGCGGTAGGCGTACAGGCCGATGTGGCGCAGTGCGCCGAGTTCGTGCGGCATGGGCTGTTGCGCGGAGAAGGCATCGCGCGGCCAGGGAATCGGCGCGCGGCTGAAATACAGCGCATAGCCGGCTTCGTCGGCGACGACCTTGACGACGTTGGGATTGATGAAGTCGGCATGATCGTGGATCGGATGCGCCAGCGTGGCCATCACCGCATCGTCGTGCAGCACCAGCTGGCGCGCGGCTTCGCGGATCAGCATGGGGTCGATCAGGGGCTCGTCGCCCTGCACGTTGACCACCAGCGTGTCGTCGTCCCAGCCCAGGGTTTCGGCCACTTCGACCAGCCGTTCGGTGCCGGACTGGTGGTCCGGCGAGGTCATCAGGGCCTGGTGGCCTGCCGCCTCGACCGCCTGCTGCACCCGTACGTCGTCGGTGGCGACGACCACCGACTCGGCCCCCGCCTGCAGGGCGCGTTCCAGCACATGGAGGACCATCGGACGGCCGCCGATATCCGCCAGCGGCTTGCCCGGCAGCCGGCTGGACGCATAGCGCGCAGGGATGACGACGCAAAAGCGCATGACGATCAGCGATCGTGGATTTCGTCGACGCTCAGGGTGCGTGCCTCTTCCGGCAGCATCACCGGAATGTCGTCGCGGATGGGATAGGCCAGGCGGCATGCCCGGCACACCAGTTCATGCGCGGATTTTTTCCATTCGAGGGGGCCTTTGCAGACCGGGCAGACGAGGATTTCAAGCAGCTTGGGGTTCATTGATCAGGGTCCTGTGGTTCCCCGGCGCGCGGGCCGTTGCGGGCGGCTGCGGCCGGCTTTGATAAAGATTGCTCGATGCGTGCGTCCAGCCAATGGATCAATCCGGCTTCCGGCGCAACATCCAGCTCCACCGCCCACCAGTCCATTCCCGCAAACGAGCGGCATTTTACCGCGTCTTTTTCAGTCATCAGCACCGCGGCGTCGGCCGGCAGGTCCTGCGACCGAAAGGCATGGTGGTCGGCGAAGGCGCGCGGCGTGAAACGGATGCCCTCGGCTTGCAGCATGTCGAAGAAGCCCTGCGGGCGGCCGATGCCGGTCGCGGCGAGCCAGTCGTGTTGCGGCAGGTCGCGCAGCGCGCTCGTTTCCCGTGGCGCGCGCAGGCGCCAGGCCTGCCCTGCGCTGTAGTCGACGCGCCAGGTCTTTACCCCGTACGGATACGGCTGTGCCGTCCCGCGCACCACCTGGATCACCGCATCCGCGCTGTTCAACCGGCTGGGGGGTTCGCGCAGGGGGCCGGCCGGCAGCGGCCAGCCATTGCCAAGCCCGGTCGCCGCGTCGATCACCACCAGTTCGAGGTCGCGCTGCAGGCGATAGTGCTGCAGGCCGTCGTCGGACACGATCACGTCCACCCCCGGATGGCGCGCCAGCAGGGTGCGCGCCGCCGTCACCCGGTCGCGTCCGACCACCACCGGCGCGCTGGTTTTAAGATGGATCAGCAGCGGCTCGTCGCCCACCTCCGCCGGGTCGCTGCCAGGCCGCACCTCGACGCAACCGTGCGCCGCGCCGCCGTAGCCGCGGCTGACCACACCCGGGCGGTAGCCCTGGGCACGCAGCCGGTTCACCAGCCAGATCGTCAGCGGGGTTTTGCCGCTGCCGCCGGCGCTGAGGTTGCCGACGATGATCACCGGCACGCCGACGGAAATGGCAGCCAGCCAGCCGCGCCGGTACGCCAGACGGCGCAGCCAGGATATGGCCGCGAACAGCGCAGCGAGGGGTGAGAGCAGCAGCGTGAGCACGCCGGTGCGCGCCCACAGATGCTGAAGGGAAACCACGGGTGCGCCCGCTTACGGGGCGGTCTGGGTGACGAAGGTGATGCGGCTCAGTCCCGCCCGGCGCGCCGCTTCCATCACGTTCACCACCGACTGATGCGCGGCCCGCGCATCGGCGTTGATCACCACCACGGGGTCGACCTGGCTGCCGGCGGCCTTTTTCAGGGCGGCGGCCAGCTCGTCGACCGAGATTTCGCCGACCGCGGTATCGTTGACCTGGTAGCGGCCGCTTTCGCCAACCGCCACCTCGATCTGCCTGGGCGGGGTCGGCGTCCGCTCGGCGCTGCTGGTGGGCAGATTGATCTTGAGCTCGGCAAAGCGCGCATAGGTGGTGGTCACCGCCAGAAAAATCACGATGACGAGCAGGATGTCGATGAACGGAATCAGGTTGATTTCCGGATAGTCCTCGCGACGGCCTCTACGAAAATTCATGGCTGCTTTATTTCCTTTATTTCCGCTCGCCGTGGACGATTTCCACCAGCTTGATCGCCTGCTGCTCCATGTCGACCACCAGGGACTCCACCTTGGCGCGGAAGTAGCGATAGAAAATCATTGCCGGGATCGCCACGATCAGGCCGAACGCGGTGTTGTACAGCGCGATCGAGATGCCGTGCGCCAGCTGGCCGGGATTGGTGCCGCCGCCGGTCTGGGCGCCGAAGATCTCGATCATGCCGATCACCGTACCCAGAAGGC
This sequence comes from Thiobacillus sp., assembly GCA_030692355.1. GTDB lineage: Bacteria > Pseudomonadota > Gammaproteobacteria > Burkholderiales > Thiobacillaceae > Thiobacillus. The sequence goes on from JAUYCF010000029.1 coordinate 13,700, forward strand.
CCAGCAGCGGCGCCATGCTGGCGATGGTGCCCAGCGACGTCAGAAAACGATCGAGCTCGTGGGTGACGGCGCGGCCGGACTCCTCGATCGATTCCTTCATGATCTCGCGCGAGTTGTGGGCGTTCTTCAGCGCGGTCGCAAAAACCCGCCCCATCGCCGAACCGTCGGCCAGCCGCGTGACGAGCTCCTGGGTGACGCCGCGTTCCTGATAACTCTTGATCGTTTCCAGCAGCAGGCTGGCGGGGGCGACTTCCTGGGTCCGCAAACTGTACGCACGTTCGATGATGATGGCCACGGCGACGACAGACGCCAGAATCAACGGCCAGATCGGCCAACCGGCCGCCTCTATGATGGCAAACACTGAATACCACTCCAAATGAAAACACCAGGCGGAATGTAGCCCCGGCGTGCGGGTTTCGGCAAGCACCAATTGAGGGAGCGGCGTATTTTCGGGCTCCCTGCGAGTTCTCCACAATTGATGTGGATAAGTCTGTTGGGAACTGCCTGCCTGCCCCCTTAAACACCCGCCCACAAAGGGAAAAGCCGTTTGGCACAAAAAGTAGACAATGACAATACTACTTAAATATCAAGCACTTAACAAAACGCAACCCACGTCAATAGCATTGACGCAATATATTTTGTGAAAGCTTGATGACTGTGCATGAACCGCGCTGGGCGTTAACCCGTTATCCTGCAGCCCATGGATTATCCGGACGATCTCCCCGCCATCGCGCCTGCCCTGCCCGTCCTCACCGTGAGCGAGCTCAACCGCATGGCGCGCCGCGCGCTGGAATCGCAACTGCCGCTGTTGTGGGTGGAAGGCGAAGTGTCCAACTTCATGCGCGCCGCTTCCGGCCACTGGTATTTTTCGCTGAAGGACGCCGCCGCGCAGGTGCGCTGCGTGATGTTCCGCGGGCGCAACCAGTTTGCCGACTTCACCCCGGCCAACGGCGACCACGTCGAAATTCGCGCGCTGCCCTCGCTGTACGAGGCGCGCGGCGAATTCCAGCTCGGCGCCGAGGCGATCCGCCGCGCCGGCGCCGGCCGCCTGTATGAGGCCTTTCTCATGCTCAAGGCAAAACTGGAAGCCGAAGGTTTGTTCGATCCGGCGAAAAAACGCGCCCTGCCGCGCTTTCCGCGCACCTTGGGCATCGTCACCTCACCGCAGGCGGCAGCCCTGCATGACATCCTGACCGCGCTTTCGCGCCGCATGCCGGGCCTGCCGGTGATCCTCTATCCGACCCCGGTGCAGGGCGCCGGCGCGGGCGCGCGGATCGCCGCCGCCATCCGCACGGCCGGCGCACGCGCCGAATGCGGCGTGCTGCTGGTGTGCCGCGGCGGCGGCTCGCTGGAGGATCTGTGGGCGTTCAACGACGAGGCGGTGGCGCGGGCGATTGCCGCCAGCCCGATGCCGGTGGTGAGCGGGGTCGGCCACGAAACCGATTTCACCCTGGCCGACTTTGCCGCCGACCTGCGCGCGCCCACCCCGACGGCGGCGGCCGAGCTCGCCAGCCCGCTGCGACAGGAACTGCTGCTGCAGCTGGACCAGCTGGCACGCCGGCTGCAGCACCCGTTCACGCGCAGACAGCAGGCCGAAATGCAGCGGCTGGATTACCTGGCGCGGCGCCTGGTCCACCCGGCCGAGCAGCTGCGCCGCCGGCAGACCGAACTGAGTCAGCTGGCACACCGCCTGCGCCACGCCAGCGGCACCCGCCTGACGACCGGGCACCTGCGCATCGCACGGCTGAGCCAGCGGCTGGTGACGCCGATTCACGTCATCCAGCGCGAACAGCAGCGGCTGGACGCGCTGGGCATGCGCGCCCGCCGCGCGGTCAAGGACGGTTTCGGGCAGCGCCAGCTCAACCTGGCGCGGCTCGCCGGCAGCCTCGCCCACCTCAACCCGGAAGGCGTGCTGGCGCGCGGCTACAGCATCGTCCAGCGGGAAGACGGCAGCGTGGTGCAGGACGCCGCGATGCTCGATGCGGGCGACCCGATCGGCATCCGCTTCTACCGCGGGCAGGCGCGCGCGAAGGTCGAGTCGACGAGCACGGGCTAAAGCCTCACCCCGTTGAGCGAAGCGTGGCATACGACTCTGCACGTGCTTCAGCACGTAGCAGATCGGAGTCCTTTAGCGGGGCCGACTTCAACGAACGCCTGGCGGGCTCGCCGATCCGCCGCATCGGGCACGAGCGCTGGCTGCGCAACATCGCCGTCGCGCTGGGCAACGCGCCGCCCTCCCTCGCCATCGAGGCCGCGCCAGTTTCGCGCTGTCGCCCCACCATACGTCACCTGTGGGAGGGGCTTCAGCCCCGATAGCGAGATCCGGTCGCGGCTGAAGCCGCTCCCACAAAAACCCTGCGACCTCTCCAAAACCGGACTGCCGCTGTACCTGTGGGAGGGGCTTTAGCCCCGATAAACGCGTCAATCACGGGTAAACCCGCTCCTACCGAAGGGCACTCTTGAGGCCGCGCCAGTTTCGCGCTGTCGCCCCACCATACGTCACCCTGTGGGAGGGGCTTTAGCCCCGATAGACGCGTCAATCGCGGGTAAACCCGCTCCTGCCGAGAGGCACTCTTGAGGCCGCGCCAGTTTCGCGCTGTCGCCCCACCATACGTCACCCTGTGGGAGGGGCTTTAGCCCCGATAGACGCGTCAATCGCGGGTAAACCCGCTCCTGCCGAGAGGCACTCTTG
>JAUYCF010000092.1 GCA_030692355.1 Thiobacillus sp.
GAGCGGATTCGCGCGCAGGAACGCAGCCAACAGCGCCACAAATAGCGGGCGCAATAAAAGGGCCTTCAGGCCCAGACGGGCCATCGCCCTCAGCAACCAGCGCAGGTTGTAGCCAGCGGCACAGAGCACCGCATGCAACGCATCGCCAAGTTGTCCCGGCAACCAGCACCGGTCCATGCGGTTATCCGACTTCAAATGCCCAATCGCCGGCTCCACCGCCTGCCGCCGCTTGAGCCAGCGGCGCTGTTGCTTCGTCAGCGACTTGTACTTGCCCCGATGGATGATCTCGACATCGGGGTTGTCTTTATCCACGCCGCGATAGCCCAGATCGACAATGACCTGCTTCGGCGCCTTGCCGGTGTCCTCCAGCAGAATCGTGGTCTGCTCCAGTTGCCGGTTCAGGATGTGTCCGTCGTAGGGATTACCGGGAAAGGTTCGCGCGCCGACGACCAGCCCGCTCTTGTGGGTGACGGCAATGCTGGCCTTGACGCCGAACTCGTAAGGCTTCCGGGCTTTCCCTTTGCCGATGCACTCGACTTCCGGGGCATGCAGGGCATAGAGCTTGTTCTTGTCTTTCGGCTGTTGCGTGCGGATGCGCTCGGCACGTTCCAGCAGAATCGTCAGGCGAGCGAGGGCGGCCGGGGATTCCGTCGCGGCCGTGGCGAGCTTGCGCCGGATCTCGCGCAGGACGATCCCCAGGATCGTGCGCTGCCGTTTGACGGCGCGCCGCAGTCGCTTGAACTGCTTGGCATGGGCATAGCCGCCCGCCTTGCGGCGCAGTTCGCGGCCTTCCTTGACGAAGGTCTGCTTGAGGCTGATCCCGGCGAATTGGGCGGCCTGCACCAGCTTGGCCCGGGCGATTTCCAGCAGCCGGCTATCGACCGGATGGGCGATGGCTTTCTCCTGGACGGTGCTGTCGACGATGATCCGTTCGAATTCGGCGGGGCGAACTGCTTTGGTCGCGACGGCGGTGTCGATGGTGGCCTTGAGCAGTTCTTCGACCCCGGCTTCGCCGATGGCGGTACGAAAGCGGCCCACCTGGGTGGCATCGCAGGGGAGTTTGGGTTCGTAGTAGGTCTGACCGCTGAAGTATTGCCAGACGACATTCTCCGCCCAGCGTTCGACGAGTTCTTCGTCGCTCAGGTTGAAGGCGTGCTTCAGATACAGCAGCGAGGCCATGAGCCGGATCGACAGGCGCGGGCGTCCGGCGGCACTCAGGCCGCCTCCGGCGATCTCCACCGTGGCACCGAACAGGTCGCAGTCTTCGATCAGCTTTCCGTCGCGGTGCTTGCGCGCAAAGGCCGGCGCGAGGGCCGCTTCAAGTTGTGTCCATGGCAGCCGGTTCGCCAGTACCGCGAGCGGGTGCTTGAGGTCGATCATCTGTTCCAGGCGGGCGCGGAAAAAGTCGTCGGTCATCTCGTCTCTCGGCGGTCGATTTCTCTCAGGTTTCGGCACCTGTTATTTTAATTCCTGCGGGATTCCGGTGTGGGGAATTCAGGTGAGTTCCTTTGGCTGTGCAGGGTTGGAGGGTTTTGCAGGGGCGACTA
>JAUYCF010000069.1 GCA_030692355.1 Thiobacillus sp.
ACCGGCCTGAGCTCGGCCAGGGCCTGCATCGCCTGGGCGCCGGACAACGCCTCGATGTGCTCCTTGCGCTCGCGGCTGGAGCTGTTCTGCCATACGCCGCCGGCCGTGAGCAGCGCCCCGGTGGCGGTGCTGATCGGCACCCCCGCCACCGCCGCGGTGTTGATCCCGACGTTGCCGCTGTAGTCGATGTGCAGCCGCACGCTGGGGGCGAAACTGTTCCCCACCGCCGCGCCGGCATTCGTGAAGACGCGGTAGCCCAACCCGCCCGAGCCGGCCATCACGGCCTTGGTGTCGGCCGACTTCTGGACCCAGCCGCCGGCGGTGGCGTCATAGGCTGCCCCGGAGGAGACAAAGAAGTTGTTGTCCAGCACCGAGGTGAGCCAGCCGCCCACGTCGCTGCCATCGAGCGAGAAATGCAGTTGCGACTTCGAGGCGCCGTTAGCCGCGATGCCGACCTCGCCGTTGATGTTGAGCAGATGATTGTCGAATTCGCCGTAGATTAAGGGGGAGGTGCAAGGATCGACGTAGCAGTTATCGATGTAGAGCTTGTTGGAGCCGGTTTCGTAAAACCCCGCAGCGTAGCCGATGAAGACGTTGCGACTGCCGGTGGCGATGTTGTAGCCGGCCAAACTTCCGAGGAAGGTGTTGGTGTGGCCGGTGGTGTTGGAGAGGCCGGCAGTAACTCCGAGGAAGGTGTTGTGGGAGCCGGTGGTGTTGGAGTAGCCGGCAGCATTTCCGAGGAAGGTGTTGTCGGAACCGGTGATGTTGGAATACCCCGCATACCCCCCGAAAAAGGAGTTGTTGTTACCGGAATTGCTGGCCCCCGCGCCCGTCCCGAAAAAGTTGTTGGCGCCTCCTTCGGTCGCCGCCCCGGCCGGCGCGCTCGCCAGCACGACTAGCATCGCCACGGCACAGCACCCGGCTACGTTGGTTTTGTGGGTTTTGTTGGTTTTCATGATGTCGACTCCAGTGTGGTTGAGTTCCAGGGTGATGACGATCGGCGGGAAGACCCGCCTGCCGCAAAGATTGTCCGCCTGCGCTTATCTTTGCGCGACGACGTCGCGGCGCTTGAGCTGGTTCATTTCGGCTTCGAGACGGGCCACGGTGGCGGCCAGGGTTTCCAGTGCCTGCTTCTGTTCGTGGACCATCCGACTCTTTTTCTCAAGCGTGTGCTTCTGTTCGTCGACCACCTGCTGTTGCTCCTGCACCGCCTTGGTCAGCACCGCCACGATGTCGAGCGCGCTCAGGCTCTTGCGATCCTTGCTCGCCAGCAGCTCGGGTACGTCCTCGGCAATGAAGCCGACGTGCTTTTCTTCTGCATCAACCTTGTAGTTGTAGGTAACCGGCCTGAGCTCGGCCAGGGCCTGCAGTGCCTGGGCTCCGGACAACGCCTGGATGTGCTCCTTGCGCTCGCGGCTGGAGCTGCTCTGCCACGAACCGCCAGCGGTGAGCAGCGCCCCGGTGGCGGTGCTGATCGGCACGCCCGCCACCGCCACGGTGTTGATCCCGACGTTGCCGCCGTAGTCGATGTGCAGTCGAACGGCGGGGGCGAAATTGTTCCCCACCACCGCGCCGGTGTTGGTGAAGACGCGGTAGCCCGCCCCGCCCGAGCCAGCCATGACGGCCTTGCCGTCGGCCGCCTTCTGGATCCAGCCGCCAGCGGTGGCGTCATAGGCCGCCCCGGAGGAGACAAAGAAGTTGTTGTCCAGCACCGAGGTAAGCCAGCCGCCTACGTCGCTGCCATCGAGCGAGAAGTGCAGTTGCGACTTCGAGGCGCCGTTGGCGGCGATGCCGACTTCGCCGTTGATCTCCAAGAGATGGTTGTCGAATTCGCCATAGATTAAGGGGGAGGTGCACGGAAAACCGTCGTAGCAGTTATCGATGTAGAGCTTGTTGGAGCCGGTGTCGCTAAACCCATACCCCGCAGCGTAGCCGATGAAGACGTTGCCGCTGCCGGTGGTGGTGAGGCCGGCAGAATGTCCTAGGAAGGTGTTGGAGTAACCGGTGGTGTTGGAGAAGCCGGCATAACGTCCTAGGAAGGTGTTGTAGTAGCCAGTGGTGTTGTAGTAGCCCGTACCATATCCGAGGAAGGTGTTGGAGTGACCGGTGGTGTTGCCGACGCCTGCGTAAGCCCCGAAAAAGGAGTTGGCGTCACCGGAATTGCTGGCCCCCGCGCCCGTCCCGAAAAAGTTGTTGGATGATCCTTCGGTCGCTGCCCCGGCCGGCGCGCTCGCCAGCACGACTAGCAGCGCCACGGCACAGGATCCGGCTACATTGGTTTTGTTGGTTTTCATGATGTCGACTCCAGTGTGGTTGAGTTATTCCATTTCTCGTTAAAAGCAGCATTAATTGTAGGAGCGGCTTTAGCCGCGAAACCAAAATACATCGCGGCTAAAGCCGCTCCTACATCCGGCAAAATTATTCTCGTTTTTATCGAGAATTGGAAAATACTTTACAGGGTGATTACGATCGGCGGGAAGACCCGCCTGCGGGCGCCGGCGGCCGGGCCACGCAGGGCAGTGCTTACCTTTGCGCGACGGCGTCGCGGCGCTTGAGCCGGTTCACATCGGCTTTGAGTTCGGCCACGGTGGCGGCCAGGGTTTCCAGTGCCTGCTTCTGTTCATCCAACATCTGCTTCTGCTCGTCGACCATCTGGCTCTTTTCCTCGAGGGTGTGCTTCTGTTCGACGAGCATCTTCTGCTGTTCGTCGACCATCCGGCTCTTTTCCTCAAGGGTGCGCTTTTGCTCCTGCACCGCCTTGGTCAGCACCGCCACGATGTCGAGCGCGCTCAGGCTCTTGCGATCCTTGCTCGCCAGCAGTTCCGGCACATCCTCGGCAATGAAGCCGACGTGCTTTTCTTCTGCATCGACCTTGTAGTTGTAAGTTACCGGCCTGAGCTCGGCCAGGGCCTGCAGCGCCTGGGCACCGGACAACGCCTCGATGTGCTCCTTGCGCTCGCGGCTGGAGCTGTTCAGCCATACGCCACCGGCCGTGAGCAGCGCCCCGGTGGCGGTGCTGATCGGTACCCCCGCCACCGCCGCGGTGTTGATCCCGACGTTGCCGCTGTAGTCGATGTGCAGCCGCAAGCTGGGGGTGAAACTGTTCCCCACCGCCGCGCCGGCGTGCGTGAAGACGCGGTAGCCCACCCCGCCCGAGCCGGCCATCACGGCCTTGCCGTCGGCCGACTTCTGGATCCAGCCGCCCAGAAGAGCGTCATAGGCTGCCCCGGAGGAGACGAAGAAGTTGTTGTCCGTCACCGAGGTGAGCCAGCCGCCCACGTCGCTGCCATCGAGCGAGAAATGCAGTTGCGACTTCGAGGCGCCGTTGGCCGCGATGCCAACCTCGCCGTTGATCTCCAAGAGATGATTGTCGAATTCGCCGTAGATTAAGGGGGGGGAGTCGCAGTAACCGTTGAGGCAATTGTCAATGTAGAGCTTGTTGGAGCCGGTTTCGTAAAACCCCGCACCGTAGCCGATGAAGACGTTGCGACTGCCGGTGTTGGAGTAGCCGGCAACATATCCGAGGATGGTGTTAGAGTGACCGTTGGTGGTGGAGTAGCCGGCAGCATATCCGAGGAAGGTGTTGGAGTTACCGGTGGTGGTGTTGTAGCCCGCGTAACCCCCGAAAAAGGAGTTGTAGGAACCGGAATTGCTGGCCCCCGCTCCTGTCCCGAAAAAGTTGTTGGATGGTCCTTCGGTCGCCGCCCCGGCCGGCGCGCTCGCCAGCACGACTAGCAGCGCCACGGCACAGCAACCGGCTACGTTGGTTTTGTGGGTTTTCATGATGTCGACTCCAGTGTGGTTGAGTTCCAGGGTGATCACGATCGGCGGGAAGACCCGCCTGCCGCAAAACCTGTCCGCAGGCGTGGCCCGGCCGCCGGCTCGCGCCGACGGCCGGACCACGCAGGGCGGCGTTTACCTTTGCGCGACGGCGTCGCGGCGCTTGAGCCGGTTCACATCGGCTTTGAGTTCGGCCACGGTGGCGGACAGGGTTTCCAGTGCCTGCTTCTGTTCGTCGACCATCCGGCTCTTCTCATCGAGCGTGCGCTTCTGTTCGTCGACCACCTGCTTCTGCTCCTGCACCGCCTTGGTCAGCACCGCCACGATGTCGAGCGCGCTCAGGCTCTTGCGATCCTTGCTCGCCAGCAGCTCCGGCACATCCTCGGCAATGAAGCCGACGTGCTTTTCTTCTGCATCGACCTTGTAGTTGTAAGTGACCGGCCTGAGCTCGGCCAGGGCCTGCAGCGCCTGGGCACCGGACAAGGCCTCGATGTGCTCCTTGCGCTCGCGGCTGGAGCTGTTCTGCCATACGCCGCCGGCCGTGAGCAGCGCCCCGGTGGCGGTGCTGATCGGTACCCCCGCCACCGCCACGGTGTTGATCCCGACGTTGCCGCTGTAGTCGATGTGCAGCCGTACGCTGGGGGCGAAACTGTTCCCGACCGCCGCGCCGGCGTTTGTGAAGACGCGGTAGCCCACCCCGCCCGAGCCGGCCATCACGGCCTTGGTATCGGCCGACTTCTGGACCCATCCACCCAGAAGCGCGTCATAGGCTGCCCCGGAGGAGACAAAGAAGTTGTTGTCCGTCACCGAAGTGAGCCAGCCGCCCACGTCGCTGCCATCGAGCGAGAAATGCAGTTGCGACTTCGAGGCGCCGTTGGCCGCGATGCCGACCTCGCCGTTGATCTCCAAGAGATGATTGTCGAATTCGCCGTAGATGAAGGGGGAGTTGCAAGAACCGTAGCAGTTATCGATGTAGAGCTTGTTGGAGCCGGTTTCGTAATACCCCGCAAGGTAGCCGATGAAGACGTTGCGACTGCCGGTGGTGTTGGCGTAGCCGGCAAGATTTCCGAGGAAGGTGTTGTAGTAACCGGTGGTGGTGTTGTAGCCGGCAGACCTCCCGAAAAAGGTGTTGTTGTAACCGGTGGTGGTGTTGTAGCCCGCGTTACCCCCGAAAAAGGAGTTGTCGTGGCCGGTGGTGTTGGAGTAGCCGGCTCCATATCCGAGGAAGGTGTTGGCGATACCGGTGGTGGTTTTGTGGCCCGCGTTACCCCCGAAAAAGGAGTTGGCGTTGTAGGAACCGGAATTGCTGGCCCCCGCTCCCGTCCCGAAAAAGTTGTTGTATGGTCCTTCGGTCGCCGCCCCGGCCGGCGCGCTCGCCAGCACGACTAACAGTGCCACGGCACAGCACCCGGCTACGTTGGTTTTGTTGGCTTTCATGATGTCGACTCCAGTGTGGTTGAGTTCCGGGGTGATTACGATCGGCGGGAAGACCCGCCTGCCGCAAAACCTGTCCGCAGGCGCTTATCTTTGCGCGACTGTGTCGCGGCGCTTGAGCCGGTTCACTTCGGCTTTGAGTTCGGTCACGGTGGCGGACAGGGTTTCCAGTGCCTGCTTCTGTTCGTCGACCACCTGCTTCTGCTCCTGCACCGCCTTGGTCAGCACCGCCACGATGTCGAGCGCGCTCAGGCTCTTGCGATCCTTGCTCGCCAGCAGCTCCGGCACGTCCTCGGCAATGAAGCCGACGTGCTTCTCCTCGGCATCGACCTTGTAGTTGTAGGTCACCGGCCTGAGCTCGGCCAGGGCCTGCATCGCCTGGGCGCCGGACAACGCCTCGATGTGCTCCTTGCGCTCGCGGCTGGAGCTGTTCTGCCATACGCCGCCGGCCGTGAGCAGCGCCCCGGTGGCGGTGCTGATCGGCACC
>JAUYCF010000082.1 GCA_030692355.1 Thiobacillus sp.
GGGAAACAAAAGCAGCTCGACGCAGCGGAAAAACAACTGGCCGCGCTGCACGCCGGCGAAGCCACGCGCAGCGTCGAGCGGCAGGCGCCGGCCAGCCGCCGCAGCGACAGCAGCAAACCCCGCCCGGCCAGATCGGGCAACTGCGCTCTGGATACGAAAAATATCGACACCCTGAAATCTTGCATCGACGATTTCAACCAGTAAGCCTTTGCCCTGGTTGAAGTGAAAAAACACCATCAAAACGGCGGGTTGGAAGATGCTGGCGACAGGCTGCTAGGGAACTGCTGATTAATTCGTCATTGCGAGGAACGCAGCGACGTGGCAATCCAGAAATGCCCGTTTAATCAATGCACTGGATTGCTTCGCTGCGCTCGCAATGACGTCATATCGAATTAATCAGCGGTTCCCTAGCGTTTGGCTTCTTGAAATTTGTGCGCGCGCCCGATTTCCGCCAGCAATTCGCAAAGGGCGTCGGGCGGCACCGGCTTGATCAGATGCCGGTCAAAGCCGGCGGCCTCGCAGCGGGCGCGGGCTTCCGCATCGCCATAGCCCGTCACCGCCATCAGGCAGAGGTTTTCTCCCGCCGCCTGCTCGTTCCGCAGCCGCCGGGCCACCTCGTAACCGTCCATGCCCTGCAAACCGATGTCGAGCAGGACAACCTGGGGGCGGAAGCTTCGTGCCAGTTCCAGCGCCGCTTCGCCGCTGGCCGCTGCCATGACATCGTGGCCCACAACCTGCAACAGTACGACCATGCTGTCGGCCACGGCGGGGTCGTCGTCGACCACCAGCACCCGGCAGTACACTGCAGCGGGGCTCTGCGCGTGATGGCCGGGCGTTGTCGAGGCGCCTGACAGGAGCGGCAGCCGGATCGTGAACGTCGACCCCAGTCCCGCCCCTGCGCTGTGCGCGTCGATCTGGCCGCCATGCATTTCCACCAGTCGTTTCACCAGGGTCAGGCCGATCCCCAGCCCGCCCTGGCTGCGATCCAGAGTTCGCTCGCCCTGCTGGAACAGATCGAAGATGCGTGGCAGCAATTCCGCGGGAATGCCCACGCCGTTGTCGCTTACCCTGATCTCGATGACCTGTCCGAAAGCGCTGCCGTTGAGCGTGATCCTTCCCCCCTCTGGCGTGTACTTGGCAGCGTTGTCCAGCAGGTTGAGCAGCACCTGGGCAAGCCGCACCGGGTCGCCTTCCAGCTGGACCCCATGCACGGGCAGCGACACCGCGATCCGGTGTCCCCTGGCATCGATCAGCGGGCGGGCCATGTCCAGGGCCTGGTTCACCACGGCAGCCAGCTCGACGGGCTCCGGCCGAAGTGTGACCTTGCCGCGCACAATGCGCGAGACGTCCAGCAGATCGTCCACCAGACGGGTCAGGTGGTCTACCTGGCGTTCGATGGTTTTGCGCACCCACTCCACATGCGGCTCCTGCGTTTCCAGCCGGCCCAGCACATGCGCGGCGTTGCGGATCGGCGCCAGCGGGTTGCGCAGCTCGTGGGCCAGCATGGCGAGGAACTCGTCCTTGCGCCGATCGGCCTCAAGCAGGGCGAGTTCGGCCTGCTTCAGTGAAGTCACATCCGCCATGACGCCGATCATGCGGCGGCAGGTTCCGTTTTTGGTGTACTCATAGCGTCCGTGGGCGCTCATCCAGTGGATCGAACCATCGGGCCAGACGACACGGAACTCGATCACATAGTCCTGGTGTCCGGCATGGCCCTGGTGTCCGGCCATGGCGCGCTGCAGCACTGCCTCAATGCCGGGGCGGTCCTCGGGGTGGACACGGTCGGTCCAGGCCTGGGAGCTGGGCATGACCTCGCCCACCCTGTAACCCAGGATCTCGTAATGCCCGCGGGACCAGATGATCTCGCCGCTGGATAAATCCCAGTCCCAGGTTCCCGAGCGGCCGATTTCAGTGGCCAGCTGAAAGCGCGCCTCGCTCTCCCGCAGGGCCTGCTCGGCCAGCTTGATGTCGGTGATGTCCTGGGTAATGCCGAAGCCGCCCAGCAATTGGCCGTGCTCGTCGAATTCCAGTTCGGCCTTTTTCCGCACCCATTTCACCTTGCCGTCCACCACCAGCCGGTGCTCGATGTCATAGGGCTCGCCCTGCAAACATGCCTTCCACATCTCATCGACGTAGGCCCGGTCATCCGGATGCACGGTCGTGAGGAATACCTCATAGGTCAGGGGCCGCCCCTTGGGTATGCCGTGGATGCGATAGCTCTCGTCGGACCAGCGCAATTCGTCGCGCCGGGAATCGAGCCGCCAGCTTCCGATCTGGCCCACGGACTGCGCGCGATTCAGGTCTGCCTGACTGTTGCGCAGCGCCCGTTCGATCCGCTTGCGCTCGGTGATGTCGCGCACCGTGGTGTAGCGGCGGCCATCGGGCGCGCCGTCCGGGATCGTCTTGCCGTGGGCCTCGACGAGGATGCGCCCGCCGTCCTTTCGCAGCATCCCGTGTTCGACGATACTCTCGCGACCGAGCCGGATTTTTTCCGCGACGCGTTTAAGGTCTTCGGGGGCAATCAGTTCCTCGATGAGCCGGCCCACCAGTTCATCGACCGTGTAGCCCGTCATGCGCGCAAACTGTTCGTTGCAGTCGAGGAGTCGGCCGCGCTCGCTGATGGCGACGCCCTCGAAGGTGGTGGCGGCAAACAGTGCCAGGCGTTCCTCGCGCTCGCGCAAGACCAGTTCGTCGAGCATACGCTGGCTGATGTCGCGCAGGATGCTGGTGTATATCCGGTGGCCCGCCACACGGATATGGGAGATCGAGGCTTCCAGCGGGAAGATCTCGCCATTGGCCCGCCGCGCGCGAACCCAGCCGGAGCCCATCGGGTGACGGCAGCTCGCCCCGGTCTGGCCGAACCTGCGAATGTCTTCCGCATGCTTGAGACGGACGTCCTCAAGCAGCAGCATGTCGAGGGGCTGGCCCAGCGCGGCAGCGGCCGGCAGGCCGAACATCCGCTCGGCCGCCGGGTTGAACAGCACGATGCGAAGGTTCTCGTCCACGCTGACGATGGCGTCCATCGCCGACTCGGCGAACTCCGCCAACAGCTGTTCGTTCCTGTGCAAATCCGTCGGCGCCTGTTGCGCCTGCCGCAATTCTTTCCCCGAGTGTTCGATGGCTGGCGGGGTGGGCATACCGGCATCCGGCCGGGAATGACCCTCAAGGACTGGCTGCCCCTCCCCATACAAAGAGGGTTCTTCTTTTCCGGGTTGCTTGACGGCCATGCCTCCCCTCCTCATTTACCTTGTCTTTACTGCTTCCCCACCCACCGTCCCTCAGCCGAACGTCAGCCCCATCGCCTCGCGCACATCCCGCATCGTGTCGCGCGCCAGCTCCTGCGCCTTCTCGCAGCCATCGGCGAGGATGTTGCGCACCTGGTCGGGGTTGTCCTCGTAGTATGCGGCGCGCTCGCGGATCGGCGCGAGCTCGGCCAGCACGGCGTCAATCACCGGCTGCTTGCAGTCGAGGCAGCCGATGCCGGCGCTGGTGCAGCCGGCGGTAACCCACTGGCGCGTCGCATCGTCGGAATACACGAGATGAAACTGCCATACCGGACACTTGGCCGGGTCGCCGGGATCGGTGCGGCGCACGCGCGCGGGGTCGGTCGGCATGGTGCGGATTTTCTTGGCGATGACTTCCGGGTCTTCGCGCAGCGCGATGGTGTTGTTGTACGACTTGGACATTTTCTGGCCGTCCAGACCGGGCATTTTCGACGCTTCGGTGAGCAGCGCCTCGGGCTCGGCCAGGATCATCTTGCCGGAGCCCTCGAGGTAGCCGAACAGACGCTCGCGGTCGTTCAGCGACAGGTTCTGCGCATCGTTCAGCAGCGCCTGGGCCGACTCCAGCGCTTCGTCGTCGCCCTTTTCCTGATAGGCGGTGCGGCATTCTTCATACAGCCGGGCCTTTTTCGATCCTAGCTTTTTCACGGCGGCGCGCGCCTTGTCTTCAAACCCCGGTTCGCGGCCGTACAGATGGTTGAAGCGGCGGCAGATTTCGCGGGTGAATTCGATGTGCGGCACCTGGTCCTCGCCCACCGGCACCCGGTTGGCGCGGTAGATCAGGATGTCGGCGGACTGCAGCAGCGGGTAGCCGAGGAAACCGTAGGTCGAAAGGTCCTTTTCGCTGAGCTTTTCCTGCTGATCCTTGTAGGTGGGCACGCGTTCCAGCCAGCCCAGCGGCGTCATCATCGACAGCAAGAGATGCAGTTCGGCATGCTCAATCACCCGCGACTGCACGAACAGCGTGGCCTGCGCCGGGTCGACGCCGGCGGCAAGCCAGTCGATGGTCATGTCGCGCACGTTTTCCTCGATCATCTGCGGCGTGTCGTAATGCGTGGTCAGCGCATGCCAGTCGGCGACGAAGAACAGGCACTGGTATTCGTTCTGCAGGTGCAGCCAGTTTTTCAGGACGCCGTGGTAATGGCCAAGGTGCAGGCGCCCGGTGGGGCGCATGCCGGAGAGAACGCGATCGGAATACATGGTAGGGGCTAGTGGCTAGGATTTAGGGGCTAGGGATTAGAGGCGGCGGTCAGGACAGCACGACCTGGATCAGGCCGATCAGTTGCGCGGATTCGAGGCCGGTGACCAGTGCGATGAGGCTGATGAACAGGGCGATGAGCGGCCACAGGATGATGCCGAGGATGCCGGTGAACAACAGGCCGAGCAAAATGAACAGGCCATAGGGCTCCAGCCGCGAAAACTGGATGGCCTGCTTCACCGGCAGCAGGCTGACGGCGATGCGGCCGCCGTCGAGCGGCGGCAGCGGAATGAGGTTCAAGGCCATCAGGATGACGTTGATGAACACGCCCGCCGCACCCATCAGCATCAGCGGCGTGCCGGCAAAGCCGCTGCCGAGGGCATGGCCCAGCTGGATCATCAGCCCCCAGAACACCGCCATGACGAAATTCATCCCGGGTCCGGCGGCGGCCACCCACAGCATGTCCTGCTTGGGGCGGCGCAACTGGCCAAAATTGACCGGCACCGGCTTGGCCCAGCCGAACAGGATCATGCCGCCACCCAGAAGCTTGCTGGCAATCAGGATCGCCAGCGGCACCAGGATGGTGCCCACCGGGTCGATGTGCTTCAACGGGTTGAGAGTGATGCGGCCCAGCGCGGCCGCGGTCGTGTCGCCGAAGTAGCGCGCGACGTAACCGTGGGCGGCTTCGTGCAGGGTGATGGCGAAAATGACCGGCAGCGCGAATATGGTGATTTTCTGGATCAGGCTGAGTTCCATATCAGGACTCGAAATCCGCCGTATCGCCCTTGCCGAAGCGCACCACGACGGGCGTATCGGTGGTGAGGTCGACCACGGTCGTCGGGGTGAGGCCGCAGGCGCCGCCGTCGATGACCAGATCGACCAGATGCTCCAGGCGTTCGCGAATTTCCCACGGCTCGGTCAGCGGCACGTCCTCGCCGTCCAGCAGCAGCGTGGACGACAAGATGGGCTCGCCCAGTTCGGCCAGCAGCGCCTGCACGATGGGATGATCGGGCACCCGCAGGCCGATGGTGTCGTGCTTCTTGTGCAGCAAGCGCTTCGGCACTTCGCGGGTGCCGCGCAGGATGAAGGTGTAGGCGCCCGGCGTGTGCGCTTTCAGAAAGCGGAACTGGGTGTTGTCGACCTGGGCGTAGCGACCGAGCTCGGACAGGTCGCTGCAGATCAGCGTGAGATCGTGCCCGGTGTCGAGCCCGCGCACCGACAGCAGCCGCATCGCCGCTTCCTTGTCGCCGACGTGGCAACCCAGCGCATAGCACGAGTCGGTGGGATAGACGATCACACCGCCGCGCTTGAGGATGTCGACCGCCTGCTGGACCAGCCGCGGCTGCGGGTTCTCGGCATGGATATTGAAGAATTGCGCCATAAATGAATGCCTGGAATCTTGAAATATGGCTCAGGCCATGGAAGGAGAAAGATGGATCGCCAGTTCCGGCCAGTCCTGCCACACCGGCCGGCAGTAGTGCGGCAGCGCCGGCAGGCAGCCGATGTCGCTGCCCTCGTCCGGGGCGTGGAAGTCGGCCCCGCGCGAGGCCTTGAGCCCGAACGCGCGCGCCAGGTCGGCGAACTTGCCGTACTCGGAAGGATGGTGGCTGCCGGAGATGACCTCGATGCCCGCGCCGCCCAGCGCGCGAAAGGCATCCAGCAGCAGGTGCAGTTCGCGCGCGTTGAAGGCGTAGCGCCCGGGATGCGCGATCACCGCCATGCCGCCGCTGGCGCGGATCCAGCCGACGGCGTTTTCCAATGAGGTCCATTCGTGCTCGACGTAGCCGGGGTTGCCGCGCGTGAGGTAGCGCTTGAATGTGGTGCGCAGGTCGGGCGCATGGCCCTGCGCCACCAGCCAGCGCGCGAAATGCGTGCGTCCCACCATCTCCTTGTTGGCGGCATAACCGAATGCGCCGTCGTAGGCGCCATGGATGCCCGATCGCGCCAAATCCGCCGCCATGCGTTGCGCACGTTCGATGCGCCCCAGGCGGATGCCGTGCAGGCCGGCGGCCAGTTCTGGGTGCATGGGATCGATGCGCAGGCCGACGATATGCACCGTCTGCCCGCCCCAGCTCACCGAGATTTCCACCCCCGGAATCAGCGTCATCCCGGCCGCGTCCGCCGCCGCCCGTGCAGCGGCGATCCCGGCGACGTCGTCATGGTCGGTCAGGGCGAGCGCGTCCACGCCGTTGACCGCGGCGCGGGCAACCACGGCGGCGGGCGACAACACACCGTCGGACACATTGGAATGGCAATGCAGATCGATATTGAGCATCGATGATCGGGATCGGGCGACCAGGGCCAAAAGCGCTTGGTCAGGAGGGGGAATCATAGCAAAATAAGCGGCCGCCCGAATTTCAGCGGGCTGAAGCGCCGTCCGAATGAAAAAAGCACCATGAAAAAACTGCTGTTCGACCTGTTTCCCGTCATCATCTTTTTTGTCGCCTACAAAATAGGCGATGCTAACGCCGAGGCCACGCGCACCTTCATGGCCGGTCTCGGCCTGCCGCAGCCGGCCGGCGTCGACGAAAAGCCCGGCATCTATCTCGCCACCCTGGTCGCCATCGTCGCCAGCTTCGGACAGATCGGCTGGGTCAAGCTGCGCGGCCACAAGGTCGAAACCATGCTGTGGGTCACCCTGGGCATCATCGTCGTGTTCGGCGGCGCCACCCTGTGGCTGCATGACGAGAGCTTCATCAAGTGGAAGCCGACCGTGCTGTACTGGATTTTTTCCGCCGTGATTTTTGGCGCTGCGGCCTTTGGCCGCAACGTCATCAAAAGCCTGATGGGCAAGCAGATGGAACTTCCTGCCCCCGCCTGGGGTCGACTGAATGCGAGTTGGGGCGGATTTTTTGCCTTCATGGGGCTTGCAAATCTGATTGTCGCCTTCAACTTCTCGACGGATGCCTGGGTCAACTTCAAGCTGTTTGGCAGCTTGGGGCTGATGCTGGTGTTTGTGATCGGCCAGAGCATGATGCTGACCAAATATCTGGATAAAGCCGATCTGGATCAAGCCAAACTGGACAAGGAAGAAAAGCAATAATGTTTTACGCCATCGTCGGACAGGATGTGCCCGACAGCCTGAATCAGCGGCTTGCAACCCGCCCCGCGCACGTCGATCGCCTGCAGGCATTGCAGCAGGCCGGACGCCTGCTGCTGGCCGGTCCGTTCCCTAATATCGACGGCAACGACCCCGGCAGTGCCGGCTTTTCCGGCAGCCTGATCGTCGCTGAATTCGACACGCAGGCCGACGCACAGGCGTGGGCCGATGCCGACCCCTACGTGGCAGCCGGCGTGTATGCCAGTGTCAGCGTCAAACCTTTCAAGAAAGTGTTCCCGCAATGAGCACGGCCGATCTGATCCGCCAGCGCCTCGCCGCGCTGGAGCCAGAAACCTTCACCCTGGAAGACGAAAGCGCCCAGCACAAGGGCCATGCCGGCGCCGCCTCGGGCGGCGGGCATTTCCGTCTCACCGTGGTGTCGCCCAAATTTCGCAATCTGTCCACCCTCGCCCGCCACCGGCTGGTGTACGAAGCCATGGGCGAGCTGATGCATCGCGAAATTCATGCCCTGTCAATTACTGCCTTAACCCCTGAAGAACTTTAAAAAGGAACCCACATGCGTCTTGCTTTGCTCCCTACCCTGATCCTGCTGGCCCTTGCCCCGCTGGCGCAGGCACAAACTCCTGCCCCTGCTGCCGCACCCACCCCCGCAGTTGATGCCGGCAAGCCGCTGGCCGTGGTCAACGGCAAGGAAATTCCCGCCTTGTACGGCGAACTGGTCAAGCGTGAAATGGCCCAGGGCCAGCCCGATTCCCCTGAGCTCGCTACTCGCGTGCGCGAGTCGCTGATCAGCCTGGAACTGCTCTCGCGCGCCGCCCTGGACAAAGGGCTCGACAAGGATCCGCAACTGGCCGCCGTGCTGGATATCCGCCGCAAGGATCAACTGGCAAAAGCCTATCTGGAGGACTACGTCAAAGCCCACCCGGTCACCGATGCCGAAATTCAGACCACCTATGACAAGGCCAAAGCGGGCCCGATCGAACCGGAATACCTCGCACGCCACATTCTGGTGAAAACCGAGACTGAAGCGAAAAAGATCATTGCCGACCTCGGCAAGAAGGCCAAATTCGAGGATCTGGCAAAGAAACATTCCCAGGATCCCGGCTCCGCCAAAAATGGCGGGGGGCTCGACTGGTCCAATCGGGGCGTATTCGTGAAAGAATTTTCAGACGCCATGGTCAGCCTGAAAAAAGGCGAAACCACCAAGACGCCAGTGAAAACGCAGTTCGGCTACCACGTCATCCGCCTCGACGACACGCGCCAGCCGCAGTTGCCGCCGCTGGATGCCGTGCGCGGTGAAATCACCAAGCAATTGCAGCAGCAGCGCGTCCGCGACGCCATCGCGGCTGCGCGCGCCGATGCAAAAATCGAATAATCAGCTAATAAAAAATCAGGCGGGGCATCGCTCCGCCTCCACCTACAGGGAGCCGAACATGGCCAAAGAACACAATCAACTGCAAGACGTCTTCCTCAACACCCTGCGCAAGGAGCGCATTCCGGTATCGGTGTTTCTCGTCAACGGCATCAAGCTGATGGGGCGGATCGAATCCTTCGACCAGTTCGTGGTACTGCTGAAAGGCCAGGACCAGGCCGCGCAAATGATCTTCAAGCACGCCATCTCGACCATTTCGCCTTCGCGCGAAGTGGTGCTACCGCCGCGCGACGTCGAGGCGTAAGCTTTTTTAATCGGTAGCGTCGGCCAGCAAGCTGGCCGCCGTTTTCACGTCCACCAGCACGGCCGCCCCCCCGCGATACGCCTGCTTGTGCCGGGCTGGAATCGCGTCAAGGTTCTGCGTGTCTTTCAGATACATCACCACATAGGCCTCAGGATACGCGGCCAGCCAGCGCGTCAGCTCCGTGCCCTGCAATTCGACCAGCGGCGCTTCCAGTCTGCCGAGGAACTGGTATTGAGCATGGTATCTCGCGGCATTCGCAACCGGCAACCCTTCGTCCTGCACCTGTTTGATCGCCAGCGCCATCGGCTTGATGTCGTACAGTGGATCGATCGAACGCATCGCGGCCATTTGCACCAGCGCCAGCACGGCGGCCCCAAGCACAGCCAGATTCAGCACCGGTGAAACGCCACGCCGCCCGGCCACCCAAGCCGCCCCGGCCAGCAGCACCAGCAACACGCCCGGCCATAGCGGCGGCAACGCCGCGACCTGATCGTGCAGTGCGGCAATCTGTCCGCTGGCCGCCAGCATCAGCACGCCGCCCAGCGCCGCCGCGAGCAAGGCAGGCAGTCCCACGCGCGGATTCGAGCGGTCGGCCAGCACGCGCGCGGCCAGCAGGGCAAGCGCCGGGAATAGGGGAACCAGATAATGCGGCTGCTTGCCGCTGATGAAGGAGAACGCGATAAACACCGGCAGCATCCAGGCCAGGCAAAAGCGCGTGCCGCGATCCAGCCCGAGTTTGCGGTGATGCGCCAGCGCCTTCCACAGGCCCGGCCAGACGAACCAGGGAAACAGCAGCAGCGGCAGCAGCGGCAGGTACCACCAGAACGGCCGCCGGTGGGCGAAGGACTCGACCATGCGGTCGGCGGTCTGTCCCCAGAAAATCGCGTTGCGGTAGGCCTCGCCGCCCGCCTGGCCTGCCGGAATCGCCCACAGCAGCGCAATCGCCGTCCCCAGCAGCAAAGCCAGTCCCACCCCGCCGAACCAGCGCCCCCATGTAAGGCCTGGATGCCACCACAGCGCCAGCACCGTGACCGGCAACAGGTTCAGCAGGATGACCGGGCCCTTGGTCAGCACACCCATGCCGATCGCGATCCCCAGCATGACAAAGCCGCGCCGCTTGCCATCGGCGGCAGCAAGTACGCCGTGCATGCCGAACAGCACCCAGAACGCCAGCATCACGTCGAACATGACCGAAGTAGAAAAAAGCAACCACAGCTGCGCGCTCACCAGCACCAGCGCGGCCTGTCCGCCGAGGCCGACGCGCTGCGGCCACAAGCGGCGGGCAAGCGAATACGTCAGCAGCAAGGCACCGGCGGAAAACAGCGGCAGCACCAGACGCGGCCACCAGTCGTTGACGCCGAACAGCGCCCAGCCCGCGTGGAACATCCAGAACATGAAAGGTGGCTTGTGGCTGTAGGGCTCTCCGTTCTTGAACGGCACCAGGAAATCGCCGCGCAGCCACATTTCCCAGGCGGCGCTGACGTAGCGTGTTTCATCGATCGGAATCAGCGGCCGTGTCAGCAGCGCCACCGCGGTCAGTGCCGCCAGCAGCAGCAGGCTGAGCAGCAGGCCGTGCCCGGAGGAATCAGGATTTCGCATCAGGTTCAAGGGCCGAAGGTTCTATTTCGTCCAGCGCGGCATCGATCTGCGGATCGAGGCTCTGGCCGTGTCGGAAACGATGATATAGATAAGCGCCAAGTGCGCCGGAAATCACAAACAGAGCGATGGCCAGTGCGATTTTGAGCGTCGGCGCGATATGAACGCCGCTGCCGACCAGCGCGAATACCAGCGTCTGCGGCAGATAGCCGAGCAGCGTGCCGGAGAAGAAATGGACGGACCGGATGCTGGAAATACCCGCCGCTAGATTGGTCAGCAGGTTGCTGCCCACCGGCAGCAGGCGGATCAACACCGTCATGGAAAACGGGTGGTCGTGGATGAAGCGGTCGAAGCGCCCGGCGCGCTCGCCCAGCCGCTCGTGCAGCAACCCCTTGCCGAAAAGGCGCGCGTAGGCGAAGCTCAACATGCAGCCCAGCAGCGCGGCCAGCGCGCCCAGCAGCGTGCCCAGGCCGACGCTGAAGGCATAGCCGCCGAGAAAAGCGATGATCTGGCGCGGCAGGCCGATCGCGGTGAACAACCCGCCCATCAGCAGAAACAGCAGCGCGCCGTTGACACCGTGGCCGCGCACCCGCGCATCGATCCAGGCCTCGTTGACGCTGTTGCCCAGATCGCTGGTGTGAAACAGATAGCCCAACAACGCCAGGCTCAACATCAGCGCCAGGCCCTTGAGGATGACGCGCGCTTTCATTTTAAAGATCGGAGTCGGACTCGATCAGCGGCAGGCGCACCCGACGCTGCAGCCAGGCCACGCCGAACAGGTCGACGATCCCCACCCAGAGCCGGTTGTGCACGCCGTATTTGGAGGTGCCGCGTTCGCGCGCGCGGTGACGGACCGGAACCGACACCACGGCACCGCCGTTGCGCATCACCAGCGCCGGCAGGAAGCGATGCATGTGGTCGAAGTTGGGTAAAGCCAGGAAGGTCTCACGGGCAAACAGCTTGAGCCCGCAGCCGGTGTCCGGCGTGTTGTCGCGAAGCATGCGCGAGCGCACGCCGTTGGCGATTTTCGACGACAGGCGGCGCAGGAAGGTGTCGTTGCGCCGGGCGCGCCAGCCCGCAAGCAATTCCAGATTGGCGGGTTGCGCCGGATTGGCCAACTCGGCCAACAGCGCCGGAATGTCGGCGGGATCGTTCTGGCCGTCGCCGTCGAGTGTGGCGATCCACTCGTAGCGCGCCGCGGTCACCCCGCTGGTCACCGCCCGGCTCTGTCCGCACGATTCACGGTGGCGGATCACCCGCAGCATCGGGAATTCAGCCTTCAGCGCTTCCAGCCTGGCCTGGCTGGCATCGGTGCTGCCATCGTTGATGTAGATGATTTCGAACGTGGTGTTGCCGGACAGCGCTGCTGCAATTTCGCGCACCAGCGGCTCGACGTTGTCCTGCTCGTTCTTGACGGGGACAACCACGGACAGCCTGCCGTGGTAGGCATATTTCGGCATCGTGTAAACGTGGCTGTTGATAGATGTGTGTGGCGGAGAGGGCGGGATTCGAACCCGCGTCAGGATATTATCCTGAACACGCTTTCCAGGCGTGCGACTTAAACCGCTCATCCACCTCTCCGGGAGCGCCGCATCATACCGGAAGCACCTGCGCGCGGCAAACTGAAGTCGATCCTCAAGCCGCCTTGCCCTTCCCGGCGCAGGGAAATTGGCTTTCACCTCTTGAAACCCTGCCATTCGCCCCCAACTTTCCGCGTGAACCAATTGGGAGCCCACATGCAGGACGACATCAAAACCGACACGAACACGGCCGGAACCCACCCCGAAAAGGAGATCATGCCGAGCCTGGAAGCGCTGCTGAAAGCGGCCGAACTGCAGGCTGCCGAGCATCACGATGCCTGGCTGCGCGCCAAGGCGGAAACCGAGAACATGCGCCGCCGCGCGGCGGAAGACGTCGACAAGGCACGCAAGTTCGCGGTGGAAAACTTCGCCAGCGAACTGCTGGCGGTGAAGGACAGCCTGGAAGCGGCGCTGGCGGCCGAGTCGCCGAACGTGGAAAACATGAAGGACGGCGTCGAACTGACCCTGAAGCAACTGATTGCAGCCTTCGGCAAATTCAATTTGCACGACATTGATCCGCTGGGCGAGAAGTTCGATCCGCATCTGCATCAGGCGATCCAGGTTGTCGAGTCCGAGCAGCCCGCGAACACGGTGGTGACGGTGCTGCAAAAGGGCTATCGCCTCAGCGAGCGCACGCTACGGCCGGCGCTGGTGATGGTTGCCAAGGGCAAGGACGCTTGAAATAGCAGCGACCTCCCCCATATTTCAATCAATTCAATCTCTTTTTAGAAGGAACGCATCATGGGACGCATTATTGGCATCGACCTGGGCACCACCAACTCCTGCGTGGCAGTGATGGAAAACGGCAAGCCGAAGGTGATCGAAAACGTTGAGGGCACCCGCACCACGCCGTCCGTCGTGGCCTACACCGAGGACGGCGAAATTCTGGTCGGCGCGCCCGCCAAGCGCCAGGCCGTCACCAACGCGAAGAACACCCTGTATGCGGTGAAGCGCCTGATCGGCCGCCGCTTCGACGAGAAGGAAGTGCAGAAGGACATCGGCCTGATGCCCTACAAGATCGTCAAGGCCGACAACGGCGATGCCTGGGTGGAAGTGCGCGGCCAGAAAATGGCGGCGCAGCAGGTGTCGGCCGAAACCCTGCGCAAGATGAAGAAGACCGCCGAAGACTATCTCGGTGAAGAAGTGACCGAAGCCGTCATCACGGTGCCGGCCTACTTCAACGACAGCCAGCGCCAGGCCACCAAGGATGCCGGCCGCATCGCAGGCCTGGAAGTCAAGCGCATCATCAACGAGCCGACTGCGGCCGCGCTCGCCTTCGGTATGGACAAGAAGGAAGGCGACCGCAAGATCGCGGTGTATGACCTCGGCGGCGGCACTTTCGACATCTCCATCATCGAGATTTCCGAGATGGACGGCGAACACCAGTTTGAAGTGCTGTCGACCAACGGCGACACTTTCCTCGGCGGCGAGGACTTCGACCAGCGCCTGATCGACTACATCGCGGAAGAATTCAAGAAAGAGCAGGGCGTCGACCTGAAGAAGGATGTGCTCGCGCTGCAGCGCCTGAAGGAGGCGGCGGAAAAAGCCAAGATTGAGCTATCGTCCGCCCAGCAGACCGAAGTCAACCTGCCCTACATCACCGCGGACGCCTCGGGTCCCAAGCACCTGGCGGTGAAGATCACACGCGCCAAGTTCGAGGCGCTGGTGGAAGACCTGATCAAGCGCACCATCGATCCGTGCAAGATGGCGCTGAAGGATGCCGGCCTGACCACCTCGCAGATCGACGACGTCATCCTGGTCGGCGGCCAGACCCGCATGCCCAAGGTGATGGACGCGGTGAAGGACTTCTTCGGCAAGGATGCGCGCCGTGACGTCAACCCGGACGAAGCCGTGGCCGTGGGTGCCGCGATCCAGGGCGGCGTGCTGCAGGGCGAAGTGAAAGACGTGCTGCTGCTCGATGTGACGCCGCTCTCCCTCGGCATCGAGACCCTGGGCGGCGTGATGACCAAGCTGATCCCGAAAAACACGACCATCCCGACCAAGGCCTCGCAGGTGTTCTCTACCGCTGACGACAACCAGAGCGCGGTGACGGTGCACGTGCTGCAGGGCGAGCGCGAAGTCGCCTCCGGCAACAAGAGCCTTGGCCAGTTCAACCTGTCCGAAATCCCGCCCGCGCCGCGCGGAATGCCGCAGATCGAGGTCACCTTCGACATCGACGCCAACGGCATCCTGCACGTGTCGGCCAAGGACAAGGCCAGCGGCAAGGAGAACAAGATCCGCATCCAGGCCAGTTCCGGCCTGAATGAAGAGGAAATCCAGCGCATGGTGAAGGATGCCGAAGCCAATGCGGCCGAAGACCACAAGGCCGTCGAACTGGCGACCGCGCGCAACGCTGCCGACGGCATGATCCACACGGTGAAGAAATCGCTGGCCGAATACGGCGACAAGGTGTCGGCCGATGAAAAGGCAGCGATCGAAACCGCGCTGAAGGAATGCGAAGAAGCCGTGCGCGAAGGCGACAAGGACACCATCGAAGCCAAGACCAATGCACTGGCCACCGCCAGCCACAAGCTTGCCGAGCAGATGTACCAGGGCGAGCAAGCCAAGGCGCAGCCGGGCGAAGCCGCCAGTGGCGGCGCCGGTTCGGCCGACGACAACGTGGTCGATGCCGAGTTCGAAGAGGTGAAGGACAAGTAAGGGGTTAGGAGCTAGGAGCCAGGAATCAGGGGGGTCGCGCTGTGCGCGGCCTTTCCTTTTCCCCCAGCCCCGCATCCCCTAGCCCCTAGATCCTGAATCCTAGCCCCTACAAAAAATGAGCAAACGCGACTACTACGAAATCCTCGGCGTCGCCAAGAACGCCTCGGACGAAGACATCAAGAAGGCCTATCGCAAGCTGGCCATGAAGCACCATCCTGACCGCAACCCCGACGACAAGGGCGCGGAGGAGAAATTCAAGGAAGCCAAGCAGGCCTACGAGATCCTGTCCGACCCGGACAAGCGCGCCACCTACAACCAGTTCGGCCACGCCGGCGTCGACCAGCAGGCTGGCATGGGTGGCGGTTATGGCGGGGGAGCGAGCGGATTTTCCGACGCCTTCTCCGATATCTTCGGTGATATTTTTGGCGGCGGCGGGGGCGGCGGCCGCCGCGACCGTGTCTATCGCGGCGCCGACCTGCGCTACAACCTGGAAATCGGGCTGGAAGAAGCTGCGCGCGGCACCGAGACCAAGATCCGCATCCCCTCCCTGGAAGAATGCGGCGTGTGTCACGGCAGCGGGGCCAAGCCCGGCACGCAGCCGACCCCCTGCACCACCTGCGGCGGGCATGGCCAGGTGCGCATCCAGCAGGGCTTTTTCTCGGTGCAGCAGACCTGCCCGCGCTGCGGCGGTACCGGCAAGATGGTGGCCGACCCCTGCACCGCCTGCCATGGCGAAGGCCGCGTCAAGAAACACAAGACCCTGTCGGTGAAGATCCCCGCCGGGGTCGACAGCGGCGACCGCATCCGTCTGGGCGGCGAGGGTGAAGCCGGGGTCAATGGCGGTCCGTCGGGCGACCTCTATGTGGTGATCCATCTCAAGGACCACCCGGTATTCAAGCGCGACGGCGACGATCTGCATTGCGAAATGCCGATCAGTTTCGCCACCGCCGCACTGGGCGGCGAAGTTGAAATCCCCACCCTGGAAGGCCATGCCAAAATCAAGATCCCGGCAGAAACGCAGTCCGGAAAAGTGTTCCGCCTGCGCGGCAAGGGCATCAAGGGCGTGCGCAGCCATGCACCCGGCGACCTGCTGTGCCACATGCAGATCGAAACGCCGGTGAATCTGTCCGAGCGCCAGAAGGAATTGCTGCGCGAGCTGGATAGCCTGAGTCCGGGACGCAACAATAACCCGCGCGCGCAGTCGTTCATGGACAAGGTCAAGGCGTTTTTCGAGTAGCAAGCCCTCAGGTTCTGCGGCCACTTGCGGCCCCGAAGCAGGTAGTATGGCGATGGCGCCCGATGCTACGACCGGGTTGGATTGCCGGCCGGCCCGCCATGCAGGGTGTTTCTCACATCAACCGACCAACAGAAGGAGATGGTTCATGCGCAAACCTTCATTGATCGCGGCGAGCTGCGCCGCTTTATTCACTTTTCCCGCGATCGCGGCAGAGGTGCCCGTCGTCGTCAAAATTCCCAGGCTCACCGTCGAGGCTTCGGGGAAAATCGCCCATGCCGCGATGGAGGCCTGCCGCAAGGAGGGCATCCAGATCGGCGTAACCGTAGTCGACCGCAGCGGCGACGCCATGGTGACGCTACGCGACACGCTGGCGCCGCGCATCACCCTGGAGATCAGCCGGCAGAAGGCCTACACGGCGGTCAATTTCAATGCAGCCACCTCGAGCATGGAAAACCGCTTTACTCAGCCGTTCTCGGTCGGCAAGGTCGATGGTCTGGTATTTTCCGCCGGCGGCGTGCCGATCGAAGCCGCCGGCAACATCATCGGCGCAGTCGGCATCTCCGGCGCGGCGACCGGCGAGCAGGACGAGGCCTGTGCCCGTGCCGGAATCAAGGCAATCCAGTTCGAACTGGAAACCGCGGATCTCTGATCCGGCCTCTGGGAGCTCTTCGGCCAGCGCCGAGTGGCCCGGCTCCCAGACCACCCGGTTTGTCTGGCTCTTGCAATCCCATTTTCAAACCTGCCGGCATGGTGTGCGTCGAATTCCATACGACGGACACGGTATGATTCGCGCCACAACCGCCGCCTGATAGCCTGATGCCTGCCGATCCCCGGACAACAAGCCGGCAGCCCTTCCATGACTGACCTCTTCCACAGCGAACACGCGATCGATTTCGAGCGCCGTTTTGGCGGCGTGCGCCGGCTTTACGGCACGGTTGCCTTCGAGCATTTCCAGCGGGCACATGTGTGCGTCATCGGCATCGGCGGCGTCGGGGCCTGGACCGCAGAGGCGCTGGCGCGCTCCGCCATCGGCCGGCTTACCCTGATCGACCCCGACCATCTGGCCGAGTCCAACATCAACCGGCAGATCCATGCGCTGACGCACGAACTCGGCAAGTCCAAGGTCGAGGCCATGAAGGCGCGCATCCATGCGATCAATCCGCGCTGCCAGGTCAGCTGCGTGGATGCATTTCTGACGCCTGAGAATGTCGCCGAGCTCCTGGCGGAACGTTTCGATTACGTGGTGGATGCTATCGACAGCGCCCGCGCCAAGACCGCGCTGATCGTCCACTGCCGCCGCCAGCGCATCAGGATGGTGTGCATCGGCGCTGCCGGCGGCCAGAGCGACCCCGGCCGGGTGCAGCTGGCCGATCTCGCCCGCACCACCGAAGATCCCCTGCTCTCCAAGGTGCGCGCCAGCCTGCGCCGCGAGCATGGCTTTCCGCGCGAGCCGGGTAAAAAATTCGGCATCGACTGCGTGTATTCCACCGAGCCCCTCACCTATCCGAGTGTCGAGGGCGGCGTGTGCTACGAACGTCCCGAGGACGCCCACCTGCATGGGCTCAATTGCGCCGGTTTCGGGTCTTCGGTGTGCGTCACCGCCAGCTTCGGTTTGCGGGCGGCTGCGCACGTGCTCAACAGGCTGGCCGCACGGGCCGGGTAAGGCATTCGCCCGATCCCGCCAGGCGGCAGGGCTTGAACGCCTCAGTGGCGGGCGGACTTGAACAGCCGGAAGAAATTCTGCGTCGTGATTTCACCCACCGCCTCGGCGGTGATGCCGCGCACCCGCGCGATTTCTTCCGCCACGTGCTTGACGTAGCCGGGCTGGTTGGTCTGCCCGCGATGCGGCGCCGGCGCCAGGTACGGCGAGTCGGTCTCGATCAGCATGCGCTCCAATGGAATGGCCGCCGCCACCTCGCGCAGGGCCTTGGCATTCTTGAAGGTGACGATGCCGGAAAACGAGATATAAAACCCAAGTTCGATCGCCGCTTCGGCCACTTCCAGGCTTTCGGTGAAGCAGTGCATCACCCCGCCCGCCTCGCCGGCCTGCTCCTCGCGCATGATGCGCAGGGTGTCGTCGACCGCGGCGCGGGTGTGGATCACCAGGGGCTTCCGGCACGCACGCGCGGCACGGATGTGGGTACGGAAGCGCTCGCGCTGCCATTCGAGATCGCCGCCGAGCCGGAAATAATCCAGCCCGGTCTCGCCGATCGCCACCACCTTCGGGTGGTCGGCCAACGCGACCAGTTGTTCCACAGTCGGCTCGGTGCAGCCCTCGTGGTCGGGATGCACCCCGACCGAGGCATAGACATTGGGATGCGTCTCGGCCAGCGCGCGGATCTCGGGGAATTTTTCCAGTTCGACGCTGATGCACAGCGCGTGGCTCACCTGGTTGGCCGCCATGAGGTAGAACACCTCGGGCAGCTTGCCGGCAAGATCGGGGAAATTAATGTGGCAGTGGGAATCGATATACATGCGGTGCCTGTGCACCGCACGGGGCGGCGCTACATAGTATGAGTGGGACGTACCGATTTTAACGAACCGCCGAGAAAACCTTCAATCTTGTTTTGCACTGCCTTGCCGCTTTCGTTGAAGGCGAACTGCACGCCCACGCCCTGGGTACGGCCGCCATGTGCGCCCGAAGGCGTCAGCCACACCACCTTGCCCGACACCGGCAGCCTGGCGGGGTCGTCCATCAGGGTCAGCAGCATGAACACTTCCTCCCCCATCCTGTAGCTTTTGTTGGTGGGAATGAACAGCCCGCCGCCCTTGATGAAAGGCATGTAGGCCGCAAACAGCGCGGATTTTTCCCTGATCGACAGGGAAAGCACACCGGGGCGGACTGTTGCTGCGACATCATTGACTGCTGCATTCATATTCAACTCTCTTAGGGCGTGTTCAATCAAACAGATGCCGGTACTGAATCAGCCAGGCTTCCAGCTGCAGGCTGCGGTTGAGCGGATGGGCCAGCGTCCGGCCTTCGTTCGCCTGCATTCTGGCGAGCGCCAGCAGCTTCGCCAGATCGGCCTTTTCCCCCAGCCGCACCAGCACCTCGGAAAAATCGCGGTTGAACTGCACGCTGCCCTGCAACTTGACCGCCAGCAAATCGCCCAGCCATTTGTACACCACGTTGTGCCAGGTCTGCGGGCCGACCGTTTTGAAGCGGTCGCCCAGCGTCACCGGATCAAGCAGGTCGGGACGCGCCAGGCCTTCCAGCACGCTGCGGCGTTCATCCAGCTCGCCGCTGTCGGCCCAGCGCTGTGCGTCGAGCGGCGTGCCGCCGGAAAGCGCCAGCAGGTTCTTCGCATCGGCTACACCCTGCCCCGCCAGCCACTGCGCCGCCCGGTCGATTGGCGGCAGGCCGATGTCGAGCCGGGTGCAGCGGCTGCGGATGGTCGGCAGCAGCCGTCGCGGTTGATCCGAGACCAGCACGAACACCGTATGTAACGGCGGCTCCTCCAATACCTTTAACAGGGCATTGGCGGCCGCCAGGTTGAGGCTGTCGGCCGGATTGACAAGCACCACCCGAAACCCCGCACGGTAGGTGGAAAGCTGGACGTAATCGACCGCCTCGCGCGCCTGGTCGACTTCGATGGCGGTGGCCATCCGGGTCTCGCCTTCCTTGCCGGTTTTCTCCTGCAGGGTGACCAGCCGAAAATCCGGATGCCCGCCGGTGCCGAACCAGTGGCAGGCGGGGCACGTACCACAGGCCGCGCCGTCGGCGAGCGGCGCTTCGCACAGCAGGGCCTGCGCCCACGCCAGCGCCAGCGCGCCCTTGCCCACCCCGCGCGGCCCGGCCAGCAGCAGGGCCTGGGCGGGACGTCCACGGCCCGCCAGCAAGCGCTGCCAGGGCGCCTCCAGCCAGGGATACGGCGCGCTCACGCCAGCTCCTGCAACAGCTGGCCGATTTCGGCCTGCAATTCGGCGATGCTGTGCCGCGCATCCAGCACGCGAATGCGGCCGGGGTCGGCCTGCGCGCGCTCGAGGTAGGCGGTGCGCACGCGGCTGAAAAAACTGTCGGCCTCGCGCTCGAAACGGTCGGCGGTGCGTGCGGCCGAGCGGCGCGCCTCCGCCACCGCCGGCGGCACGTCGAACAGCAGGGTGAGGCCGGGCTGAAAGCCGCGCTGCACCCAGGCTTCCAGCGCGGCGACGCGTTCCGCGGCGATGCCGCGCCCGCCGCACTGGTAGGCGTAGCTGGCATCGGTGAAGCGGTCGGACACCACCCACGCGCCGCGTGCCAGCGCCGGCAGGATCAGACGCGCCAGGTGCTCCTGGCGCGCGGCGAACATCAGCAGCAGCTCGGTGTCGGCGTCCATCTCCTGGTGCAGCAGAAGTTCGCGCAGGGTTTCGCCGAGCGGGGTGCCGCCGGGCTCGCGGGTGATGATGACCTCGTGGCCCTGCCGGCGCAGCCAGTCGGCGACGAAATCCAGATGGGTGCTCTTGCCGGCGCCGTCGACGCCTTCGAGGGTGATGAATTTGCCGGATGCTGTCATCGCTGGTAGCGGTTCACTGCGCGGTTGTGCGCGTCGAGGTTGCGGGAAAACACATGGGTGCCGTCATTGCGCGAGACAAAATACAGCGCGTCGGTTTTGGCCGGATTGAGCGCTGCCCGAATCGCCGCCTCGCTGGGCATCGCAATCGGCGTCGGCGGCAGCCCGGCACGGGTATAGGTGTTGTACGGCGTGTCGGTTTGCAGGTCGACGCGACGCAGGCGGCCGTCAAAGCGCTCGCCCAGCCCGTAGATCACGGTGGGATCGGTTTGCAGGCGCATTCCCAGCCTGATCCGGTTCATGAACACGCCGGCGATCTGCGGGCGCTCGAACGCCGCGCCGGTTTCCTTTTCGACGATCGACGCCATGATGAGTGCTTCGTACGGGGTGCGATAGGGCAGCCCCGGCGCGCGGGCTTCCCAGGCGGCCATGAGCTTTTCCTGCTGCAGGCGATAGGCGTGGCGCAGCACGTTGAGATCGGACGAATGCGGTGCGTAGGAATAGGTGTCGGGGAAGAAAAGGCCTTCGGGATGGCTTTGCTCGGCGCCGATCGCCTGCAGCAGCTCGGCATCGCTCATGCCGGCGCTGTCGTGCTTCAACAGCGGCTGCGCGGCAAGGACTGCGCGCACCTCGCGCCAGTTCCAGCCTTCGATGAACTGGACGATGGCATGCGAGACTTCGCCGCGCTGGATCTTGCCGTAGAGCTCCAGCGGCGTCAGCGGCCTGTCGAGCGTATACACGCCGACCTTGAGCGTCCCCGCCTTGCCGAGCACGCGACCGAGCAGCCAGAACACCTGCGCATTGCCGATCACGCCTTCGCGCTCCAGCATCGCGCTCAAGCTCCGCAAATGGGTGCCGGGAACCACGTTGATGGTCTTCGGCAGGGACTCGATGCGCAGGGGCTGGTTGGCGTACCAGGCCAATCCGCCAGCCAGCAGCAGCAGCGCAGCCAGCGCTGCCAGCACGGCAAGCACGAACAGTCGCTTAATCAACTTCATCATCCAGGGCGGTTTTCAAAATATCGGTCCAGCCCGCAGGCGACCAGGTCACGTCATCCAGGCGGGCCACGCGGCGCACCCCGATGATGCTGTTGCAGATCATCACTTCATCGGCAGCGAGTATAGCGTCTGGCGACAAGCGGGCGATATGGACGGGGATGCCGCGACGCGCCAGGGCACGCAGCAGCCGCGCCCTGGCCACGCCGGCCACCCCGCTCTGACTCAGATCCGGAGTGAACAGTTCGCCCGCCTTCGCAATCAGGAGATTGCTCATCACGCCGCCGATCACCGCGCCGCCGTCGTCGCACAGCAGCCCCTCGAAAATTTCGGGGTCGTCCCACTCCGCCCGCGCCAGCACGTTCTCCAGCCGGTTCAGGTGCTTGATCCCGGCCAGCCGCGGCTGCCGCGCCAGACGCAGGCTGCACCAGCGCGCCGTGATGCCGGCAGGCGGATCGGGCCGGGCATGCGGCGGCAGTGCCGCGGACAGCACGATGCGCGTGCAGGCCGGATCCTGCGGCGGCGCATAGCCGCGCGCACCCGTTCCGCGCGTGAGCATGATCTTGGCGACACCCTCCCCGGCCGCGGCCACTTGGCAAACTTCGTCGCGCAATCCGGCTTCGTCGGGACAAGCCAGTGCCAGCGCCGCACAGTCGGCCGCCAGCTTGGCGTAATGGTCGCGCCACCACAACGGCTGGCCGGCCCGCGTGCGCAGCGTGCGGAAGACACCGTCGCCGTAAGCCAGACCGCGGTCCAGTGCGTTCACGGTCTCTGCGGGCAGGCCATTGACCAGGATCATGGTTCAAGCGCACGCAGCAGGCCGCGGGCCTTGGCGCGGGTTTCGTCGAGTTCGCGCGCGGCGACGGAGTCGGCCACGATGCCGGCGCCGGCGCGGAAGCTCAGTGCGTGTCCGCGCAACTGGAAGCTGCGGATCAGGATATTGAAATCGAAGCTGCCGTCGCGGTTGATGTAGCCGACGCTGCCGGTATAGCTGCGGCGCGGCGTCTGCTCCAGTTCATGAATGATCTGCATGGTGCGCACCTTGGGACAGCCAGTGATGGTGCCGCCCGGAAACACCGCGCGCAAGGCATCGAGCACGCGCATCCCCTCGCGCAACTGCCCGCAGACGGTGGATTCGATGTGGTGTACATGGCGGTAGCTGGTGATTTCCATCAGTGCCGCCACCTTCACGCTGCCGGGTTCGCACACCCGCCCCAGATCGTTGCGCTCCAGGTCGACCAGCATGACGTGTTCGGCGCGTTCCTTGGGATGCGCCTGCAGGCGTGCGCGCAGCGCAGCGTCTTCCACAGCATCTTCGCTTCTCGGATGGGTGCCGGCAATCGGCCGCGTTTCCAGCCGGCCGCTGCGGTCGAGACGGACCAGCCGTTCGGGCGACGAGCTCACGATCGCCCATTCATCCATCTGCAGCAGCGCCGAAAACGGCGCGGGATTTTTCTGCATCAGCCGCGCAAACAGGGATGCGGGCGCGACCGGGGCGCCGAATTCGGCCTGCCAGCCGCGCGACAGATTGACCTGGAACACATCGCCTGCGCGGATGTAATCCTGGATGCGCGCAACCCCTGCCAGAAAAGCTGCAGGATCGTCCTCCTGCAGGACGGCGAGCGCCGGCAAAGCGGGGATGGGGGGCAGCGCCCGCGCCAGGTCGCGCGCCATGCTGTCGATCAGCGCGTGCCGGCCGGATTCGGCCA
Source organism: Thiobacillus sp. (assembly GCA_030692355.1). Taxonomy (GTDB): domain Bacteria; phylum Pseudomonadota; class Gammaproteobacteria; order Burkholderiales; family Thiobacillaceae; genus Thiobacillus. Next base: position 23,482 of record JAUYCF010000082.1, read on the forward strand.
CCAGCACGCAACGCCCGTTGTGGCGGTCGAACAGGATCGCCGCCGGAATGCGGGTCAGCCAGGCGAGCGGGAAATCGGCATCCCCGGCCAGCCCCACGCTGGGCTCGAACAGCCCGCCCAGCTCATATGCGAATGCGCACAGCCAGCCGCCGCTGAACGGCAGGCCATGGTCGAATCGGGCGGAGCGAAGCGGCTGAAGCTGCATCGCCGGATGCGCCTGCAATCCGCGCAGGCCATCGGCCGCGGTGATGTGCGTGGTGTCCTGTGGAAACGCAAACAGCACGTCCCAGCCGGTGTCGCCGCTGCCGAGAAACAGGCCGGGATAACGCTGCGGATCGGACGCCTGAAGCCGGACCAGATCAGGCCGCGCTTGCTCGGCCTGCAACGGCCATTCCCGGATCTCGGGCGTGGCCAGGCGGTCCTCGGTGAAGGTCAAGCGCGTTTGAAGACCAGCGAACCGTTGGTGCCGCCAAACCCGAAGTTGTTCTTGAGCGCAAAGTCGATCTTCAGGTCACGCGCGGTGTTGGCGCAGTAATCTAGGTCGCACTCCGGGTCTTGCGAGAAGATATTGATGGTCGGCGGCGACACCTGATGATGCACTGCCAGCACGGTGAATACCGACTCGACGCCGCCGGCGCCGCCCAGCAGGTGGCCGGTCATCGACTTGGTCGAGTTGACCACCGTCCTGTAGGCCGCATCGCCCAGGGCGAGCTTGATCGCATCGGTTTCGTTCTTGTCGCCCATCGGCGTCGAGGTGCCGTGCGCGTTGATGTAACCGATCTGGTCGGCATTGACGCCGGCATCGCGCATCGCGTTCAGCATCGAACGCCTGGGGCCGTCGGTGCTCGGCGACGTCACATGGTAGGCATCGCCGCTCATGCCAAAGCCCACCACCTCGGCGTAGATCTTTGCACCACGATTTTTCGCGTGCTCGTACTCTTCGAGCACCAGCACGCCGGCACCCTCGCCCAGCACGAAGCCGTCGCGATCCTTGTCCCACGGACGACTGGCCGTGGCCGGGTCGTCGTTGCGGGTGGACAGCGCGCGTGCGGCGGCGAAGCCGCCCAGGCCCAGCGGCGACGTCGCGCACTCGGCGCCGCCGGCGACCATCACATCGGCGTCGCCATGCTCGATCATGCGGGCGGACAGACCCACCGCATGCAGGCCGGTGGTGCAGGCGGTGACGACCGCCAGGTTGGGGCCTTTTATCCCGTACAGGATGGAAAGGTTGCCGGAAATCATGTTGATGATGGAGCCCGGAATGAAGAAGGGGGAAATCTTCCTTGGGCCGGATTCCATCAACAGGGTGTGGGTGTCCTCGATCAGCGGCAGGCCGCCGATCCCGGCACCGATATTGATGCCGATGCGCTCGGCGTTGGCTTCGGTAACCTCGATGCCAGAATCCCGTATCGCCTGGATGCCGGCCGCCATGCCGAACTGGATGAAGACATCCATACGGCGCGCTTCTTTCGGGTTGAGATATTGCGCAACGTCAAAATCCCTGACCTCGCCCGCAATCTGCGAGGTGAACGGTGAAGGATCGAAACGGGTAATCCGGGCGATTCCGCTACGTCCGGCAACCAGGTTGTCCCAGGCTTCCGGTATGGTATTGCCGACCGGGGAGACGATCCCCAGCCCGGTGACGACGACGCGACGTTTGGACAAAACGCAGTCCTCTTGACTGGGGTGAACGATCAGCTCGAATGGCTGTTGACGTAATCAATCGCCTGCTGGACGGTGGTGATCTTTTCTGCGTCCTCGTCGGGAATCTCGCAGCCGAATTCTTCTTCCAGCGCCATCACCAGTTCGACCGTATCGAGCGAGTCAGCGCCCAGGTCACCGACGAAGGAAGACTCGTTCTTGATGTCTGCCTCATTGACGCCCAGTTGCTCGGCGACGACTTTAATTACACGCTGTACGTTTTCCATTACTGATCCTCTCTTGAAATTAGGCTTCAACAAATTGAAGCCCGGGAAAATAAAACTTCGCGATTCTACCAAACTTTGTTTGGCGGCTATGCCATGTACATTCCGCCGTTGACATGCAGGGTGGTGCCGGAAATATAGCCCGCTGCGGGCGACGCCAGAAACGCGACGGCCTGCGCGATGTCTTCCGCCGAGCCCAGCCGTCCCAGCGGGATGTGGGCGAGCAGCGCCTGCCGCTGCGCATCGGGCAGCGCGCGCGTCATGTCGGTGTCGATGAAGCCCGGCGCCACGCAGTTGACCGTGATGTTGCGGCTGCCGACTTCGCGCGCCAGCGACTTGGTGAAGCCCATGATGCCGGCCTTGGCCGCGCTGTAGTTGGTCTGCCCGGCATTGCCCATCGCGCCCACCACCGAGGCGATGGAAATGATGCGGCCGCCGCGCGCCTTCATCATCGCGCGCAGCACCGCGCGCGACAGGCGGAATACCGAGGTGAGGTTGGTCGCCAGGATGTCGTCCCATTCCTCGTCCTTCATCCGCATCAAGAGATTGTCGCGGGTGATGCCGGCGTTGTTGACCAGGATGCCGATGTCGCCGAACTGCGCAGAGATCGCTGCGATGACGGCGTCGACTTCGGCCGCGTCGGTGACGTCGAGCTTCATCCCGCTGCCCTGGATTCCGGCAGCGGCGAGGTAATCGTCGATCGCCTGCGCGCCCTTGTCGCTGGTGGCCGTGCCGACCACGGTGGCGCCCGCCTGGCCGAGTGCCAATGCGATCGCCTGGCCGATTCCGCGGCTGGCGCCGGTCACGAGAGCGATTTTTCCTTGCAGCATGGGGTCTCCTTTATTGAGTGAGTGCGGCCTGCAGGCTGGCTTCATCCACCAGCGCCACGGCGGGCAGGCTGTCGTCGATACGCTTATTGAGGCCGGCCAGCACCTTGCCGGGGCCGCACTCGATCACGCGCCCGATGCCGGCGGCCTTCAGCGCCTGCACGGTCTCGACCCAACGTACCGGCGTGTGCAGTTGCCTGGCCAGCGCAGCGCGGATCGCGGGCGCATCGGCATGGCTTTGCACATCGGTGTTGTGCAGCACGGGAATCGCCGGGGTCGCGATCGCCACGCTCTGCAGATGCGCCAGCAGCTTCTCGGCGGCCGGCAGCATCAGCGATGAGTGCGACGGCACGGAAACCGGCAGCGGCAACGCGCGTTTGGCGCCTTTTTCTTTCGCCAGCGCCATCGCGCGCTCGACTGCGGCCTTGTTGCCTGCAATCACCACCTGGCCGGGCGAGTTCAGATTCACCGCCTCGACCACCTCGCCAGCAGCGGCTTCACTGCACACCGCGCGCACGGCATCGTCGTCCAGGCCCAGGATCGCCGCCATGGCGCCGATACCTTCGGGAACCGCTGCCTGCATCGCCTCGGCGCGGAAACGCACCAGCCTGATCGCGTCAGCGAAATTCAGCGCCCCGGCAGCCACCAGCGCGGCATATTCGCCGAGGCTGTGGCCCGCCAGCAGCGCCGGCGTCGCGCCGCCGGCGGCCTGCCACACGCGCCAGACGGCGACATCCGCCGCCAGCATGGCGGGCTGGGTATTGACCGTCTGGTTGAGCAGTTCGAACGGGCCGTCGGCGACCAGCGCCCACAAGTCCCGGCCGAGCGCGTCGGACGCTTCGGCAAAGGTATTGCGCACTTCGGCGCGCTCGCCCCAGCCCTGCATCATGCCGACCGATTGCGAGCCCTGCCCGGGGAAAACGAAAGCCAGTTTCATCAAAGGTCTTCCTAGTATTTGAGGAGCGCGGAGCCCCAGGTGAAGCCGCCGCCGAAGGCCTCCATCAGCACCGTCTGGCCGCGCTGGATACGGCCGTCGCGCACCGCCACGTCGAATGCCAGCGGCACCGAGGCGGCCGAGGTGTTGCCATGGCCGGCCACGGTGGTGACGACATGATCCATGCTCATGCCAAGTTTTTTCGCGGTGGCGGAAATGATGCGGATGTTCGCCTGGTGCGGCACCAGCCAGTCGATGTCGGATTTTTGCAGACCGTTGGCTTCCAGCGTTTCGTCGACGATGCGGTCAAGCGTGTTGACCGCCATCTTGAATACGGCGTTGCCTTCCATCCGCATCAGCGCAGGCTCCTTCATGCCGGTCGAAGGGCCACTGGTGGTGCGCAGCAATTCCTTGTGGCGGCCGTCGGCATGGATGTGGGTGGCGATGATGCCCGGCTCGGTCGATGCGCCCACCACCACCGCACCCGCGCCGTCGCCCCACAGGATGCAGTTGCCGCGGTCGTTCCAGTCGGTGATGCGCGACAGGGTTTCCGCACCCACCACCAGCACGTGTTTGGCGGCACCGGTCTTGATGAACTGGTCGGCCACGCTCAGGGCGTAGATAAAGCCGCTGCACACCGCCTGCAGATCGAACGCCGGTTTGCCGTTGGTCATGCCGAGCTTGGACTGCACGATGCAGGCGGTGCTGGGAAAAACCAGGTCGGGCGTGGTGGTGGCGACCAGCAGCAGATCGATGTCATCCACCACCAGACCCGCCGCGTCGAGTGCGGCGCGTGCCGCCTGGGTGGCCAGGTCGCTGGTGAACTCGCCCTCGGCGGCAATATGGCGTTCGCGGATGCCGGTGCGATCGACGATCCATTGGTCGTTCGTATCGATCAGCTTTTCGAGATCGGCGTTGGTGAGGATGCGCGCTGGCAGATAGCTGCCGGTGCCAAGGATGCGGGAATAGGTCAAGCGGCCACCCGTTGCAGGAGTTGAATCTGGTCGGTAATGCGTTTCAGCACGTTGTTGCGGACTTCATCGCTGGCGGTTTCGATGGCGTGCTCGAATGCGAAAGAATCGGCCGAACCATGGCTTTTCACCACCACGCCTTTCAGCCCCAGCAGCGTGGCGCCGTTGTAGCGGCGGGGGTCGAGCCGCCGCTTGAAGGCATTCAGCACCGGCAACGCAATCAGCCCCGCGATGCGGGTCAGCGCGTTGCGCTTGAACTCGGCACGCAGCGTACTGGAAACCATCTTGGCCAGCCCTTCGGAGGCCTTCAGGGTGACATTGCCGACAAAACCATCGCACACCACCACGTCGGTGGTGCCCTTGAAAATGTCGTCGCCTTCGACGTTGCCGTAGAAGTTCAGGTGGCTGTCGCGCAGCAGTTCGCCGGCACGTTTGACCATTTCATTGCCCTTGATGGCCTCCTCGCCGATGTTCAGCAGGCCGACGCTCGGATTCGGGATGTGCTCCACTGCCGACACCAGCATCGCGCCCATGATGCCGAACTGCAGCAGATTCTCGGCCGTGCAGTCGACGTTCGCACCCATGTCCAGCACCAGCGCGTGCCCCCTGATCGTCGGCATCACGGCGGCAATGGCGGGACGGTCGATGCCGGGGAGCGTCTTCAGGACGAAACGCGCGGTTGCCATCAGGGCGCCGGTGTTGCCGGCCGACACGCAGGCATCGGCTTCGCCGGACTTTACGAGATCGATGGCCACCCGCATCGAGGAATCCTTTTTGCCGCGCAGCGCCAACGCGGGCGCCTCGTCCATCGCCACCACCTGGCTGGCGTGGCGCACGATGAGACGCGGGCCGGTCTCGGCACGACGCGCCTTGAGTTCGGCCGCGACAATGTCCTGCGGCCCGACCAGAATCACATTCAGATCAGGATGACGCGCAAGACAATGGATCGCCGCCGGAACCGTGACATGGGGACCGTGGTCGCCCCCCATGACGTCAATGGCGACAGTGATGTTTCTCATGCAGCCGGAATCGTTAGCCGGGTTGAATGCATTAGGCCGGAGTCATCGAACCCCGCGCAATCAAACCGTGGCGCGTCGGGAAATTATTCGCCTTTGGCCTTGACGACCTTGCGGCCACGATAAAAGCCGTTGGGGCTGATATGGTGGCGCAGATGCACTTCACCCGTGGTCGGCTCGATGCCCAGTTGCGGGCTGGTCAGGAAATCGTGCGAGCGGTGCATGCCGCGCTTGGACGGGGATTTTTTGTTCTGCTGGACTGCCATTTCTTGCTCCTTAAATTCCATTGCGCCCAAGTGGGCGCATTAAAAATCACTACACCCCAGGGACGGGGCATTCACCTTCCGCGTGCATCACTGCCAGCGGCAGGCTCAACAACACTTCATCCTCAACCAGATCGACCAGATTCAAAATCTCACCGGCCTGAATTGCGTCGCTGTCAGGCAAGGCATCCAGTCGTTCCATCTCGGCCTCGTTGCGCGCCAGATACAGCGTGCGTTCGACGTCAACCGTATACGGCATGCTGACCAGACAGCGCTGGCATGGCAATTCCACCTCGCCGCTGACCATCAACCGCAGGGACAGGCTGCCCCGCTGATCCACGCTCCCGACGACTCGACAGAACAGCGTGCCTTGCGTAAATTCATGGGCAAGACGCGGAAACGCAGCCACGTCGGACCGGGTTTCCCACGACTGTCCATCCCTGCAAAAACGCCATGGATCGACCTCGATTGGCTGAAGCATGACAGATTTAAACATGACGCACCCAGTAAACATGGCCAGCAACATTAGCCAGCAATGATATGATTTCGCGTTCTTTTTGTCAAAGAAACCCCAGCCTTCCCAACGTCAGGCGAGTCCATGCTTAAGAAAATACTGGTCGCCAACCGGGGCGAGATCGCCGTCCGAATCGTTCGAGCCTGTGCCGAACTGGGCATCAAGTCAGTCGCCATCTACACCGACGCCGACCGCCACGCGCTCCACGTCAAGAAAGCCGACGAGGCCTACCACATCGGCAAAGACCCCATTCTCGGCTATCTGAACGCGCACACGCTGGTCAACCTGGCGGCCGCCTCGGGCTGCGACGCGCTGCATCCGGGCTACGGCTTCCTTTCCGAAAATCCCGATCTCGCCACCATCTGCGCGCGCCGCGGCATCCGCTTCATCGGCCCCTCGCCCGAAGTGATCCGCCGCATGGGCGACAAGATCCAGGCGCGCAATGCGATGATCGCCGCCGGCATTCCGGTGATCCCCGGCTCCGACCACAACCTGGAAAACGTCGAGGAGGCGCGTGTGCTGGCCGGCAAGTTCGGCTATCCGGTGATGCTCAAGGCCACCAACGGCGGCGGCGGGCGCGGCATCCGCCGCTGCGACAGTGAGGAAGAACTGCTGAAAAACTACGATCGCGTGGTGTCGGAGGCCAGCAAGGCCTTCGGCAAGCCCGAGGTCTTCGTCGAAAAATGCGTGGTGCGGCCCAAGCACATCGAGGTGCAGGTCCTGGGCGACACCCAGGGCAACGTGATTCACCTGTTCGAGCGCGACTGCTCGATCCAGCGCCGCAACCAGAAACTGATCGAAATCGCGCCGAGCCCGCAGCTGACCGAGGCGCAGCGGCAATACATCGGCAAGCTGGCGGTGCGCGCCGCCAAGTCGGTCGGATACGTCAATGCCGGCACGGTCGAATTCCTGCTCGACCAGGACAACCAGTTCTACTTCATGGAGATGAACACCCGCTTGCAGGTCGAGCATCCCATCACCGAGACCATCACCGGCGTCGACATCGTGCAGGAGCAGATCCGCATTGCGTCCGGCCTGCCGCTGCAATACAAGCAGGACGAAATCAAGCATCGCGGCTTTGCCATCGAATTCCGCATCAACGCCGAAGACCCGAAAAACGAGTTCCTGCCCAGCCTCGGCCGCATCACCCGCTACTATTCGCCGGGCGGCCCCGGGGTGCGCGTCGACGCTGCGATCTACACCGACTATGTCATTCCGCCCTACTTCGATTCGATGTGCGCCAAGCTCACGGTATGGAATCTGAATTGGGAGGCGACCATCGCACGCGGGCGCCGCGCGCTCGACGATATGCTGGTGTATGGCGTAAAAACGACGATTCCCTATTACCAGGAAATTCTGAAGGACCCCGAATTTCGCAGCGGGCGCTTCAACACCAGCTTTGTCGACGAGCACCCGGAGCTCACCCAGTACACTGAAAAGAAACCGCCGGAAGTGATCGCAGCCGCCATTGCGGCCGCCATTGCCGCGCACCAGGGATTGTAATCATGGCCAAAGTACACATCACCGACCTCATCCTGCGCGACGGCCACCAGTCGCTCATCGCCACCCGCATGCAGACCGCCGACATGCTGCCGATCTGCAGCAAGCTCGATGCGGTCGGCTTCTGGTCGCTGGAAGCCTGGGGCGGCGCCACCTTCGATGCCTGCGTGCGCTTTTTGCGCGAAGACCCGTGGGAGCGCCTGCGCAAACTCAGGAAGGCGCTGCCCAACACGCCGATCCAGATGCTGCTGCGCGGCCAGAACCTGCTCGGCTACCGCAACTATTCCGACGACGTGGTGCGCGCCTTCGTGCAGAAATCCGCCGACAACGGCGTCGACGTATTCCGCGTGTTCGACGCGATGAACGACCTGCGCAACCTGCGCGTGTCGATCGAGGCCGTGAAAGCCGCCGGCAAGCACGCCGAAGGCACGGTCAGCTACACCACCAGCCCGGTGCACAACATCCCGCATTTCGTCGAGCTCGCCCGCGGCCTGGCGGAAATGGGCTGCGACACCATCGCAATCAAGGACATGGCGGGTCTGCTCACGCCCTACACCGCGTTCGAGCTGGTGCGCCAGATCCGCGCGGCCACCGACCTGCCGATCCACACCCACAGCCATGCGACCTCGGGGCTGGCGCACATGACGCATCTGAAGGCGGTGGAAGCGGGCGCGACCATCATCGACACCTGCGTCGGCGCGTTTGCCGAAGGCGCCAGCCACCCCACCACGCAGAGCATGGTCGCCGCGCTCGCCGGCACCGAATACGACACCGGCCTGTCGCTGCCGCTGATCGAGGAAATCTCGGCCTACTTCAAGGAAGTCCGCAAGAAATACTGGCAGTTCGAGTCCGCCTTCACCGGCACCGACACGCGTGTGCTGATCAACCAGGTCCCCGGCGGGATGATTTCCAACCTCGCCAACCAGCTGAAGGAGCAAGGCGCGCTCGACAGCATGGACGCCGTGCTTGAGGAAATCCCGCGCGTGCGCGAAGACCTCGGCTTCCCGCCGCTGGTGACGCCCACCTCGCAAATCGTCGGCACCCAGGCCGCGCTCAACGTTCTGACCGGCGCGCGCTACAAGTCGGTCACCAACGAGGTGAAGCTCTACTTGCAGGGCCGCTACGGCCAGGCACCGGGGCACATCAACGAGGAGGTGCGGAAAATCGCGATCGGCGATCTCGACGTCACCACCTGCCGTCCGGCCGACCTCTTGGGCGACGAACTCGACAAGCTGCGTGGCGAAATCGAGGGCCTGGCCAAGTCCGACGAGGACGTGCTGACCTATGCCATGTTCCCCGAAATCGGCAAGGTCTGGCTGCAGGAACGCGCAGCCGGCAGCCTCAAGCCCGAACAACTGCTGCCGCCTGCCACCGCGCAGCAGGACAACGGTCCGCGCTACGCCGCCGACGAATTCAAGATCACGCTGCACGGCGAGACCTACCACATCAAGCTGTCGGGCAGCGGCCGCAGCGACTCCGCCCAGCGGCCCTATTTCGTGTCGGTCGACGGCGTCACGGAAGAGGTGCTGGTCGAATCGCTGAACGAAGTCGTGGTATCCAGCAACGGTGACAGTACACCGCGCAAGGCCACCGCCACGCCCACAGCGCCCGGCCAGAAACCCCGGCCTACGCATCCCGGCCACGTCACCGCCGCCATGCCCGGCACCGTCGTCGACGTCCTGGTGAGCATCGGCCAGACCGTCAAGGCCGGCGACGGCATCCTGGTGATCGAGGCGATGAAAATGGAGAACGAGGTGCAGGCACCCATCGCCGGCGTCGTCATCAGCATCTTCGCCAAGAAAGGCGACGCGGTGACGCCCGACATGGCACTGGTCGAGATCCAACCCGAATGAAACTCGTCCTGGCCTCCACCTCGCGCTACCGGCGCGAACTGCTATCGCGTCTGCATCTGCCGTTTGAAATCCTGTCGCCCGACGTCGACGAAACGCCGCTGCCGGGCGAACTGCCCTCAACCACCGCGCTGCGTCTATCGGTGTTGAAGGCGCAGGCCGCCGCGGCAACCCATCCCGATGCGCTGATCATCGGCTCCGACCAGGTGCTGATGCTCGACAGCGAGCAACTCGGCAAGCCCGGCAATTTCGACAACGCCTTCGCGCAGTTGAAGAAAATGCAGGGCAAGACCATGGTGTTTCATACCGCGCTGACGCTGCTCAACAGCCGCAGCGGTCGTTTGCAGACGCGCGACGTGCCGACCGAGGTGCATATCCGCGCCCTCAGCGATGAGCAGATCATCGCCTATCTCGAAAAAGAACACCCCTACGACTGCGCCGGCTCGGCCAAAAGCGAGTCGCTCGGCATCGCCCTGATGGAACGCATGGACAGCCGCGACCCCACCGCCCTAATCGGCCTGCCGCTGATGGCGCTGACCGAGATGCTCATGAACGAAGGCATCGACGTGCTGACATGGCATTCGATGTAATTGGAACTCGGTGTAATTTGACGTGGCCACTCTCTACCTGATTCCGGTTCCGCTGGGGCCGGTCAGCCCGGACGCCTGCCTGCCGCCTGACACCCTCGCGGTCGCGCGCCGGCTTAACTACTTCGTCGTCGAACGCGCAAAAACCGCGCGCGCACATCTGAAGGCCATGGGCCATCCGCAGCCGATCCAGGCGCTGCAGATCGAGGAACTCAACGAACACACCCCGGCCGCCGCCATCCCGGCGCTGCTGACACCACTCAAGGCCGGGCACGACGTCGGCCTGCTGTCCGAAGCCGGCTGCCCCGCGGTGGCCGACCCCGGCGCGGCGCTTGTCCTGGCCGCGCATCGCGAAAATATTCCAGTAGTTCCGCTGATCGGCCCGTCGTCGATCCTGCTGGCGCTGATGGCCTCGGGCCTGGGCGGCCAGCGCTTCGCCTTCCACGGCTATCTGCCCGCCAAGGAACCGGAGCGCAGCCAGGCCATCCGCGACCTGGAAAAAACCGCGCGCCGCGACCGCGCCACCCAGCTTTTCATCGAAACGCCCTACCGCAGCGCCGCCCTCCTCGACGCCCTCGCCACCGCGCTGGCGCCCGACACCTTCATCAGCGTCGGTGCCGACCTCAGCCTGCCCAGCCAATTGATCCAGACCCGAAGCGCAAAAACCTGGCGCGGTCACACCGACGCGGTCAAAGACCGGCTGGTAGTGTTCGGGATCGGAATGTAGCGACGAAATGAGCGGTTTTATCGCGTAGCGTCCCCTGCACCGCAGGGCTGGGCGTCTTGGCGATACTGGACACCTGGCGCCCGGCGCTGTACAGTAACGCGTACATTTCAGGAGCCGCTCATGGACGCGATTACTTACACTACTGTTCGTGCAAACCTCGCCAGCGCGATGGATCGGGTTTGCAACGACCACGAAGCTTTGATCATTACCCGCAACGGCGAACAGTCCGTTGTGATGCTTTCGCTCGAAGATTACAAAGCCCTCGAAGAAACTGCCTATCTGTTGCGCACGCCTGCCAACGCCAAGCGCCTTCTCTCGGCCGTTGCACAACTGAACGCTGGCAAGGGCGTTGAGCGGAAGCTGACCAAGTGAAGCTGCTCTTCGCAGACGAGGCATGGGAAGACTACCTGTATTGGCAAAAGCAAGACAAGCGCATGGCGGAACGGATCAATAAACTGATACGGGAAGTACAACGTGAACCATTCAGCGGCGCAGGCAAGCCGGAGCCACTGCATGCGCTATCGGGCTTTTGGTCGCGGCGGATCACTGATGAGCATCGCATGGTTTATCGCGTTGCAAATGATGCGCTGGAAATTGTGCAACTTCGATTCCACTACTGACTCAAGACGCCCAACGTTTGAATTCACCGGCCTTGCGCGGCTTTTACAGGCTGATGAAACCCCCACGCCGCCGGCGTGGCGCCTGGCCCTGAAAGTTCGATTTCTCAATCGGTTCGCTCGCAGGATTGGTCAACGGGGTCTTGCATTGATAATCCGTGGTCTGCCCCCTGTTTTTGTGTTATTTGCAACCGTACAATCAACATTGATGCTTTCATTAAAGGAATTGCCATGACCTTGCGAACGAGTGATGTGATGCCGATCAGCGAAGCGCGTGCCCGGCTGACGGAGCTTGCCGATGAAGTAGTCGGTGCGGGGGCTGAA
>JAUYCF010000106.1 GCA_030692355.1 Thiobacillus sp.
ACACCGCTCATGGCATCCAGCGCACCCCAGCGCTTAGGGCTGATTTCGGAAAACAGCAATTCAGGACTTGCTTAGCTGCGCATGGCCGGCGACCTCGGGCGCCGCGTCCGCGGACTAGAATGCTTGTATATCAGCCTCAAAATGAAGGAGACCCCATGCGCTGGAAAACCGGACGACGCAGCGACAACATCGAGGACCGGCGCGGCATGCGGGTGGGGCGAAAAGGCATGGTTGGCGGCCTCGGGGCGATCATTCTGACGCTGGTGGCGCTGTATTTCGGCGTGGACCCGGCGGTGGTGCTGAACCAGGCGGGCAATCCGGCGCCGACGCAGGAGGAACAGGCGGTCGCGTTCAGCCCGGAGGAGGAACGCCTGAAGGACTTCGTGTCGGTGGTGCTGGCGGATACGGAAGACGTGTGGGGGGCGCTGTTCCAGCGTTCGGGCCAGCGCTACTCGCCGCCGAAGCTGGTGCTGTTCTCCGGCGCGGTGGAGTCGGCGTGCGGCTTCGCCGAGGCGGCGATGGGGCCGTTTTACTGCCCGGCCGACCAGAAGCTGTACCTGGACATGGGCTTCTTCAACGATCTGGCGCAGCGGCACGACGCGCCGGGCGACTTTGCGCAGGCCTACGTGGTGGCGCACGAGGTCGGCCACCATGTGCAGACGCTGCTGGGCATCTCGGAACAGGTGCACGCGGCGCGCCAGCAGGCGGGCCAGACCGGGGGCAACGCGCTGCAGGTGCGGATGGAACTGCAGGCCGACTGCTTTGCCGGGGTGTGGGCGAACCACGCCGACAAGGCGCGGCAGGTGCTGGAGCCGGGCGATGTCGAGGAAGCCCTGGCAGCGGCGGCAGGCGTGGGCGACGACCGCATGCAGAAACAGGCGCGCGGGGTCGTGGTGCCGGATTCCTTCACCCACGGTTCGTCGACGCAACGGATGCACTGGTTCAATCGCGGCCTGCAAAGCGGTGATCCGGCGCAGTGCGACACCTTCAAGGCCGAAAAATAGGGTCACCCTGCTCAAGTCACTACTGCTTTCGCGTTAGGGGTTCACTTGCGTTACGGCCTACATCTCTTGCTGTTTGGAAACGCACGACCCCGTGTTGGCACGACGCCGCTTCCTCATGCTACCGGGGCTACGGACAACGCCCCGGACGGGACTTCAACCCGCTAGATTGACTCCTGTTACTGCGAACAGCCCAGGCTCGAATGTTCGCTGAGGTTTCCGCCCTGACAGTCCCAGTTCAGTCTGCGCGTCATCTAGCTGGCCCTCCCGCCGCCGTGAGGCGGAGCGTTTCTCTTCGAGGAATTCGGTTGGGCAGAGACCGTTTTTCACACCCTTCTTCCGAGCGGTTCTGGTTTCTGGTTACGAAAACTTCGAGCTCCCCAGTACACTCCTGAAATTCCCACCCAAGTTGGGCAAGACACGCTGGGAAACCACGCTTGAACGGAACCGGACTCACGTCAACTCAACGAATTTCATGCTTGAACAAACCAGACATGTCAAAAAAGGTAATAGCAGACGCTTCGCCCCCGGATCCAAAGCAAAACCGCATCCTTGCAGCCCTTCCCGCGCGGGATTACGCGCGCCTGTTGCCCGATCTTGAACTCGTTGAGATGCCGCTGAGTTGGACGATGTCCGAGTCAGGCGACCATGTGAATTATCTGCATTTCCCGACCAGCGGCATTGTCTCGCTGATTTATTCCCTGGAAGACGGTTCCTCCAGCGAAACCGCTCTGGTGGGTGACGAGGGTTTGGTCGGAATTTCCATTTTCATGGGGGGTGAGAGCATGCCTACCAGCACGGAAGTGCAAAGCGCAGGCAGTGCGTACCGACTCAGCCGGAAAGTGATGAAACGGGAATTCGCCTTGGGCGGTGAACTGCAACATGTAGCCCTGCTTTTCACGCAGGCACTGATTTGCCAGACATCCCAAACTGCAGTGTGCAACCAGCACCATTCACTGGATCAGCAAATGTGCCGATGGCTTTTGATGAGTATGGATCGATTGCATGACAATGAAGTGGTGATCACACAACAGACGATTGGGAAGTTATTGGGTGTACGCCGGGAGAGCGTGACCCAGACTCTTGGGCAGTTACAAAAAGACGGATTGATTGTGCGCACACGCGGTCGCATCACAGTGGTGGATCGCCTCAAGCTTGAGCAGCGAGTGTGTGAGTGCTATGCGGTGGTTAAAGATGAGTATGAGCGCTTGCTCCCGCACAGCCGAAGTTCAAAGTAAATTGGATAAGCGAGGATTTGTAGCGGCTGTTGCAGTACGCACCTGAATATCCCACCCGTCTGCGAACATGATGGAATATCGTGCGAACCAATCGGGTCGACACTGGGGGCTCGCGCTTGGTTGCCCAAACTTTACACCACGCTTTGGTTCACACCTTGGGCTGTCAGGACAATAGTCAATGAGCATCACCCCCTTCCAGGCGCTGGCCTGCCCGCTGGACGGCCTGCCTTTGCATTCCAACGGTTCCGCCTGGACCTGCGCGTCCGGCCACAGTTTCGACATCGCCAGCCAGGGCTACACGCACCTGCTGCCGGTGCAAAACAAACGCTCGCGCGACCCGGGCGACAGCAAGGAGATGGTCGCGGCGCGGCGGCGTTTTCTCACCGCCGGCTTTTACCAGCCGATTGCCGCGGCGGTCAGCCGGGCCGTGCTGGCCGATCTGCCCGCTGGCGTAACTATCAGCTGCCTCGATGCCGGGTGCGGCGAGGGTTACTACCTGCGCCAGCTGGCCGCTGCGACGCCTGATGCACAAACCCTGGCGCTGCTGGGGCTGGATATTTCCAAATGGGCGGTGTTGTCGGCCGCGAAGCAGGACAAGTGCCCCAGCTGGGTGGTGGGCAGCAATGCCAACCTGCCGGTGCTGTCGGGCACGCTGGACCGGGTGCTGTGCATGTTCGGCTTTCCGGTGATTGCGGAGTTTGCGCGGGTGCTGAAGCCGGGCGGCCTGCTGGTGCAGGTCGACGCCGGGCCGAACCATCTGCGCGAACTGCGCGAGATCATCTACCCCAGCCTGAAACCGGAGCGCGCAGCCGAGACGCAAACCCCGGAAGGTTTCAGCCGCCTGCCGACCGAAACGCTCCGCTTCACGATCGAGCTGACCAATGCCGGGCAGATTGCCGACCTGCTGGCGATGACCCCGCATCTCTTCCGCGCCAGTGCCGAGGGCCGCGCTGCAGCCGCTGCGCTGACGGCGCTGTCGCTCAGCGTGGATGTTCGGCTGACGTGTTTTGTACAGGGGGTGGCCCAGGAGCCTGTCGAGCGTACAGAATCGAAGCGAAAATCCGGCTGGCCGAGGTCGGATTTTGTCGATTTTTCCGGTCAATAGTTGTGGGGGATCCCCACCCTCAAGAATCTCTTGCCCATCGGCAACCTGACAAACCTGTGCGCATCCATCGGCACGGTCACGCCAGGCGGCGAAAACGAAGGCAATATTTACTGCATCTGGAGCCCATTCAAGGTGCGCCGTGAAGAAATCGGGAACGGCGTCCGCTACGCGCCGATCGATTGTCCGCACGCACTGGCCTGGACAAACACGTTTGACGAAGCACGCCAGAATTTGATTATTCACTGCACCATCGACAAAACGCATCCCGATCCCGAATTCGTTGAGTCGATTCATGCGGTTGTTTCGGACTGGACAGACGGCATGCGCAAGGCCTTACACCGATAAACGAAGGGACGGTCAGCACGGCACCCCTCCCACAAATCGCCTAATGGACAATCCCGGATGAAGCTTCCGACTTCATTTGGCCGGATCAACAACCGCCTGCTGCGCTGCACTGACGCGGCTGCCAGGTGCCTGCGGCCAGCCAGTCCATGTAGGCCTCGGCCGGCATCGGCCTGGCGATAAAATAACCCTGTGCCATCCCGCATCCGAGGTCTTGCAGGCACTCGTAGGCGTCGTGGTCCTCTACGCCTTCGGCAACCACGGCAAGCTCGCGATGGCGGGCAAGCGCAACCACCGCCCGGACGATCGACGCATCGCCGGTGTCCGTGGCCACGTCGCGCACGAACGAGCGGTCCACCTTGATTTCGGTCACCGGCAGACGCTTGACGTAGGCCAGTGACGAGTATCCGGTGCCGAAGTCGTCGATCGACAGCCCGACGCCGTACTGGCGCAGCCGCCCGAGCACGTCGATGGCGCGCTCGGGATCGGACATCACAGCGGATTCGGTCAGTTCCAGCACGAGGTAGGCGGGATCAAAATGCCAGCGCTCCAGCACATGCCTCACTCCGTCGCACAAGTCGCGTTCGTGCAGGCTGACGGCGGAGAGGTTGACCGACACGCCGACGTCGCTCCCCTGCGCGCGCCATGCGGCGCAGTCCTGTATAGCGCGGTCGAGCACCCACGTGGTGAGGGAATGAATCAGGCCGGTCTGCTCGGCCAGCGCGATGAACTCGTCCGGTGGCACCATCCCGAGTTCGGGATGGCGCCAGCGCACCAGTGCCTCGGTGCCGCACACCGCGCCGGTCCGCAGGTCGACCTTCGGCTGGTAGTACAGCACCATCTGTCCGTCTTGCACGGCCTCGCGCAGGTCGCGCTCGAGCGCCAGGCGGCGCAGGCTGTTGCCGTCGTAGCCGGCGTCGTAGACGATGTAGCCCGCGCGGGTTTGCTTCGCCTGGTACATGGCGACGTCCGCCCGCCGCATGAGGTCGTTTGCGTTGGCGCCGTGCTGGGGATGAAGCACGATGCCGATGCTCGCATCGACCCGCAACTGGTGTTCGCCGATCCCGAACGGGGTTTCCATCGCCTGCGTCAGCCTGCGGGCAACCGCCGAGGCATCTGCGGCGCTTGAGACGCCGGGAAGGAGAACGGAGAATTCGTCGCCGCCGAGGCGCGCAATGAAATCGGCTTCCCGCTCGCCAGCGCCAACCGACGTGGCGGTACCGCTGCGTAGCGCCTGCGCCAGGCGCGCGGCGACTGCTGTCAGCAGCAGGTCGCCCGCGGCGTGGCCAAGTGTCTCATTGATGAACTTGAAGCGATCGAGATCCATCACCAGCAGGGCAAACGGCGCACGGTCGTCGCGATGCGGCGGAAACTGGTGTTGCAGCCGTTCCTGCAGGCGGTTGCGGTTGGGCAGGCCGGTAAGCGCATCGGTAAACGCCATGGTCTCCAGCGAGCCGTAGAGTTTGCCGAGTTCGTCCGACATGCCGTTGAAGCTGTCCGCCAGCGCCCGGATTTCGCTGCCGCCGCCCACCTCGACCTTCTCCCCCAGCAGCGCACGATTGCCGCGTATTTGCTGCAGATGGCCGGTCAGCGTCCGGAGCGGGCGCAGCGTGGTACGGCGCAACACCCACAGCACCAGGCCGATGCCGGCGAGCGTGACGAGCGCCACCACCGTCATCACCACCAGGCGCGTCCGCGGCAGATAGCCCATGAGCGGGCGCACGTCTTCCACCGCTGCCACGCGTAAGGCAGGCTGCCCATTCTCGTCCGGCAGGATGTATTCGGCGACGATGACGTCGGCTGGAATTGCAGAGTTGGGCCAGTTCTCCGCGCGATAGAGCGATGTGCCGCCCGGCAGGCCGATCGAAACCGGCATGCCAAGCGTAACCTCCATCCGGGCCAGGTTGTGCACCGGATCGGTGACCACGATCATGTAGCCCTTCAGTTGCAGCCCGCCGATCGGCAGGATCACCGCGTGGTACGGCTGGCCGTCATGCCGGCACAGGCCCGAGAGCAGCTTCATGCGTTCCGGGCCGCCACGCTCGCGTGCGCGTGCGATCAGCGGTGCGCATGCCTCGATAGCCGAGGAAAATTGCGAGTTTTCCCCGCGCAAACTGGCCACACGTGCAAACCCGGAATCGAAGACCGCCAGTTCTTCCAGATTGAGTACCCCGGTGGTGACGAAATAGTCATGGAACTGGTTGGCCATTAATTCCCGAAGCGCGGCAACGTCGCGGGATTCGAACGCCTGCTGGAACGCGGGCGCCATCTGCAGCGAGGCGCCCAGTTCGCCGGCGTGGCGAGCAAGTTCGGCCAGCAGGTCGCCCGTCTTCAGGTGGATCAGCCGCTCCATCGACAGGCGTTGGTTGGCGTACGCGTGACTGCGGTGCACTTCGCCACTGATCAGCGCCTGCGCCAGGGCGAGCACGCCCATGAAGCCGACGATCAGGCCGAAAATGACATGAAGTGAGAACATGGGCAGGCGCATGCTCGGCTTCAATGCTTGACGTAAGGGTAACCCTTTTCCCGCCACTCCTCGAAGCCGCCACGGAACCAGTAGAGCTTGCGATAGCCGCACGCACGCGCCACTTCGATCGCCCTGGCACTGCGCCCACATTTCGGGCCGTTGCAGTAGAACAGCGCCGACGTGTCTTTTTTCGGAATCGCGCTGGCCAGCGACGCGCAGTCGGTCTGCGTATCGGGGAGGCTGACCGAGCCCTCGATGAAGCCCTGGGCGCGTCCCGACGACGGGCCATTTGCAAGGCGCGAATCGACGATCACCAGCCCGGGGGTCGCCTCGAACAAGCGGAATACCTCCTCGGCGGACACCTTTACCGCGCCCCCGATCTCCATCGGCGAGACTTCGGGTGTCTCCGCCGCATGCGCGACCGTCATCACGCCGCCCGCGGCAAGCGCCAGACTCCATTGAACAATTGTGTGCGCTACACGGGCTGCGAGGCTCATGCCATTCTCCTTACCGTGTTGACCGGCCATGCCGCAAGGAATGCCAGGACAGACGCCTGCGGCAAAACGCCGCGGGGACGTGTTGGCTTAAACGACAGAAACCCTGCAATCTTTAGAATGCCTCTAAATGACCTGGTCGTGCTGCCAACGCCCCCCACTCGACGCAGCCCATTTCGACGGCAAAGCCCGTCAGCGGGACAAAACCCGGCATTCCGGCACGAATAAATGGATGGCCATTTTTTTGTCTTTCAGACTAAGATATTTCACTCCGAATATCCCCGTCCTCACCGAGGCCTGATTCATGAAACGATGGAACGCCAAATATCCCCGCAGATTCGATCTGGACTCGAATGAAGACTATCTGAAATGGCGCGACGAGAAGTTGGCGGCCTATCCCAAAAATGTCGGTGAGCTGGTGGTTGAACTGGGCGACATGACCGCGATGACCCCCGCCGAAAAAGCCAGGATCCTGGAAACGGTGGAACGGGCCAACATGTGCGTGTACACGGCAGGATCCGCCGAACTGGAAATGAATTCCCTGCTGGCCCTGGGACAGCAACTCGGCGTCCGCCACACCGACAAATCCGCCCGGCACGCGCAATCCGACGAACTGACCGATTCAGGCATTTTGAACAGGGCCATTCCGTTTTCCACCCGGCACTGCAACTGGCACACCGACGCCACCTATTACGGATCGGACAACACCATCCAGGCGCTGTTCCTGCTGTGCAAGCGCCCCGCGGTGGAAGGGGGAAGCAACAAGGTTCTGGACCATGAAGTGCTTTACATTCAGCTCAGGGACAAGGATCCCGGCGCCCTTGAGGTGCTGATGAATAAAGACTGCTTCAATTACAGGAACCCCGCCACCGGCGAGATCGACCTGCACCGGGGCGGCAAGGTTTTCTGGACGAACGCCGACGGCCATTTGTGCCACCGGTTTTCCTTCCGGAAAACGGACATGGCCTGGTCCGGGGACAGCGATGTCGCCGCTGCCGGACACGTGCTGGAATCCCTGATTTCGGACGAGTCGGCGTACGTCATCGAAGGGCGACTGGAATCCGGGATGGGCCTGATTTCGAACAACGTGCTGCATACCCGGGAAAGACTCGTGGACAGCGACGATGCTGCAAAAAAACGGCTGCTTTTCCGCGCCAGGTTCTATGATCGGGTCAATCCTGAATAACCCGGCTTGAGGGCGGGCCGTTTTCGCAGCCGCACAAACGGCGCGGATACGGCGGCCCCTCCACTTTGGCCGGGCCATTTCGGCCCGGCTTTGCTCCCTGCCAGTCCAGCCTTCGGGCTTCATTCCTTCAAATCGCCATGACCAACACGCAACCCGCCAGGCTCGACGCCGCGCATTTCGACAGCAAAGCCCGCCAATGGGACGAAAACCCGTTATTCCAGGCGCGCGGGCAAAAAATTGCCGAGGCCATCCGGCAAGCCGTGCCTTTGCACAGACACATGAACGCCCTCGATTACGGCTGCGGCACGGGCCTGCTTTCGTTTCCGCTGAAGGATGAACTCGGCACGATCCTGCTGGCGGACAGTTCGAGCGGCATGCTTGATGTGCTGGCCGGAAAAATCGCCGCACAAGGGGTTGGCAACATGGCGCCGGTGAAGCTGGACCTGCTCGTCGATCCGCCGCCGGCGCAGCGCTTCGACCTGATCTATACCGCGATGACGCTGCACCACGTTCCCGACACCGACCATATCCTGCGCATCTTCCACGACCTGCTGAAGCCCGGCGGTACCCTGTGCATCGCCGACCTGGACCAGGAAGACGGCTCTTTCCACGGCCCGGAGGTCGACGTGCATCATGGCTTCGACCGGGCCGACCTGAGCCTGCGCGCCGCAAAGGCGGGGTTTGCCGACATGCAGTTCCAGACCGTGTTCAGCATCGCCAAGGAAAACGAGGCCGGAACCCGGGACTACCCGGTGTTTTTGATGACCGCACGGCGCGCAGGCGCGCCCCAAACTGGTACGAACGAACCACCAATGCCGGTATAAAAGTTAAAGTTCAGCGGCGGTTTGTCGTAACAAGGACAGCCGGCCCACAACAACAACCGCTGGCCATCTCAATATTCAGGGATTAGCCATGCGCGATTTGCAAATTCTGAACTCGAAGCACCGGATCGGTGTGACGACATCGGCCCGCGCGGGAGGCGGGCCGGATCCGGGCGTGCCTGCGGACTTGATTGCAGCGGCGGTGGATGCACTGAACGACATGGGAAACATCGTTTCGCAACAATGCTTTGCCAATCCGGCAGCCTTGACGCAAGGCAGAATTATGGCCTATGCCCTGGCGTTGATGCGATTGCGCGAGTGCGCCGGTGCAGCGGGTTTAGAGCGGCTGATGAAGGCATGCGATGCGCTCGCGGTGACGGTATCCCTGCTGATCGAGGATCGAAGCCGCGCCTGCAGCCGAAAGTGCGCGGCACTGACGCGATTTGTCGCGCACGCGCAGGCGATGATCCAGATGTCAACTGACGGTGCGAAGCATTACGCCCCGCCCCCTGCTATCCGCCCCGCTTCATCCAAAAAAGCCGAAGAAAACCAAATATCTGGCGTTCTTGATGGCGGCGCGACACGCAAGCGCGCAACAGTCCGGAGGCAGGTTATGCACAAGCTTTGTGGCAAAGGGCCCGGAGGCTGTTTTCATTTAAGCAAGCTTTAACCCGGATTGTTCATCCGAGCGAGATGCTTTGCGTAGGGTGCACTCCGTGCACCTTCTGGCGTCAATCGGTGCACGGAGCGCACCCTACGCACCATAAATCGCCCAATGAGCAATCCGTGTGTACGCATCGCGTGGAATACTCTCGTTTTTTGGCAATCGGGCCTTACGGAATGGGAAAACGATGCTCGCTACGTTAAGGTTGGCAGGCCTCGGGGCAGGCATTGCAACGGGACGGATATCTCTGCGGTGCCGGTTTACGCGGACCAGCGCACGCATGATGCCCATAGTGCCGCGGCCCGGCCTTCGTGACGCTGTCAGGCCCGCTTATTTGCTGGAAATTTCCGTCAAGCCGCGAAACACATCATTGAAAGACGCCTCGCGATTGCGTACAAAACAAGCCACTTCCGCAACGGCACAAATGGAGTACTCATCGCTCATCATCATCCAGCCCCGAGG
>JAUYCF010000047.1 GCA_030692355.1 Thiobacillus sp.
CGCCGAGACGCTGATGATGTCGATGCTGTTCGGCGGCAAGCTGAGGACCATGTCGCCGCACTATCTCAACGACGCCGGCGACCTGCGCATCATCCGGCCGTTCGCCTACGCGCGCGAACGCCAGACCCGCGCGTTTGCCGCAGATTCCGGCCTGCCGGTGATCTTCGAGAACTGCCCGGCTTGTTTCGCCAAGCCGCAGCAGCGCTACGCCATGAAGCAGATGCTGGCCGAGCAGGAGAAAACCCATCCACGCATCTTCAACAGCCTGCTGACGGCGATGCGGCCGCTGATGGGCGAGCCTCCTGTGCCATAAATGACCTAAATGCATTAGCACGGTTTTTCCCCTGCATAGCGTTCGGTGCGATCGACATTGCGGCATTGCTTGCGCTTTGTTAAAGTGCAAGAATCTATTTCAATTGTGGGGCTTGAAAGATGCCATCCGTTACCGTCCGAAATGTGCCCGATGAGGTACATCGCGCCATCCGCGTGCGGGCCGCTCAACACGGTCGCAGCATTGAGGCCGAAATGCGCGACATCCTGGAATCCGCTGTGAAACCGCAGGGCCGCGTCAAGCTGGGCTCGCTTCTGGCCGAGATCGGCCGCAAGGTCAAGCTGACCGATGAGGAGTTTGCTATCTTCGAGAGCGCGCGTGACAAAACCCCAGCCCGTGCAGCGAGCTTTGAATGATCCTGCTCGATACGAACGTGGTTTCCGAGCCGCTGCGCCCAACGCCCGATGCCCGCGTCATCGAATGGATCGACGCGCAACCCCTGGAAACGCTCTACCTGTCCGCGATTACCGTGGCCGAACTGCGCGCCGGCGTGGCGCTGTTGCCGACCGGTAAGCGCCGTTCCAACCTGCATGGGTATCTGGAAAAACAAGTACTGCCCATGTTCGCCGGGCGCGTGCTGCCGTTCGACATGGCCTGCACGAATGCTTATTCCGAGCTATTGGCGAGGGTTCGCGCTGCCGGCCGGGGGATTGAGACGGCCGATGCCTTCATCGCGGCCGTTGCCATCGCCAACGGATTTACCGTTGCCACTCGCGACACAAGCCCCTTCCAGGCCGCCGGCCTGACCGTTATCAACCCTTGGGGGAGTACATAGTTAAGCAGGGTGGGCAGACGGAGCTTTCGTCTGCCCACCCTGTTTGAATCCGTGTGGGCACAAAAACGTGCCCACCCTACCGGGCTGATTCGGTGACGGCGTCGGCCACCGTCCGGGGCGAATGCGGCTAGGACAAGCCCAGCCGTTGCCAGATCGTGGTGGACGGCCCGGCCTGGTTCATGGTGTAAAAGTGCAGCCCCGGGGCGCCGCCGGCAAGCAGGCGGTCGCACAGGTCGGTCACCACGTCCAGCCCGAAGGCGCGCAGGGACGGCAGGTCGTCGCCGTAGGTTTCCAGCTTTTTCCTCAGCCAGCGCGGGATTTCGGCGCCGCAGGCGTCGGAGAAGCGTGCCAGTTGCACGTAGTTGCCGATGGGCATGATGCCGGGGACGATGGGAATGCTGACGCCGAGGGCACGCGCGTCTTCGACGAAATTGAAATAGGCGTCGGCATTGAAGAAATACTGCGTGATCGCTGCATTCGCACCGGCGTCAACTTTGCGTTTGAAGCTGGCCAGATCCTCCGTGTAGGAGCGCGCCTGCGGGTGAATTTCCGGATAGGCTGCGACCTCGATCTCGAACCAGTCGCCGGTTTCGCGGCGGATGAAGTCCACCAGTTCGTTGGCGTAGTTGAATGCGCCGGCGTCCATGCTGCCCGACGGCAGGTCACCACGCAGCGCGACCAGGTGGCGGATGCCCTGGCCTTTATATTCGTTGAGGATGTCGCGGATGTTCTCCTCGGTCGAGCCGATGCACGACAGGTGCGGCGCGGCGTCACTGCCGTCGGCTTGGATTTCGCGCACGGTTTCCAGGGTGCGGTCGCGGGTGGAACCGCCGGCGCCGAAGGTGACGGAGAAGAATTTGGGATTGAGCTGCGCCAATTGCCTGCGCGTGGCGCGCAGTTTCTCGGCGCCTTCCGCCGTCTTGGGCGGGAAGAACTCGAAGCTGAATGTACGTTCGGTCATGCTTCAACCTTTTCGATTGGGGATGAGCGCGGACAGCGCCCAGGCGATCACGCCATAGAGAATTGCGCCGAACACCGCAGGCCCGAAGCCCTCGACATGGAATCCGGGCAGCAATGCGCTGGCGAGCCAGAACAAGAAGCCGTTCAGCACCAGGTAGAAAATCCCCAGCGTGAGAACCGTGATCGGCAGCGTGAGCAGCGCCAGCACCGGCCGCACCAGCGTATTGATGAAGCCCAGCGCCAGCGCGGCGACGAGCGCCGCACCAAAGCCCGACACCTGAATCGAAGGCAGCAGCCAGGTCACGGCCAGCAGGGCGACAGCATTCAAAATCCATAGCAGCAGCAAACGCATGGCGTGCTCCTTCTTCAGGTGAGGTCGATCAGTAGCGGTACATCTCGGCCTTGTACGGGCCGGTCTTGGGCACGCCGATATAGGCGGCCTGCTGATCGGTCAGTTCGGATAGCTGCGCGTTGAGCTTCTTCAGCTGCAGGCGCGCGACTTTCTCGTCGAGATGCTTGGGCAGGGTGTAGACGCCAACCGGATACTTGCCGGAATCACGCTCCTGCCACAGTTCGATCTGGGCGATGGTCTGGTTGGCGAAGGAGGAGCTCATCACGTACGACGGGTGGCCGGTGGCGCAGCCGAGGTTCACCAGGCGCCCTTTGGCCAGCAGAATGATGCGGTGGCCGTCGGGGAAAATCACGTGGTCGACCTGCGGCTTGATCTCGTCCCACTCATAGCCCTCGATGCTGGCGACGTCGATCTCGTTGTCGAAGTGGCCGATGTTGCAGACGATGGCCTGGTCCTTCATCTTCGCCATGTGGTCGTGGGTGATGACGTGGAAGTTGCCGGTGGCGGTGACGAAAATGTCGGCCTTGTCGGCAGCGTATTCCATGGTCACCACGCGGTAGCCTTCCATCGCCGCCTGCAGTGCGCAGATCGGGTCGATCTCGGTGACCCACACCTGTGCCGACAGCGCGCGCATGGCCTGTGCCGAACCCTTGCCGACGTCGCCATAACCGGCGATCAGTGCGACCTTGCCGGCGATCATCACGTCGGTGGCGCGCTTGATGCCGTCGACCAGCGACTCGCGGCAGCCGTACAGGTTGTCGAACTTGGACTTGGTGACCGAGTCGTTGACGTTGATCGCCGGAAACTTGAGCTCGCCGCGCGCGTGCATCTGGTACAGGCGGTGCACGCCGGTGGTGGTCTCCTCGGTGACGCCCTTGACGGCGGCCAGACGCACCGAATACCAGGTCGGATCCACCGCCAGCTTGGCCTTGATCGCGGCGTAGAGCACCTCTTCTTCCTCGCTGGTGGGCTTGGCCACCACGGAAATATCCTTTTCCGCACGCGCGCCCAGGTGCAGCAACAGGGTGGCGTCGCCGCCGTCGTCGAGGATCATGTTCGAATAGCCGCCATCGGCCCACTCGAAGATGCGGTGGGTGTAGTCCCAGTAGTCTTCCAGCGATTCGCCCTTGACCGCGAACACGGGGATGCAGTCGGCGGCAATCGCGGCGGCGGCGTGGTCCTGGGTCGAGAAGATGTTGCACGAGGCCCAGCGCACCACGGCGCCCAGCGCGGTCAGCGTCTCGATCAGCACCGCGGTCTGGATGGTCATGTGCAGCGAGCCGGTGATGCGCGCGCCGGCCAGCGGCTTGGACGCGGCGAATTCCTCGCGGATGGCCATCAGGCCCGGCATTTCGGTTTCGGCGATGCGGATTTCCTTGCGGCCCCAGTCGGCAAGCGACATATCGGCGACCACGAAATCGGTGAATTGCTTGTCAGCCACAGCGTTCATGTAAAGCTCCATTGCATGTGGCCGGGAGGGCGGGGGTTTAGCTAAACCCGGGCTGGCGACGCTGTCGCTCACCCAACGTCCCAAACCCGGCAGGGTTAAGAAAATAGGGGGAGCGCGGTTGTTGCCTTTCCGAGCCTGGGGACAGACGAATCTGCCTCGCAGCGCTCCTCGGAAGCGAGATTATAGCCTAGCCGGCTGGCCGTCGCCGCAGGAAACTGACCGCCAGCGTGACCACGGTGAGCGGTATCACATAGCCCAGCATGATGCCGGAATACGCCGGCAGGCTGTCGTGCTGCTGCGCGGCAAGGACAAGATACAGGGTGTAGGCAGCGTAATAGCCGAGGAAGACCGCGCCTTCCCAGCGCGCAATTTCACGCCCGGTCAGCAGGATCGGCAGGCAGGCAAACGCGACCGCCAGCATCACCCACAGGTCGAAGTTGCGCGCCGCCTCGGGCACATCGAGCCCGCCCGTCGACACCATTCCGGCCGCGCCCAGAACCGCCAGCAGGTTGAAGATGTTGCTGCCGATGACATTGCCAACGGCGATGTCGCGCTGGCCGCGCAAGGCGGCGATGAGCGAAGTGGCGATCTCGGGCATCGAGGTGCCCACCGCCACCACGGTGAGGCCGATGACGAGATCGCTCACCCCGAAGTGCCTGGCGAACACCACCGCCGCGCCCACCAGCCAATCGGCGCCCAGCACCAGCAGGCCGAGGCCGCCGAGCACCAGCGCCGCTTGCACACCCCAGTGGCGATCCCACTGGCTGGTCGGGATTTCGGTGGAAAACTCGTCTTCCGCCGCCCGCGAGGCGCGCCGGGACTGCACGACAAGATATACCGTGTAGGCAATCACCAGCGCGAACAGCAGACCCGCCTCGACGCGGCCGATGTGGCCGTCCAGCGCCAGCGCCAGCACCAGCAGCGAGGCGCCGATCATGATCGGGACTTCCTGGCGGATGATCTGCTCGTGCACCAGCAAGGGCGCAATCAGCGCGGAAATCCCCAGGATCAGCAGCACGTTGGCGATGTTGCTGCCGACCACGTTGCCGATCGCCAGATCGGACGAGCCGGACAGCGCGGCGCCGACCGACACCGCCATTTCCGGCGCACTGGTGCCGAAGGCCACCACGGTGAGGCCGACCACCAGCGGCGAAATGCCCCACGATGCTGCCAGCCGCGACGCGCCGCGCACCAGCGCCTCAGCGCCGGCGATCAGCGCCACCAGCCCGAGCCCGAACAGCAGCGCCTGCATCAGCATGGTGTTACAGCCCGGCAGCGGCTTTCAGTTCGGCCGCCTTGTCGGTCACTTCCCAGGTGAAGTCAGGCTCGTCGCGGCCGAAGTGGCCGTAGCTCGCGGTGCGGGTATAGATCGGCCGCAGCAGGTCGAGCATCTGGATGATGCCCTTGGGACGCAGATCGAAGTGGCTCTGGATCAGTTCGACGATCCTGGCTTCGGGGATCTTGTTCGTGCCGAAGGTGTCGACCATCAGCGAGGTCGGCTTGGCCACGCCGATGGCGTAGCTGACCTGCACCAGGCACTTGTCCGCCAGGCCTGCGGCGACGACGTTCTTCGCCACGTAGCGTCCGGCGTAGGACGCCGAACGGTCGACCTTGGACGGATCCTTGCCGGAGAAGGCGCCGCCGCCGTGCGGGGCCGCGCCGCCGTAGGTGTCGACGATGATCTTGCGGCCGGTGAGGCCAGCGTCGCCCATCGGCCCGCCCACCACGAAACGCCCGGTGGGGTTGACCAGATAGCGCGTGTCGGCGGTGAGCATGCCTTTGGGCACCACCGGCTTGATGATTTCCTCGATCACCGCTTCGGTCAGCACGGCGTGCGAAACCTCGGGATGATGCTGGGTCGACAACACCACGGTATCGACCGAATGCGGCTTGCCATCGACATAGCGGATCGACACCTGCGACTTGGCGTCCGGGCGCAGCCACGGCAGGCGGCCGTCCTTGCGCAGCTCGGACTGGCGCTCGGTCAGGCGGTGCGCGAGATGGATCGGCATCGGCATCAGCACCGCGGTTTCGTTGCAGGCGTAGCCGAACATCAGCCCCTGGTCGCCGGCGCCCTGGTCGAGGAACATGCCCTCGCCTTCGTTCACGCCCTGCGCGATGTCGGGCGACTGCTTGCCGACGGTGACCATCACCGCGCAGGTGTTGTAGTCGAAGCCGACCTCGGACGAGTCGTAGCCGATGCGCTTGATGGTCTGGCGCGCAACCGTATTGAAGTCAACCACAGCAGAGGTGGTGATTTCGCCGGCAATGACGCACAGACCCGTGGTGAGCAAGGTCTCGCACGCCACGCGTGCATGTTTGTCCTGGGTTAGAATCGCGTCGAGCACTGCGTCCGACACTTGATCCGCCATCTTGTCGGGATGCCCTTCAGACACCGACTCAGACGTAAAAATGAAATCCTTTTGCATGACTGCTCCTGTTGTCCCGGTTACTGACTGCGCAACCGGCTCGGGGGACCAACAGAGCGGCGACGCTTTAGCTGTATTTGTATCCCGCCCGCAAGTTGTCAAGATTAACGCGGCGGCTCTGGTCCGGATGTCCCGTGAAACATCCAGGCCGGCATTGTGCCGTGCCGCATCCCCGGCCGTCAATCCCGCGTGATGTTCCTCCTGAAGCTGCTGGCCCGCCTGCCGCTGCCCGTGCTGCACGGCCTCGGCGTCGTGCTGGGCTGGCTGATCTACTGGGCGCCCGGCCGCCATTCCGTACGCATGCGCGGCAACCTGCTCGACAGCGGCCTGTGCACGCCCGGTCGCGATTGCAGGCGCCTGCTGCGCCAGACCGTCGGCGAGTCGGGCAAGGCCATCGTCGAGCTGCTGGCGGTGTGGCTGCGCCCGTACGACAAGGTGCTGAAGCTGGTCAAGGACACTTCCGGCTGGGAATACATCGAAGCCGCGCGCGCCGCCGGCAAGGGGATCATCGTCATCGCGCCGCATATCGGCTGCTTCGAGATGATCAACCAGTACTATGCCGCGCGGCACCCCTTCACCGCCATGTACAAGCCGCCGCGCAAGCCGGTGCTGGACGCGCTGATGCTGGCCGGGCGCCAGCGCGGGCAGGCGACGCTGGTGCCGACCGACCTGTCGGGCGTGCGCGCCCTGCTGGCGGCATTGAAGCGCCACGAGGGCATCGGCATCCTGCCCGACCAGGTGGCGACCGGCGGCGACGGCGTATGGGCGCCCTTCTTCGGCCGCCCGGCCTACACCCCGACGCTGGTTGCCAGCCTGCAGCGCAAGACCGGCGCGGCGGCGTTTTTTGTCGCGGCCGAACGGCTGAGTTGGGGGCGCGGCTATCGCCTGCACGTGATGCCGATGGAGGAAGCCCTGCCGGCGGACAAGGCTGCTGCCGCCGTCCGCATCAACCAGGGGGTAGAAGCGGTAGTGCGGCGTTTTCCGGCGCAATACATGTGGAGCTACAACCGCCACAAGCGCCCGGGTGGCGTCGCGCTCCCTGGCGGCCAAGCCGAAGCATGAGCCCCGACACCCTGCTGCGCCCGTCGCTGTGGCCCGCCTGGCTCGGCGTGGGCTTTTTGTGGCTGCTGCACTGGCTGCCGCTGCCGCTGCAGGCGGCGCTGGGCGACGCCCTCGGCGGGCTGCTGGCGCTGCTGCCCGGAAAGCGGCGGCACGTCGCCGCCACCAATCTGGCCCTGTGCTTTCCGGACGCCCCGAAAGCGCTGCGCCGCCGCTGGCTGCGGCAGACCTTCCAGGCATCGATGCGCGCGGCGCTCGAACACGGCGTGCTGTGGTGGGGGTCGGAAGCGCGGCTGCGCCGCCTGATCAGGATCGACAATCCTGAAGCCGCGCTGGGTGACGGCAAGCGGCCGGTGATCTGGCTGGCGCCGCATTTTGTCGGGCTCGACATGGGCGGCGTGCGGCTGACCATGGACCACCATATCGCCTCGATGTACGCGCCGGCCAGGAACCCGGTCAGCGACCGCTTCATACGGCGCGGGCGCACCCGTTTTTCGGACATCGTCCTGATCTCGCGCCGCGAAGGGCTCAAGGCAACGCTACAGACGATCAAATCGGGGCGACCTTTTTACTACCTGCCGGATCAGGATCATGGCCGCCAGAACGCCGTGTTCGTTCCCTTTTTCGGCGTTCCTGCCGCCACCGTTTCGGCGCTGCCGCGCCTGTCCAAACTCACCAGCGCCCAGATTATCCCGGTCGTCACGCGCCAGTTGCCGTGGGGGCGCGGCTACGCGGTGCGGTTCTACCCGCCGTGGGAA
Source organism: Thiobacillus sp. (assembly GCA_030692355.1). Taxonomy (GTDB): domain Bacteria; phylum Pseudomonadota; class Gammaproteobacteria; order Burkholderiales; family Thiobacillaceae; genus Thiobacillus. Next base: position 8,115 of record JAUYCF010000047.1, read on the forward strand.
AACTATCCCAGCGGCGATCTGGAGGCCGACGTCGCGCGCATGAACGCCTTCATCGAGGAGCGCGTCCGCGAAATGCCGCCGCAGTACCTGTGGCTGCACCGCCGTTTCAAGACCCGCCCGGCGGATGAAGCCAGTCTCTATGAATGACGCGCAGCCCAGCCTGCAGCGGTTGACCGCAGCTGACGTCGATGCCGTCAGTGCGCTGGCGCGCGTGGTGTGGCTGGCCACCTACCCGTCCCTGATTTCGCAGGCGCAGATCGATGCCATGCTGGCCGGCCGCTATGCGCCGCAGCGCATCCGCGAGCAGCTGGACGACCCCCGCCAGGCATGGTGGGTGGCGAAGCGGGGCCACACGCTGGCCGGCTTTGCCCACGCCATGCTCGATGAATCCGGCTGCAAGCTCGACAAGCTTTATGTCCACCCGGACCAGCAGCGCCACGGCATCGGTATCGCGCTGGAAAAAACGGTCGAGGACTGGGCGCGCCGGCAGCGGGCCGGACGTGTGTGGCTGCAGGTCAACCGCGGCAATGCGCAGGCGATTGCCGCCTACCGGAAATACGGCTTCCGGATCGTCGAGTCGCGCGTGTTCGACATCGGTGGCGGCTTCGTGATGGACGACCATGTGATGGAGCACACGCTATGACGTTCGCAAACCCCGGCGACGACGCCTTGCGCGCCCTGCTGAAAAGCGTCAGGACCATCGCCGTGGTCGGCCTGTCGCCGCAGCCTGCGCGCCCGAGCTACCGGGTGGCGCAGGCGATGCAGCATTACGGCTACCGCATCGTTCCGGTGCGCCCGCTGGTGGACGCAGTGCTGGGCGAAAAGGCCTACGCAAGCCTCGCCGACATCCCGTTCGCGGTCGATCTGGTCAACGTGTTTCGCGCCGCCGAGCACGTGCCGGCTATCGTCGAGCAAAGCCTGGCGCTACACTCCATGCAGCGGCCATTTTCGACGCCGCATCGTTTACCGGCAGCTATCTGGATCCAGGAAGGCATCGCCGCCGAGGCCGCCGCGCAGCGCGCGCAGGCCGGCGGCATGACGGTGGTGATGGACCGCTGCATCTTGAAGGATTACGTCAGGTTATTTACTGCATGAATACCCAAACAGGCACAAGACTACGCTTCACCAAAATGCACGGCCTCGGCAACGACTTCGTCGTGTTCGACGGCATCGGCCAGAGCATCGCGCTCACCCCCGAGCAGTGCCGCCGCATTGCCGACCGCCACTTCGGCGTCGGCTGCGACCAGATCCTGCTGGTCGAGGCGCCCTCGCGCGACGACATCGACTTCCGCTACCGCATCTTCAATGCCGATGGCGGCGAGGTCGGACAATGCGGCAACGGCGCGCGCTGCTTCGTGCGCTTCGTGCACGACAAGGGCCTCACCGCCAAGACCGCCATCCGGGTGGAAACCGCGTCCGGCGTGATCGAGCCGCGCCTGCTCGACAACGGCCAGGTTATGGTGGACATGGGCGCGCCGCGCTTTGCGCCGGCCGACATCCCGTTCGCCGCCGAAGCCGAGGCGCCGACCTATGCGCTCAAAGTCGGCCAGCACGTGCTCGACATCGCGGTGCTGTCGATGGGCAATCCGCACGCGGTGCTGCGGGTGAACGATCTCGACAGCGCGCCGGTGGACATTCTGGGCGCGGCGATCGAATCGCATGCGCGCTTTCCGCAGAGGGTCAACGCCGGCTTCATGCAGGTGCTGACCCCGCACGACATCCGCCTGCGCGTGTACGAGCGCGGCGCCGGCGAGACGCTGGCCTGCGGCACCGGCGCCTGCGCGGCGGCGGTTGCGGGCATCCGCCAGGGCTGGCTGCAAAGCCCGGTCAGCGTGCACACGCGCGGCGGCGACCTGGTGATCGAGTGGGCGGGCAAGGGCCAGCCGGTTTTCATGACCGGGCCGGCTGAAACAGTATTTGAAGGGGAGATCGAACTCTAATGAACATGCAAGCCACCACCACCCTGGACGAACAGGCCATCGCCGAGTATCTGACCCGGCACCCGAATTTCTTCAACGACTTCCCCACCCTGCTGGCGGACCTGCACATCCCGCATCCGCACGGCACCCACGCGGTGTCGATGAGCGAGCGCCAGCTGATCGCGATGCGCGACAAGGTGCGGATGCTGGAGAACAAGCTGGCCGAACTGATCCAGTTCGGCGAGGAAAACGACGGCATTTCGGAGAAGCTGCACGCGCTGACGCTGGCGCTGCTGGCCGCGAACACGCCGCAGGACCTCGTCGCGGCGCTGGCACTGCATCTGCGCGAAGGCTTTGCGGTGCCGCATCATGCCCTGCGCGCATGGACCCTTGCGGCAGACAGCGTGCCCGGCCTGACCGACCCGGTATCGCCGGCCGTGCGCGACAGCGTGGCCGCGATGGCGCAGCCGGTGTGCGGCGCGCTGGCGGTGAACGACGCGGAGAACTGGTTCGGCGAGGTGTCTCCGCACCTGCGCGCCTTCGCCTGCATTCCGCTGCGGCCCGCGCACGCCGCGGCGCCCGTCGGCCTGCTGGTGCTGGCCTCGGAAGAAGCCAAGCGCTTCTACCCCGGCATGGGCACGCTGTACCTGGAACGGCTGGGCCAGCTGATCGGCGCCGCGCTGGTGCGGATGCAGGGGTAAACCCGAATGCCTCACCGCAGAGATATGTCCCGCAGGGACGGTATCCCTTGGGACACGGAGAAAGGCAAACAGGGCAAAGCCTGTTTTTTCCTCTGTGTTCTCCGTGCCTCTGTGGTGAAAGTTTTTTAGCTTGAACGTGGTCGCGCAATACCTGCAGCACCTCGCCGCCGAGCGGCGGCTGTCGCCGCATACGGTCGCGGCCTACCAGCGCGATCTGGCCAATCTCTCCGAACTGACCGCCGGCAGGCCGCTGGCCGAACTCACCGTCACCGACATCCGCGGCGCCATCGTCAAACTGCGCGGCCATGGCCTGGCGGCCACCAGCGTGGCACGCCAGCTGTCGAGCTGGCGCGGGTTCTACACCTTTGCCTGCCGCCGCCTCGGCTACGCGAACAACCCCTGCAGCGGCCTGCGCCCGCCCAAGGCGGCCCGGACGTTACCGGACATCCTCACGCCCGACACCTGTGCCCAACTGCTCGACGGCCGCGCTGGCGATGACGCTCTGGCCGCGCGCGACCGCGCCATGTTCGAGCTGTTCTATTCGTCCGGATTGCGCCTGGCCGAACTGGTCGGGCTCGATCTCGACGACGTCAACCTGCAATCGGGCGAAGCGCAGGTCACCGGCAAGGGTCGCAAAACCCGCATCGTGCCGGTGGGACGGCAGGCGCTGGCCGCCCTTGCCGCCTGGCTGCCACAGCGATCGCCGCTTATGTCCCGCGGGAACGAACCTACCGCCGCGCTGTTCATCGGCCGGCGCGGCGCACGCCTCACCCCGCGCAGCGTGCAACTGCGGCTCAACCGCTGGGTGCTGCAGGCGGAGCTCGGCCAGCACGTTCACCCGCACATGCTGCGCCACGCGTTTGCCACCCACGTGCTGCAGTCGTCCGGCGACCTGCGCGCGGTGCAGGAAATGCTCGGCCACGCCAGCATCAGCACCACCCAGGTCTACACCCACCTCGACTGGCAACACCTGGCCAAGGTCTACGACCAGGCGCACCCCCGCGCGCGCAAGAAAGACTGACCGCGCGCTTCGGCAGCCGGGCACTCGCTCGGCTTCTTCAGAAATGGCGCTTGCTGCCGTTTTCGCGGCAGCCTGTCACCGGCACGCAGGCAGCCGCACGCTCACCCCGAGCACACCTCACCTGACGCTGGTCAAATAAACCTTCAGGTAATTACAGTGCCGGAAATCCCTTCCTCCGGCTCCGGATAGCGCATCTTCAGACCTTCCAGCGACTCGATCAGCAGGCGGGAAATCATCAGGTTGCGCGCCAGCTTGTTGTTGGCGGGAATCACGTGCCAGGGCGCATGCGCCGTGCTGGTGGCCGACATCGCAGCTTCGTAGGCATCCATGTAGTCGTCCCACTGCTCGCGCACGGAAAGATCGGCCGGATGAAACTTCCATTGCTTTTCCGGATTGTCGCGTCGCTCTTCCAGGCGCTTTTTCTGCTCGTCTTTGGAAATATGCAGGTAGAACTTGAGGATGGTGGTGCCGGTTTCCGCCAGCATGCGTTCGAAATCGTTGATCTGGCGATATCGGCGCTTGCACTCGGCGGCGTCGATCCAGCCGTTGACGTGGGTGATCAGCACGTCCTCGTAGTGCGAACGGTTGAAGATGGCGATTTCACCGGTGCCCGGCACATGGTGGTGCACCCGCCACAGATAGTCGCGCGCAAGCTCGTACGCCGTCGGCGCCTTGAAGCCGGCCACCCTCACCCCCAAAGGATCGACGCCCTGGAATACGTGGCGGATGGTGGAATCCTTGCCGGCGGTGTCCATCGCCTGCAATACGACCAGCAGCTTGTTCTTGCCCTCGGCGTACAGCAGTTCCTGCAGGGTTTCGAGCCGTGCGCGGTATTCGTCCAGCCGGTCGCGCGCATCGGATTTGGGCTTGCCGATGATGTCGGTGTCGTCGGCGTCCCAGTCGGACAGCCTGACCTGGGTGCCGGGCGAAATACGGGTGTCGGCAGGTTTCATATCTTCTCCTTCGGGGGAATCAGGGTCATCCAGTCGCCCAGCGCCGACTGGATCTCGCCCAGCGAGAGATGGCGCATCAGCCCCCGGTTGCCCGGCGCCATCTGGTTCCAGGCGCAGGTCATGCCGCGAAGATCCGGCTGGACGGCATCGCGCAGGCGGAATTCGGTGATGAAGTAGAGGAAGCTGGGATCGCCGTCGTCCAGCACCAAACCGGTCCGGGTGTAAGGCGAGGATCGCGCCACCGCGATCGGGTTCACGCTGCGCGTCACCCGCCATACCTCGAAGCGCCCCGGCTGCAGGGTCTGCGGCCCGGGCCGCACCGTGTCCAGTTCCACCACGCAAAACGGATCGTGCTCCTGCACGCTGTTGCGCGGCACGATGCGGCCGTATTGCAGGCGCACCGTGGCGGCGTCCGGCGGAATCGTCAGCGGCCGGTTCAACTGCACCGTCCAGCCCGATGAATAGGCGTAGTTCGGCGAGGCCGGATCCGGCGACCCAAGCCCGGCACAGCCCCCAAGCAGCAATACCAGCCCAATTCCAATGCGTTTCATCCCGTCTCCTTGCAAGGCATCACTCGGGCAGAGCGACAATCGACATATCGGTTCATTGTGTAATCACCGACGTCATAGCACAAGCCGGCAACCCGCGCCCAGGCTGACGGCTTGCACCTTTGGCGTATGACGTTCAGACTGCGCCCCTCCGCACCGGCATATCCGGGCGGTAAATTTGCCTTCACTTCGACTCATGGAGCGTCTCGATGCCCGCCTCATCCAAACCCCTCACCGAAGCCGAGTTGCTGAAAATGCCGGCTGCCGCCTATATGAATGCGGATCAGCTGGCGTTCTTTCGCAGCCGCCTCGAAGCCCTGCGCGACGAAATGCTCAGCAATGCCGCCAACACCGGTGCGGCCCTGAAGGAAAACGAGAACTTTGCCGACCCCAACGACCGCGCCTCGATGGAAGAGGAGCACATGCTGGAGCAACGCGTGCGCGACCGCGAGCGCAAGCAGCTGAAAAAAATCAATTCCGCCCTGAAGCGGATCGACAGCGGCGAATATGGCTGGTGCGAGGAAACCGGCGATCCTATCGGCCTGCCGCGCCTGCTGGCGCGCCCCACTGCCGAATACTCGATCGAAGCGCAGGAGCGCCACGAGATGATGGAAAAACTGCGCGCCTGATATTGCGGAAGCGCCCAGGATGGACGCCCTGAAGGACGCCGACGCCCTTCCCGTCACCCTGCTCACCGGCTTTCTGGGCAGCGGCAAGACCACGGTATTGAATCACCTGGTGCGCACCCTGCCGCGCACCGCGATCCTGATGAACGAGTTCGGCGAAGTCGCGCTCGACCATCAACTGCTGCAGAAGATGGACGGCCCGCTGGCGCTGCTCTCCGGCGGCTGCGTCTGCTGCACGATTTCGGGCAGCCTGTCGCCGACCCTGAAAAACCTGTGGATGGCGCGGCAGAAGGGTGACATTCCGCCATTCGAACGCGTCATCATCGAAACCACCGGCATCGCCGACCCAGCCCCGGTGCTCGACAACCTGCTGCACGACAACTGGGTGCGCGCGCGCTTCCGCCTCGACGGCGTGGTCACCACGGTCGACGCCCTGTTCGCCATGGGCCAGCTGGACCAGCACTTCGAGGCGGTGAAACAGGTCGCGGTGGCCGACCGGCTGCTGCTGACCAAGACCGATCTCGCATCCGCCGACAGCGTGGCCGCATTGCGCGAACGGCTGGCGACGCTGAACCCGGCCGCCGATATCGTGACGGTGACGCACGGCGAACTCGATCCCGCCGCGATCCGGAACCTCGGCCTGTGGAACGCCGAAACCCGTTCGCTCGAAGTGGCGCGCTGGCTGAAGCCGCAGCGCTACCAGCCGGCCCGCGCCGGCACCCTCGGCGGCAAGCCGCAAACGGCCCTGCACGACAGCCGCATCCAGGCCTTCTCGGTGGTGCTCGACGCCCCGCTCGACCGCTACGGCCTGCAGGCGGCGCTGTCCATGCTCACCTCGTTCCGCGCCGAAAACCTGCTGCGCTTCAAGGCGATGGTGAACCTGCAGGGCGAGGCGCAGCCGGTGGTGCTGCACGGCGTGCAGCACGTGCTGTATCCGGAAGTGAAGCTCGACGCCTGGCCGGACGATGACCGCCGCAGCCGCTTCGTCTTCATCGTGCGCGACCTCGACCCGGAATTCGTCGCCAAACTGCTGGCCGATTTCTCCGGCGCGGCGCAAAACCCTGCCGCGGTGTCGCCATGAACCTCGGGCAAAAACTGCTGACCGGCGCGATCCGCGTGTACCAGCTGGCGCTCTCGCCCTGGCTCGGGCGGCAGTGCCGCTACCTGCCGACCTGCTCGGAATACGGCAAGGAGGCGATCGAAAAACACGGCGCACTCCGGGGGGGCTGGCTCGCCGCCAAGCGCATCGGCCGCTGCCGTCCCGGCTGCGGCCACGGCTACGACCCGGTGCCGCCGGTCGAGCCGCGCGAGTAGAATGCGGCCCATGTTCCCGCGCCGTCTGCTCGCCTGGCTGTTTGCACTGACCCTGCTGTTCGGTCAGGCGACGGCGTTCGCGCACGCGGTCAGCCATCTGGATATGCACGATGGCGCGCTGCCCGACAAGGTCTGCGAAGTCTGCGTCGCCCAGGCCAACCTCGGCAGCGCCGCGCCGGCAACCGTGTTCAGCCTGCCCATCGAAACCGCCGGCAACACCGAGTTGCCGGCCGCGGCGCAGCCGCTCGTCACCGCCTGCTTCAACCACGCGCAAGCCCGCGCCCCGCCTGTCTCCATCTGAAATCCGGACCTGACGGTCGGCGGCCCTGTGGCCTGCCGACCGCGTTCTCATTTTTTGATGGAGCTCAACCATGTTACGACCCGCCCTGCTGGCGGCCGCGCTCGCGACCGCATTCCCTGTTCATGCCGATCCCCAACTCGATGCCCTGCGCGCCGAGTTGCAGGAACTGAAATCCGCCTACGAAACCCGCCTTCAGGCGCTGGAAGCGCGGCTAAAACAGGCCGAAACCCGGACCGCCGACGCGGCGAGCCAGGCCGAACCCACTGCGCAAGCCCCCGCCCGCACCGGCTTCAACCCCGACATCTCGCTCATCCTGCAGGGCCGCTATGCGAAGCTGGACGACATCGGCGAGCGCCACATCAGCGGCTTTATGCCGGCCGGACACGATCACGGCGCTGCGCGCGGGTTCTCGCTCGACCATACCGAGCTGGTGATGACGGCCAGTATCGATCCCTGGTTCCGCGGTTATTTCAATCTCGCACTCGTCGACGAGGAAGTCGAAATCGAGGAAGCCTGGGTACAGACGACCAGCCTCGGCAACGGCTTGTCGGCGAAGGGCGGCCGCTTCCTGTCCGATCTCGGCTACCAGAACACGCAGCACCCGCATGCCTGGGATTTCGCCGACAACAACCTGATGTACCGCGCGCTGTTCGGCGAGGCCTACGGCAATGACGGCGTGCAGCTCAAATGGGTCGCGCCGACCGAGTTGTTCATGGAATTCGGCTTTGAGGCCGGACGCGGCGCCGGCTTCCCCGGCACCGACCGCAACCAGAACGGCATCGGCAGCCATGCCTTGTTCGGCCATCTCGGCGGCGACGTCGGCGCCTCCAACAGCTGGCGCGGCGGGCTGTCATATCTCGCCGCCAAAGCCAGCGGACGCGCGGGCGAACTCGAAGACCTCTTCGACGAGCATGCCGAAACCCTGTTCTCGGGCAAGAGCAAAACCTGGGTGGCGGACTTCGTCTGGAAATGGGCGCCCCACGGCAACGCGTCCGAGCAGAACTTCAAATTCGCGACCGAATACTCCCGCCGCAGCGAGCGCGGCAGCCTGCTGTGCATGGACAACACGCCCGACGGCGGCGCCTGCGACGGCACCGAAGATGCGTACCGTTCACGCCAGTCAGGCTTCTACGCCCAGGGCGTCTACCAGTTCATGCCGCGCTGGCGCACCGGCTACCGCTACGACCGCCTGGATCCGGGCTCGGTCGATTTTGGCGCCAACAGCGCCAACCTCCCGATTACGGATTACAACCCGACGCGCCATTCGCTGATGCTCGATTACTCGCCATCCGAATTTTCGCGTCTGCGCCTGCAGTATTCGAAGGACAGGTCGATGGAAAGCCTGAGCGAGAACCAGTGGTTCGTGCAGTACATCCACAGCCTGGGCGCGCACGGCGCTCACAAGTTCTGAGGATAAGCGCATGAAACGACTGCTGGTCTTTCTCATCCTGTGGCTGCCCGTCTACGCGCATGCCGCCCTCAACATCTTCGCCTGCGAGCCGGAATGGGCCGCCCTGGCAAAGGAAATCGGCGGCGACGACGTCAGGGTCTATGCCGCCACCACCGCCATGCAGGATCCGCACCGCATCGAGGCGCGGCCCAGCCTGATCGCGCAGATGCGGCGCGCGAACCTGGTGGTATGCACTGGCGCCGACCTGGAGGTCGGCTGGCTGCCGGTGCTGCTGCAGAACGCCAACAACGCAGCGGTGCAACCGGGCCGCCCGGGCTATTTCGAGGCGGCCCGGTTTGTGCCGCTGCTGGAAAAGCCGGCGCGGCTCGACCGTGCCGACGGCGACGTGCATGCCGCCGGCAACCCGCACCTCCACACCGACCCGCGCAACATCCTGCGCGTCGCCGAGGCGCTGGCGGCGCGGCTGGCCGAGGTCGATCCGGCGAATGCAGCGGCGCACCGCGCGCGCGGCCAGGCGTTTGCCGCACGCTGGCAGGCGGCCATCGCGCGCTGGGAAAGCCGTGCCGCGCCGCTGAAAAACATGCCGGTGGCGGTGCAGCACAAATCCTTCTCCTACCTGCTGGCCTGGCTGGGGCTGCGCGAAGTCGCCGTCCTGGAACCCAGGCCGGGCGTCGAGCCCTCGGTCGGCCATCTGGCACGGGTGGCCGCGCAACTGCAGACGACCCCGGCGAAAATGGTGCTGCGCGCGGCCTACCAAAACCCGCGCCCGGCCGACTGGCTGGCGAAGCGCACCGGCATCCCCGCGCTGGCGCTGCCCTACAGCGTGGGTGGCAACGATCGCGCGCAGGACCTGTTCGGCCTGTTTGACGACACCCTCGATCAACTGCTTGAAGCCGCGCAATGAACCTCGCCGCGCTCGATCTGCTGCTGTGGCCGTTCATCGTCGGCCTGCTGGTGCTGGCGACCCACGTCCCGCTGGGACGCCGGGTACTGGCACGCGGCATCATCTTCCTCGACCTGGCGGTGGCGCAGCTGGCCGTGCTCGGCGTGGTTGCAGCACACGCGCTGGGTCTCGCCGCCGACGGCTGGCCCACCCAGCTGGCAGCGGCCGCCGCCGCGCTGATCGGCGCGGCGCTCCTGGCCGGATGCGAGCGGCGCTGGCCGCAAATCCAGGAAGCGCTGATCGGTTCGACCTTCGTGGTCGCCGCCAGCGCCGCGGTGCTGCTGCTGGCGGGCGACCCGCACGGCGGCGAGCATCTGGCCGAACTGCTCAGCGGACAAATCCTGTGGGCGACGCCCGCGCAGGCGATCCGGATCGCCGCGCTGTACGGCGCCTTGCTGGCGTTCATGGCCTGGCGCGGCGAACGCCTTGGCGGGCTCGGCTTCTATCTTGCCTTCGCCCTGGCGATTACCGCGTCGGTGCAGCTGGTGGGGGTGTACCTGGTGTTCGCCAGCCTGATTTTGCCGGCGCTGGCGGTGCGCGGCCTGCCGCCGCGCACCGGCCTGCGGGCCGGCTGGGCGATGGGCGCGCTGGCGTATGCGGCCGGACTGGCTGCATCTGCCCGACTCGACTGGCCGGCCGGACCCGCGATTGTCATTGCGCTCGCCGGGTTCGCCCTGCTCGCCGGCACGCCGCTGCGGCTTGCTGCAAGCGGGGGACAGCGCTAGTATCCATCATTGAACCTCAGACCAAAGCACGCATATTCCGTGGCCCTTCCGTTTTTCAGAAAAAGCAAGGACAAGACACCCGGCTCCGCGCAAAAAACCGTGCCGGCGCCCCCTCACACCCCGGCGCGCCCTCACACCATGGACGCCCAGCCCACCGAAAGCCTGTTTACCATGGACATGGGGACCAGCGGCATCGTGGTGGAGGAAACCAGCGGCTCGCCGCAGTCCTTGGTGGACGAGGCCGCCATCCTCTATGCCAGCGGCCAGGCCGACACGGCCGAGCGTTTGTTGAAAGACATTCTGGCCAAGGGCGATCGCCGCGCCTGGCTCATGCTGTTCGATCTATACGGCATCCAGAACCGCGAAAAGGAATTCGAGCAACTGGCGCTGGATTACGCGATGCGCTTCGAAACCTCGCCTCCCGTCTGGCAAAAAATGGGCGGCAACGGCGCGGCCAAACCCCAGCAAGCCCAGGCGACCAGCCTGGAATTGCCCGGCCTGCTCGACAAAAAAGCGACGGCCACCCTGCGCGATGGCATTGCCGCCACCGCCAAGAATGCCGTGGTGCGAATCGACTTTTCGGGCATTGCGATGGTCGACGAATCAGGTGCGGACGAATGCGCCAAAATCCTCGCGGTCGCACGCAAAGCCCGTCGCAAGCTGCAGGTCAGCGGCGTCGACCGCCTGATTGCGCTGCTGCAGGATCTCAACCGCGCCACCCACAGCCGCGCGGTGCACTGGCTGCTGCTGCTGGAGCTTTACCAAACGCTCGGGCAGGAGGAAAACTTCGAAGACCTGGCGGTGGACTACGCCGTGCGCTTTGAAGTCTCGCCGCCGTCCTGGAGCGAGGTGCAGGCCGCCGTAGTGGTGCAGGCCGCGCCCGCCGAGCCCCGCGACGATGCGCTGCGGCTCTCCGGTGAAATCACGCCCGCCAACGACAGCGCCCTGCAGCAGTTCGGCAGCTATGCCGCCACCCACAACGACGTGCTGGTCGACCTGACCCAGGTCACCCGCGTCGACTACGGCAGCGTCAGCCAGTTCATCAGCGTGCTGATGCAGTGCCTGGGCAGCGGCAAGACCATCACCCTGCGCGGCCACAACGCGCTTATCCACGAACTTTTTCGCGTCATGGGCATCGATCAGCTGGCACAACTCGTCCCGCACCACCCGGACTGACGTCCCCCCCGATCGCACAGGCCGGGGCGCCTGCCCGCGGTTTGCTCCCCGGTTTTGCGCAGGGCACGGCGGCGAGCAGGCAAGACCGGGCAGCCTTCCCCTTTGCACCCTTTGCGGTCACTCCACTTTTTCAGGACAATCCCGCTCATGGAACAATATCGCGGCACCACCATTCTCTCCGTCCGCCGGGGCAATGAAGTCGCCCTCGGCGGCGACGGCCAGGTCACCCTCGGCAACATCGTCATCAAGGCCACCGCACGCAAGGTGCGCCGGCTCTATCAGGAAAAGGTCCTGGCCGGATTCGCCGGCGGCACCGCCGATGCCTTCACCCTGTTCGAGCGCTTCGAGGCCAAGCTCGACAAGCATTCCGGGCATCTGCTGAGGAGCGCGGTCGAACTCGCCAAGGACTGGCGTACCGACCGCATGCTGCGCCGCCTCGAAGCCATGCTGGTGGTGGCCGACCGCGAGTACTCGCTCATCATCACCGGCAACGGCGACGTGCTGGAACCCGAACTCGGCATCGCCGCCATCGGCTCCGGCGGCGCCTTTGCCCAGTCCGCAGCCCGCGCGCTGCAGGAAAATACCGACCTGTCCCCGCTTGAAATCGTCAAAAAGAGCCTCACCATTGCGGGGGACATCTGTATTTATTCGAACCAGAATCATGTGATTGAGGAGCTAGGATCTAGGGGCTAGGGATTAGGGAATGTGCGGCCTTCGGCCGCGCCTACTTGAAAACAGCCGCGAAGCGACCTCCCCTAGCCCCTAATTCCTAGTCCCTAGCCCCTACTCAATGACCCCCAAAGAAATCGTCCACGAACTCGACAAACACATCGTCGGCCAGGCTGCCGCCAAGCGTGCGGTCGCGGTCGCCCTGCGCAACCGCTGGCGGCGCCAGCAGGTCGATGAGCCGCTGCGGCAGGAAATCACGCCGAAGAACATCCTCATGATCGGGCCGACCGGGGTCGGCAAGACCGAGATCGCGCGACGGCTGGCGCGGCTCGCCAACGCGCCCTTCATCAAGATCGAGGCGACCAAGTTCACCGAAGTCGGCTACGTCGGGCGCGATGTCGACACCATCATCCGCGACCTGATGGAAACCGCGGTCAAGCAGATGCGCGAACAAGCCACGTCCAAGATTCAGTTTCGCGCCGAGGAAGCCGCCGAGGATCGCATCCTCGACGCGCTGCTGCCGCCACCACGCCCGGTCGGTTTCGGCGAGGCCGCGCCGCCGCGCGAGGAAGGCGCGGCGCGCCAGCGCTTCAGAAAAATGCTGCGTGAGGGCGAACTCGACGACAAGGAAATCGAGATCGAGGTCGCTGCCGCCAGTCCCAGCATGGAAATCTTCACCCCACCGGGAATGGAAGACCTGTCGCAGCAGCTGCAGGGCATGTTCCAGAACATCGGGCAAGGCCGCCGGCAGGCCCGCAAGCTGAAAGTACGCGAGGCATTCAAGCTGCTGACCGAGGAAGAGGCTGGACGGCTGATCAGCGACGAGGACACCAAGCAGCAGGCGCTCGAAGCGGTCGAGCAGAACGGGATCGTTTTCCTCGACGAGATCGACAAGGTCGCCACCCGCAGCGACGCCCACGGCAGCGACGTCTCGCGCCAGGGCGTGCAGCGCGACCTCTTGCCGCTGATCGAGGGCACCACCGTCTCGACCAAGTACGGCATGGTGAAGACCGATCACATCCTGTTCATCGCCAGCGGCGCGTTCCACCTGTCGAAGCCGTCCGACCTCATCCCAGAACTGCAGGGCCGCCTGCCGATCCGCGTCGAACTGCAGGCCCTCTCCGTGGAAGACTTCGAACGCATCCTGACCGCCACCGACGCCTGCCTGACGCGCCAGTACGAAGCCCTGCTGGCGACCGAAGGGGTCACGCTCAAGTTTTCCGACGATGGCATCCGCCGCATCGCCGAGATTGCCTTCGAGGTGAACGAGCGCACCGAGAACATCGGCGCGCGCCGCCTGCATACCGTGATGGAAAAACTGCTGGAGGATATTTCCTTCGATGCCGGCAGCGTCACCGGCGACTTCATGATCGATGCCGACGTGGTCACCGCCCGCCTGGCGGCACTGGCCGCCCGCGAAGATCTGGCGCGCTACGTCCTGTAATCTTTTTATCCCTGCCCCCCAACCCAATGAAACCAGAAACCAGTCAGCCCGTCGCAACCCGCGGCAAATTCCTCTCCAGCATCCTGTTCGGCAGCCGCTGGCTACAGGTACCGCTCTATCTCGGCCTGATCGCCGCGCAAGTGGTCTACGTCATCCACTTCATGGTCGAGCTGCAACACCTCGTCGCCGGCACCTTCAAGCTCGGAGAAGAGGCCATCATGCTCATTGTCCTGGGCCTGATCGACGTGGTGATGATCTCCAACCTGCTCATCATGGTAATCGTCGGCGGCTATGAAACCTTCGTCTCGCGCCTGAGGCTCGAAGGCCACCCCGACGAGCCCGAGTGGCTGTCGCACGTCAACGCCAACGTGCTGAAAGTCAAGCTGGCCACCGCCATCATCGGCATCTCGTCCATCCACCTGCTGAAGACCTTCATCAACGCCCCCAACCTGGATGAAAAGGTCCTGCTGTGGCAGACCGTCATCCACATGGCCTTCATCGTATCGGCGGTGGCGATCGCGTACATCGACAAGCTGATGCCGCATCCGGCGAAACATTGAAGCAGGCAGGCGCCCGCGGGATGCCGGCCGGCATTCCCGCGGCGGCTTACTTTTCTTCGCGCACCTCGTCCATGATTTCCACCATGTCTTTTTCCCATCGCTCGAAAAGCACTTTCAGTTCGGGATCGGGGAAGAACTCCTGCAGCATTTGCGGATGGCTTGCCACCAGGATGCTCTGATCGCCTTCCGCGAAGATCGTGATATTGAGCGGCAAAAACGGGATCAGATCCGGGTTCTTTGCCGTCGCCCGCCTGACTTCCTCGAGCTTGCCGAAATACACCACGCGATACATATCGCTCTGGAATTCGCGCCGCTGCAGGTTTTCGTTCACTTGCTGCAGGCGCGTGACCGTATAGCCCCGCGAGGAAATGGCGGATTGCAGCAGGGTCATCGCCTCCGGAAACATCCGGTTCGCGCGCGCCATCAGCAAGTCATCCGCGGCAGCGGGCATGCACAGCAGCAAGGCCAGCCAGACGGCGCTTGCTTGCTTCAACGAATGTTTCATAGCGTTGCCTCCTCGACGATCGCGGTATAGCTCTTGGTCATTTCATCGCACAGGCGGTTCAGCTCGGAGTTGTTGAACAGCCGGCTCAGCACATTGGGGTTGACCGACATCACCTGCACCTTGCCGTTCGTCTCCAGAATGGTGATGCGGCAGGGCAGGAACATGCCGACGCGCGGATCGATGGCCAGCGCCTGATTGAGCAGGCTGATGTTGCAAAAATAGACGATGACCTGTTTCGGATTTTCATCCGCCGGGGCGGTCAGCCCATACTCCAGCGTCTGCACCCGGCCGTAGAAGAAATTGTTGTTGCTCACCGCCCGCTTGGCGTTTTCCACGGTGGTCTCCAGATCGTAGGGGGAATCCCTGACGATCACCGGGTTTTCCACCTTCAATACCCTTGCGCTTCCCGACAGTGGCTGCTTTTCGAATTCGCGCACGTAACTGACGATGTCGTCGATGTCTTTTTCCTTCAGGCCCTGCTTGAGGAACGACATCATCGGTGTGCCTTCCCGCCCGTGCATCAAGGTCGCCTTGATCATGGCGTCGGGCGCAGCGGCGAGAAAACCCGGGTTGTGCAGCGCAGGCGCCATGATCGGCAGGTCCCGTGGCCGCGAGTAGGTGACGCCGGTTCCCTTCCCCCCTTCGCCTTCCGCACCATGGCAGGCGGCGCAGTATTGCGCGAACAGCTTCTTGCCGTGCACCGGGTCGCCCTTCACGTGTTGCCCGGAATAGGTGGCGGAAGCCCCCTTGCTCCAGCCACGCACATGACGCACGATGGCCTTGATTTCGGATTCGTCCAGCTTTGAAAATGCCGGCATGACCCGGCCCGGCCGACCATGGCGTATGGTCTTGCTCAAATAGTCGTCGCTGACGCCGGCCTGAAAGGAGTGTAAAGAAAGCGGTATGCCGATGCCGCCATCACCATTCGCGCCGTGGCAGGCGGCGCAGTGACGCCCGTATAGCTTCGCGCCGTCCGACCCGGCCATGGCGGAAGACATGCCGAGACCGGCAAGCAGGGTCGCTGCCAATACTAGATGCGTGAGCATAATCACCCCCCCTTCATGAGAAGCTAAATCATATCAAAATTAATACATTAGTATATTTTTATATACTAAACACCCCCTGTCCAGCCAGGCGTTTCCGCACCGCCCGCATTCGATGCGGAAGACCGACAAACGACCGTCCCCGATTATGCTCCGCCCGATCACCCTCCGGGCACGCCTGCCGAAGTCAAACGCCCCTATCATGCTAATACCGCCATCGACATTACTTATTGGCTGGCCACCGCTCACAGGCGGAAAATTGAAAAAACCGAATGAAGCTTACCTGGAGACCCACCATGGCCACTCGCGACACCCTCACCCCCAAAGAAGCCCAATGCAGCAGCGGCGCCGATTACGCCGCGCTGGCGCTGGAAGCCCTGCAGGAACCCGCGGACGCCGCCTACGCCAAGGAGTTGATGGACCGCGTGGCGGACGACTGCCAGTTCACCAAGGACCTGGCGGCCTGCGCCATCGCCTACCAGGCGCTGGGCGAGCAGGCGCGCGCCGAGGAACTGCTGCAGACCGCGGAAGACTACTGCATGTCGGGCGAGGAGCAGGTCGTGCTGGCGGAAGCCAAGTTCAAGGTGCTGGGCGACAAGGCGGCAGCGGTGGGCGCCTACGAAAAGGCACTGAAGGAAACCAACAACCTCGACCCGCTGATCGACCTGGCGAAGGACGTGATGCGCGTGATCGCCGACAGTGCATTCGCCAAAAAGGTGCTGGAAAAGGCCGAGGCGAAAATCGCGCGCGCAGTGGAATACAGCAAGCTGGCGGCCGCCTCGGCCGAACACCTGCTCGACAAGGAGTATGCGGAAGCGATTTTCAACAAGGCGGCGGAGAAACTCTCCAGCGTGCCCGATCTGCTGGCACTGGCAGGCGAGGTGGCCAGGACGCTGGGCGATCCGCAAAAGGCAAAGGCGCTGTATCAGCGCGCGCTCGAAGGCGCGACCGACTTCGCCGCGGCAAAAACATTGATCGAGTCCGCCAAACAGACGGGTGATGCCGCCTTCATGCAAACCGCGCTGAAAAAAGCAGGCGATCTGGCAACCGCCACCGGCGAATACATCGAACTGGCCGAGGGGCTGGCGGGCGTGGGCGACAAAGCGGGCGCCACGGCATTGCTGGACAAGGCCGAGGACGCGGTGGCCGGACTGGACGAGATGCACCGGCTGGTAACCGCGGTGGAAGCGCATCTGGCCGAAGATACCGAGCGACTCGCCCGTGTGAAGGTCAAGCTGGAGAAGCGCCAGGCCAACCACGCCCGCTACATGGAATTCCAGCAACTGGAAAAGGACGCCGTCAGCGTCAAGCAATTCCTCGCGCTGGCTGAACGCGTGCGGCTGGAACTGGAAGACCCGTTCTATTCCGCCAAGCTGATCGAAGCGGCCGAGACTCTGCTCGACGGTACCGGCTACCAGTTCTCGCGCTACAAGCCGATCCTCCTCGCCGTGGACAAGAATCTGGACGATACCGAGTGGCTCTCCCGCCAACTCGATCGCGCGGCGGAAAACGCCACCGACTTCATCGCCTTCAAGGATCTGGTCGTCACCGCCGCCCAGCTGAAGCACCGCGAACTTGGCGTGTCCAGGGCACGCGCCTACCTCGCCATGCGCGAAGCGGCGCTGGCGGCGGATGCCGACGCCACGGTGTACGATCTCGCCAAACTTGCGGAAGCAAGCTTTGCCGCGACCCGGGACGCGACCGAAGCCAGCCGTCTGCTGGAGGCCGCGCGCGCCCAAGCCAAGGATCACTTTGCGTTGACCCACATCGGCCGCCTGTACGCCTCAATGGGCAACAGCGCCAAGGCCGATGAGTTTTATGCCGCGGCCGCAGCGGCCTGCCCCAGCGGCGACGCCTGCATCCAGTTCATTGATCGCCTGAGGGGCTTTGCCCTGCCCGCAGAGTCGCTGAAGAAATGGTATGCCGAGTGCGGCACGCATCTCAGCAAACCCGCCGACAAGCTGCGCTGGGCCGAAGGCATCGCCGACGCGCTCAACGACCGCGCCTGGGCAACCGAGGTGTATGGCCAGCTTGCCGGGCAGTTCAGCGGTGCCGATGCGGCGCGCTTCGAACTGTCCCGCCGCTCGCGCGCCGACCTCAATTACTTCGGTTCCACCCGCCGCCATTAACAGCGACTTGCCGTCTTTGTAGCAGCGCCAGGCGCGCTGCAATACCCTTGAAAACAGCCCGGTTGATTGGGCTGTTTTTACTTGTAGACTGGAGGCGTAGCTGTTTTCAGGAGCGCTCCATGGTCGACAATCTTTCCGCCCTCATCGACACGGTGCAGAAGAACTGCACCATCGCCGATGCCCGCCACGCGCGCGACATGACGATGTGCACCTTCCTGCTGGAAATGCGCGAGTACTACCGCTGGGAAATGGAAATCCCCTACGGCGCGCGCCTGCCCAGGGACGAACTCGGCGACTGGCTGAATGCGCGCGAAAGCCTGTGGAATGCGGTGGAAGAAGAGAATTTCGCGCCGCTTCCCCTCACCGAAACCGGCATCGACCCATTCGAAGCCGACGACATCAACCGCGCTCTGGTCCCGCTGGGGCTGGTCTACAGCAGCGGGCTGGGGCATTTTCGCAAGCCTCATTTCGTGCTGGCCGAGCTCAAGCGCGCCGAGGTGCGCGAAGGCGTGCAGGTGCTGGTGGCCGGCTGCGAATATGCGCGCGATCTGATCGCACCGCCGGCGGCGATGCGCGACGGCGCCATTTTCCTGCGCATGGACGCGGTGCGCCGCCTGCTGTGGAATAAGTACGAGGAATGGCAGTGGAAGGAAAAGGACACCGCGCTGGGGCGCGCGTTTGCCCATTACGGCTTCGAGCGCGACATCGAGCGCGGCCTCGATCGCATGGCCGAGGCCGAAAGCGAGGCGATGATCCTGCACGAGATCGGCGAGGCGCGCGCCGAGTCCTTGCTGGGCGAAGCCTGGAACGCCATGCTAGGCCAGCTCACTTCCCGCCACGCCGAGCTGCTGGTGCGCGCGGTGCGCGACCATCTGGCCGACTGCCTGATGACGCTGCCGACCCTGCTCGAACGCGAAGCCATCGGCTCGCTGCATTTCTATCTGGCAAACCTGTCCGGGCTGCGCCGCGCGCTGTTCCCGGCGCTGCCGCAGGCCTATGAAGCCTGGCTCGGCAGCCACGATACCGCCCGACTGGCCCGTGTAGTGAAAGCCGCCGAAACACACTGGCTGGATGCGGCACGGCAGCTGGCTGCGGCCTATCACCGCGATCCGGAACAGGGCGATGCGCAGCTTACTGCGCTGGCCGGCGGCGATCTCGCAGGCCTCAAACGCTAGCAACCTGTCGAACTTAAGGAGACGCCGAATCACTTCTTTCCATTGTGAGCACGGCGAAGCAATCCGGAATGTCAGCGGAATCAACGAACGCTGGATCGCCATGGCCCCGTGGGCCTCATGAGGACGGAATCAATCGGCATTTCCTTAAAGGAAATCGACTGCGAAAAAAAGGCTATGTCACTGTTAGCTGTTGAAGTTATGTTTTGCCCCCTCTGATGAAGCCCCTACCCTGCAGCATCCCGAGGCGGCGCACCAGGAGCGGCTTCAGCCGCGATGCGCCGCAAGGCGCAAAGCGCAAATGCTCGCCAGGGTCTTGCCGCGCCACCTTTGCGGGCTACCGCCCGCATCGCGGCTGAAGCCGCTCCTACAGGGCTGGCCGGCACCAACAAAACCGGTGAAAGAGCCAAAAAAACGGGCGCCAGGCGCCCGTTTTTTCTTTGCTGCCCGTGGCGCCGGCTTACGCCGGCACCGCCGCATTCTGCTGCAGTTGCTCGGCAATGCTGTCGAGCAGCTGCTGTTCCTGATAAGGCTTGCCCAGGTACACGTTGACGCCGATTTCCATCGCGTGATTGCGGTGCTTGTCCGCCGTCCGCGAGGTGATCATGATGATCGGCACCGACTTCAGGCGCTCGTCGTTACGCATCACGCGGGCCAGTTCGAAGCCATCCATGCGCGGCATTTCGACATCGAGCAGCACCACGTCGGGGATCAGGTCGTGCATTCTTTCCAGCGCATCGACACCGTCCTTCGCGCTGTCCACCCGGAAGCCCTCGCGCGTCAGCAGGCGCGTGGTGATCTTGCGCACCGTGAGCGAATCGTCGACCACCAGCACCAGCGGCGGTTGCAGGGCAGCGCCGACTTCGACCGCCTCGGCGGGCACCGTGCGCTCCACCGCGGTGCGCGGCAGGCTGGCCCAGCGCAGCGCCAGCGGCACCGGGTTGAGGATCAGGACCACGCGCCCGTCACCGCGCACGGTGGCGCCTGCCACGCCGGTAATCCGCGCCACCTGCGGACCGATGTTCTTGACCACGATTTCGCGCGTGCCCTCGATCGCATCGACCAGCACGGCCGCCTGACTGGCGCCGCTGGCGAGCAACACCACCGGGTTGTAGCGCTGGACTTCGTGTACCGCTCCGGTGTCACCCAAAAGATGCGGCAGGTAGGAAAACGGATAGCGCGCGCCGCGCCACACCACTTCGCCCGACGCCATCGCTTTTTCAAGTTCCTGCGGCTTGAGTTCCAGCACCTGCTGCACCAGCGGCGTCGGCAGGGCGTAATCGTGCCTGGCAGCCTGGATCATGACCGCCTGGGTCATCGCCAGGGTGAGCGGCAGATAGATATTGAAGCAGGTGCCGGCGCCCGGGGAAGAGGTAATGTCGATGCGGCCGCCCAGGGCGGAAATTTCGCTCTTCACCACGTCCATGCCGACGCCGCGCCCGGCGACCTGGCTGACGGTCTCGGCGGTGGAAAAACCAGCGGAAAAAATAATCTGCGCCAGCAGGGATTCGGTCGGTTCGACGCCCGGCAGCAGCAGGCCGCCGGCTTCCGCCTTTTCGCGGATGCGCCCGTAATTGAGGCCGGCGCCGTCGTCCTTCACGGTCAGCACCATTTCGTTGCCGGACTGGCGCGCCGAGAGCACGATTTCTCCGAATTCCGCCTTGCCTGCGGCGCGGCGGGCGTCGGCGGATTCGATGCCGTGCGCCAGCGCGTTGCGCAGCAGGTGCTCGAGCGGCGCGGTAACCTTTTCCAGTACCGAGCGGTCGATTTCCAGCTCGCCGCCCTGAATGTCGAGCTGGGCGCGCTTGTCCACGTCGCGCGCGGTCTGGCGCACCGTGCGATACAAGCGCTCGGCCACCGAATACAGCGGCACCATGCGCACCCGCAGCAGATCCTGCTGCAGCTCGCGGTTGAGGCGCATCTGCTGGATCAGCGCGGCGTCCGCCTCGCCCAGGCGCGCCAGCAGAATGTGCTGCACGGTCGAAATGTCGTTCACGCTTTCGGCCAGGAAACGGGTGACTTCCTGGAAGCGGGTGAAGCGGTCGAACTCCAGCGGATCGAACTCGTCGCCCCCCTCCTGGGCCTGGAAGGTCGCCTGCATCTGCGACTCGGCCTGGATTTCGACTTCGCGAATGTGGCCGCGCAGACGCACCAGGGCTTCCGACAATTCGTTGACGTGACGCTTGAAGGCAAACACTTCGCTTTCGATCCGCGAACGCGCAATCGCCACTTCGCCCGCCTGGTTGACCATGCGGTCGACCCAGTCGGCGCGCACCCGCAGGGTCAGGGCATTGCTGTCGCGCGTGGCCGGCTGCGCAGGCGCAAGCGGATCGGCCATCGTGACGGCCGCCGCAGGGGCAGCCCCGGCATCAGCCAGCACCGGCTCGATCGGCGCTTGCAGCGGCGCGGCGGCCTCTTCGGCAAGTGGCGCAAGATCGCCCAGCTTCAGGTGCTCCACCGCATCGGCCAGGCGGTCAAGCTGCGCGTCCAGCGTGTCGAACACGTCGGCACTCGCCCCCAGATGGCCCTCGATCACCGCGATCACACGCGACTCCATCACGTGCGTCAATTCGCCCAGCCGCATCGCGCCAACCATGCGCGCGCTGCCTTTAATGGTGTGCAGGTTGCGCTGCAGCGCATCGCGTGCCGCGGCCTCGCCCGGCGCGGCGCGCCAGGCGCGCAGCTGCGCACTGGCATCCGGCACCAGCACCTCTGCTTCTTCGAGAAAAATCGGCAGCAGCTGCCGATCGATTTCATCGGTCACTTCGCGACGCTCGAATACCGGCGCTGCTACAGCGGGCCTGAAATCCGGCACCAGCGCGCTGACGTCCAGCAGGCCGGAGGGCGCGCTGGCGGGTATTTCATCGATCGCGGCTTCGGCTGGCGTTTCAGCCGCTTGCGGGGCGATTTCGTCAACGGTTTCGGTAGCCAGCGTAAAGCTGGATTCGGCGGCCGGCATGGCCTGCTCGTCTTCCAGTTCGCCCAGGGCCGCGATCAGGTCGTGCGCCGGATCGGGCAGGTGTTCGCTTTCGATGGTCGCGATCATCTCGTGCAGACGCGCGACCGTATCCTGAACCAGCGACAGATGCGCGGGCGGCAACGGCACCTGCACGAAGCGGTTCCAGTACTGTTCGAGCGCTTGCGACAGTTCGCTCAGCACGGCGATGCCCGCGGTGCCCGCGATACCGCCCAGGGTATGCACGGCACGGCGCGCATGCTCGCTGACCGTGCTGTTGGCAAGCTCGGCGTGGCGTTCGGTTTCTTCCCGCAACATGGCCAGGCGCTGATGCGCTTCGGCCATGAAAATCTCGTACAGGCCCGTGGAAAGGCAGATCGAACCGATACAGATTTCGTCCGTGGCATCCGATTCCGCACGGGCTGCGGTGCACGGCAGCTCGGCGTTCTCCAGTCCAGCCGGTTCTGCGGATTCGGCGGCGGCAGGCGCGACTGCGTATTCGATGAGGGCGCCCACATCCAGCGCGGCCGCTCCGGACGGCGGCACCACCTCCGCTTCAAGCGGCACATCGTCCGCCCAAGCCACTGCGGACCCGGCTGCGGGCATCTCGACTGCGGCCTCATCCGCAAGCTCGTTTTGTTCTTGCACGATGATTGCATCGTCATGCCCGGCGGCCGGCTCGGCCTCGATAAGCGGCAGCGGCTGCCAGTCGGGTTCCGCCTCGGCCGCAAGCCCGGTTTCCGGCCCATCTGCTGCGGTCGCTGCCCCGGTTTCCGGCTCAGCGGCAGCTTCGGCTGCAACGTCGGTCTCCGCCACCGTTTCGGGCCATCCCGCCTCGGCAGCCGGAGCCGGAGCCGGAGCCGGCGCAAGGCGCCCGGCCGCCGCGGCCACCGGCACGGCATCCAGCGGTTGTCCTTGTGCCACGCGGTCAACCGCGGCCAGCAAAGCGGACACCGGCAATGCCACGGGCTGATTGGCCTGCAGGGCGCCGACCCAATCCTGGAACACACCGCGGGCGCGTCCGATCAGGCGCAGCAGCTCGCTGCCGGCTGGTTTTTTCTCGGCCAGCCAGCCGTTCATCAGCTGTTCGAGGCGCCACGCCGTTTCGCCCAGTTCGTTCAGGCCGACCATGCGACCGCTGCCCTTCAGCGTGTGAAAGCCGCGGCGGATGATCGTCTGCGAAGCCTGGTCGTCGGGGTTGCTCTGGCAAGCTTCGCTGGACTCGCCCATCGCCGCCAGCACTTCGTTGGCTTCTTCCAGGAAGATTTCCAGCAGTTCCGGCTCGACCCCTTCGGGGATCGCAGCCACAAGGGTGCCCCCGGCAGGGGAGGAATCGCTGGCCGCCGCCGGTTCGGCAATCGCCGTTTCGGCCGCGGGCGCCGGTTGTGCAATTTCGACGACCGCACTGAATTCAGTCGCATCGACGCCTGGCAGGACTTCAATCGGTTCGGCGGCAGCCGGTGCGGGGGCTTCCCAGGCAAGCGTCCCGGCCTCTTCCGGCGCCGGCCGGGCTTCAGCCACGACCCGTTCGGGCAAGGGCAGACCGGTCAAGACGGCGATGCCGGCGTCGAGCGCC
Source organism: Thiobacillus sp. (assembly GCA_030692355.1). Taxonomy (GTDB): domain Bacteria; phylum Pseudomonadota; class Gammaproteobacteria; order Burkholderiales; family Thiobacillaceae; genus Thiobacillus. Next base: position 31,807 of record JAUYCF010000047.1, read on the forward strand.
AGCGGCGCTTCGGCAGCCTCCCGGCTGGCGTCGAGCGCGGCGCGGGTCTGCTGTTTCAGGGTGGCGTCGTCGATCAGTTCGGCGTCGCGACCGAGTTCGGTCAGGGCATCAAGGTATTTTTTTTTTGCGGCGTCGTCGGGTTGGTCGCGCCAATCCAGATAGCTGGCCTGCACCACGGCCTTGCGTGCGGGAAGGCCGGCTTCAACCGTGTCGTCGAAGGCCCCGTCGTTCATGCTTTCGGCATCGATCACGCCGAACTCGATCAGGGCCGGACGCAGGATGCCGGCGGCGTCGGCGCGCCCGGCGCAATAGGATTCGACAAACAGCCCGAGACTGGAGAAGGCGGTCGCCAGACGCTGCTGGGCGGCCTCGTCGGGATAGCCGTCGCCGGCAAACGATTGCGCCGTAGCCGTAGCCGCGGCAAGCAGGCTGGCGGCATCGGGCAGTTCCAGCATGGTCAGCGCCCCCTGCGCCTGCTGCGCCAGATCGGGCAGGCTGGCCAGCGCTTCACGCTCGTTGACATCGCGGAAGAAGGCATCCAGCGCTTCTTCCATCTGCCTCAGGTTCTGGCCGACCTCCTGCGCCATATGCACCAGCATGTCGCGTTCGGCTTCACGCTGGCTGGCGGTTTCCACGACGTTGGCCGGCATCTCGCGGCCTTCGACCAGGGCACGCAGGCGCGCCCGCTGGCCTTCGGCGCGGACTGCAAAATCGGCGTGCAGGACATCTTCCTGGTCGACGCCGTTTTGCATGAACAGCAGCGTGGAAGCAACTTCCAGGCTCATCTGTTCGCGCGCTTCGCCTTCGCGCCCGACAGCGGCAATGGCTGCCGCCGCCAGCTCGTCCAGCAGGGGTCTCAAACCGCTGCTTTCGAGCATCTGCGCCTGCGGCTGCATGCGCGCCAGCTGGGTCTGGAACTGTTCCTGCTGCGCGTCGTTGCCTTCCACATAGGCATGCCAACTATCGCGCGCGGCCTTCAGGCCGGTTTGCAGGGCGTCCAGCACCGGGCGCATGCGCGCCAGCGCTTCGGGGTCGAGCATGCCGCGGCCCGGCAGATAGCGGTCGAGGCCGAAGGTTTCGCGGATTTCCGCGGCACGGCCTTCCAGAGCCTGGCTTTTTGCCACGAAGTAGAGCGCATCGCGCAGCAGGCGTTCCGCGACCTGCGGCGAGCCTTCCATCAGGCGGCGCATTTGCAGGTCGACGCGGGCAAGCAGCTGCTTGACGTGGAAATCGGCTTCGACGCCGCGAGCGATCAGGCTGTCGACAAAGCCGACGCAGGCCCACCAGAAGGTTTGCGAGGCTTGCGACGGCGCGATGCGCTCGATGGCGGCCAGCGCATCGCGCATGCGCTGCAGCCCCTGGTCCGCCTCGACATTGCGCAAAAAAGCCAGCAGGCCGCGCTGGAACGCGCCACGCAGGACCCTGACTTCGGCACTCAGCGCTTCCTGCGTCAGGCCGTCGTTGCCTTTCTTGCCATGCATACGGGTGCGCAGGTCGGGGAAAAACAGTTCGCCCTCGAACACCCGCTCGGCGCCTTGCAGTTCGCGCAGGCGCTTGTACAGGGGGAACAGCGCCAGTTCACCGCTGCCGCGGCCGTCGGCCAGGTCCTTGATCCAGCGCTGCAGGCCTTCCATGGCATTGCGCACGGCGCGCAAGTTTTCATCACTTGCCGTCAAACGGTTTTCATTGATTTCGTCAAGGCAGGACTCAAGCGCACCCGCCAGCGTGGCGGCGCCTTCCAGGCCGACCATGCGCAACGCGCCGGTCACCTGGTGCGCATCGTCGCGCGCCAGGCGCAGGGCATTGGTGAGATCGACGTCGACACTGTAAGCCTGTATGCGGCCCAAGGCGGCCTGCAGGGCGGCATCGATGTCCCCGCGCACCCAGTTCAACGGGCCGGTGTCGTAATCGAGTAAGGCGCTCATCGTATGTTGTTCCCGAGGTTGATTGCAGTGGCCGCTCGCGGCTGCTTGCTTCGCGTTGCGGCCGATCCGGTCAGGCGAGCTTGAAGCCCGCAACCGAATTCTTCAGATCCTGCGCCAGCTGCTTCATGCCGCCAATCGATTCGGCCGTCTGCTGCGTGCCGCTGCTGGTCTGCGCCGAAATGGACTTGATGTCCTGCATGGTTTCCGCCACCTTGGCGGTCGATTCCGCCTGGCTCTGCGTGGCCGAAGAAATGTCGGCAATCAGCCCGGCCAGCGTTTTCGACACGTCGCCGATCTCGGCCAGCGTCTGGCCCGCCGCGTCGGACAGCTTGGCGCCCTCGACCACGCCCTGGGTCGAGATCTCCATCGCCGCCACGGTGTCGTGGGTGTCCGACTGAATGGTCTTCACGATCGCCGCGATCTGCTTGGTTGCATCGGCCGAACGCTCCGCCAGCCGCTGCACTTCTTCCGCCACCACCGAGAAGCCGCGCCCGGCTTCGCCCGCGGACGCCGCCTGAATGGCCGCGTTGAGCGCCAGCACGTTGGTCTGTTCGGTAATGTCGGAAATCAGCTCGACGATTTCGCCGATCTCCTGCGACGATTCGCCAAGGCGCTTGATTCGCTTCGACGTCTCCTGGATCTGCTCGCGCAGGCCGTTCATGCTGGCAATGGCGTTCGCCACCGCCTGCTGGCCTTTTTCGGCTGCCGCCAGGGACTGTTCGGCCACGCGGGCGGACTCGACGGCATTGCCCGACACCCGTTGCACCGACTGCGCCAGGCTCACCACCGCAGCGGAGGTTTCTTCGATTTCCTCGGCCTGGCGGCGTGAGGCATGTTGCAGCGATTCGGATACATGGCCCGCCTGGCTGGCCGCCTGATCCATCTGCATCGTGGCGGTGTTGATCCCGCGCACCAGGCTGCGCAGCTCTTCCACCGTGTAGTTGATCGAGTCGGCCACTGCCCCGGTGATGTCCTCGGTCACGCTGGCGTTGATCGTGAGGTTGCCTTCGGCCAGTTCGCCCAGTTCGTCCATCAGACGCAGAATCGCTTCCTGGTTGCGGCTGTTCTCCTCTTCGCTCTTGCGTGCGCGGGATTTGGTTTCATTGACGTTCACCATCCCCAGCATCACCAGCGAGACGATCGTCAGCAGGCCGCTGAACAGGGCGGCCAGCAAATAGCCGACACCGCCGACGGACTGGTAGTCCTGCGACAGCTGCTCGGTGTCCTGGAGCAGCGCGTCGCTGCCGGTGAACAGGTCGTTGGCAGCCATCTTGGCCTGCAGCAACGGCTGCGTATTGGCAAGCACCGCGCCGACCGCCTCGACCATGTCGGCCATGTTGGTGCCCAGATCTTCCAGGATCAGCATGCTCTCCTTGCTGCGGCCGGCCGCCCCTTCCATCAGCGCCTGCACGTCTTCGCGGAACAAGGTAGTGTCCTTTTCAAGCTGCAACACCACTTCCGGGTCGATCAGGTCGGACGACAGCAGCAGGTTGGCGTTCTTCGGCAAACGCTGGCTCAGCATGGACAGGTGGTTGGCGCGCGAAACCTCGCGCACGCTGCCGTTGGCGTCGACCAACTGGCTGGCAAGCCGTTCGGCAACCTTCTGCAGATCGGTACTCAGGGTGTTGATGCGCTTGACGCTTTCGTTCAGCGCCATCAGGTTTTTCTGCTGCGACAGGATCTGTACGACCTGCGGGTTGAAAGTCTTCCACTGCGCACCGATTTTTTCCAGCGAGTCGCGCGCCGCGCCGCCGGTGGCAGGCACTTCGCTGTCGCCCTTGGTCAGCCCGCTTAGCGTGTCTTCAAATGCGACCTTGCCTTCGGCCAGTTTCTTGAAAGCCGATGCATTTCCCAGAACGGATTGCTGGGCCGTCAGCGGCAGACGCTGCGACAACACCTTCAGTTCGCCCGCCCGGGTTTCGTACGCGGCGCGGTTACCGAGCTGGATCGATCCGTAGGCGGTGAAGCCGGCCCCCAGCAGCAGCGAAACGATCAAGGCGCCGCCCGTATAGAGATACTGTTTCTCGACGGGCAAATGGCCGATCAGCGGAAACTTGCCGGGCTCCTTGTCGGCCAGCTTGCGCACCCCCTGCATGATCAGGGCGGTGTGCTCCCCCCCGCTCCTGCCGGTAACCTTTTCCGTCATGCGGCCAGCCAGCCCTTTGAGGCCATTCATTGTTATCGCCATGTTCATTGCTCCAATCCCTTCACTCATCGGCGCCAGCGCGCCCCGTTTCGAATAACCCGTCAGCTGCCGAATTGCGCCTCAACCTTGAGAAAGTCGGTATTGCCCAGCAATTGCCCGAAATCCATGTCGCACCAGTCGGCGCCCGCTTCGTCCGCGTACTGGCGTGCCACCCACGGATAGCGGGCCGCGCGGTCGCCGTGCAACTGGTAACGGTTGATGTTTTTCAGGCCCAGGGTACTGCGCACCAGCAACGCCGCGTTCATGCCAAAATCACGATGCGGGATCAGCAGGCGGCAATCGGCATGATCGGGTGTCACGCCCTGCCCCATGAAGTCGGCAAAATCGCTCACCGCGAACAGGTTGCCACGGATGTTGGCAACACCGCGAAACCACCGGCAGCCACCGGGCACCTTGACGATGGGCGGCACCGGGATGACCTCCTCGGTGTCGGAGAGGCTCACCAGCCAGTTCACACTGCCCACCCGAAAGCCCAGACGGGACCCGGTGTTGTCGCGGCTGGCCGCGGCCTGCAATTTCTGCGAAAGCGTGGTCTGAAATTCGCGCAGGTTGAATTTCTTGGCCATGGCGATCCTCAGTCCAGCGCCTTGATTTGCGACAGCAGGTCTTCCGGCTTCACCGGCTTCACCAGATAGGCCTTGGCGCCCTGGCGCATGCCCCACACCTTGTCGGTTTCCTGACCCTTGGTGGTGCACATGATCACCGGGATATGCTTGGTCGCATCCTCCTTGCCGATCATGCGGGTTGCCTGATAGCCGTTCATGCCGGGCATCACGACGTCCATCACGATCAGATCGGGCAGCGTCTGCCTGGCCTGCGCGACAGCCTCTTCGCCGCTTTCGGCCATGCTGACCAGGTAGCCGTTCTTGACCAGCAACTCGGACAGGAAAAAACGTTCTGTGGGGGAATCGTCCACAACCAGAATTCGGCTGATCGCCATGTCTATGCTCCTTGAAAAACGGTTAGGTTCTGGCGCACGCGTGCTCGCGCACCGCCGTCAACAGCGTGTCCTTGGTGAAAGGCTTGGTCAGATACTGATCCGACCCCACCATGCGGCCACGCGCGCGATCGAACAGGCCGTCCTTGGACGACAGCATGATGACCGGGGTGGCCCGATATTTGGCGTTGCGCTTGATCAGCGAGCACGTCTGGTAACCGTCGAGTCGCGGCATCATGATGTCGACAAACACCACATCCGGCTCGTGGTCGGTGATTTTGGACAACGCATCGAAGCCGTCCTGCGCCAGGATAACTTCACAGCCCGCCTGATTCAGAAATATTTCCGCGCTGCGGCGTATGGTATTGCTGTCATCGATGACCATCACTTTGATGCCTTTCAATGCTTCGTTATCCACACGTTTTCTCCACCAGAACATCGGACGCGCAGCACCTGCCGCACGCCCTGTGTGCTTACCATTACGGCAACGGATCCGGCTTCTTTAGCGGCCCGCCGCCATCGCATGCGGGCTTTTCGACCCAAAATGAAAGGGCGCCGCAGCGCAGCGCCCCCTTCACGTCCGCGCAGGCCGCGGCCTTTACTGCCAGGCCTCTCCGCTGGACGTTTTCTCGGCGCCGGCAACGGCACTCATGGTCTCGACGATGGTGTTCGGCAGGGTCGAAATGCGCATGAACTGCCCCATTCCCACATCGGGGAAAGCCAGGGCAATGCGGAAGCGGCCATGCGGCGAACCCACCACCTTGTCGATCACGTAAATCTCGTAGGGCAGGCCCGCGATGCTGTCCTGCATGTCGATTTTCTTGATCCATTCGCCATCGCTGTTGCCGCTGTCGTTCATCGCTACCCCGAACACGGCCAGCTTGCGGTCAGGCATCACGACTTCGTAGATCTTGGTCGTCTTGCTCACCCCTTTGGCCAGGTTCTCGCGAACAGTCTTCAGCGCCTCGGCAAAGCTGCCGTACTCGGCCAGTTTGTTCTTGTACGAATCGATACGCTCCATGCCGATCATGTAGCGGTAGTCGGTCAGATTGCCGGGCAGTTCATCCCCGCCCTGTCCCTTGCCTGCACCCAGCGCGTCCTGCAAACGCGACTGCAGCGCCTTGACCGCCGGCTCCTTCTTGTCAAAGGCCTTGCGAAAATAGGCGCGGTACCAGTAATCCGGATTGGTGTAGGCGACGCTGCCGTCCGCTTTCACCCCCACCCGGATCGCCGCGCCCAGCACGGCGTGGCCGCCCACCGAACCCACTTCACCGAGCATGGCATCGTCGGTGGCGATTACCACCCCATACCCCGCCAGACCTTTGGGGAAATATTTGCCGACCACCTTGAAGCCGCCGCCCTTGAGCTTGGCCTCGACCGCCGCAGCCGCTGCCTGCACGCTGCCGCCCGCAACCGGGTCCCCTTGAATATAAGGGGAAACCGCCCACACGCTTGCCGAAAAAACAAGCAGAACCCACGCTGTCACCCACCGCAAAATCATCGTCTTCTCCTGATTGATATTTACCCCCGGCTTTTATCCTGCCGCCCCATCGACAGGGTCGATTCATGGCTGCGAGCCCTTACTGCATGGTAACGGGCCATTCAACCCGGATTGTTCATTGGAGTGCTTTGGGTAGGGTGCACTCCGTGCACCTTCGGGCGTCAATCGGTGCACGGAGTGCACCCTACGCGCCATAAATCGTCTAATGAACAATCTGGGTTCAATATACCCTATGCACTATCGCCGGTTCCCGCACTTTCTTGAGCGGCTGGACACAAAAAGCCAAACGTCAAAACGCAACCCTCTCGAAATCGTCCTTGCGCGCCCCGCAATCCGGGCAGGTCCAATCGATCGGCACGTCCTCCCGGCGGGCACCGGGCGCAGTCCCGTCCTCGGGTGCAGCGATTTCCTCCCGGTAGAGGTAGCCGCGGATCGTGCACATCCAGCTTTTGTATTCGGCGGGGCCGGCATGGGAGGTAAAGGAATCAGCTAAAATCGGCGCTTGATTCTAAAGCAGCGACGCCATGCCCCCTATTTTCGTCCCCAAAACCACGCCACCGCTGGTGCTCAGCTTTGCCGCGTCCGATCCGACCGGTGGCGCGGGCATCCAGGCCGACCTGCTGACGCTGGCCAGCATGGGCTGCCATCCGCTGTCGGTCATCACCGCGATCACGGTGCAGGACACCGCACGGGTCGACGAAGTGCTCGCCATCGATGCCGAATGGGTGATGGATCAGGCGCGCATGCTGCTTGAAGACGTGCCGGTGGCCGCGTTCAAGCTCGGCATGCTGGGCAGCCCCGAGTCGATGGCGGTCATCGCCGAAATCCTCGCCGACTATCCTGACATCCCGGTCATCCTCGACCCGGTGCTGGCGTCCGGACGCGGCGACGAACTCGCCACCGAGGACATGATCTCCGCCATGCGCGACCTGCTGATCCCGCAGACCAGCATTCTCACGCCCAACAGCCACGAAGCGCGCCGTCTGGCGCTGTTCGAGTCGGACGAGGACGACATGGACCTCGCCGCCTGCGCCGCGCACCTGACCGATCTCGGCTGCGAATACGTGCTCATCACCGGCACCCATGAAGCCACGCCGCGCGTGCTGAACAGCCTCTACGACGCCAACGGCCATGTGCAGACCGATGCCTGGGACCGCCTGCCCGGCAGCTATCACGGCTCCGGCTGCACGCTCGCCTCGGCCATCGCGGCCGCGCTGGCATATGGTCAGGACGTGCCGACCGCGGTGCGCGATGCCCAGCACTTCACCTATGAAACGCTGAAGGCCGCCTTCCGTCCCGGCATGGGGCAATACATCCCCGAGCGTTTCTTCTGGGCCCAGGATGGGCATACGGAAGGCAATGCCTGATTCGGCAAAATTCCCCGGCGGCGTGTACGCCATCACCCCCGAAACCGCGGACACCGGATATTTGCTGGCGCAGGTCGAAGCGGCGCTGGCGGGCGGCGTGGCCGCCGTGCAATACCGCGACAAGTCGGGCGACGTGGCGCGCCGCCACGAACAGGCGAGCGAACTGGTCGCGCTGTGCCGCCCATTCGGCGTGCCGCTGATCGTCAACGACGACCTGCGGCTGGCCGACCTGTGCGACGCCGACGGCATCCACCTGGGGCGCGACGACGCCAGCCTGCGCGAGGCGCGCATCATTCTCGGCAAGCGCAAACTCATCGGTGCATCGTGCTATCAAAGCCTCGAACATGCGTTGGCCGCGCAGGCCGCCGGTGCCGATTATGTCGCCTTCGGCAGCTTCTTTGCGTCGCCGACCAAGCCGGCCGCCGGGCGCGCCGGCCTCGACCTGCTGCGCGAGGCGGCGCCGCGGGTCCACGTGCCGCTGGTCGCCATCGGCGGCATCACGCTCACCAATGCGCCCGCTTTACTGGACGCCGGCGCCGACAGCCTCGCGGTGCTGTCGGCCCTGTTCGACACGCCCGACATCCGCGCAGCCGCGCGCGCCCTGAATCATTTATTTGAAACGGAATCCGAACAATGACCCGCAACGAACAGCTTTTCGAACAATCGCAACACGTCATCCCCGGCGGAGTGAACTCCCCGGTGCGCGCCTTCAAGAGCGTCGGCGGCACCCCGGTGTTCTTCAGCCGCGCCAAGGGATCGCGCGTGTGGGACGCCGACGGCCGCGAATACATCGACTACGTCGGCTCGTGGGGCCCGGCCATCCTCGGCCACGCCCACCCCGGCACGGTGAAAGCGGTGCAGGACGCCGCCGCCAACGGCCTGTCGTTCGGCGCGCCGTCCGAGGCCGAACTCACCGTCGCCCGCCGCATCATCGAACTGGTGCCGAGCATCGAGAAGGTGCGCCTGGTATCAAGCGGCACCGAGGCGACGATGAGCGCGATCCGCCTGGCCAGAGGATTTACCGGGCGCAGCAAGTTCATCAAGTTCGAGGGCTGCTACCACGGCCACGCCGACTTTCTCCTGGTGAAGGCCGGCTCCGGCGCGCTCACCTTCGGCAACCCCACCTCGGCCGGGGTGCCGCCCGAAACCGCGGCGCAGACGATCGTGCTCGACTACAACGACGTCGTCGGGCTGGAAAAAACCTTCGCCGAAATCGGGTCGGAAATTGCCTGCATCATCGTCGAGCCCTTCGCCGGCAACATGAACCTGGTCAAGCCGACTGCAGAATTCATGGCCGCGATGCGCCGGCTGTGCGACGCGCACGGTGCGCTGCTGATCTTCGACGAGGTGATGACCGGCTTCCGCGTCGACCTCGGCTGCGCGCAGAAACTACTCGGCATCAAGCCTGATCTGACCACGCTCGGCAAGGTCATCGGCGGCGGCATGCCGGTGGGCGCCTTCGGCGGCCGCGCCGACGTCATGGACAAGCTGGCGCCGACCGGCCCGGTGTACCAGGCCGGCACGCTGTCGGGCAACCCGGTCGCGGTGGCCGCCGGGCTGGCCACGCTCGCCGCGATTTCCGAACCGGGCTTCCACGCGCGCCTCGCCGCCAGCACCGAGCGGCTGGTGAAAGGGCTGACCCTGGCCGCCGCGGACGCCGGCGTCACCTTCTGCGCCGACTCGGTCGGCGGCATGTTCGGCCTGTATTTCGCGGCCAGGCCGCCGGCGAGCTTTGCCGAAGTGATGCAATGCGACAAGGAAAAATTCAACCGCTTCTTCCACGCCATGCTCGACCGCGGCATCTACCTCGCGCCGTCGGCATTCGAGGCGGGCTTCGTCTCGGCCGCCCACAGCGACGCCGACATCGACGCCACCATCGCCGCCGCACGTGACGTGTTCAAGACGCTTTAAAGACTTTGTTCGCGAAGTTCGCGAAAGAGGGTATCCCCTTCGCGTTCCTTCGCGTCCTTTATGCCCTCCGGGTATTCGCGGATAAAAAAAGGTTTTTCCGCATGAACGACGAACTTTCCCCCGAAGACGAGCTGCGCCTCAACGTCCTGTTCAACACCGAACTCAAGGCCGTCCGCATCGACGAATCGAACATGACGCTGTGGGCGCTGACGCCGCAAGGCGAGGCCAGCGTGCCGCTGAAACCCAACGAGCGCGCCGATCGCTACCTGAAGCGGGTGCGCGAGATGCTGTCCGGCCACGCGCTCGGTTCGCCCGGCGGCTACCCGGTCCACCTGACGCGCTGGACCCGGCAGTCGCAGGCCGGGTTGTCGATCCAGCACCTGGCGCAGCTGCTGCTGATCGCCGAAGAAGAAGCGGTGGTGGCGGTGGTGCACTCGCCCGCGCTCACCGACGAACTGGCACGCTACGCCTGGTGGTGCATGCCGACCCTCGAGAACGCGCGGCTGATGCTGATGCGCGATGCGGTGTGCCGCGGCAGCATGGGGCGCACGCTCGCCCAATTCCTGGTCGACCATCTGGCGTTCCTGCACGAGGACGACGTCGGCATTCTCGATACCGTCGCGGTGATGCTGGTTTCGGGCGTGCTCACCGATGCCGAGCGGCTGGCGATCTGGAAGCGCGGCAACAGCCGCAATTCGTATTACGTGGCCTTCCTCGAACTGCAGCCGGACCAGCTGCCCAATCCGCGTCCTGCGCGCACCGACCACACCGGCGTGCCGCATCTCGCCGGCAACCCTTACGGCACGCTACTGGAAAAAGCGCTGGCGGCGCAGGGGCAGACCTTCCTCGCCACCGTCGCGCTGGTTCTCGATCGTCCGGAAATTCAGGAAGTGGTAAATCACACCCTGGATGCGCTGGCGCAATGGTGCGCGCCCTTGCGCCAGGCCGACGAAGCCACGCGCAACGCGGCGCGCGCCGCCCTGCCCGGCGCTGCGCCGCAATTTGAAATGGATTGTGCCGCGCTCGACGCACTGGCCGCGGCGGATGCCGACAGCGTGCGCCCGATCTTCCTCAAGACCACCGCGGTCGGCTCGCTGATGCGGCGCAAGATCCAGCCCGTCGTCACGCCGCTGCTGGACGCGATCGAGGTATTGCGACGCCAGCCATAAGCCGGCCGGGATGCGTCAGCGTCCCAGCGCCGAGTCGATGCTCGCCAGGAACTTGTCGGCCTTCTCGAAGCCGATTACCTTGAAATCCGACTGCGCACCTGCGGCGTTCCAGAAAATAATCCCGGGCGGGCCGAACAGGTTAAAGCGCTTGAGCAGCGCCTTGTCGGCGTCGCTGTTGGCGGTGACGTCGGCTTTCAGCAGCACCACGTCCGCCAAGCGCGCCTGCACCCGGGCGTCGCTGAAGGTGAAGCTTTCCATTTCCTTGCACGAGACGCACCAGTCGGCATAGAAATCGAGCATCACCGCGCGGCCGTCGGCCCTGGCGGCGGCCAGGCGCGCGTCAAGTTCGGCCACGTCCTTCACCTTCTCGAACGCCAGACCCTTCTGCTCGGCCGCCATCGCCACGCCGCCGCCCTTGAAGACATCGAGCGGCTGCAGCAGATTGCGGCTGCCCGCCAGCATGCCGAGCAGGATCGCCAGGCCGCCGATCAGCAACACCACGCCCAGCCCCTTCCACAGACGCGACCAACCGGTCGCATGGGCGGGCAGCGGGTCGAGCGCATGCAGGAAGATCGCGCACGCGATCAGCAGCAGCGCCCACAACAGCATGCCGACCCAGCCCGGAACGACCGGCGAGATCAGATAGATGGCGATGGCCAGCATCATCACGCCGAAGAAGTACTTCACCGCATTCATCCAGCCGCCTGCGCGCGGCAGCAGGGCGCCGGCGGACAGGCCGATCAGCAGCAGCGGCACGCCCATGCCCAGCGCCAGCACGAACAGCGCGACGCCACCGAGCACGGTGTTACCGGTCTGCGCAATGAAGGCCAGCGCGGCGGCCAGCGGCGGCGCGACGCAGGGGCCGAGAATGACCGCCGACAGCGCGCCCATGGCGAACACGCCGAAGAAGTTGCCGCCTTTCATCTTGTTGGCGCGCTCGGAAAACTTGCTCTGCAGCGCGCTCGGCAATTGCAGTTCGTAAAAGCCGAACATGGACAGCGCCAGACCGACGAAAATCAGCGCACCAACGCCGAGCGCCCACGGGTTCTGCAAGGCGTTGGAAATCAGGGTGCCGGACAGCGCCGCCGCCACGCCGGCCACCGCATAGGTGATCGCCATGCCCAGCACGTAGGCGAGCGACAGCAGGAAGCCGCTGGTCTTGGTCACTTTGGTGTTCTGCCCGGCGATGATGCCCGACAGGATCGGAATCATCGGGAACACGCAGGGTGTCAACGCCAGCAGCAGGCCGAGGCCGAAGAAGGTGGCGACCACCGGCCAGAAGCTGCCGCCCTTCAGCACGCGCTCGATGCGCGAGGTATCGGATTCATTGGCGGGCTCGGCCGGTGCGGCCTGTGCGCCGGCAATGACTGCCGCACCGGCGGTCAGCGTGAAGTCGCGCGTGATCGGCGGGTAGCACACGCCGACCGCCTCGTTGCAGCCCTGCCAGGTGGCTTCCAGCACCAGCTGCTCGCCTGCGGCGAGTGCGCGCGACAGCGTCACGCCGGCGGCAAAATCCTGGTGGTAGACCTCGGTGCGGCCAAAGTTCGGGTCGTCCTTGACCTCGCCCGCCGGGGTGTCGACGCTCGCCACTTTCACGTCGGCGGGCGACTTGACGATATAGGCGAGCTTGTCGCGATACAGGTAGGTGTCGGGCGTCAACGTGTAATCGAGCCTGGCCGTCCGCGCATCCGGCATCGCCGCGGCAACCAGGAAGGCCTCTTCCGGCGGCAGCAGCTTCGGCATGCCCGCATCGCCCAGCAGGCTGCGCAGGCCATCCAGCGCGGAACGGGATGCGGCGGGTGCGGCGACGGGCGCTGCCACGACGGCAGCCGCCGGCGCGGGCAGCTTGATCGTCATGCTCCCGGTTTGCGGGACGTAACACAGCCCGGCGTCGGCGCAGCCCTGCGAAACGGCTTTCAGGGTGACCGAATCGGTGCCCGGGACGCGCTGGATCGGCAGCGCGATGCGCACGTCCTTGCTATAGGTTTCGACCTTGCCGAAGAACTCGTCGTCCTTCACCTTGCCGGCGGGCAGCTGCGGCGCACCCAGCGTGGCGCCGGCGGCTTCGAACTGGAACTTGTCGCGGTACATGTAATAGCCGTCGGCAATCTGCCAGCGCGCTTCCAGCGTGTTGGCGTCGAGCGCACGCGCCGAGAACTTGAACGCGATTTCCGGGTCAAGAAACTCTTCGGCGTGGGCCACTGGAAAAAACGCCAGCGCGCCCCAAAGTAACGGCAGTGCGCCGAGCATACGAATCCACTTATTATTCTTGATCATGCTTTTCAGTCTCCGTGGCCAGCCAGCCGAGATAGGCAGGCAGTCCGTGCGTTATGGGTAGAGCAATCAGTTCAGGTACATCGTAAGGATGCTGCGCGCGAACAATTTCTTCAACCAGCGGGTAGTTTGCCGCGGTGGTCTTGATCAGCAGCGGGATTTCGTCTGCCGCTTCCACTGCGCCCTGCCAACGATAAATGGAGCGGCACGCCGCCAAAACGTTCACGCATGCTGCCGCGCGCCGTTCGATCAGCGCGTGCGCCAGTTTTTCGGCGTTCGCGACATCGGGTAAATTCGTCAAGATTAACAAAGGTTCCATCACATGCGCTCTGGTTGGATCGTGCTACTGCTGCTGTCGTTTCCGGTTCTGGAAGCCATCGGCATCTTCTGGATGGCCAGCGCCATCGGCGGCTGGGTGCTGCTGTGGCTGTTGCTGGCCGCCATCGCCGGGATCATGCTGATTCGTGTCGAGCGCGTCGCCTGGGGGGCGCGCCTGCTGTTTTCGGTGCAGTCCGGCGCGAATCCGCTGGCCGCGATGTTTGCCAGCGGGCGTATTCTGCTCGCCGGCGGCCTGCTTGTCTTCCCCGGCTTCATCAGCGATGCGATCGCGCTGGGGCTGCTGCTGATTCCGGGCACCTGGGCCGGGCGCAAGCGAGACCCGCTGCGGCCGGCGAATGACGATGTTCCCTTCCCCGAACCCCCTCCCACACGGGGCGAAACACCCGCCACGATCGATGGCGAGTTCAAGCGCGAGCCGGACGACCGGCTGCGTTAGGGAAACGCTGAACAATTCAATATGGCCGTCATTGCGAGCGAAGCGAAGCAATCCAGCGTATTGATTAAGCAGGCATTTCTGGATTGCCGCGTCGCTACGCTCCTCGCAATGACGAATTAATCAGCGTTTCCTTAAAACAGCTTCATCTGCCCGCGCGCCTGCTTGATCTCGCGCAGCAAATCATCCGAAGTCGGGTAGCGGTATTTCAGCCGCAGTTCGCGCGTGGCGCGCGCGTTCGACAGCTGGCGCGACTCGCGCAGGAACGACAGCAGGGCTGCGGACAGCACCTTCTCCGCCTCGGCACGTTCGACCCGTGGCGGCCGCGGCAGGTCGAACGCATCGGCGCAGCTGTCGAACCAGTCGCCCATTTTCATGGGATGCGCGTCGACCGCATGGTAGATGCGTTGCGAGCGCCCGCGAAACAGCGCCGCCCACGCCAGCCGCGCCAGATCGTCGGCATGGATGTGGTTGGTGTAGCTGTCGTCCTGCGCAACCAGCGCCGGGGTGCCGCGCCGGATGCGTTCCAGCGGCAGGCGGTCGGCGGCATAGATTCCCGGCGCGCGCAGGATCGTCACCTGCACCCGCTGCGTTTCACCCCAGGTGCGCAAGCGGCGCTCGGCGTCGACCCGCCGTACCGCACGGCCGTTCACCGGCGCCACCGGGCGCGTTTCGGCGACCCAGTTGCCGCCGCAGTCGCCGTACACGCCGCTGGTGCTGATGTAGACCAGCGCGCCCGGGGGGCGGCGCCCCAACGCGTGCAGCAGGTGCGCGGTGCGCGGATCGGTGCTGCCGGCGTTGGGCGGCGGCGCAAAGTGGAACACGCCGTCGACGCGCGGCAGGCGCTTCAACGTGGCCGGCACGTCGAGGTCGCCGACAATCGGCGTCACACCGAGGGCGCGCAGCTCGGCGGCGCGCTCGGGGCGGCGGATCATGCCGATGAATTCCGCCTGCCCGGCGTAGCGCCGCACCAGCCGCTCGGCGACATCGCCGAATCCCACGATCAATATTTTTTTCATGCCGCTGTAACCCTATCCGCGCAAGGGTAAAAACCCGGCGCACTCAAGCGATAATTTAACAAATCATCATCGCATTTTAAGCGCACATCATGCCGCATCGCGTCACCATCCAGCCCAGCGGGCACCAGTTCAGCGTCGAGGATGACGAAACCATTCTCGAGGCCGCGCTGCGCGAGGGCCACGCGCTACCCTACGGCTGCCGCAACGGGGCCTGCGGGGCCTGCAAGGGCCGCGTGCTGTCCGGCCAGGTCGATTGCGGCGAGCATTCTCCCGCCGCGCTGAAGGACGAGGAAAAGGCGCAGGGACGCGCATTGTTCTGCCGCGCCAAACCGCTGTCCGACCTCACCATCGAAGCCAGGGAAATCGGCGCCGCCAGGGACATCGTGGTGAAGACGCTGCCGTGCCGGGTGGAAAAACTGGAGAAGCGCGCCGACGACGTGATGCTGATGAAGATCAAGCTGCCGGCCAGCGAGCGTCTGCAGTTTCTTGCCGGCCAGTACATCGATTTCCAGCTGAAGGACGCCAAGGTGCGCAGCTTTTCGCTCGCCAATCCGCCGCACGACGACGCGCTGCTGGAACTTCACATCCGCCACGTGCCGGGGGGGCTGTTCACCGACCAGGTGTTTTCCACGTTGAAGGAACGCGACATCCTGCGCCTGAAAGGCCCGCTCGGCAGTTTCTTCATCCGCGACGATTCCGACAAGCCGATGATCTTCATCGCCGGAGGCACCGGCTTTGCGCCGATCAAGAGCATGCTGGAGCACGCCTTTGCCGAACAGACCGGGCGCGAACTGGTGCTGTACTGGGGGGCGCGTTCGCTGAAGGATCTGTACATGGCCGAACTGCCGCGGCAGTGGATGGCCGAACATCCGAATTTCAGCTTCATCCCGGTGCTGTCCAACCCGCAACCGGGCGATGCGTGGCAGGGACGCACCGGCTTCGTGCACCAGACGGTGCTGGCCGACTTTGCCGATTTGTCGGGCTATCAGGTATACGCCTGCGGCGCACCCGTCATGGTCGACACAGCGCGCGACAGCTTCGTGAAAATGCGCAATCTACCCGAAGACGAGTTCTTCGCCGACCTCTTCGTCTACGCGGCGGACGCCGAGACCGCACCCGCCGGCTGACGACCCGCCTGGCTTACGGACCCGGCGTGGAGCCGGCAACGGCCATGCGCCAAGGGCCTACTGCGCGCGGCACAGCGCCAGCGCCTTTTGGTAATGCCGGCAGGCTTCGCCCGGCTGTTCGCTCTGGGTCTTGAGTTCAGCCATGCGGATGTGGCCTTCGGCGCTGGGCGCGATGGCGAGGCTGGCTTCCAGATAGCTCTGCGCCTTGCCCCACAATTCCTGCACGCTGCACAACTGCGCCAGCGTCAGCAGCAACCGGGCGTCGCGCGGATAGACGTGCAGCCATTTCTCGGCCTGCTCGATCTGCCGCGCCGGGCTGCTGCCGCGCACTTCGCCGTACAAGGCCGCCAAGTCTTCGTGCCACTCGCGGTTGAGCGCGGCTTCCAGCACGTCGAGCGCGGTGTCGTGGCCGCCGCGCTGCATGAAGGCGCGCGCGGCGGCGCGCGCCACCCAGGGATCGACCTTGAAATCGGCCGGGATCTTCTTCCAGTATTCCAGCAGGCCATGGTCGTCTTCGGCGCGGCGCTTGAGGTTTTCGGCATAGGCCATGCGGCGCATCTGGGCGGCGACGCCGGACTCCAGCGCGTTGCCGCGCATCAGCGCGTCGAGCAACTTGTCGACTTCGTCCCACTGCCCGGTCATCTGGCGCGCCTTGAGTTCGAGCCGCAACAGCGCGGTGTGCTGCGGCGCGATCGCCTTGGCCCGATTGATCGCCGCCAGTGCCGCCGCCGCATCCTTGACGTCGAGGCGCGCCTCGGCTTCGAACAGCTGCGCGGCAAGTTCGGCGCCGTGCTCGGCAGCCTCCTGAAGATGGCGCTCGCGCTGCGGCACGGCACGCATTTCCTGCGCGGCGCGCGCCGCCAGCACGCGCGCCACCCCGACCCGGGTGTCGTCGCCCTGCCACTGCCCGAGCGATTGCTCGGCGTCCTGATAGCGGTATTCGGTATACGCCTTGAGGCCGCCGACAAAGTTTTCATCCCGCTTTCTGGCAGCCCGGCGCGCGCGCTGTTCGCGCACGATGCCGGGCAGATTGAGGGTGAGCATGGCGAGGCGCAGCAGCACGATCCCCCCCACCACCAGCCCGACCAGCAGCAGCACGAAGCTGATGAAGGAAATCTCCAACCGCCACGGCGGATAGACCAGCACCACATAGCCGGGGTCGTAGCGCCCGGCCATCGCCAGCGCGATGGCCAGCACCGCGACGATGATCAGCGAGATCAGCCAGCGCATCAGTGCTCCCCCTTGTACGCTTCGAGCGCGGCGAGGCTGGCGTCGATACCGGGCAGTTTCTGGGCGACCTGCAGACCGGACAGGCGCTTGATTTCCTTCAGCGCGGCGGCGACACCGGCGTCACGCGTGTTGTAGTAGCGGCTCAGCAATTCCGACACCGCGCGCAGATCGGTCTGGAACGCCGCCTGGTCCTGCGACATCAACGCCAGCCGTGCCGACAGCAGACGCAGGCGCAGATTCTCGCGCAGGAAGTAGGCCTGCTCGGGCGGCAGCAGCACCGCTTCGTTGCCATCGATACGGCGGATCTGCGCCAGGCGCTTCAGTTCAGTCCACAGTTCCTGGCCGATATCGCCGGCCCCGCCACGGCTGCGCGGCGCCGGCGCCGCCTCGGAAACCTGCGCGCTGGCCAAGGGCCAGCCGGCATGGCGTGCCGCGAGCGCCTCGATGCGCGCGCTCGCCCCCACCATGTCGAGCGATGGCACCGCGCGCAGATTGGCCAGGTCGACCGCAATCGCGCGGCGCAGCGCGGTGAACTGTGGCTTGTCGAGGCGCAGCAGACGATTGTCGGCGCCTTCCAGCGCAATGATCGCGGCCTTGACGTTGCCGGCCAGCTGCAACTGCTGCGCGGCGGTAAGCAGCACCTGCTCGATTTCGGCCAGCGTCCACTGGTCACGCCCCTGCGACAAGTCCTTGTAGAGCGCTTCGAGCGAAAGCTGCTGTTGCTGCGACGTCGCCATCTGACTCTCGATATGGACGACCTTTTCGCTCACCTGTCGCATCGCGTCGTCGGCATTGCGCGCCAGCAGGCGGGTTTCGCTGACGTCCTTACCGGTTTCGGCAAGCCGGCGGCCCAGCTCGGTCTTCAGGTCGCGGATGCGTTCGCTGCTGTCGAACCACGACCAGGCCGCGGCCGCCATCGCCAGCGTGGCGATCAACAGCGCGACCAGCGCCACCGCCGAAACGTGGGAGCGCGCACCCGCCTGGGCAGGCGTGGCGGCAGGCTGCGATACGGGTTGCGGGGCGGAAGCTTCGGGGATGTCATTCATGGGTGGTTCCTGAACCAGTTAACCAGGCCGTCTACCAGTCCGTCATCGCCGCCCGGCGTGGCGATGGCCTGTGCAATGCCGAGGCGACGGGCCGCCCCGGCGATTTTCTCATGCGGCGCGAAAAGCGGCGTGCCTGCCAGCAACGGCCGGCCCGCCTCGCCCAGCAGCGCCGCCAGATTGTGCAGCGTCTCGGCGCTGGCGACGGTCACCGCGTCGATGCCGCCCGCCTGCCAGCACGCCAGCAGCGGCGCGACATCGGCCTGCGGCCGCAGGCGCCGGTAGCATTCCATGAAATCCACCTGGGCGCCGCGCTGGCGCAGCGTCTCGGCCAGCAGCGCGCGGCCACCGACGCCGCGCACGATCGTCACCCGCTTGCCCGCCACCTCCTGCAGCTGCGGCAGCGCCAGCAGCGCTTCGCTGTCCTGGCCGTCCGGCGTGATGACGCCGCCGACACCCAGCGCTTGCAGCGCACGCGCGGTGCCGGGGCCGACGGCGAAAACCACGATAGCGTCAGGCAGCACGCCGCCCGCACGGATTGCCGCCATGCCGAATTGCGCCGCATTGGGACTGATGAAGATCGCGATGTCGGCCTCGGCCAGCCGCGCCAGCGGCACGCTCAATTCGTCCTGCGGCACCGCTTCGACAGCGAGCGCGGAAAACGCGAACGGCGTGCCGCCCGCCGCGCGGATCGCCTGCGCCAGCGCCGCCGCCTGGCGGGCGGGCCGCGTCACCAGCACCGTGCGGCCGGCCAGCAATTCGCTCATGCAGGCAGCGCGTCGAGAATGGCGCGCGCGCCCAGCGCCAGCAGTTTGTCGGCCAGCGCCTGGCCGACTGCTTCGGGATCGCCCGCGTCGCCTGTCGCAACGTCATGAATAAAGCCGCTGCCGTCCGGATTCGCCACGAAGCCGTTCAGCACCAGGCGGCCGTCCTGCAACACCGCATGCGCGCCCAGCGGCACCTGGCAGCTGCCGCCCAGCACGCGGCTGACCTGGCGCTCGGCGCGCACGCAGGCGGCGGTTTCCGGGTGGTTGAGCGTGGCAAGCATGGCCGCCACCTTGGCATTGCCGCTGCGGATCTCGATGCCGAGCGCACCCTGGCCGGCAGCGGGAATGCTGTCTTCCACGGAAAGCAGGCTCTTGATGCGATCGCCGAGGCCGAGCCGCTTCAAGCCGGCGGCGGCGAGCAGGATCGCGTCGAACTGGCCCTCGTCGAGCTTTTTCAACCGGGTGCCGACGTTGCCGCGCAGCGGCTTCACCGTCAGGTGCGGATATCGCGCGCGCAGCTGCGCTTCGCGGCGCAGGCTGGAAGTGCCGACCACGCCGCCGGGGGGCAGGTCGGACAGGCGCCCGTATTGGTTCGACACGAAGGCATCGCGCGGGTCCTCGCGCTCGCCGATCACTGCCAGCTCGAACCCCGGTGGCAGCTCCATCGGCACGTCCTTCATCGAATGCACCGCCAGGTCGGCCTGCCCCGCCTCCAGCGCCACTTCGAGTTCCTTGACGAAGAGGCCCTTGCCGCCGATTTTCGACAGCGTGACGTCGAGAATCTGGTCGCCGCGCGTGGTCATGCCCAGTATGCGCACCGTGCAACCGGGATGCAGCGCGGAAAGGCGGTCTCGGATATGCTCCGCCTGCCACATGGCAAGGGCACTTTCTCGGGAGGCGATGGTCAGGATATGCATGGCGGTAAAAATGGACTGTTTGATTTGGAAAAGGATGACGCGACACTCACGACTATGACGTATCCGCACCCACCCGAAGAGACGCTATCGACAATGCGACTGATCGCAATGTGGGCCTTGATTTTAGCATGGGGCCTGACGCTGTCCGGCGCTGCCGGTGCGGCAAGCGGCCTGGTCCGCGCGAAGAATTTCCAGGCCGATGCGCGCGCTGCCGCCAAGCGCCAGACGCCCATCCTGGTGGTGTTCACCAGCCCCACCTGCTCGTATTGCGATCGCGTCAAACGCGAATACCTGGTACCGATGCACAAGGATCCAGCCTATCGCAGCCGCGTCATCATCCGCGAAGTGACCATGGGCGCCACCACCCCGCTGACCGGGTTCGACGGCGCGCCCACCACCGAAGGCGCGTTCGCCGCTGCCCACAAGGTATTCATGGTGCCCACCGTGATGGTGTTCGACACCCACGGCGTAGCGGCCAGCGAGGCGATCGTCGGCCTGCTGATTGCGGACTACTACTTCGGCTATCTGGAAGCCGCCATCGACGAAGGCGTGCGCAAGGTGCGCGGCAACTAGAAATTCCGCTTGTTCCAGGGGCCGCTATGGCGCAGCCTGAATCGCCGTCACGGTGAAAGAACCGTTGACGTCCTCGGCGCGGAATTTCACCGTGTCGCCCACCTTGATGCCGCTCAGCAACTCGGGCGACTGCACCCGGAACACCATGGTCATGGGCGGCATGTCGAGGTTGGCGATGGGGCCGTGGCGGAGCGTGATCCTGGCGTTCGCCGCGTCGATCTTGCGCACCACGCCCTCGCTCATCGCGCTGGCCTGGGCGGCGGGCGGGGTTACGGGTTCGGCGTGTAAGGGCGCGGCAACCGCCAGCGCGGCCAGCAGGGGAATCCATTTTTTCATTTTGCAGCTCCTTGTTTCGGGGTGACGGTGATCGTGCCGCGCATGCCGGCTTCGTAATGCCCGGCAATCAGGCAGGCGAATTCGAAGCTGCCGGCGCGGTTGAAGGTCCAGACGATTTCGCCGCTCTGGCCGGGGTCGACGTGCGCCATGTAAGCCTCGTCATGTTCCATGTTGGGAAACCTGGCCATCATGGCGGCGTGCTTCGCCAGTTCGTCTGGCGTGCCGATCACCATTTCATGCTTCATGCGGCCCGTGTGGCGGACGATGAAACGCACGGTTTCGCCTTCCTTCACGGTCAGCGTGTCAGGGGTGAAGCGCATCGCGTCGGTCATATCGAGGATGATCGTGCGGGTGGCCTGCGCGGGCTTGCCCGCGATGCCCCAGGCGGTCTGTTCGGCAATGGCCGGCGCGGTCGCAGCGTGTTTCTTTTCGCCATGGGCATGGGCCGGCAGCGCAATCAGCGGCGTGGTCAGCAGGGCGGTCAGCAAGAGGGTTAGTTTCATCTCATATCCTTTCATTCAATGACCGGCATGGCCGGTGGGTTTGCGCACGGTCACTTCAACATCGCCCGGCGCACCCTGCGGCGAGGCGGCCTGCGGCGCGCGCACCGGCTCGGCCACGGCCTCGCCGACTTCGCGCGCCACGGTGCCGGGTGGATGCTTGTACCAGCCGGGATCGGTGTAGTCGCCGCGCTTCTGCTCGCGCCGCACCTTCATCACGGTGAACATGCCGCCCATTTCCAGCGGGCCGAACTGGCCCTGCCCCATCATCATCGGCAGCGTGTTGTCGGGCAGCGGCATTTCCATCTCGGCCATGTCGGCCATGCCGCGTTCGCCCATCACCATGTAGTCGGGAATCAGCTTGCCGATCTTGCCGGCGAGGCCCGTGTGGTCGACCCCGATCATGGTCGGCACGTCATGGCCCATCGCGTTCATCACGTGGTGGCTCTTGTGGCAGTGGAAGGCCCAATCGCCCTCCTCGTCGGCAAGAAACTCGACCTGCCGCATCTGGCCGACGGCGATGTCGGTGGTGACTTCAGGCCAGCGCGAGCCTTTTGGCGTGGGCCCGCCGTCGGTGCCGGTGACCTCGAACTCCACCCCGTGCAGGTGGATCGGATGGTTGGTCATGGTGAGATTGCCGATGCGGATGCGCACGCGGTCGTTGAGCCGCACGTTGAGGCTGTCGATGCCGGGGAAGGCACGGCTGTTCCAGGTCCACAGGTTGAAGTCGAGCATGGTGTTGACCTGCGGCGTGGCGCTGCCGGGCTCGATGTCGTAGGCGTTGAGCAGGAAGCAGAAATCGCGGTCGACGGTCTCGATCAGCGGGTGCCTGCCCTTGGGGTGCGTCACCCAGAACCCCATCATGCCCATCGCCATCTGCGTCATTTCGTCGGCGTGCGGGTGGTACATAAACGTGCCGGGACGGCGCGCGACGAATTCGTAGACAAAGGTCTTGCCCGGCTTGATGTGCGGCTGGGTCAGCCCGCCGACGCCGTCCATGCCGTTGGGCAGGCGCTGGCCGTGCCAGTGGATGGTGGTGTGCTCGGGCAGACGGTTGGTGACGAAAATGCGCACACGGTCGCCTTCGACCACCTCGATGGTGGGGCCGGGCGACTGGCCGTTGTAGCCCCACAGATGCGCCTTCATGCCGGGGGCGATCTCGCGCACCACCGGCTCGGTAACCAGGTGGAATTCCTTCACCCCGTCCTTCATCCGCCACGGCAGCGTCCAGCCGTTCAGCGTCACCACCGGGTTGTAGGGGCGTCCGTTCGGCGGGATGAGCGGCGGCTGGGTGGCGGGCGTGCTCATGCTGGCAATTTCCGGGAGCGTTGCCAGCGCTGCCGGGCTGACGCTGGCGGCCGCAACCGCGCCGGTCAGCTTGAAAAAATCACGTCTTGAAGTCATGTGGGGGATCCTTTCAGTGCCCGCCTGCCGCTTCGGCGGGGGCGGATGAGACGGAAGTGACGGCGGTCTTGCCGGGCGTGCCGACCAGCGCCATCGCAAGGTCGGCGTCGGCCAGCCAGAAATCGCGCTGCGCTTCGATGGCGGCGTTGACCGAGACGATCTGCGAGCGCGCGTCGGCCAGCAGTTCGAACACGCCGATCAGCATGCCGTTGTAGCGCAGCAGGTTTTCCTCCGAGATGCGCTGTTTCAGCGGCACCACCTCGTCGCGCAGATGACGTGCGATGGCGTACTGACTTTGCTGCAAGGCATAGGCTTCACGCACCTCGGAACGCGCGTTGACCGCGGTTTCACGTGCGCGCTCCAGCGCCTGGCGGTAGCGCGATTCGGCGGCCACCACCCGGGTCTGGCCCCAGTCGAACAGCGGCAACTCGAAGCTGATTTCGTAACCGCGCTGGACGGGGTCCTCGTTCGAGCTGTTGTTGCTGATGCCGAGCTCCAGCACGTTGATGAAGCGCGTGCTGCGGGTAAGGCCCAGGTTCTTCGCCAGCGCCTCGGTCTGCAGCTTGACCATCTGCAAATCCAGACGCGAGTCCATCGCCTGCTGCTCGACATCCTGCAGCGGCGACAAGGCTGGGGGAAAATCGGGCAAGCGGTCGGGCAGTTGCAGCGTGCCCGCCTGGGCCAATCCCATCAGCCGCACCAGACGCTCGCGCGTTTGCAGCTTGAGTTGTTCGGCGCGGGCGACAGCCAGCGCGGCATCCGCATAAAACGCCTGCTCGCGCGCCTGCTTCAATTTGCTCCAGTTGCCCACCTGCGCCATGCGGCGTGCCAACTCGGCGCCGGCTTCAGCCGCCTCCATCGCCTGCTGCTGATAATGCGCGGTCTGCGTCGCCGCCACTGCGGCCACCCACGCTTTGCGCGTCTCCGCCGCCAGTCGCAATACTTCCAGCACCAGTTCGCGCCGGGTCTGCTCGAACAGGCGCTGCTCGATGTCGACGCGCATCGGCAGGGTCAGCAATCGCGCCAGATTGAGGTGCAGGCTGCGCTCCCACTCCACTTCGCTGCCACGCGTGGAACGGCCGATGGAAAAGCCCGGATTCGGCAGGCGCTGCGCCGCCACCCGGTCGGCCTCGGCAATGCCGAGCGTGTTGAAGGCCGCCTGCAGGCCGGGGTTGTTCAAGAGCGCAATCTGCACCGCATCGTCGGCCGAGAGCGGCTGCGCCAGCAAGGTGTCGATGCGCGCCTGCGCCTGATTGCGGCTGGCATCATCGCGCGCCCAGACCACATCCTTCTGGATCCGCGACTGGGTAGCGGATTGAACCGCATCGAAGCCGCCGTCCGGTGAAAAGCTCGCGCAGCCGCCCAGCAGGGCGACAGACAGCACGGCGAGCATGAGCGTGCGTGGGGTAAAAGCGGTCCTGGTCATGGCGCCCCCTCAATGTCCGTGGTGGCCGTCGTGGCCCTGGTCTGCGCCACTGCCGGCAGGCTGCGATTCGCGCAGATAGGTGCGCCAGCCGCCGATTTCGCCGACCCGCTCGTTAGCCTGGCGCCAGTCCTGCAGCGGTTCGTCGCGCCAGCTTTGGTACTGTTTGAAAGGGGTGACGGCGGCCGGCTCGGCTTCGGCCCTGGCTTCGACAGCATGCGCCGAGGGCAACCCCAGCAGCCCTGCGCATGCCAGCGCCGCCGCGCCAAGGAATCGGGCGCGCGACGGCGGCGCCGTACGACGGGAAAAAACATTCAACATGATGAACCTCGCAAACCACGCGGCAAACGCCGCAGTCAGAATCGGCTGACTTCAATATCAATCAGCAGGGCGCGCCGTGAGCCGGCGCGGGATTCAGGCGAGGGAGGCTCGGGGCGGTCGCTCGGGACCGCTGGGGACGAAGCCGCTGAAGGATGCGGCAGGCTGGGACAGGAAATGGATTGAAACCGGCACGACCGCAGCGCGATCGGTGGCAGGGATCAGCAGCACCGCCGCCAGCGCACACGCGGCGCAATGCTTGCAGTCGTGTTGTGCGGGTGGACTGTCCGGTTGTTGCGGCTCGTGGCAGCCGGCCATCACCTCGCCGGCCATCGCCATTGGCGCCACCGCAGTCTGATCCGTGAAGGTGCAGTCCAGCATGGCGGCAGACGCAAACGTCTGCACCGGCAGGGCCAGCATCATCAGAAACAGCAGGAATCGGTGGAAGCGAACGCGCACGCGAAGAGTGTAATCAAAAAAGGAAGGCTGTTCAAAAGACAGCGGCAGGGTCATTCAGGTTCCCCGCCCGGTCTTATTGCACTACGTTCGCCGCTTGCGCGGCTCGTAATGCACCACGGCGCGCATGATTTCGGAATACGGGTACCTGGCGCTGCCGCCGAAATGCTCGTTGGCCTGCAGCACGGTGGCGGCGACGTCGGTGGCTTCATCGCCGGCGTCTTTCAGCGCCGTCGCCAGTCCGCGCACGCCGCCGCACTGGGCGCGGATTTCCTTGCCGAACGGCCACGGTGCATCAGGACTGATTTTGAGCGCGAATTGCGCGTTTTCGTGCAGCGCCCGATGAAACGCCAGACAGTGCTCGCGCACCGCCGGATCGCCGCAGGCAATCGCTTCGCGTTCAGCCAGGTTGATCTTGCGCGAGCGGCCGCAGCGTACGCAGCACGACAGCAAGGCCCGCTCGAACGGGCAGCTGTACTCGATGCAGGCCTGGCGGGCCAGTTTGTAAGCGCCTTCGTTGTACTCGGCCATCGGTCGGAAACGCGGATTACACCCAGCTTGTCAATGTATGCCAAATTGCCGTTGCAGGCGCACGTGCACGGGATAACTGCCTGGAATCATGAGATTTTTCTTCGCGCACCTCGCGGAAAAAACGCTTTTACCAATCGTCGCCGGACAGGCTCGCATCCAGTTCGCGCTCGGCCGTGAGCGTCTCCTGCGCGGCGATTTCGTTGTCGGCAAAAATCATCTTGTACTTGTCGCCGTGCTTGGGGTCGAGCGTCTTGCGCAGTTCGTTGGTGTGGGCCTTGGCCTCCTTGAAGGTGGCCCACTCGCCCTGTTTTTCCAGCACCTTGAACATTCCCATCCGAAAAACGTAATAAGGCATGATCGCTCCTAGGGCGTGTTGCATTCTGTTTGGAACTTATAGCCATGTAATAACGGCCTCGCAGGTCGGGTTTTAACCCGATATGTCGGGCTGAAGCCCGACCTACAAGGGATTGCACATATGTGCCGTCAAGAATGCAGCACTACACTAGTTCAGTTTACCGTGGCACTGCTTGTATTTCTTGCCCGAGCCGCACGGGCAGGGGTCATTGCGACCGACCTTGGGGTAGGCGCCGGCCGGCATGGCCTTGGCGGTTTCGGCCTCGGCGAAATCCTGCGCCTCGTCGTAACCGGCATGCTGGTATTGCACGTTGGCCGGCTCTTCGGGCAATCCGATCTGCACATCCTCGGGTGCGCGCACCTGCACCGTGGTGGTGGTCTGGGTGGCCTCGGCCTTGATCGCAGCCAGCATGCCGGAGAACAGTTCGAACGCCTCGCGCTTGTATTCCTGCTTGGGCTGCTTCTGTGCGTAGCCGCGCAAGTGGATGCCCTGACGCAGATGATCCAGCGCCGACAGATGCTCGCGCCAGTGGCTGTCGATACTCTGCAGCATCACCGCACGCTCGAACTGGCGCAGGCCATCGGCGCCGACCTGCGCTTCCTTCTCCCGGTAGGCGGCCTCGGCGACATCCATGATCTTCTGGCGCAGCCCTTCTTCGTTCAGGGTCTTTTCTTCATCCAGCCATTGCTGAAGCGGCAGGTCGAGCGTGAACTGCGCGGCCAGGGTTCTTTCCAGGCCCGCCACATCCCACTGCTCGTCCATGCTGCCCGGCGCGATATGCTGGTCGATGGCGTCGTTCAACACATCGTTGCGCATGGCGTGGATTGTGTCGCTGATGTCGGTGCTCGCCAGGATTTCGTTGCGCTGTTCGTAGATCACCTTGCGCTGATCGTTCGACACATCGTCGTATTCCAGAAGCTGCTTGCGGATGTCGAAGTTGCGCTGCTCGACCTTGCGCTGCGCGTTCTCGATCGCGCGCGTCACCCACGGATGCTCGATCGCCTCGCCCTCAGGCATCTTCAGGCGGTTCATGATCGCGGCGACGCGATCGGAGGCGAAGATGCGCAAGAGCGGGTCTTCCAGCGACAGGAAGAAGCGGCTGGATCCGGGGTCGCCCTGGCGTCCGGAACGGCCGCGCAACTGGTTGTCGACGCGACGCGACTCGTGGCGTTCGGTACCGATGATGTGCAGGCCGCCGGCCGCCAGCACGGCGCCGTGGCGCACCTGCCAGTCGGCCTTGAGCGCGGCGGTGCGTGCATCCTTCTCGGTCTCGGACAGACTTTCATCGGTGCGGATGGCGTCGAGTTCCTTCTGGATGCTGCCGCCCAGCACGATGTCGGTGCCGCGGCCCGCCATGTTGGTGGCGATGGTGATCCCGCCGGTCATCCCGGCCTGCGCGATCACCTCGGCTTCGCGCTCGTGCTGCTTGGCATTCAGCACGTTGTGCGGCAGCCCGGCTTTTTTCAGCTCGGCGGAGAGTTTCTCGTTGGCCTCGATCGAAGTGGTACCCACCAGCACCGGCTGACCGCGCTCATGACAGGCGCGGATCTCGTTGATCACCGCCTGGTCGCGTTCGGCCGCGGTGCGGAAGACCTGATCGTGCCCGTCCTTGCGGATCATCGGGCGGTGGGTCGGCACGACCACGGTTTCCAGGCCGTAGATGCTCTGGAACTCGAAGGCCTCGGTGTCCGCGGTGCCGGTCATGCCCGACAGCTTCTCGTACATGCGGAAGTAGTTCTGGAAGGTGATCGACGCCAGCGTCTGGTTTTCCTTCTGGATCGCCACGCCTTCCTTCGCCTCCACCGCCTGGTGCAGGCCTTCCGACCAGCGGCGCCCGCTCATCAGGCGGCCGGTGAATTCGTCGACGATGATGACCTCACCCCGCCCATCAGACCCCGGCTGCACTACGTAATGCTGATCCTTGAAGAACAGCGCATGCGCGCGCAACGCGGCATACACATGGTGCATCAGCATGATGTTGGCGGCGTCATAGAGGCTGCCTCCAGGCTGCAGCAGGCCCATTTCGGTGAGGATGGCCTCGACCTTTTCGTGCCCGGCTTCGGACAGCAGCACCTGGCGCGTTTTCTCGTCGACCGAGTAATCGCCCTCGGATTCATCATCCGCCTGCCGGGCCAGGCGCGGCGGCACCTCGTTGACTTGCTGGTACAGCGCGACGTTTTCTTCCGACTGCCCGGAAATGATCAGCGGCGTGCGCGCCTCGTCGATCAGGATCGAATCGACTTCGTCGATGATGCCGTAGGCCAGCGGACGCTGCACTTTCTCGCCCAACTGGTAAACCATGTTGTCGCGCAGATAGTCGAAGCCGTATTCGTTGTTGGTGCCGTAGGTGATGTCGGCGGCATACGCGGCCTGCTTTTCGGCATGCGGCATCTGCGACAGGTTGACCCCGGTGGTCAGCCCGAGAAAGCCATACAGACGGCCCATCCATTCGGCGTCGCGGCTGGCCAGGTAGTCGTTCACCGTCACCACGTGCACGCCCTTGCCGGCCAGCGCGTTGAGGTACGCGGCCAGCGTCGCCATCAGCGTCTTGCCCTCGCCGGTGCGCATCTCGGCGATCTTGCCGTCGTGCAGCACCATGCCGCCGACCATCTGGACGTCGAAGTGGCGCATGCCGAGCACCCGCTTCGACGCCTCGCGCACCACGGCGAAGGCTTCCGGCAGCAGCTTGTCGAGCGTCTCGCCTTTTTCCAGCCGCGACTTGAACTCGGCGGTCTTGCCGGCCAGATCAAAGTCGGACAGTTTCTCCATCGCCGGCTCCAGCGCATTGATCGCTTTCACCTTTTGCAGGTATTGTTTGACCAGCCGCTCATTGCGGCTGCCGAAGACTTTTTTGAACAGGGATTGCAGCATGGGGAATCCGAAATGCCCGCAGGACGCGGTAAATCGCTGAATTTTAACATAGGGATGCAGGCTTCCTGTGACGCCGTCAAGACAGCGGAACGAGGTTGCCGCGACGCATGGGCGCCATGCCCATGAGCGCCGCCAGCCTCGCCGACCTGCTCGCCAGCCAGCTGCCGCACGGCCTCGCCGTGCGCGCCCGCGCCCTGCTGGGCACCCAGACCGCGCTCGACCGCGTCCTCCCCGCCGCGCTGGCCGGGCACGTCCGCGTCATGCAACTGGAAAACGCCCTGCTGAGCCTCGCCTGCGACAGCGGCGCCGTCGCCAGCCGCCTGCGCCAGCAGACCGACGCGCTGATGGCCGGCCTCGGCAAGCGCGAAATCGTGGTGACGACGGTGCGGATCAGCGTCCATCCGGAACTTCTCGCGCGCTACGTCCACCCGGTCGAAAAAACCGGCCTGCCGCCCGCCGCGCTGAACGAACTGGCGCACCTCACCACGGAAATTGAAGAAGGGCCGCTAAGGGAGGCGATCGACCGTCTGCTGCGCCATCACCGGAAGGACTAGGCCAGGGGCCCTTCGGCGTCACCTTTCTATACTGGTGGTCATGCATGCCAGAATCCGGGCTTGCTCCTCAAGTTTCCTGGAGCGCATGATGCGATCTTTCGTCAGTCACACATTCACAGCGGTCGTGGTCATGGCAGCGTCAAGCGCTGCGGCGGCACCCCCTTCCATCATCACCCAGGGCAACGGGGCGGCGCTTGCCTGTGCCAGCTGTCACGGGGTGGACGGGGCAGGCAATGCACCGTCCGGATTTCCGGCGCTGGCACAACTGCCGCCGGCATACTTCGCCAAACAGATCGCCGACTTCAAGGCCGGCACCCGCACCCATCCGGTCATGACACCCATCGCGCAGGCGATGAGCGTCGAAGACGCCGAATCCAGCGCACGCCATTATGCGAGCCAGCCGCACCCGAAAGCCGGCGCCAGCACGGCGGACCCCGCTGTGATCGCGCGCGGCAGGAATCTGGCGATCAACGGCGCCTGGGGCCGACAGGTGCCGCCCTGCTTCAAATGCCATGCAGCAGACGGCCTCGGCGTAGCGCCGGCATTTCCCCCGATCGCGGGACAACACGCCACCTATACGGTCAGTCAATTGCAGGCCTGGAAAACCGGCGCCCGGACCAATGATCCGCAAACGCTGATGAAGGTGGTTGCGGAGAATCTCAGCGAGGAGGATATCCATGCAGTCGCCGAATATCTGGCAACGCTCGGAAACCGGGGGAAGGAAAATGAATAAATTTGCAGGGTATGCGCTCTGTGTGCTCGCCTTGGGCGGCATGCTCGGATGCGACAAGCAGCCGCCGCCACCCGTACCCGCAGACGTCGCACCTGCCGCACCCCCTCCCGTTGCCGCGCCCGCTGCCGCTGCCCCAACCCGGTTCACGCCCCCGGCCGAAAGCGAAATTCCACAGAACGAGTACGGCGAAATGGTATTGCTGGGCAAGAATATTTTTGTGAACACCCAGCAACACGCCAAGGCGTACGTCGGCAACGGCATGAACTGCGCCAACTGTCACCTGGACAATGGCCGCAAGGCCGATTCGGCACCGTTATGGGCCGCGTATGTTCTCTATCCCGCATACCGCCAGAAAACCCGGCAGGTCGATACCATCCAGAGCCGTATCCAGGGGTGCTTCCTCTACAGCATGAACGGCAAGGCGCCCGCTCTGGACAGCAAGGAAATGACTGCTTTGGTGACCTACCATTACTGGCTCGCCAAGGGCGCGCCGACCGGCGTCAAATTGCCCGGCCAGGGCTATCTCAAAGTGGCGAAGCCCGCCCTGACACCCGACATGGCGCGCGGGCGCGGCGTATACGAGAACAATTGCGCGATCTGCCACGGCGCCAACGGTGAAGGCATCAAAGCGCGCGACGAATATGCGTTTCCGCCTTTATGGGGCAAGGATTCGTTCAACTGGGGCGCCGGCATGCATCGGGTGGACACGGCGGCGGGCTTTATCCAGGCCAACATGCCCTATGGGCTGGGCGGCACCCTGAGCGATCAGGAAGCCTGGGATGTGGCCTTGTTCATGAACAGTCATGAGCGTCCGCAGGACCCGCGATTTAAAGCCAGTGTCGCGCAGACGCGTGACACCCATCACGACGAAAACTGCCTGTACGGGCGCACCCCCGAGGCGTTGGCGGCGTCCATCGAGCGGACGGCCGAAGCCGCGGACAAGGCTGCGGCCAAGCCGGCAACCGAACAAGTGGAAGGTTATTCCCCGGCGCTCTCGCACTAGTGTCGTGAATCAGAAATAGCGGGACAAATAAAACGGATGGATTTTTTCGCAGGGCAAGGCGCGAGGAGGCGACATAGCTAGCTCTATGGCAACGACGAGCAACGCAGCCATGCGGAAAAAGACACCGTTTTATGTTTCGATATTTCTGATTCACGACACTAACAACCACGATTACGCACCGGGCGCCCCGGGCACGTAATCATTCAACGCACGTTGCGGTTTTCGCGGTCGCGCCCCCAGTAGGTCTGGCTGGCGGGTTGCCCCGGCAGCGGCCGCTCTTTTTTGTCCTGCTGGGCTTCGCCGCGAGGCGGCGCAGACTCGACAGGCACGCGCGGAGCCTGCTGCACGCTGCCAGGCACAGCAGGGCGGCTGGCCGGCGCAACTACGGCAGGCTGGGCAGGGCGAGGCACGGGCCTTATCTCCCGCTGCTCGGTGCCTTGCTCGCGAGTCGTGGTCTGGCCGCGCGTGGCGGCGGCAGGCGCAGATGGACGGCTGGCCGGCGGTGCAACCACGGCAGGCTGGGCAGGGCGAGGCACAGACCTTATCTCCCGCTGCCCGGTGTTTTGCTCGCGTGTCGTGGTCTGGCCGCGCGTGGTGGCCTGCTCACGCGGGATGACCGCAGGCGGCGGGGGCATCGACTTCCTCACCTCTTCATAGCGCGGCGGCCGCGGCGGCGGCACCCGTTCAGGACCGGCCTCGGTACCACGGGCGGGCCGCGGCAGCGTGCGCGCGTCCTCGGCGCGGCGCGCGGGTGGAATCACATAGCGGGATTCCGGGACGGCCTGGGTGCGGGCGTGCGACGCCTCATCCTGCAATGCCGGCGTCCGCTCGCGTGGCGTGCGCGTCGACACCACCGGGCGCGAAACGATCTCGCGCGGCGGCTGCACCCCCTTGGGTGCGCCCCCGGACAGGCTGGCGCGCGAAGGCTTGATCGGCAGCTCGCCGCGTACCGGCGCGAAATCGGTGTGGCGGTATCGATTCTCCACCGTGGCGCGGATCTGCTCACGTCCGAACTTGGCGGCTGGCACCGTAAGGATGGTGCGCGGCAGCCTGGCATTGTGGTAGTGGATATCGCCCACATTGATGACCGTGGTTTGATTGATCACCACGTTGTTGACGATGCGCGGCCCGCCCCAGCCGTCCCAGCGCGGATGACCACGATACCGATGATGACGCCACCACGGCACCACGGGTTCGCCCCAGCTCAGCGCAACCCACCACAGCCCGGGCAGGCCGACACTGACCCGCGCCGACACGTCATGATCACGGATCATGAACGCCACCAGCGCGGGTGAATACACCGGCCGCCGCACCACCGGCCCCGGCGCCCACGCCCAGAAGCCGTCAATATTGACCCAGCGGCCGTAATGAAAGGGCGCCCAGCCCCACGGTGCCTCGTCGATCCAGGTCCATTCGTAATAGGGATCCCATACCCAATAGCCGGTGCTGTAGGGCGCCCAGCTGGTGCTCACGCCATAGGGAATCCACACGGAACCGTAGGTCGGCACCACCCGCCAGCGGCCGTAGTGATCGAGTTCTTCCGCGCCGTACACGTCCGGCGGCAGATAGCGCGCACTGATTGATTCGCCGATGCGGTCGCTGCGCTCGTCGTTCCAGCGGTCCCAGGCGTCGGGCGCCGGCGCGGCGTACGTGGCCACTTTCACCGGATCGCCCACTGTGACCACGATATCCTCGGAAGGATAGATACTCAGCGAGCGCCCGTCGGCCGTAATCACCGTAGCCTCGCCGCCGCGGCGGGTGATGAAATGGGTATCGCGGCTGTCCACCTCCACCCGGTAATAGCCGGGGTGCTCGATGACGAACACCGCATTCGGCGTGCTCACCTCCACCGTGTCGTCCACCGCCAGGCTGCGCATGTCGAACGACACCCGGCCGCTGGTCACCGTGAAGTGGATGCGGTGTTCCTCCTGTTCCACCAGCGACAGTTGGCTATTTGCATCGGCGCGAACGAAACTGCGACTGCCGAACTGCACCTCGAAATTGGCATCGTTGCCGGTATAGAGCGCATCGCCCTCCGCCAGCGCCAGGTTGGCGCGCGCGCGCGCCCAGTCGTCAGCACCCTCCCGCCAGTAGGACACCTCGCCGTCGATGAAGCTCAGCCGCGGCGGGGTGGGCGCCCACGCCTCGTTGTCATCCGCAGCCTGAGCGGCTGTGACTGACAGGGCAAACAGAAGCAGCAAGGGGGTCAGCCAGATTCGTTTCAGGTAGTCCATGCAACCTCCCCATTCAGAGTGGAGTCCTGCACACGGTGTAGAAGCGGTCAGAACAGCGCGTATCCAAGCGCATAACTTATATATAGACCCAGCCGAATTTGCACGGTTCCGCTTTTCATGGCGACGCATGCGCGCCGCAGTAAAGCCGAACGCCTGGAGGAGATCAAGGGGCGAACGTATCGCCTCGCCCTGACTGCGGCTCCGATTGCACCAACCCCTCCAGCCCGCTGCGGATATGCAGGTCGCGCTGGGGATAGGGGATGACGATGCCGGCGGTCTTGAAGGCGCGCCAGATCGCCAGGTTGATATCCGAGCGCACGCTTCCCAGGCCGGCCTCGGGGTCCTGAAGCCACACCCGCAGCTCCAGTTCGATGCCGTTGTCGCCGAAGGCCATCAGGCGGGTGGTTGGCGCCGGCTCGGCGAGCACCCTGGGGTTGGCCCGGGCCGCCGCCGCCAGCAGGGCCAGCGCCTGTTCCGGGTCGTTGTCGTAGCTGATGGAAACCGGAATCTTCAGGCGCACATTGCGGTCGCTGTAGCTCCAGTTGATCACCTCGTTGGTGATCAGCATCTCGTTGGGAATCAGCCGCTCCACCCCGTCGCGATCCATCACCACCACATAGCGGGCGTGCAGTTCCTGCACCCAGCCGAGCTTGTTGTCGATGGTGATGACATCGCCCGGGCGGATCGAACGGTCGAACAGCACGATGAAACCGCTGATGAAATTGCTGGCGATGCGCTGCAGGCCGAAGCCCAGGCCCACGCCCAGCGCGCCGCCGAACACCGTCAGCGCAGTGAGATCGATCCCAACCGCATCCAGCGCCAGCAGAAAAACCAGCACCAGCAGGATGAACTTGCTGAGCTTGACCAGCGCCACCTGCATGCCGGCGTTGGCGAACTCGGTGCGGTTGATGCGGTTCTCGATGACGCGGCCCAGCCACTGCGCCAGCAGCCACAACAGCGCCACGGCCAGCAGCAGCTTGAGGGTCGCCAATACGGAAATCCGGCTGCCGCCCACCTGCATGGCCATGCCGTCCAGGCCTTCCAGCACGGCTGGCAGCCAGCCCAGCAGATGCAGCGCAACGACGATCCAGACCGAGGTGGCGATCAGGTTTTCCCAGGCCTTGACCAGCGGCCCCGGGCGGAAAGTCTTGCGCAGGAAATAGATGAAGATGCGGATCGTGGCCAGCGAAGTCAGCAGGGGCACTGCCAGGTTCAGCAGATTCGCCGGATTGCCCTGGTGCTGCAGCAGCGCCCGTCCCGCCAGCACCCCCAGCAGCATGCTGATGGGGAACAGGATGCGCTGCAAGGTCTTCAGCGCCAGATGGCGGACCGTGTATTCCGCGCCTTCCTGCACACGCGCCGCCAGGCTTTGGCTCAACGTGCGATGCACCAGCAGCGCACCCGCCGCCGCCAGCACCAGCACCCCGACCTCCCACCAGAATCCGGGATCCCGGATGACGGCAAGCCCGTTCCCTAACAGGGTCTGGAGTTCAGCAGGCAGGGCAAGCGACATGACGGATTCCGCATTGGGGATATTTCACGAACATAACGATGGGGGATTCGAGCGTTTCCAGCAGCTGTTCTAGGTTCATGTTGTTTAGTTGTGGGCGTTTAATCGCTGAAGCCCTTGGTGAACTGCTCCAGCAAGGCCCTCGAATAGTCCAGAGGGGAATCTCGTGTCTGGAGCGCCCTCGACATGTCAGTTACAAGGCGTTCCATGGCAGCCGGCTCGGCGAACAGCATGTTTAATTGTCCGCGCGTTTCCGGGGAGGACATGGCAAACGCATCACTCCCTAACAACCATGCGCCCGCCAGTTCGACGTCGTACTCCACAGCCTCTAGTGCTGCGATTGCGTCTTCGTAGATCCTCTCCTGATTGCCCGCTTCGTTGTATTGCCGAAGCAGCGTAACGAGATCTATAGCATCTTTCGGATTCCCCCGACCTCGGTCAACCCAGGCAAAAAGTTTGAGGATCGCAATGCCGGGGATGGACGCGATGGAGATCACGATGCCGGGCTCAACTTCAACCGGCACTGCTGATGCGTGGGCGTCGCGATAGCCCGCGACATTCATCATGATGCTCATGTCAGGAGGCCAGGCAATGGTGTTTCTGCTGCTTTCAAGCCCGCCAAATGGGATGAGGTCAACAACAAATCTGTGCTCCACGTTTGCCGGTTTGCATGTAAGGCGTTGTGCTTCACCTCGCACTTCTTCGAACCCGGATGTAGAGGTTAAGCGGTCCTTGATTGCCTGAAACTGGTCCCAGCTCTCAACCGCGAAAGCAAAATCAATATCATGGGTCGCGCGCCCGGTATGCAACCCGAACACATTCTCCAGAAGAATGATCCGTGCCGTTGCACCCACCAAGAAGATATCCACGCCCAAGCCAGTGACTGCATTCTTCACCTCTCGTATCACCGAGCATGTGATCTGGTTGACCTGGCGATCAGGCCTTGGTGTCAAGACCACGGATTCGCTCCTCATAGATCATGCGTGCAGTTTCATGGTTACGTGGATCCATCGTGGCGAGCAGGTCGGCATACACCAAGAGCGGCGGAACGATGTCGGGTCTGTTATCAGTCGGTGGCAAATCCCAGAAGACTTCCAGCACCTCGATTTCACCCTCAGGGTCGGCACGTAACTTGTTGTCTACGACCATCCTTGTGAGGTTTTTACGGGCATCTTCGAGCCGCAAGTAGATGGTGACGGTGTTGGGCCTCAAGTGGCCGGCCAATTTGTCTGCGGCCACTTCACCGCCCCACTGGGCGTCGTACTGGGTGATGTCGACCTGGCGCCACCAGGTTGGATCGAGTGCATGAAACCGTCTCGGATTCAGCTTGGGTCGGAGCTTGATGGGGTAATTGGTTACCCATTCCTCAACCAGGCGCTGCCGTTCCAGAATTCGGCGGTCGCCTTTTTCCTTGCCGCCTGTCGTGTAGCCCCGAGCATTCAGGTCGAAGAAAACCCAACCTATTGCGCCCAGCGCTATGCCCGCTGCTTGTTTGATCTCGCGGTACGGCGCATTGAGCAGTTCAGGACGACATAGCAGGACGAACATTGCCCTGAGAGCAGTTGGCGTGCCAGCGCGCGGCGTTACCATTGTTGCGCCGACAACCTCGTTAACACGGGGGCGCTGTCCTTTTACCAATACAAACAAGCCCGGCGCCTGAAGAAAGGCATTGCCATTGGCATCGATGAACTGCACATCCAGTTCACGGCATTTGTCGGCTGTCTCGGTTGTTATCCTTGGCGCAACGAGTAAACCCGGCTGCCGGAAATGTTCGAGTTGCTGCTTGATCTGTCCGATTGCGGCGAAGCGATCTATACGCTTGATCTCCACCACATAGCGTTGCAACAGGTCACCCACGGTTAACTCGATGACTGCATCAGGTCTGGCGTTGGTTCCAAGGTCAGGCTCTATTTCGATTATTCTGCCAACGATGCCCGTAGTGCCCCGCAACGCCGCCAAGGCTTGCTCCAAAAGGAGTTGCTCCTCTTTGGGAATACGTTCGTTTTGCGGGTGGGGCGGGGTGTTCATTATATTCACCTGTTCACGTAACGTGAACATTAGGCGATCATGAACGGGCCGTCAACAGAAATGTTCATGAATTTTATGTGTTCACGTAACGTGAACAATGGACATGCATGAACGGTGTGCGTGCCCCCCCCCCGATTTGGTTACGGGTGGTCCGTCATACTGGTGTTCAGAAAGCGTTGCCACTCGCCATCAAAAATCTCCTTGCCGGCGCGACCGTTGGTTGCGTTGTATCTGAAACGCCGGGGGCCATGTCGTTATTGGCTTCCGGGGAATTGTTGCGGTGTTGCTGCAGAATTTCTGGAGTCTGCACCTTGGGATCAACCGACGCCCCGTCGCCATCCAAGTGCCCCAACAGCAGCGGCGAGCTGCAGAACCTCGCTAGTAGTTCGGCAGTTGGATGCTTGTAGAAGTGCTTCCCGCAGTATCCCAAGCAGGGTAAGGCAATTCACCTGGACACCCTCGGGATTACACAAAATGAAAACGGCCTCCGGTGGAAAACCACGGGAAGCCGCTTGAATTTGGTGGCCAGTCTCGGAATCGAACCAAGGACACGCGGATTTTCAATTGTTGTAACAGTGTGTTTTTATTGATTATGTGCCCGCCAACGCTCGCCAATTACCGCTGGCCCTTTTCATCCTTGTCACAGCTCAGCGGTTCCCCTTCTAGTTACCCCTGCTGATTCCCATGAAAGCCCTCATCTGCGCGGCTTGAGTTCGCGTTCAGTTACTGCTGGCGGTATTGGAGTTCACCTATACTGCGCCGCGGCTGCGGGGACGATTGGTTGGATGTAGGCTGAATGGCATTGGTTGAATCAATCATCTGTTCTGAGGCACTTGCTCGCCACAGTTCGGTTTGTAGAGGAAAAATTGGTATAGCTTGCCAGATGGTCCTGAGATGAATAATTGAGACGCCCTCCGTTGTAACAATCTCCCCTTCAAGCTTGGCAAAGTCGATAAGAACGCCCCCAATATAGTCATATGCGCTGAGCTGAATCTTATTGTCGTTCACCTGCTCTCCCCGAATGAGCATAAAATCAAATGGGAAGTTGTTTTCAAGAAACTTGCTGGAAGTAATGGTACCCCCTACCCCATCGTCACTCACAATAATGTCAAGGTCCATATACACGTCTGGTTGATAACGTATATCAATCTCCCCTTCGTTGGTCCATTTTGCTGTCCAAACGCTGTCTGTGTGATACCAACCTTGCACCTTGGAAAAAGCGGATTGAATCTTGGAAGGAAGAATTTGAAGGTTATCGATGGCAGTGGGCCCATTAAGCAGCACCCAACCAATCAAGCCTGCTAGCGCGACAAGTTTTAACCAGGTTTTTCTATACCAAGGCACTTCCAAACTAGCAGACAACTGGTGAGCCGGGCCTATGACTCGATTCCGTCTGTTTTTGTTGTTCCTGCCCCTCATTAAATGTCTTATCTCGTTTTCTTTGTTTACGGCTTATGGAGTTGCTTCAGCACAGCCTTGTTGTGGGCAGCCAAGGGCTTATGGTCAGACGCCAAGGGAATATCTGATCTGCCACGCTGATGTGTGCCTTTTGGGTAAAGGCTCTCTGCCGCACTCTTATTCAGTTATGTCACGCAATCATTGAGGGTTAAATCACATCCTGCATCGTCCCCATTTCTGCTGTTACCGAAGAGTCGTCCAAAGTTGTAACGCCATTGCAGGGCAAAACTCATTCCAATTTTTCCGTTAAGGGGGCTTGCTATTAGGCGCCCCCACTCGTTGTCATTAGGCGCCCTTGCCGCATCTTTAAGGGTCTCGGTAACCCAGTTGTCTAGCTCATTAGTGATCTGTGCGTAATGGGGCGTTACCGTTAGGATCGCTTTAATAGCCTCAAGGTCTGATTCTGGTATCAGTTCTCGGTCATCTCGAGCCCTCTGATAATTTTGCCGCTCAAAGTCCAGAGAGCTACGGTTAATAATTTGTTGCACCCAATCATCTCCATTTTGGAGTCCGCCCAGGAGGGTAATTAGTTGCTTGGCACGCCAGTCACTTTGATTAACATAGGCAAGAAACCGAAATACCCGTTTTGTGACAGCCTCACCCTGTTGTATAAGCCAATCCCTGTGCTCTCTCGCTATAGTGCAAAGCCCCTCGTCGGCAACCTCACTACCACGCATATAACGCCAGCCTATAATCTGAAGCCGCAAAGGCGGGTGTCTCTTTGCCGTTTGGTAGTCCGTGAGCATTACGACACAGTCATATTCATTTCCGTATAGTCGCTCGTATGCGGAGAAAAATGGTTCGCTCGTGCAATAGTTGGTCGATGGAGATTTAACGCCTAAGTCCAAGTCCGGAAGATCAACCCCCCGCGCTGGATTAATCTTCAGTGGTTCAATTCCGGCATTCTGAAAGACTGCTGTCTCCAAAATTGCGACGAATAGCATTTCTAGGACACTGCCGATTGTTTTTCCATCAAGGTTTGGGAGAGCGCCGTTAACCTTTAGCCCCTCGTACCAATGGGGCAGCACTCCACCGCGCCCGAGCCTTGTAATGCTTGGTTGGAGGACATCCAGATTCTCACCACGTAACACCTCATTGAGGCGGCCCATGGCGACGTCCAGCTGGCCCCTTACAATTTCCCGCAACTCCGCCTTGCTAGGCATGAAAAAGCTCCCTTTGTAGTTCATTTAAATTGTTCGTTGCGGTCCATGCAGCCTCATCTGTAAGCCAGCGTTGCATGACCCATTCAACCAATGGAGGTGGCACAGCATTTCCCAACAACGAGTATTGATCGTAGGGACTTGCTGCGCGGCAATGCGTTTCAGGAAAGCCTTGAAGGCGGGCGTATTCAATGGGTGTAAGTCGCCGGTAAGACTCGCCGATTTTGTATCGCTCGTAATGTCTGCTTGTCGATGCTGTTAGCGTGGGGGCTAGGCCATTAATGCCGAATATCGTGTAGCCCATCCTCGCACCACCACCTTGGTTGCTGACTACTTCGACGCCTTGAACGAACCGATTTACTGGAGTATTGCTTGATAACCTCGGTAAAGTTTTTTCGGTTAGATCATATTCAGGTGGGGGTGAGGTCTCTAAGACATCCGTCAGCAAAACGGTGGGGGCAGCGGCAGGGCGATTTTCTAAATCAAGCGACACGAACCTACCTAAGTACGCCATTCCCCAGTTCGGGAATTTGAGACCGTGACTTTCTATCTGCTTCCATAAGTCATGCCTAGAAACCATATGCCTATGCCCTGACCGCACCCCAGAAAATTCTTGGGGGTCAGCTAGTCGGATTGCAGACGAACAATCGTTTGTCTGGTGGGGAAAGGGGCTTCGCCGACCGCATATCAATACGCGCTCCCGATTCTGCGCCAGACCAAAGTCCCTCGCGTTAAGGAGTCGCCATTCAATCCAATAATTTAGCTCAGACAACGCTGACAGGATCGTCGCAAAGTGCCTTCCCTGTTCCATCGTAAGTAGGCGCTTAACGTTTTCGAGGATGAAATACTCGGGTTTAGCATTTGTTATTACATCCACTATGGTCTGAAACAGCGTTCCCCTTGGGTCACGAATCCCTTCTTTTTTCCCGGCTGCACTAAATGGCTGACACGGAAAGCCGCCAGTTAGCAGGTCATGGGATGGAATCGTGTCGATAATGTCGTGAATGTCGCCTTCGTGGATCTCACCATGCCCGAAATTGTCCCGGTAGACGTCACATGACAAGGCGTTTAGGTCATTAGCAAAGAGTGTTTTTAAACCAAGACGGTCGGCGGCAAGGCGGAACCCGCCAATTCCGCAAAATAGTTCAATAGTTGTTAATCCGTTGAGCGGGGGCATCTGCGACTTACTTGTCATTTCTTTAGGACTCCACATCCAGGAAATTCCTGATTTTCATTTCCAATATTGGGCAGTCTGAAAACTCGCATTGCCATATGACCAGTGCTCTCCAACCGAGTTTGTTTAGGGCGTTTAGCGTTTCGGCGTCTCGCTCAACGTTTCGCTTGAACTTTGCCTTCCAGAAGGCAACTCGTGTTTTGGGTGTCGTTGCATAACGGCAATTCTGATGGCGGTGCCAGAAGCAGCCATGCACGAATATGACCGCCCGACGCGACGCGAATACGAGATCGGGCTTGCCGGGCAGGTTTGCTTGATGAAGTCGGTAACGAAACCCCATTCCATGCACGAGTCGCCTGACTCGTAATTCTACCGACGTATCGGTTGAGCGAACATGTGACATCAGTTTACTACGCTGCGCTGGTGTCAAGGTATCCATGCCACTTCCCCCATGTCAGTGTCCCCACAATCTGGCGCCGCTGCCTGCTCTTGGCCGGAAGCCCCTCTGCGTTGGTGTTTCCAGTGCGTAGGCACTGAACAAGCTTAATCTTGACGAGCTTACGGTGTCTGTTCCCGGTGAAAGCGGCCAATATGAGCGTTTAACGTAACCGACACGAGACGTGTCTGGCCTCATCTAAGGGACATAATGCGTATTGTGTGCCTGACGTCCTGTGCTACAGATGACCCCGGAACAAAAATACGGAAAACTCGCCCAGAGCGATATCGAACTGATCCTCCCGCTCCTACCGCAGCTTGAAAAAGAGCGCCAGGAGCTTCAAGCCCGTATCGAACAGCAACCCGAAAAATTTTCAGAAAAGTTCCTGACAGCAGGGTTTGCCTGGGCGCATCTTTACGAAATCCCCTTTCTTCAGCTCTTGTTCAATTTCTTGGCCGTCGCTGGTCTGGATAAGAAAGTTGTGCACGCCTCCAACCAGGAGGAACCCATCAAAGCCTTGCTGGACGTTGTCGAAGAGGTGTCGGACATGGAGTGGGCTGGCGGTTCTGGGGGTAAGTTCACGCCGGGTGACTTCTTAGGCTACCTGCACGCAATAATCGGAAATCTGGATTGCCTTGTGATCTACGGTTCCTACTTGAATGATCTCATCGCTGACGCGCAGAGAGGCAACTTGGAGGCGCTCGTGAAAGCAATTCGGATAGACCCAACGGTTGCCACGGGGACACTTGCTCGCAACCTTATTTCTTTCGAGGTCATTGCAGGCGACCGGGGCTTCATCGATGAAGTCCGTAGAGCCATGGCCGGCAAGACGGGAGATCAGGCGACCTATCTGAAGAAATTCCGCTTCCTAATGCAGTTACTTCATGAGGTCGGAGCGCTTGGGCTTCCTACTAAAGAACTTTCAGAGCTGGTTTTCAAACTTGGTGCCTATGACCGGCGTCCAGGTGCTGGGAAGAACGTCTCTGAACTCATCCTCAAAGCTAAGGCCATGAAAAAGAAAGCCATCTCAAAGTGAAAAATGAGATGGTCGTAAGTCCCTGACCTGAGCTATTCAATCCGTTCCACCCCAGGAAGCCATGACGGCACGCTGGTACTTCAAATGGAGTGGATATGTATACCCAGGTAACACAAAACAAAACTCAATCCGACGACACGTGTAGGGCAGCCCGCGCAGGCGCGGCTGACCTACGCGGGGAGTTGGAAAAGGATGCGACGCCTACTAACAGAGCATCCAATAACTGCAATTGTGAGGAAATAGGGTTCGTGCCTTTGCGCTGGGGCGTGGACAGTCTCTATCTTTCCTACCCCGGCATGCTGGCCGACTCGGTCACCCGCAAGCTGGAAACCCTCAAGAAGACCGCCCAGTCCGAACACGAATCGGAACAGGCAAGAGCCCAGTATGTCGTCGATGAGCATGTCTTCGAAGTCAAGGACAAAGGCTCGGGAATATTCCCCTTCATCCTGCGTGATAACGCCTTCCGTATCTCGCTCTCGCGCCCAAAGTCGGGCACCCTGCCAATGGCCTATGTCCAGGTATCCAGCGCGATGCTGTCGGCATTCTCTCCCCAGCGGGCGGAAGCCATGCTCAGTGATGTTCTTCTGAAGATGGGTGATATCGAATCAGCCCGGACAAGCCGGATCGATCTGTACGTCGATTTCACCTGCGATGTGGATATGGAAAGCTGGTCGCGCCATGCCTGGGTGACGCGTGCTCACAATGTCCAGTCTTATTCCTGCCAGGGTCAGTTCACCGGTTGGTCTATCGGTATGGGCGGGGTGATGGCTGCTCGCTTGTACAACAAGACCCTGGAAATCGAAACCAGCGGCAAGCAATACCTGAAAGAACTTTGGCTCAAGGCCGGATGGGATGGGGTGCGCCCGATCTGGCGGCTTGAATTCGAATTCAAACGTGAATTGCTCACGCAGAAGGGCTTATCCACTCTGCATGAAACCTTGCGGCACCTGGGCGGCCTGTGGGCCTATGCGACTGATGAGTGGTTGCGACTGACTTTTTGCCCAGCGAAG
The DNA here is from genome assembly GCA_030692355.1 of Thiobacillus sp. GTDB lineage: Bacteria > Pseudomonadota > Gammaproteobacteria > Burkholderiales > Thiobacillaceae > Thiobacillus. The sequence continues at coordinate 75,075 of JAUYCF010000047.1, forward strand.
AGGATTCAACGCGCTCACGGTGGCCTGTGCACCCTCTGTGGGCATGTTTGGCGTCTATAGACTGGGGTGAGGATGGCGGGCCATTAATGGAGCGCTTTTCTTCTGTTAGTGCGCCCAGCGAAAAGCAGATTCTGTCCCGCCTGCTTTCATCCATGACGACCTTAATGGCGCTCAATGGTCATGTTGGTTTGGACGTGGCTTGGGATGGCTTGCGCCTCCGCCTGGATAACCACCTGCACTCGCTGTGCCTATGGGAGGGCATTCACCCAGACCAGTACGTCGAGGAAAAGGTCAGGATCAAGGCGCGTCGCTTCAATTCCATCCTCAACCAGGTAGATGAAACACCTGACATCGATGAAGAAGCGCGGCTGTACCTCAGGCAATCAAGAGGCGGCTAATGAAAGTGGAAACTGGCCTGCCTTTGCCCGCTGCGCGTTGCCTAAACAAGGAACAAGCCGGGGAATATCTCGGCATCGGGGTGACCTTGCTCACTGAGCTGGGTGTCCCCTTCATCAAGCTGGGTCGTCGTTGTCTCTATGACAAGCTTGACCTGGATACCTGGTTGGATGAGTATAAATCCCGCGAGCGAGGGCGGGCCGGAAAGGAAAAAACCTTATGGCCCATGAAACAGGAATCTACCGGAGACCGAATTCCCGGTATTGGTGGATCAGCCACACCCTCCCGAACGGCAAGCGAGTACGCCAAAGTACTGGGACTGAAAACCGAGAAGAAGCAGAAGCGCTGCTAGCGAAATTCAAGCTAGAAGCCTTCCGTGAGCAACATTTCGGCATCAAGCGCCCGCGAAGTTGGCAGGAAGCTGTCGTGCGGTATCTCGAAGTGAAAGCCACACTGCGAAGCATTCGGGATGTGACGCGGATTTGCCGGGGACTGCATCCGTACTTGGGCAGTCTCACCCTGGATCAAATTAACGGCGACGTGATTTGGTCGGTTGTTCAGGGTGAATTCAAGAAGGGGAATCTTCCGGCAACCGTGAATCGCTACCTTGCCACTTTGCGTTGCCTGTTAAAAATGGCGCGTGATGAGTGGCAGTGGATCGATAGCGTTCCGAAAGTCCGCATGTTGGGTGGCGAAGTGGCGCGCGACCGTTGGTTGACGCGGGAGGAAGCGGATCGCCTGATTCGTTTATGCCCGGATCATCTGGCCGCCGTGGTTCGCTTCGCACTTACGACGGGATGCCGCGCCCGGGAGATATTAGGCTTGGAATGGAATCGGGTGGACTTGCAGCGCAAGACTGCCTGGATCAACCAAACCAAGAATGGAACGCCGCGAGGCGTGCCGTTGAACCGTGATGCTGTAACCGTACTGAGGGAACAGATAGGAAAGCACGCCCAGTTTTGTTTTACCTATCGGGGTGAGCCGATCAAGCGCAACATTTCCAACCATGCTTGGTTCACTGCGTTAGGCAAGGCGGGCCTGGAGGATTTTCGCTTTCATGATCTGCGGCATACCTGGGCCTCTTGGCACAGGCAGTCGGGGACGAGCTGCGACGAGTTGAAAGACTTGGGCGGCTGGAAAACCCGCAGCATGGTTGACCGTTATGCGAAGTTTGCTACAGATCACCTGGCAGCTGCTGCATCACGGATTGAATCAGCAACGAACGAAGATGTGATCGAATTGGCACATTTTCGTCACAGTGCCACCAAATGAAAACGGCCCACATCGCTGTGAGCCGTTCTGGATACTGGTGGCCAGTCTCGGAATCGAACCAAGGACACGCGGATTTTCAATCCGCTGCTCTACCAACTGAGCTAACTGGCCTATCTGTAGCCATACGCCGCCACATTAAAAAACAAGCGCTTGGGCGCAGGCATCCGCAACCCAAGGCACTTGTCCCAGGGTTGCGAGCGTCAGAAAAACGTCAGAAAACATTTTTCCGTGCTCGCAAGCCGGGCGAGTATAAGCGAGACGTCCGCTTTTGTGAAGCCGAAGCCGGAAGCCGGCGCCTGCGCCTGCGCATCAAGGGTCGCACCGACCCTGTGCGGCAGTCAACATGGCTGTATCGAATGACTGTTTATCGGCCCCAAGGGGGAAATTGGAATTTCCCATACAAGCGCCGGGGAATCTGGTTGCGTTGGGGCGTCGGCAATGTTGACTTGCATATCCTCCCGCTGCTTGCATAGCGCTTGCCAGAAAAACCAACGCGATATATATTCAAAAACATAACGGATCTGGCAAGGATCGATTTTGGATAAACGGATCAACCCCAAACTGCGCATCTTGCTGGGAGCAGAAATTGCTATCGGCCCAGGCAAGGCGGACCTGCTCGATGCCGTGGCCCGCACTGGATCCATTTCAGCGGCGGCGCGGGAGATGGGCATGTCCTACCGGCGCGCCTGGCTCTTGGTGGACACCATGAACCGCTGCTTCAAAAGGCCTCTGGTGGAAGCCAGCAAGGGGGGCTCGGGCGGTGGCGGAGCGCGTATCACCGAGCAGGGACTGGATGTGCTGGCCCGCTACAGGGCCATGGAATTGAAGGCGGCGGCCAGTGTGGCCGCCGAGATGCGCGAGTTCACCCAACTCTTGGCATAACAAGCAGGCTGATACATATCCGATTGGATCTCCAGCGCTGTTTTACGTTCATCGTTATATTCACTTGTACATATCGAAAGGTTATTCCATGAAGCTTCTCAGAAAACTGAAACGCCTCGCCTTCGCGATCCTGGTCATGGCCCCGATCTCGCCCGCCATGGCTGGCTCGCTCACCATCGCCGCTGCCGCTGATCTCAAGTTCGCCATGGCGGAGGTGGTGGACACGTTCCGCGCTGCCCGCCCCGACGACAAGATCGAGGTGATCTACGGTTCCTCAGGCAAGTTCTTCACCCAGATCAAGAATGGCGCGCCCTTCGATATGTATTTCTCCGCTGACATCGAGTACCCGCGCAAGCTTGAGAAAGAGGGCCTGACGGCCGGTCCCACCCGGCCCTACGCGGTGGGGCGCATCGTTTTGTGGAGCCTGAAGCCCGAACTGGCGAAGATGGCACTTAAGGACTTGCCCGGCAGCTCCATCCGCAAGTTCGCCATCGCCAACCCCCAGCACGCCCCCTATGGTCTGCGTGGCAAGGAGGCCTTGCAGCATCAGGGCGTCTGGACCGCCATGGAACCCAGGCTGGTGCTGGGTGAGAACATCGCCCACACCGCCCAGTTCATCGACACCGGCGCGGCGGATGCCGGCATCGTCGCGCTGGCCCTGGTAATGTCGCCGACCATGCAGGGCAAGGGTGCCTGGACGTTGATCCCGGACGCCTGGCATGCGCCGCTGGAACAGGGCTTCGCCATCACCCAGCGTGCCGCCGGCAACCCCCTGGCCAGGGACTTCGCCAACCACATGGCGAGCGAGCCGGCCCGCGCGGTGATGCGCCGTTACGGATTCGTGCTGCCGGGCGGAGAAGGGAAATAACATGTCCTCGGCCGATTGGATGGCGTTGATCACCACACTCAAGTTGTCGGCCGTCACCACGATAGTGTTGCTGATTCTCGGCACCCCCATCGCCTGGTGGCTGGCGCGAACGAAAAACAAGGTGTCGGTAGTGGTGGAAGCCGTAGTGGCACTGCCTCTGGTGCTTCCGCCGACCGTGCTGGGCTTCTACATGCTGGTGGCGCTGGGCCCGAATGGACCCATCGGCGGCACGCTGGAATCCCTCGGCCTGCACCATCTGGCCTTCACCTTCACCGGCCTGGTGCTGGCCTCGACTTTGTATTCCCTGCCGTTCATGGTGCAGCCGCTCAAGGATGCCTTCGCTGCCGTTGGTGACCGCATGATCGAGGTGGCCGCCACCCTCCGCGCCAGACCCTGGGACCGCTTTTTCAGCGTCGTCGTGCCGCTCTCACGGCGAGGTTTCCTCACTGCCATCACCCTCACCTTCGCGCACACGGTGGGCGAATTCGGTGTGGTACTGATGGTGGGCGGCAACATCCCGGGCGAAACGCGGGTGCTGTCCATCGCCATCTACGATCATGCCGAGGCCATGGACTACGCCAGCGCACACCTTCTGGCCGGCGGCCTGCTGGTGGCCTCCTTCCTGTTGCTGTTCACGGTGTATTTACTCAACCGGCGTTACACGGTGGTGCATCCATGAGCATCCGCGCCCGCTTCAAGCTCGACTATGCCAACTTCTCGCTCGACGTCGACCTCGACCTGCCCGGGCGCGGCGTCACCGCCCTGTTCGGCCCTTCCGGTTCCGGCAAGACCACGCTGCTGCGCGCCGTCGCCGGGCTGGAGCATGCGCCCGGCGGCACGCTGTCCGTCAACGGCGACGTCTGGCAGGACGCCGCGACGTTCCGGCCGACCCACCAGCGCCCGCTGGGCTACGTGTTCCAGGAAGCCAGCCTGTTTCCGCATCTCGACGTGCGGGCCAATCTGGAATTCGGGCAGAAGCGCGTGCCGCAGGCGCAGCGCCGGGTCTCGCTCGACCAGGCGGTGGCCATGCTCGACATCGGACATCTGCTCGGCCGCAAGCCTGCGCGGCTGTCCGGCGGCGAACGCCAGCGCGTCAGCATCGCGCGCGCACTCGCCACCAGCCCGCGGCTGCTGCTGATGGACGAACCTTTGGCGGCGCTCGATTTCGCGCTGAAACAGGAAATCCTGCCCTACCTGGAACGCCTGCACGACGAACTCGACATCCCCGTGCTCTACGTCAGCCACGCGCCCGACGAAGTGGCGCGCCTGGCCGATCACATCGTGGTGATGGAAGGCGGCCGCGCGGTGGCCGCCGGTCCGCTCACCGACACCCTCGCTCGCCTCGACCTGCCAATCAGGCTGGGCGAGGACGCCGGCGTGGTGCTGGATGCCGTGGTGGCGGCGCGCGACAAAGAATGGCACCTGGCGCACATGGAATTCGCCGGCGGCCGCCTGTGGGTGCGCGACCACGGCCTGCCGGTCGGCCACCGCGCCCGCGTGCGCATCCTCGCCCGCGACGTCAGCCTGGCGCGCGCGCCGACGACCGGCACCAGCATCCTCAACACCCTGCCCGCCGTTGTCGTGAACAGCGTCGACGACGCCCACCCGGCGCTCACCCTGGTCAAGCTGCGCGTCGGCGAATCGCCACTGCTGGCGCGCCTGACCCGGCGCTCCGCGCATGCGCTCGAACTCGCGCCCGGGCGGATGGTTTACGTTCAGATCAAGGCGGTGGCGCTGATTGGGTGAGCGCCGGGATGAGCCAGGGGCCTGGCTACAATGATCCTAAAAACCGCAGTTGACCGCTCATCACCTCAATGGAAGCCGCGTGAATACTGGGTTTTCTGCCTTCGTTCACGTTCACCTTTTGGGTGACACCGCTACGCACCATCGGGCGCGTCCAACTGCGGTTTCCAGGATGATTTTTCCACTTCGACGTCGAGCCGATACCCCACCCCGACGACTGTTTTGAGCAACGCCGGGAACTTGACGTCGTCGCCGAGGTGGCGCCGCAAACGCGTGATGGGGCGATCCAGCGTCCTGTTCTCGACGTCCATGTCGGCGCCCCAGACGATGGCGATCAATTGCCGGCGGGTCAGCAGCTGGCGGGGGAAGGTCAAAAATGCCCTCAGCACCTCGAATTCCCGTTTGTCGAGCAGGATCGATTTTCCATCGCGCGACTCCAGTCGGCGCTCGTGGCAATGGAGCGTCCATCCGGAAAAACGGTATGCGCGGACAGACGCCTCGCGGGGATCGGCCGACTCGATTCGCGCCAGGCTCAGAACCCGCCGGATCGTGGACACCAGTTTGCGCGGCTGGATGGGCAAGGCCAGCCGGGCATCGGGTTCGAAACCGAGGGCGGCGGCACGACCTGGGAACACATGCGATCGGTCCAGAACGATCGTGGGAATTTCCGGCTTTTCCGAAAGCCACGTCGGTCTGTTCGCGCGCTGTCCCATGCCATCCAGGGCAAGAATCAGCACGTCGGCCGGCGGGGGCGTGGCCTCCATGTCCGTTGCCGCGACGACATCAAAGCCTTTGCCGCGCAAATAATCCACGAGCAGGGCCCGCGTCAGCGGATCGGGATCGACCAGAAAAATTCGCGGGGAAAATATGGGCGTCGCCTCGGCTTCAGCGCCTGGCTGGAGCAAATCGGACGGTCCCGAATATCGCGGACTCATCGGCGAACCCTGGTTTTCCTGCGGCATGAGGATGGCGGCGTGTTGCGGGTCGGGGGCTGCCGTTACGGTTGCAGGTTCCCCGGCTGCACTCAGCCGAAGCGACCCGTTATGTAATCTTCGGTCTGCTTGACCGTGGGCGTGAGGAACACGTCGTTGGTGCGGCCAATTTCAATCAGCTCGCCCATATACATGAAGGCGGTGTAGTCGGAAACCCGCGCCGCCTGCTGCATGTTGTGGGTCACAATAATGATCGTGTACTGGTCTTTCATCTCGTTGACCAGCTCCTCGATCTTGGCGGTGGAAATGGGGTCGAGCGCGGAGGCCGGTTCGTCGAGCAAGAGCACGTCCGGTTCCAGCGCGATGGCGCGCGCGATCACCAGGCGCTGCTGCTGGCCGCCGGAAAGGCTCAAGCCGTTCTCGTCGAGACGGTCCTTGACCTCGTTCCACAGCGCGGCCCCGCGCAAGGCCTTCTCGACCGCTTCGTCGAGGGTGCTCTTGTTGTTGACGCCCATGATGCGCAGGCCGTAGGCCACGTTTTCGTAAATGGACTTGGGGAAGGGGTTGGGCTTCTGGAACACCATGCCGACGCGACGGCGCAGCAGCGCGACGTTGACGTCGCGGTCGTAGATGTTCTTCCCTTCCATCAGGATCTTGCCGTCAACCCGGCAGATTTCGACCAGATCGTTCATGCGATTAAAGCAGCGCAGCAGCGTTGATTTGCCACAGCCGCTGGGGCCGATAAACGCAGTGACGCGGTTTTTCGGCAGGTTCATGCTGACGTTCTTCAGTGCCTGCGCGTCACCGTAATACAGATCGAGATTCTCGACGCGGATCGCCACTTCATCCGTCTCTTCCGCCTGCGTGCGTCCCAGGTCGGCGAGTTTGATCGCGTGGGTTTTCGGGCTGGCTTCGCTCATTTCTTAATCCTTCGGGTCTATCGTTGTAGGGGGTAGCGGGCGATCAAACGCCTTCGAGGCCGCGCATTTTCTCGCGCAGGCGGTTGCGCAGCCGGATCGCGAACAGGTTGAGCACGACGATGATGATTACCAGCAGCAGCGACGTGGCGTACACCAGCGCCCGCGCCGCCTCGACGTTGGGGCTCTGGAAGCCGACGTCGTAGATGTGGAAGCCCAGGTGCATGAACTTCCGCTCCAGGTGGAGGAAGGGGAAGTTGCCGTCGAGCGGCAGGCTGGGGGCGAGCTTCACCACGCCGACCAGCATCAGCGGCGCCACCTCGCCGGCGGCGCGCGCAATCGCCAGAATCAGGCCGGTCATCATCGCCGGGCTGGCGATCGGAAGCACGGTTCGCCACAGCGTCTCGGCCTTGGTCGCGCCGAGCGCGAGACTGCCCTCGCGGATGGTGCGCGGTACCCGCGACAGGCCTTCTTCGGTGGCGACGATCACCACCGGCAGGGTCAGAATCGCCAGCGTCAGCGAAGCCCACAGGATGCCGGGGCTGCCGAAGGTGGGCGCCGGCAGCGCTGCCGCGAAGAACAGTTCGTCGATCGAGCCGCCCAGCACGTAGACGAAGAAGCCGAGGCCGAACACGCCGTAGACGATCGAGGGCACCCCCGCCAGGTTGTTGACCGAGATGCGGATGGCGCGGATCACCGGGCCCGGCTTGGCGTATTCACGCATGTAGATCGCCGCCATGATGCCGAGCGGGGTGACCATCACCGACATCAGCAGCACCATCATCACGGTGCCGAAAATGGCGGGGAAGATGCCGCCCTCGGTGTTGGCCTCGCGCGGATCATCGCTGACGAATTCGTAGAATTTGTGTACGTAGAAGCCGATCTTTTGCCACACGCTCATGGCGTTGGGCATGTACATGTCGGCCACCTTGGCCAGCGGAATGTCCACCAGCTGGCCGTCGTTCGTTTCAACCGTGACGCTGTCGCGCTCGATATCGACACGAATCTGGTCCATCTTCTGCTGCAAGGCCAGATATTTGGCTTCACCCGCCTCGCGCTCCCGTGCGAGTTCCGCCTTGGCGGCCTCGGTCAGCGTGTTGTCGATCTCCAGCCCACGTTCACGCAGGCGAACTTTTTCCAGCGCATAGTTGATTTTGCCAATGTCGCTCTTTTCGATGCGCAGCGCTTCCCGGAACAGCACATTGGAGCGTTCCAGCCGCTTCTGCGCTTCTTCCCAGGCCGCGGGGCCCTCGGCCACCACAACGCCGGCTTCCTTGACCGCTTTCAGGTGTCCGTAGAAGTTGCCCCATTCACGCCGCTCGATCGCCAGCAGATCCTTGGGGTACGTGAACTCGCCCAGCATGGGCGCGGGAAACCATTTGAAATCGACACCGGTGAGGTCCTTGTTGCCGAGCTTGATCAGGTAGCGGTCGGCGAACAGATTCTTGCTGTCGATGGTGTAGCCCTGCTCGCGCAGGCGAACCAGCGAGACTTCCTCGCGCTCGCGAATCTCGCCGATCAGGCGTGAAGCAGAGCCATCCCGCTCCTGATAGGTGACCTCGGCCACCGGCTTGGGCCAGAAGTGGGTCAGACCGCGCGCGGCCGTCATCCACACCACCGCATACACCATGATCAGCGACAGGGCGACTGCGCCGGCAGTCGTCCAGACCCAGGGTTCTCCGCTCTTGTACCAGTTACGCATCTTGGTTATTCCTTAGAGTGAGCTGTATTTTTCGCGCAGACGGTGTCTGATCAGTTCTGCCACGGTGTTCACCACAAAGGTGAACACGAACAGGACCAGCGCCGAGAAGAACAGCAGGCGGTAGTGGGTGGTGCCGACCGCCGCCTCGGGCATTTCCACCCCGATGTTGGCGGACAGGGTGCGGAAGCCGGTGAAGATGCTGAGGTCCATCACCGCGGTGTTGCCGGTGGCCATCAGCACGATCATGGTCTCGCCGACCGCGCGCCCCATGCCGACCATGATGGCCGAGAAGATGCCGGGGCTGGCGGTCAGCAGCACGACAAAGAACAGCGTTTGCCACGGCGTCGCGCCGAGGGCGAGCGAACCCGAGGTGAGGTGCTTGGGCACGCTGAACACCGCGTCCTCGGCGATCGAGAAGATGGTCGGGATCACCGCAAAGCCCATCGCGATGCCGACCACCAGCGAGTTGCGCTGCTCATAGGTGATGCCGAGTTCGTTCGTCAGCCAGTGCGGCATGTTGCCGCCGAAGAACGCCGCTTCGATCGGGTGCCCCAATTGAATGGCCAGGTACATCACCAGGATGATGACGGGAATCAGCAGGGCCGCTTCCCAGCCCGAGCCGATGCCGGCGATCAGCCGCCTGGGCAGCAGATGCCACACATAGGCCGTGATGACGAAGCTGAACGGCAGCATGAATATCGCCAGCAGCGTGCCGGCGAGGTTGTTGTCGACCCAGGGCGCCAGCCACAGGCCGGCGAGAAAGCCCAGGATCACGGTCGGCAGCGCTTCCATGATCTCGATCGACGGCTTGACCACGCTGCGCATCTTCGGCGACATGAAATAGGCGGCGAAGATGGCGCCCAGCACCGCCAGCGGAATCGCCACCAGCATGGCGTAGAACGCCGCCTTCAGGGTGCCGAAGGTGAGCGGCGCGACGCTGAACTTGGGTTCGAAATCGGACGTCGCGGCGGAGGACTGCCAGTTGTATTCCGGCTCCGGGTAGCTCTCGTACCAGACCTTCTGCCACAGCGACGAGAAGGAAATCTCCGGGAAATCATTCTCCACCCGGGCAGACTGGATGGTGTCGCCCGCGCTCTCGACCATGACGGCATTGGCGCGCGGCGTGATGCCGACCACGCGCACCGGCGCGTTGCCGGTCGAGCGTGTCAGCAACAGACGATTGGAGGTTGCGTAATAGAGGCCGATATTGCCCTTGTCGTCACCGACCAGGAAGCCCTTGCGGAAATGCTCCGGCGCCATCGTCGTCACCCGGCTGGCCATCGGCTTGAACGAGCGGATGTGGGTCAGGTGATTAACGTTGTCGGCGTCGCGCACCTGGAACCACTGCGCGACCTGGCCCTTGTCGGTGCCAACGATGAGCGAGAAGCCGCCGCTGAGGATCGTCGCCGCCGTGATGATTTCCCCTTC
>JAUYCF010000073.1 GCA_030692355.1 Thiobacillus sp.
AACGATTAAGGTTAGATCGTGATCGCGAAGCGAGCCACGATCTGAACCGGTTGTTGGACGAGCCCGGTTCGATAGCTTGGTAGTTTCCCTGGAAATATCTTTTTGTCCTTCACCGCGTCCAAGGGCTTTCTGCAGCAGAAAGCCCACTGTCGCCGGCCACACGCACCGTCATTGCAACGATGCGTCGCCAGACTCAGCCATTTGGACGTCCAAATCCGCGATTTGGCCGATTTCAGGCCGAGCGCCCCCGTGGCGCCGAACGGCGCATCAGCGTCAGGTCAGACGGCAACCGGCTTACATGCTCACGCCCTCAGCCAAACTTGAGCTCCGCCATCGGTCGGACGCCGATGGAATGCGTCTGCGCACTACCTGCATCGGCGCCCCGCAGCAGGTGCATAGAAATGGTGGGCGCGGTTTCATCCAGCCCGGATCGGCGCTGGGCATTACCTTCAGCACGACCTGCAACAGAGCGATCAGGCGTTTGCTGTTGGGATGCAGAAAGCCGAAGTTGCGAGCCCGCCGAAACCCCTTGGGCAGAACGTGCTGCAGGATCAGCCACAGGAAGGTGGCACCGCTCACCGTACGCACCGCCATCTCCCCGGTCTGGCTGTCGCGGTAGCGAAAGCTGACTTGCGCCTCGTCACAGGACAGGATGTCCTTTTCCTGAACGACGCCCCGATAGAGATAGCGACCGAGATAGACCAGGGCCTTTTCACCGTTGCCGACGCCCTTGCAGTCGACCACCCATTTTTCCGGGTGACAGGCGGGCAGTTTCAGCCCTTCCCGACCCAGCGCCGCCAGCAGTTTGGCGCGAAACACCTTGGCCAGGGCGCGGTGGTTGAACAGATAGCCGTTGCCTTTGCCACGGGGCTTGGTCCGCCAGCGCCGAGTCTTCGCATCCAGTGCGGCGGCGGGCATCGCCAGATGCAGGTGCGGGTGGTAATCGAGGCGGCGCGAATGGGTGTGCAGGACGCTCACCGCCCCGGGCCGGCCGTGCAGGTGTTTGTCGTTGTGGCTGAAGGTGTTGACCGTCGCCCAGGCGCATTCGAACAGCAGGGCGTAGAACGTGCGTTGATGGCGCCAGGCCAGGTCCCTGAATTCCGCCGGCACGGTGAAGGTGAGCAGGAAGTAGTTGGCCGGCACCTGCCGTTTGAGTTGGCGCTCCAGCCACTGCTGGCTCTCGTGATGCTGGCAATGCGGGCAGTTGCGATGCCCGCAGGAATGCGGCACCAGGCGTCGCTCGTCGCAGGCGCTACAACGGGCCAGCATCCGGGGTGCCAGGGCCGTGCGGCAGGACTTCATGGCAGCCAGGGCCTGGCGGTGGCTGGGCAGGATGGCGTGACGATACTGTTGCAGGTAGGCCGCCTCATGGCGGGCGATGACTTCGGCGAGAGGAATCATTTGACCACGCCCCAGGCCATCGAGAAGCGATTCATCAGGGCATTGATGCGAACGCTGGCCTGATCGTTGGTGTGGCTGGTCAGGTGGGTGTAGCGGGCGGTGGTGAGAATCGAATGGTGGCCGAGAATCTTCTGGACTTCGAGCAGATCGACGCCGGCTTCGATCAGGTGGGTCGCATAGCTGTGGCGCAAACTGTGCGGGGTGATCTTTTTTTTAGCCCGCAATCCTGCGCCACTTGGCGCAAGGTGGTTTGCACACCACCGCGATCGAGCGGCGAGCGGGCGCGATGCGCCGCCTTCAGACCACCGTGGCGATTGGGAAAGAGCAGTTCGGGGTGACGGTGCAGTTGCCAGAATTGCCGCAGGGCAGTCAGCGTCGCCGCCGGCAAGGGCACGAAGCGGTCCCGGTTGCCTTTGGCGTCGCGTATCTGTACGCGCATCCTGGCGGCATCGATGTCGCCGACTTTCAGGGCCAGCCCTTCGCCCAGGCGCAGCCCCAGGCTGTAGAGGGTGAAATAGAACACCCGGTAGCTCAGGGTGCGCGTCGCCAAAAACAGGCGTTGCGCTTCGTCGACCGTAACGATGTCGGGCAGGCGCTGCGTCTTGGGCGGCTTGATCAGGTTCGGCATCACCCAGGGCTTCTTCAGGACATGGGTGGTGTAGAACTTCAGGCCGTAGAGATCGAGCTTGACCGCGCTCCACGAGTGTGTCCCGATCAGGTCGCTGAAGTACTCGGTGAGCTGCGCCTCGGAGAGGTCGTCGATCTGCTGGGCAAAGTACTCACCCAACCGCCGGATAGCACGGGCGTAGGCGTCGATGGTCTTGGGTTGCAGCCCCTTGAGTTTGAGATGCTTGAGATGGGTTTGGTATTGCCGGTCGAAGTGCCCGGCCAAAGCGTTCGTCATGCTGGTTTATCCTCACGAAATATTGCAGAATCACTTCCCTCAACGGCGAGGAAATGAATGTGCAGAATATGTCGTGTGGCTCAGCCAGGCGACTTCTCCGCGTAGCGGCTTCGTCCAACGATTAAGGTTAGATCGTGATCGCGAAGCGAGCCACGATCTGAACCGGTTGTTGGACGAGCCCGGTTCGATAGCTTGGTAGTTTCCCTGGAAATATCTTTTTGTCCTTCACCGCGTCCAAGGGCTTTCTGCAGCAGAAA
>JAUYCF010000015.1 GCA_030692355.1 Thiobacillus sp.
CTAGTGTAGTGTTGCATTCTGTTTGGAACTTATAGCCATGTAATAACGGCCTCGTAGGTCGGGTTTTAACCCGACATGTCGGGCTGAAGCCCGACCTACAAGGGATTGCACATAAGTGCCGTCAAGAATGCAGCACTACACTAGCGGATCGACTCGATGTCGATGGTTTTGCTCATGGTCTGGGGGATGATCAGCGCATAGCCCTGCTGCTGCCAGTGCGCCAGCTCGGTGATGGCGTTGGGCACGACTTCGATGAAGTCCTGGAAGTCTTTCACCGCATAGCCGTAATCTTCCATCGCCTGTCCGCACACCTTGAATGCCACGCCGAGACCGGCGTAGTAACGCATGCGGTCGACGGCCTCCTGGTATTTCGCCTCGTTCTTTTTCGCCACGGTGACGACTTCGGTGCCGTGGATCACGACGACGATGCTCAAATCTTCGGGCGAGTAGTTATAAGGCGCAGCCAGCAGGGGATTCATCAGCGAGCGCACCCAGAACAGCGCGCTGCCGATTTTCTGCGGGTCGTCCAGATAGAACTCGAACATGACCCTGGCCGGCGCGTAGGGTGTTTCCACCCATTTCCCGGCAGCCTGTGCCGGTGCGAAAAATCCCAGCCATAGCCCCATCAACGCAACCAGAATTGATTTCATGGCCGCTCTCCTCAGGTGTAAACCAGCTTGGTTTATAGACGCTGGGCGGCGTTTTGCTGCAGGCGGCGCAGGGTCTGGAACAGCTTGATCCGCGCAGGGTCGATCTCGCCCGCGGCGGCCGCTTCCTGCAGCCGGCAGCCCGGCTCGGTCTCGTGCTTGCAGTCGCGGAAGCGGCACTGCCCCAGAAACGGGCGGAACTCGACGAAGCCATGCGCCAGGGCACCGGCATCCATGTGCTGCAGGGCGAATTCCTGCAGGCCGGGCGAATCAATCACCGCCGAGTCGGTGTCCAGCCGGTGCAGGCGGGTGTGGGTGGTGGTGTGGCGCCCGCTGTCGAGCGCCTCGGAATACTCGGCGGTCACCACGTCGGCGCCCGGAAACAGCGCGTTGATGAGGGTCGACTTGCCCATTCCGGACTGCCCGATCAATAGGGTGGTGTGGTCGTGCAGGGCAGGGCGCAGCGGCGCCACGTCGGTCAGCGCCGACAGCATGACGAGCGGATAGCCGATGCGGGTGAGCAGATTCAGGCGTTCGCGTGCGGCCGGCGTTTCCGGCAGGTCGGCTTTGTTGAGGATCAGCAGGCTGGCGATGCCCTGGTCTTCGGCGGCGAGGACGCAGCGTTGCACCAGTTCCATCGAGAAACTCGGCCGCGCCGCCACCACCACGGCAAGCTGGGTGACGTTGGCGGCGATCGCCTTGGATTTGAATGCGTCGGAGCGATACAGCAGGCTGGCGCGCGGCAGCACCGCTTCGATCACCCCGGCGTCGCCGTCGCGCCGGATTTCGACCTTGTCGCCGCACACCACGCGCAGGTGGCGGCCCTTGACCTGGCACGGCAGCTTGCCGTCGGCCGTCTCGACAATGAAACGGCGGCTGAATGCGGCGACGACCTGGCCGGTCAGGACGGTCACGGGGTCAGATTTCAAGCAGCATGTCGACCTTGGCGGCGCAGATGAAATCGTTCTCGGAAAGCCCGCCGATGGCGTGCGTCCAGTACTCGACCTTGACGGTGTTGTAGCCCACCAGCAGGTAGGGATGATGGTCCTCGCGGTGCGACACCCACATTACCGCATTGGTGAAGGCCTGGGCCTGGTAGTGGTCCTTGAACTTGTATTCCTTGACGATTTTTTCAGCCTCGCGCTGCCAGCCGGACAGGCCCTTCAGCAGCGGCGCAATCTGCGCATCGGTCAGCGGGGCGACGCCGCCCTCGCAGGGCGCGCATTTCTTGCGGACGAGTTCTTCTACGACGGTGGTCATGGCATTTCTCGTTTGAATGAGCCTTACTTGAATTTGTAGTACTGCTGATTGAGGTAGGCGGCGACGTGCGCCTCATCCTCCGGGAACCAGCCGGCGCCCGTGTTGGCGTTGCAGCCGGAAATGCGGGCGGCGAGCTGCTGCGCGGTTTTGGTCTTGCGGTCGGCGCGGGTGTAGATCTTGCTGCCGTCGCCGCCGAACATGCGGACGTGGCAGCTGGTGCAGGCCTTGTCGTGCAGGATCTTGCCGGCCTCGGCGTCGCTTTTGGCAACCGGTGCGGCGTGGGCGCCGCCAGCCAGCAGCACGCTACAGAACAGGGCGGTCAAAGTTTTCATGATCATGATGGGATTCCTCTGGGTATTGCCAACATTATGGTCACAGGACCGCAATTGCGCCAGCCGCCGGATACGTCGTGTGCGAAAATGACGGCCTGTTTTTCGAAGGAATATCGATATGGCCCTGAACCCCACCCACCTGCTCTGGCTCGATATGGAAATGACCGGCTTGTCGCCGGAGAATGACTGCATCATCGAAATCGCCATCGTCGTCACCGATGCCGACCTCAATACCGTGGCCGAAGGTCCGGTGCTGGCGGTCCATCAACCCGACGAGGTAATGAATGCGATGGACAGCTGGAACAAGGGCACGCACGCCAAGTCTGGACTGATCGACCGCGTCAGGGCTTCGCAGCTGAACGAGGCCGACGCCGAGGCGCAGATGCTTGAATTCGTGAGACAGCACGTGCCGGCCAGGACTTCGCCGATGTGCGGCAATTCGATTTGCCAGGACCGACGCTTCATGGCGCGCTGCATGCCGCAACTGGAAGCCTTTTTCCACTACCGCAACCTCGACGTCAGCACCCTGAAGGAGCTGGCCAAGCGCTGGCGGCCCGGACTTTCCGAAGCGTTCAAGAAGTCCAACAAACACGAAGCGCTGGCCGACATCTACGAGTCCATCGACGAAATGAAGTATTACCGCGAGCACTTTATCCGCAGCGCATAAAAAAGCCGACCTGTTAGGGTCGGCCAGATGGACTGCAAGAAAACGGAGCCTTTTTAGGGCTTCAGGTAGACGTAGCCTTCCTGGGCCTGCAGTTTGCCGATTTCGGCCACGCCCGACGGTACAACGGTTGCCTCTTCCACCACGTCGCTGGCGCCCAGCTTGCGTGACTTCAGGGTGTTGTTGCAGACGCGGAAGTCGACACCTCTGCTCTTCAAGGTCTGCACCCCGATTTCATAGGGATTGCCGTTAGCATCTTCTGCTCCATTCAGCAGGAAATCGATGCCCTTGCCGTGGGTCACCACGACGATCTTGGCATCCGGCGCAGCATTAAGGTGGTTGCTCACGTTGTTCAGGGCAACGCGGGCGTTGGCGGAATCGTTGACGTGGTACACCACCTTTTCTTCTGCGGCGCTGGCGGCCATGGGCGCGGTTGCCAGAAGCAGGGCGGCTAAGAACGGGGTGAGAATACGGGTCATGGTGGTCTCCTGATCGATGTTGGATAAACGGGCCTAATGAACAATAAGCCTATTGATAAGACGCATTGCATGGCACGCTTATTCCATTCCGGCAGGTGGTTTTTTATGGAATAAATGAACCACTCGCCCCGTCTTATTCACATGATCCTGATCAGCCGCTTCCTGTTTGGCCCCTTCCGTCCCGGAATCGAGGCGCAGCGCCCGCTGCTCTATCGCATCGCCTATGCCTGGTGCCACGATCCGGCACTGGCCGACGACCTGGTGCAGGAGACCCTGTCCAAGGCCTGGATGCGGCGTGCCCAGCTGCGCGACGAGGCGGCGCTGAAGGGCTGGATGGTGTCGATCATGAACCACTGCTGGCTCGATCACCTGCGCAGCCGGCGCGACTTCGACGATGTCGACGACCTGCACGATGAACTCGAATCCGGTGTCGAGGCCCCCGACGCGTGCTGCAACCGCCAGGAGGTGATCGCCTGCGTGCGGGCCGCGGTGGCGCGCCTTCCGCTTGGGCAGCGACAGGTGCTGACGCTGGTCGACCTGGAAGAATTCGGCTATGCCGAAGTGGCCGGGATTCTGGACATTCCGGTGGGCACGGTGATGAGCCGCCTGTCGCGTGCGCGCACAAGCCTGAAAATTTTGCTGGATCCTGCGACACAGCAGCCTGCGGCCAGGACCCTGCTGAGGCGCGTGAAATGAATCCCGTCGTTTCGGATGAGATCCTGCATGCCTTTGTCGATGGCGAGCTCGACGTGGTCGAGAGCGAAGCGCTCATCGCCCGCATACGCGACGACAAGGACCTGGCGCAGCGCGTCTGCGCGTTGCGCAGCCTGCGGAGCATGGTGCGGCTGGCGTATGCCGAACCGCCGGTTGCCGGCCGCCGGCAACCGGGTGCGGCGACGCGGCGCCAGTTCATGCAGCGCTGCGCGTACGGCTGCCTCGTCCTGGTTGCGGGATTGAGCGGCGGTTGGGCCTTGCGCGGGCTGGAGCCGCAAGCGGTGGCCACCGTTCCGGCCGTCGTCGCCGGCGGCTTTCAGACAGTCAGCCTGGCACGCGTGGCCGACCCGAATCGGGTCATCCTGCATCTCGACAGTGGCGCGCCCGACAAGATGCGGACGGTGCTGGATCAGGCCGATCGGCTGCTCGACGAAGCGGAACAGCAGGGCCGGGCGATGCAGCTCGAAATCATCGCCAACAGCCGCGGCATCGACCTGCTGCGCACCGGGGTCAGCCCCCATGCGGCGCGCATGGCGCGCATGAAGCAGCGCCATGCCAACCTGCACTGGGTGGCGTGCGGGCAGTCCATTGCCCGTTTCACGAACGAGGGCGAAAAGGTCGTCCTGCTGCCCGCCACCCTGACTGCGCCCACCGCCATCGGCGAGATCGTCACCCGGCTCCAGCAAGGCTGGACCTATGTCAGGGTTTGAGCGCAGCACAGCATTCGCCACCCTGCTGTTGAGCCTGCTGCTGCCTGTTGCGGTTGCGGCCGCTCCGGTCAATCAGCTGGTCAACCACCCTTCGCCCTATCTTGCGCTGCATGGCAGCGACCCGGTGGCCTGGCAGGAATGGAATACCGCCACCGTCGCCCGCGCCAAGCGCGAAAACAAGCTGCTGTTCGTGTCGGTGGGCTACTTCGCCTGCCACTGGTGTCACGTCATGCAGCGCGAAAGCTATAAAGACCCGCAGATTGCCGCCTTGCTCAACCGCGATTTCATCCCGGTCAAGGTCGACCGCGAACTCAACAGCGGGCTGGACGATGCCCTGCAGACCTTCTCGGCGCAGCTCAACGGCATCGCCGGCTGGCCGCTCAACGCCTTCGTCACGCCCGAGGGTTTCCCGGCGTTTGTCGTGCTGTATGCGCCAGCGGACGATTTCAGCAAACTGTTGACCCATCTCGCGGAACGCTGGGCGGCGGACTCCGCCGGTATTCGTCGCCTGGCGCGGCAGGCGGCGCCCCCGCCCGCTCAGGCGCCCGGCCGCGCGCCGCTGACGGCTGCCCGCACCGCCCGCGCCTGGGAGCAGTTCATCGCCGGGGTGTGGCAGGAGGCCGACATGCTGCACGGCGGCTTCGGCCAGGTCAGCAAATTCCCCATGGCGCCGCAACTGCATGCCTTGCTGGAGCGCCAGGCGTGGCAGCCGGATGCCAGACTGGCCGGGTTTCTGCGCGAGACCTTCGACCAGATGGCCGCGCGCGGGCTGCACGACCCTATCGGGGGCGGGTTTTTCCGCTACGCCACCGACCCTGGCTGGGACACGCCGCATTTCGAGAAAATGCTGTACGACAACGCGCATCTGGCCGTGCTCTACCTGCGCGCCGCCGGCGTGCTGGGCCAGCCGCGTTACCGCGAGATTGCGCGCGGTGCGCTCGATTTCATGCAGGATGAATTGCTCGACCCGAGCGGCGGCCTCTACAGCAGCACCTCGGCGGTGGACGCCGCCGGGCGGGAAGGGGCGACCTATCTGTGGGAGCCCGATGAACTGAAGCGGCACCTGCCGCCGGAAATATTCGCTGCGGCGCGGCGGGTGTGGCGGCTCGATGCGCCGCGCAGCTTCGACGCCGGCTATCTGCCTGCGGAATACCGCACGCCGACGGCCGACGAGCGCCGGCTGCTCGTCGCTGCCGCACGCATCCTGCGCCCCGTGCGCCAGGCCCGCAGCCTGCCCAAGGACGACAAGCTGAACGCCGGCCTCAATGGCCTGGCGCTGTCGGCGTTCAGTCAGGCCATTCAGCTCGATCCGGCCTGCCGCCTGCGCGCCGACCGCCTGCAGCACTTCCTGCTGACGCGGCTGGTCAGGGACGGCCGCTTGTTGAAGGCGATGGCGCGCGGGAAGGTGCTGCCGGATGCCGAACTGGAGGATTACGCCTATGTCGTGCAGGGCCTGCTCGACCATGCCGACGCCACCGGCAATGGCCCGTCGCGCAAGCAGGCGCGACAACTCGCGCAGGTCGCCTGGCAACGGTTCTGGAGCGAGAAGGGGTGGAAACACGAAGCGCGGCCCCTGCTGGCCACCATGCAGCCCGAGCCGGCACTGGCCGATGGCGCGCTGTATTCGCCATCCGATGTGTTGATTCTGGCCAGCCTGCGTCTGCGTGACCCCGCGCTGCAGCAGCTGGCCCGCACCGCCGCCGGCTGGCGCGTGACGGCGATGGAGCGGGATGTGTATGCTTATCCCACACGATTGCGGGTACTGACGACGTCGCAGCCGGATCGATAGTGTTTTTTATCGCCTTTCGTTCAGCGCGGATGGCCAACGTAACGTCACCGGCCGGATTCAAGTTCTATAAACCCTTGCCCGTTACCTGCAGAGCGGACATATCGTCACGCGGTGAGCGAACCCGTCGGGAGGGAAGGCATGGGCGAAAAAATCAGCGGTGTATCAGGATGCGGGGACCGGCAGGCGTTAGGCGCCGGAAAAGCAGGGGGCACGGAGCGCAGGCGCAAAGCTTCCCGCCCCCGGCTCGTGGTCGCGGGCGATGTGGTTGAGGAGGCCACGCCTCAAGGATTCGAGGCCGACGCAGTGGGCCGGGGGCTGAGTGCCGCGGCGGAACAACACCTGCAGTCCGTGGGCGACATCATCTCGGGCTTGCCGCCTCCCGAAGCCGAGGAACTCATCAAGACCCTTCTGCGGCAGCAGCAACCCCGCCTTGGCAAGGTCCGGCTTAATCCGGACGAAGAACTGGCACAGGGGTGGCGCGAGGGCGGTTATCCATACAAGCACCTGATGCTGCGCAGGAGCTACGAAAAGGAAAAATACCGTCTGCAGGTCGAATTGCTCAAGCTTCAGGCCTGGGTCAAGGAAACCGGGCAGAAAGTAGTGATCCTTTTTGAAGGGCGTGACGCGGCAGGCAAGGGAGGGGTGATCAAGCGCTTCATGGAGCACCTTAATCCGCGGGGCGCACGGGTGGTGGCGCTGGAAAAACCCACTGACAACGAGCGTGGACAATGGTATTTCCAGCGCTATGTCAATCATTTGCCGACAACTGGCGAGATCGTGCTATTCGATCGTTCGTGGTACAACCGCGCCGGGGTCGAGCGGGTGATGGGGTTTTGCAGCCCCACTGAATACGATGAGTTCATGCGGCAGACGCCTGAGTTCGAGCGCATGCTGGCACGGAATGGAATTCATCTCATCAAGTTCTGGTTCTCGGTGAGCAGCGAGGAGCAGCGTCGCCGCTTCAAGGAGCGCAAGGTGCATCCGCTCAAACAGTGGAAATTGTCACCGATCGATCTGGCATCTCTCGATAAGTGGGAGGACTACACCAAGGCCAAGGAGGCAATGTTTTTCCACACGGACACCGCGGATGCTCCCTGGACGGTGATCAAGTCCGATTGCAAGAAACGCGCACGCCTTAACGCCATGCGCTACATCCTCCATAAACTGCCTTACGCGAAAAAAGACAGTGATCGCATTGGCCAGCTGGATTCTCTGATCGTGGGGCGCGCCAACGTGGTTTTCGAGCGCGGTGAACATGATCATGACGGCAGCGTCGTGGCGCGTGCCGGGGCGCTTTGATTCCGGCACGGCATTAGTTGATTTCGGGCTCCAGCGCCGGTTCCAGCGTGCGCTGCAGGGGGCGCCGCCCGACCTGGATTTTCAGGTCCAGCACTTGCTGCTTGCGCGCCACCGTGAGGCGGGCGGCTTCGGCCGGTTTCAACGCGGCGATCAGATTCAGCAGCGAGGCAGAGTTGGACACCTTGTTGCCGTTGACCGCCAGCAAAATGTCGCCCGGACGGATGCCGCCGGCGTCGGCTGGACCGCCTTTCAGCACCCCCGCGATCAGTGCGCCATCGACGTTTTTCAGGTTGAAGGATTCGGCCAGTTCGGGCGTGATGTCCTGCACTTCGATGCCGACCCAGCCGCGCGTCACGCTGCCGGACTTGATGATCTGTTCCATGATCTGGCGCGCGATGCTGACCGGAATGGCAAAGCCGATGCCTTGCGAGCCGCCGGTGCGCGAATAGATCGCGCTGTTGACTCCGACCAGATGGCCTGCGGCATCGACCAGCGCACCGCCCGAGTTGCCCGGGTTGATGGCGGCGTCGGTCTGGATGAAGTTCTCGAAGGTGTTGATGCCGAGATGGGTACGGCCGAGCGCGCTGACGATGCCCGCGGTGACGGTCTGGCCGACGCCGAACGGATTGCCCACCGCCAGCACCCAGTCGCCTACCTTGAGGCTGTCGATCTGGGCGAAGGTGATCGCGGGCAGGTCGCCGGCGTCGATTTTCAGCACCGCCAGGTCGGTCTCGGGGTCGGCGCCCACCACGCGCGCCGGCAGGGTCTGGCCGTTTGCCAGCGCCACCTGGATTTCATCGGCGGCTTCGACCACGTGGTGGTTGGTGAGGATGTAGCCGTTGGAACTGACGATCACCCCCGACCCGAGGTTGGACACTTCGCGCGGGCGCTCATCCAGGCGATCGCCAAAGAAATAGCGGAAGATCGGGTCCCGCAGTGCGGGATGAGCCGGCGTGCGTACCTTTTGCTGGGTAAAGACGTTGACCACCGACGGGATCACTTTTTGCGCTGCCGGGGCGAAGGATTCGCTCACGGAGACCGCGTTCGCCGCGGGTTGCGGCGCCTGCTGGATGGTGAGGCCCGGCTGTTGCCGCTGCCAGCCCAGGAGATCGGGCTTGAACAGGGCGATGATGAACAGCACGCCCAGCGCCACCGTGGTGGATTGGGCGAAAAGCAACCAGAGTTTGCGCATGTTGATTAAATTCATGGACTTGGCGTTGTTCCGCCATGCACAATTATAACTCAGGGGGCGCTTCGTCGCGTCAATGCCACGTTGGGCTTCCAGTAAGTACGAGAAATTGATTAGAATGTCGCCTTTATCGAAAACACGTTCAGGTCAGGCAAACATGAGCCAGGAAACCGATGGGCAAAAAATGGACACAACTAAACGAAGATTCCTGATCGCCGCAACCAGCGCTCTGGGCGGGGTTGCGGTGGCAGGCGTGGCAGTGCCGCTGGTGATGAGCATGATGCCCAGCGCGCGGGCCAAGGCGGCAGGCGCACCGGTGGAAGTGGATATCGACAAGATCGAGCCGGGCATGCTGCTGACGGTCGAGTGGCGCGGCAAGCCGGTGTGGATCGTCAACCGTACCCCGGAAATGCTCGGCCTGCTGGGAAAGCACGACGACAAGCTGGCCGACCCCGGCAGCGAAATGCCGCAGCAGCCCGACTACGCCAAGAATGCGGCCCGTTCGATCAAGCCGGAATACCTGGTGGCGGTCGGTATCTGTACCCACCTCGGGTGCTCGCCCACTTTCCGCAGTGAAATCGGCGCGGCCGACCTCGGCGGCGACTGGCCGGGAGGCTTCTTCTGTCCCTGCCACGGCTCGCGTTTCGACCTTGCCGGGCGCGTGTTCAAGGGTGCGCCGGCCCCGACCAATCTGGTGATTCCGCCTCATCAATACCTCAGCGACGCCAGGTTGCTGATCGGTGTAGACGCAAAAGGAGCTTAAATAAATGTCTGCCCTGCAAAAAATGATGGGTTGGATCGACGACCGATTCCCCCTCACCTCAACCTACAAGGCGCACCTGTCCGAGTACTACGCGCCCAAGAACTTCAATTTCTGGTATTTCTTCGGTTCGCTGGCGATGCTGGTGCTGGTGATCCAGATCGTCACCGGCATTTTCCTCGCCATGCACTACAAGCCGGACGCGGCGCTCGCCTTCATGTCCGTCGAGTACATCATGCGTGACGTCGAGTGGGGCTGGCTGATCCGCTACATGCACTCGACCGGCGCCGCGATGTTTTTTATCGTCGTCTATCTGCACATGTTCCGCGGCCTGATGTACGGTTCCTACCGCAAGCCGCGCGAACTGATCTGGATATTCGGCGTGCTGATCTATCTGGTGCTGATGGCCGAAGCCTTTGTCGGTTACATGTTGCCGTGGGGTCAGATGTCCTACTGGGGTGCCCAGGTGATCGTCAACCTGTTCGCCGCCGTGCCCTTCATCGGTGAAGACCTGTCGATCTGGATTCGCGGCGACTACGTGATTTCGGACGCCACGCTCAACCGCTTCTTTGCCTTCCACGTCATTGCCTTGCCGCTGGTGCTGCTCGCGCTGGTCGTGGTGCACCTGGTGGCGCTGCACGAAGTCGGCTCCAACAACCCGGACGGCATCGAAATCAAGAAGAACAAAGACCCGGTGACGCATATCCCGCTCGACGGCATCCCCTTCCACCCGTACTACACGGTGAAGGACATTGTCGGTGTCATCGTCTTCCTGATGGTGTTCTCGGCGATCGTGTTCTTCGCACCTGAAATGGGCGGCTACTTCCTTGAGCAGGCCAACTTTGTTCCGGCCAACCCGCTGCAGACGCCGCAGCATATCGCGCCGCTGTGGTACTTCACCCCGTTCTACGCGATCCTGCGCGCTGTGCCGCCGTTGTTCGGCTCGCAGTTTCCTGGCGTGGTGGCGATGGGCATGTCGATCGTCGTGCTGTTTTTCCTGCCCTGGCTGGATCGCAGCAAGGTCAAGTCGATCCGCTATCGCGGCCCGATCTACAAGATCATGCTGGCCCTCTTCGTTGTGTCTTTCATCGGGTTGGGTTACCTTGGCTTGTTGCCGGCCACTCCGGTGGCGACGATTTTTGCCCAGGTTTTCTCGGTGATCTACTTCCTGTTTTTCCTGTTGATGCCGTGGTACACATCGATTGACAAAACCAAACCGGAACCGGAAAGGGTGACTGGCTAAATGAAACGCTTGAAGAATTTTCTTTTCCTGCTGGCGGCAGCTCCCGTCGCGGCTTTTGCGGCCGGTGCCAGCGTTCATCTGGACAAGGCGCCGGTCAATCTGGCCGATCAGGATTCCCTGCAGCGCGGCGCCCGCGTATTCGTCAACTATTGCCTTAACTGCCACGGTGCCGGTGCCATGCGCTACTCGCGCATGCAGGACATCGGCCTGACCGAAGGCCAGATCAAGGACAACCTGATGTTCGCCGCCGAAAAGCCAGGTGAACCCATGAATGTCGCCATGGCCAGTACGGACGCCAAGGCCTGGTTCGGCGCCGCTCCGCCCGACCTCAGCGTGATCTCCCGTGCTCGCGGCGCCGACTGGCTCTACACCTATCTGCGCGGCTTCTACCGTGATGGTTCGACCGTCACCGGCTGGAACAACACCGTGTTCGACAAGGTGGGCATGCCGCACGTGATGTCGGACCTGCAGGGTGAAATGGCGCCACGCTTCAAGACGGAAGGCGGCCATCAAGTGATCGAGCGGCTCGAGCTGGTCAAGCCCGGCAGCATGGCCTTGGCCGAGTACGATGCCATGGTCGGCGATCTGGTCAACTACCTGGTGTGGATGGGCGAGCCCGCCCAGATTCAGCGCAAGCAACTTGGCATCATCGTCCTGATTTTCCTCTCTGTTTTCTTCGTCGTGGCCTATTACCTGAAGAAGGAATTCTGGAAAGATATCCACTGATCCTGGTCGCGCCTTTTGCCAACAGCCGGACTGTGTCCGGCTGTTGGCATTTTACGTATCCAATACACGCAACACCTTAGGGAGCCCCCGCCATGATGACCTTGTATTCCGGCAGTACCTGCCCATACAGCCACCGCTG
Organism: Thiobacillus sp.; assembly: GCA_030692355.1. Lineage (GTDB taxonomy): Bacteria > Pseudomonadota > Gammaproteobacteria > Burkholderiales > Thiobacillaceae > Thiobacillus. The sequence continues at coordinate 11,952 of JAUYCF010000015.1, forward strand.
TCGCATTGTCCTGTTTGAAAAGGACATGGACTTCGAAATCATCGATGTCGACATGCACAACAAGCCGGAAGAAATCGCCAGCATCAGCCCCAGCGGCAAGATGCCGGTGCTGGTCGAACGCGACCTGATCCTGACCGAGTCCAACATCATCAACGAGTACATCGACGAGCGCTTTCCGCATCCGCAACTGATGCCGCCGGATCCCGTCATGCGCGCGCGTGCGCGGCTGGTACTGTTCAACTTCGAACACGACCTGTTCACCCACGTCAATACGCTTGAGCACGGCCTCGGCAAGTCGTCGGACAAGGCGCGCTCGGAAATCCGTGACAGCCTGTCGCAGCTCACGCCCATCCTCACCAAGCAGAAATACCTGATGAACGACGAGTTCTCCATGCTGGACGTGGCGATCGCCCCGCTGCTGTGGCGCCTCGAGCATTACGGCATCGAACTGCCGAAGGTGGCCGTGCCGGTGCTCAAGTATCGCGAGCGCCTGTTCAGCCGTCCCGCTTTCATCAGCGCGCTGACGCCCACCGAGAAGGCATTGCGCAAGTAAGGCAGGCAGGTGGCCGAGATTTCAACCAAGCCGTACCTGATCCGTGCGCTGTATGAATGGTGTACGGATGCGGGCTATACCCCGCAACTCCTGGTTGCAGTGGACGGTCGCACCCGCGTGCCGCCCGGCTTCGTCAAGGACGGCCAGATCGTGCTCAACATCAGCGCGGGTGCGACGCGAAATCTCACCCTGGACAACGACTGGATCCAGTTTTCCTCGCGCTTCGGCGGCGTCTCGCACGAGATTTCCATTCCAGTGGATCGGGTCATGGCCATTTTCGCGCGCGAGAACGGCCAGGGCCTGCACTTCGAACCCGTCGACACGCCAGAGCCGCCTGATCAGGCCCCGTCCACCCAGGCTGACGAGCCGACGCCCCCGCCCAAGGGCAGACCCTCGCTCAAAGTCGTCAAGTAATTAATCGCTCAATCAATCGCGCGGCATCGCTATAATGTCGCCCGTCGCCGCTTTAGCTCAGTTGGTAGAGCAACCGCCTTGTAAGCGGTAGGTCGTCAGTTCGAATCCGACAAGCGGCACCATTCACCAATAGCAACACGTGTCATGCAGTAACCTAAACCCGCATCTAGCAATGGATTGCGGGTTTTTTGTTGTTTCACGCCGCAACATGGCATGGCATGGAAATACCGTCCAACTGGCAGTACGTATGCGCGGTATGCGACATCTTCAAACCGGCGCTGGCGCAAGAGTTTCGCTTTGCACGCTGGGAGAGAATCGATGTTGAGGCGCGGGAATGGAAGGCGCCCGCGCATCGCATGAAGGTCGCCAGCTGGTGTTTAATTGCATTAATAAGCATTATTAACTATCATGACTCCATCGTCATTACGGAATGGGGGCGGTCATGTCGAGGGTTGCAGCGGCGATTAACTGCACTGCTGAGGACAGGGCGGAACTGGAACGGCTGAGCAAGAGCCGAACCGACGAGGCGCGCAGGGTGGAACGAGCGAAGATTGTTCTCGGGTGCCTTGCTGGTCGGCGTAACGATGAGGTGGCGGCGGAATTTGGCATTCAGGCGGCGACGGTGGGGACTTGGCGCAAGCGCTTTGCCAGCGAAGGATTGGCCGGGCTGAATGACCGTGCCCGGTCGGGCAAACCGCCGGTCTATCCGGCCCCGGAATTGCGTCGGCGCATTCTCAAGCAACTCGAAGCGCCGCCTCCGGCAGGACTGTCCGGCTGGGACGGCGGCACGCTGGCTCAAGCGCTCGGAGTTTCCGACGATGCCGTATGGCGCGTGCTGCGCAAAGAGGGCATCCAGCTTCGGCGACATCGTTCGTGGTGCGTGAGCACCGACCCCGAGTTTGCAGCGAAGGCGGCGGACGTCATCGGGTTGTATCTGAGCCCACCCCAAAACGCCCTCGTGCTCAGTGTCGACGAGAAGCCCTCGATCCAGGCGCCGGAAAGGAAGACCGGCTACGTATACACCAGCAGCGGCAAAGTCGTGCGAGGACTGAAGAGCACCTACAAGCGACATGGCACGATCAACTTGTTTGCCGCCCTCAATGTGGCCACGGGCGAAATCAAATCGAAGACAACCCACACCAAGAAGCGCCCCGACTTTCAGGCGTTCA
>JAUYCF010000028.1 GCA_030692355.1 Thiobacillus sp.
GTAGTGTTGCATTCTGTTTGGAACTTATAGCCATGTAATAACGGCCTCGTAGGTCGGGTTTTAACCCGACATGTCGGGCTGAAGCCCGACCTACAAGGGATTGCACATAAGTGCCGTCAAGAATGCAGCACTACACTAGCCAGGGCCGAGCGTCGGCCGGCCCGACAGGATTCCGGCATACTCGGACATGGTCTCGCCAATAACGATGCCTTCGTCTGTAATGTCAAACAATCGAATGTCCTTGCTGTGCTCACTGCCCCGGACTTTAACGACCGAGAAGGCACGTTTGAATTGGCCCGCGATTTCGACATAGCGCTGCACGATAATGGCGTCTGCGAGAAAGGCACTTCCAAATGGACTGAAGCGCAAATCGGTGTAGCGGTCTTCCAGTTCCGAGGTCATCAATATCGTCACGCCCATGGCCGTCAGCTCGGCAATCATCCGGTACAGCGATCCGCGGAAATCCTCGCTGAATTCGGGTGCCAGTGCCAGCTCGAATCCGGACAGGGAGTCGATGACGACACGCTTTGCCTGCATTCGGTTAATCATTTGAATCAAGTCATGCAAAGTTTCATCGATCGACAAATCCAGGGAACGCGTATTGATTACCCCCACTTGCCCGGTCTTGACCAGCGCAGACAGTTTATTGTTCAGCAGTTGGCTGGGGCTTTTCTCAAACGCCGCGATCACGCCGGGTTCGCCCCGACGCACCCCTTCGGCGAGAAATTCCGTCGCCAGGATGGTTTTTCCGGAACCGGATGGCCCGACCAGGAGCAGCGAATAGCCTGCCGGCAAGCCGCCCCCCAGCATTTCATCGAGGCCGGGTGTCCCCATGGGCACACGTGCATCTCCCGTGGACGTCTCGGACCCGGTTACCCCGCCCGGTTGGACAATCGCCCGCGGAAAAACCTGGATTCCTGGATCACTGATACGGAACGTATGCAAACCCGGTGCCTGGGCCTGACCGCGCATTTTGACCACTTGCATCTTGCGCACCATGGAATTGCGGTGCAAGTTTTGCGAAAGCCACAGGATGCCATCCGCCACGGTAAAGACCGGGCTTGATTCTGCCTCTGGCGCCAGATATTCACCGATCAAAAACGTGGTGGCCTGCCAGCTCGTCATTTGCATGCCCAGTTGCTGCACGAACCGCTGCAGATCGGACACGCCCTGATCCTCGCGTTTTGCGGACTGCACGACTGATCGAAACGAATCCACAAACACCAGGCTGGGTGCATAGGCTTTCACTTCGTCGGCGATGCGTGCCAGGACGCGGTCAAAATCGCCCCCCAGGAGTTCTGCAGACAGGTTGACGAAGCGGATCGATTCATTGATTTTGTCGTGATCAAAAAACGTAAATTGCTGCTGATAGCGGAGCATCTTCAAAGCAGGTTCCCCGAGTACCGTGAAGAACAGTGCCCGGTATTGCGGGTTGGCCAGCGAGAACATGATCTGGTGAGCGAGCGTTGTTTTTCCGCTTCCCGGCGTGCCCGCAATCAGGTTGAACGAGAATTCCGGCAGGCCTCCGCCCAACAGGTTGTCCAGGCCCGGTACGCCGGATGGCAGACAACGTATGTTTACCTTGTTACTCATGCTTGAACTCCTTGCTGATGCTGGTCGAAGCGTCATCGCCCCAGGCAGAACTTAAAATACGGGTTGTTAACGGTTCGCCAATCAGCGCGGCCAGGATGCCGGTGAACGTGAGCAGCAACAGGCTGTTTGCTTCGCGGGCTTGCGACGGCGTTTGTCCTTCAAGGCGTTTTTTTAATTCCGCGAACCGCTGATCAGCCTGTGACGACAGTGCGCTGGCCGCAAGCCATGGAAATGTCGGCTGGGCAAGGAATACGCTTCTCGCATACAGCGAATTGAATCCATCCTCACCCACGATCGAAATGATTTGGGCCGCCATCTGCTCCCATAAGTCAATCGCGGCATCCGCAACCTTTTCAGGGTACTGTGCCATGAGTCTTTCGATTAACTGGTGTCGCAGCGGGTCTCTGGTTTCCATAGGCAACCTATCAATAATCGGCCGATATCAACGACGATGGTGGCATACAGCCGCTCTCCAGGGGCAAACATCCGGAGCTGGATAAACTTTTACCCGGAGGCATATTGGCCATAGTCGTCGTCCTGTTTTTTAAACCCGGATTGTTCATTCGGGCGAGATGCTTTGGGTAGGGTGCACTCCGTGCACCTTCGGGCGTCAGTCGGTGCACAGAGTGCACCCTACGCGCCCCCAAATCATCTAATGAACAATCCAGGTCGAAACTTTGTGGTGTGTTTTTTAATTCGAGCAATGCGCTCGATTCCAGCCGCGAGCAGGGTGGCGAGTAGATGGTACTACGCCCCTGCCTGCCTGCCTGACAAATAGGGCGCCCATTCACCTGATTCGTGCCGACGAGTATGGGAAACGCGATGCCAATCACGAATTGCCGAGCGGCTGAACTGGGGGGCGGCCGTGTCATCACCCTCTAACCAGAGGGGAGATCATGAGCGATATCGACCCGCCACTGGGGCGGGTCGGTATGGCCGGGGGGACCGGGTCTCGGGGATTCTTGCGGGACGCGAAAATACCCAGCGCGGAATCGTCTGCCCCCCCGTGAAGCTGGATTTCGGCTGGGCTTGGGTTACCGATCCCGGTCCCGATCCCGTCGCTGATCCTGATCCCGACCACGGTCCCGCTGATCCCGCCGCTGATCCTGGTCCTGCCTCTGATAGCGCTCCTGATAGTGCTCCCGCACGACGGGATCGCGCGGCTGGTAACGGTAACGATCCTGTTGAAGCTCGCGCTGCCGCTCCATCTGTCTGGGATACTGATCCCTGGAATACTGCCGCTGGTAGCCGGGCAGCGGAGCGGGGGCGGGGGCGGCGCGGCGGTCCCATTTGTCCCAGCCGCTTCGACGCTGTTCCCAGTCGCGGCCCCAGTTTTCATGCCAGCGTGGCGGCGCATCGGCTCGCCACCCGCGAAAATAGGACGGTGGCTGGCGGTAGTAGCGCACCGGGATGCGCAGGATGTACACCGGCACCGCATAGGAATCCACAAACCACCAGGGCCCGTTGTACCAGGAACTGGCGTACCAGTTGTCGCCATGGAACACCCAGTACAGGCCGTCGTAGAAGAAGTAGTTCGCACTCAGCCGCGGCGCGTAGTAGACCGGGTGGCCGGGCACGCGGACAAGCTGCGGGTAGGCGGGCAGGTTGATCCCGATGCTGACGTGTGGCGTTCCGATGCCGATGCTCACCTGCGCAGCGGAAGCCGCCAGGGGGGACATCAGCATTCCCAGCACAAGAATTACGTTGCGAATTTTCAGCATTTTGTCACCTCCAGTTCGATCACTCAAACCGCTGTTGTGGCCGACGACGACATGCGTACATGCGCCTGTTTTTCACCTCGCCTGTTTTTGCTCAGGCCCTCTACTGTGTATAGCACAGCAGGCGATCAGCCCCGCATGGCTTACCTGTTGCGATTGCGATTGCGATCCCGGCGCGGATCCGATCCCGTTGCTGCGGGCGGCTGTCATCCCGAAGGTTCATGCCGCCCTCTCGTGTCGGCACCGGGGCGGCTGAGCTGCCCCGATGCTGCACCGACGCGCCTGATCGTGATGCGATAGACCCTCGCGGTAAATGAACCCCGCCCCTTGATGGCAGCTCGGCTCCCGCTCTTGCCTATACGTTGACTCAGCGCCCGCCGAACAGCCCGATGAGTCCGATCACGATCAAATAGATGGCGACGATGTAGTTCAGCAGGCGCGGCATCACCAGAATGAGAATGCCTGCGATCAGCGAAATCAGCGGGGTGAGGCTTAAGGCTATGTTCATGTTTATTTCCTTTGTGGAGTGGGCGCTGCGGGAAGTGCCGTTATTCTCACTTCGACTATGTGGTCCTGGCGGTCGTCAAGCAGTGGAATGAGGTTGTCGGGACGTTCGATGCCATCCATCGTCACCTGGACGCCCTGAGCTGATGCCTCGCTCACGCGCCTGATGGTGATGTGGTAGACCGTCTCGCGATAGCGGTAGTGGATTTTGTACGAATCCCAATCGGCCGGGACACACGGCGCAATGCGCAGATGGTCCACTTCGAGGTTCAGCCCCAGCAGGGTTTCCACGGTCAACCGATACATCCAGCCCGCCGCGCCCGTGTACCAGGTCCAGCCGCCGCGACCGGTGTGCGGCGCCACGCCATAGATGTCCGCGCACATGACGTAGGGCTCGACCTTGTAGCGCTCGATGGATTCAGGCGTGCTGCCGTGGTTAACAGGATTGAGCATGGCGAAGAATTCCCACGCGCGTTCGGTGTCGCCCATCATGGCGAATGCCATCGTGGTCCAGATCGCGGCATGGGTATATTGGCCGCCGTTCTCGCGCACGCCGGGAATGTAGCCCTTGATGTAGCCGGGCTCCAGGTCCGATTTGTCGAAGGGCGGGTCGAGCAGCTGGATGATCTGCTTGTCGCGCCGCACCAGGCGCTGGTCGACTGCCGTCATTGCCTGGCGGGCCCGCACCGGATCACCGCCATTGGAGATGACTGCCCAGCTCTGGCTGATCGAATCGATCTGGCATTCTTCGTTGACAGACGAGCCCAGCGGGGTGCCGTCGTCGAACCAGGCGCGCCGGTACCAGGCTCCGTCCCAGGCCTGGGCTTCGATGTTGCTGCGCAGCAGCGTCGCCTGAGCGCTGCACACTTCGGCAAAGTCCGCGTCGTCGCGGCCGCGCGCCAGGCTGGCAAACGACTCAAGGTTCTCGACCAGGAACCACGCTAGCCACACGCTTTCGCCACGGCCCTCCTTGCCGACCAGATTCATGCCGTCGTTCCAGTCGCCGCAGCCCATCAGCGGCAAATGGTGGGCACCGAAGCGCAGGCCGTGCTTGATGGCACGCACGCAGTGCTCGTATAGGCTGGCTGCTTCGGGCGAGCGTTGCGGCTGGTCGTAGTAGGCCTCCTCTTCCGCATACAGCTCGCGGCCCTCCAGAAAATGAATGGACTCGTCGAGCACACCGGTGTCGCCGGTCGCGAACACATAACGACAGGCGGCATACGGCAGCCACAGATAGTCGTCCGAGAAATGGGTACGCACGCCCTGGCCGTGGGGCGGGTGCCACCAGTGCTGCACGTCGCCCTTGATGAACTGGCGTCCGGCGTGCCGGATCAGCTGCTCGCGGGCGAGCCACGGTGTCGCATGGACCAGTGCCATGGTGTCCTGCAATTGATCGCGGAAGCCGTAGGCGCCGCCGGACTGGTAATAGCCGCTGCGCCCCCACAGCCTGCACGATATCGTTTGATAAACCAGCCAGCCGTTGGCCAGCACGTTGAGCGCAGGGTCGGGCGTGTCCACGTTCACCGCGCCCAGGGTGCGGTTCCAGTGTTCCCACACCGTTTCCAGTGCCTGCCGCGCGCTTGCGCGCCCGCCGAAGCGCTGGATGAAATGCCGCGCCTCGCCATCGTCGCGGGCCGCGCCGAAGACGAACACGATCTCGCGCGTTTGTCCGGCGGCCAGTTCGATCCGGCTCTGGATTGCGGCGCAGGGGTCGAGGCCGGCCCCGGTCCTGCCCGACAGGCGCTTGCGGCGCATCGCCGCCGGGCTGGCCAGCGAGCCGTTGCGGCCAATGAACTCGGTGCGGTTTCCGCTCACCGACCGCTCGCGCTCGCTGACATGGGCAAACACCACCCGGTTGGCGCATTCGCGGCCGTAGGCATTGCGGGCAAACAGCGCCCCGGTTTGCGGATCCGATTCGGTGACGATGTGCATCAGGTTGGCGTGCCGCCACTCGCCGAGTACCAGTTCCCAATACCCGGTCAGCGACAGGCTGCGCGCACGCTTCGACTGGTTGTGCAGCTTGACCACCACGAATTTCACCGGGGCATCCATGGCGACGTAGGTGAACAGTTCCGAGGCGATGCCGGCTTCATAGTGCTCGAACACGCTGTAGCCGAACCCGTGCCGGCACACATAGCCCGACTTGCCACGGGCAGGCAAGGGCGTCGGCGACCAGAACGCCCCCGTTTCCTCATCGCGGATATAGAGCGCCTCGCCGCTGGCATCGGAGAGCGGGTCGTTGTGCCAGGTGGTCAGCCGGAACTCGTGCGCGTTTTCCACCCAGGTGTACGCGCTGCCGCTTTCGCTGACGACGGTACCGATGTGCGGGCTGGCGATGACGTTGGCCCACGGCGCCGGCGTGGTCTGGCCGGGCTCGAGGGTAATGACGTATTCGTGCCCGTCGGGCGTGAAGCCGCCCAGCCCGTTGTTGAAAATGCGCTCGCGCGGCGCCAGCGGATACACCGGTTCGTCGAGCGCTTGCTGCGTGGGCTCCAGACGGTCCGACGCACGTTCCGTCGACACGCGGCGATCGATCTGCTCGATCAGGGTCTCGCCGGTATCGCTGAAGACGATGCGGGCAACGGTCTGCAGCAACACCCGCTCGTCCTCGGAAAGCTCCTCGGCACGGCGCACGAAGACCCCGCCCGGTTTGTCGAGCACCTGTGCATTCGGCCCCGCGTTGATCAGCCCCATGATCAGGTCCTGCAGCACCGCCCGGTAGCCCGAGAAATCCTCGTTCACGATCACCAGGTCGGCGGAGAGGCCCTTCATGCACCAATAGGCATGCGCTTGCAGCACCTGCTTGACCAGATCGATGCGGTTGAGATCGCCGATATGGAGCAGGACGATGGGCAGGTCGCCCGAGATGGCGAAGCGCCACAGCCCGGACTGCCCCAGCTGGTTGCGGGCGATGATGCCGGGCGCCGCACGGCGCAGGGCATTGCCGTACATGACGGAGTTGGCCAGGCGGCCGAAGATCTGGGCATCGGCTTCGATGATATTGAGGTGGCGCAGCACCTCCTGGCTCTGGAACCAGGCCATCTCGAACGCGCGCTCGACGAAATGCCTGTCGCAGTATTTCTCGATCAGGGCCAAGGCGGCCTCGCGCGTGTCCGCGATCCCGGAGATGATCTGCACGCTCGCCGATTCGTCGGGCGACAGGGTCAGGGTGCGGCGGATCGCCACGATGGGATCGAGCACCGAACCCTCGGTGTTCGACAGGGCAGGCGGGCGGTCTCCGCTGTCCAGCACCAGCGGATTGGCCGCGGTGCGGCCGCGTCCGATGAAGCGGGCGCGGTCAGTCTCGTAGGACGCCGCGTCGGCCACCGCGCCGGGTGCGGCCAGCAGGTGGAACATCCATGGCACCTGCTCGCCCGGGGTGCGGGGACGCCGGGTGCAGAGGATCGCCTGCTGCCCGGGCAGGATTTCGGTCTGCACGAACAGATTGCTGAACGAACGATGCGCGAGGTCGGCATTCAACGGCGCCAGCACCACTTCCGCGTAGCTCGTCACTTCGATGTGACGGGTGCGGGACGACTGGTTGGTGAGCGTGACGCGGCGGATCTCGACGTCGTCCTCGGGCGATACGCTGATCTCGGTGTGCGCTTCGATTGCCTGATCGCGCCGCCGGTATTCGGCGCGCGCCTGAACGAAGATCGCCTCGTAGTGATCGGCACGGCGCAGGGTCGGTTGATGCGCAGTCGACCAATAGCGCCCGCTGTCGCGGTCGCGCAGGTAAATGAAGGTGCCCCAGCTATCGGTGGTGGCGTCCTCGCGCCAGCGGGTGACAGCGAGGTCGCGCCAGCGGCTGTAACTGCCGCCGGCATGGGTCGCCATGACGTGGTAGCGGCCGTTCGACAGCAGGTGAACTTCAGGGATCTGTGTGCTCGGGTCGGTGAATACGCGCATGATCGAGCCGACGTCTGCGCTGGGCGGACGGGCCGCGGCGCTCACTTCGGCCGCGTGCGGGTGCAGGGTGGCGCCCTTCTTCGGTACCCGCTCCTGCAGCAACAATTCCGTCGCGCGCGCAAGCGGGTCGGACATGAAGCGGCGCTGCATCGGCTGGTCAAGCAATACATGCGCAAAGGCCAAGAGGCTCATGCCCTGGTGATGCGCCATGAACGCCCGCACGATGGCGTGCGGCTTGCCGCGCGGCACCCGCGTTGGCGTGTAATCGATGGCCTCGTAGAAGCCGTAGGCGCCAAGAAATCCATGCTCGGCCAGCGTCTGCAGGTTGCGGCACGCTTCCCGCGGCATTACCGTCAGCGCCAGTGCGCTGGCGTAGGGCGCAATGACCAGGTCGTCTCCCAGCCCGCGCTTGAAGCCGAGGCCGGGCACGCCGAACGCCCGGTATTGGTAGACCTGGTGCACGTCGGTGGCGTTGTAGCAGGACTCGGAAATCCCCCACGGCACCGCGCGTTGCCGACCGTATTCGATCTGGCGCGACACCGCGGCCTTGCAGGTCTGCTCCAGCAGGGTGTTCGGGTAGCTCGGCATGATCAGCTGCGGCATCAGGTACTCGAACATCGAGCCGCTCCACGAAATCAGGCTGATGTCACTGCCATGGCTGGTGAGCAGGCGGCCGAGGGCAAACCAGTGCTTCTGCGGCACCTGTCCCTGCGCGATGAGCAGGAAACTGGCCAGGCGCGCTTCCGATGCCAAGAGGTCGTAGCAGGACGGATCGCGTCGCCGTTCGCCGACGTCGTAGCCGATGGTCAAGAGGCCGCACGCGGCATCGTAGAGAAACTCGAAATCCATCGCCGCCAGGTCGCGGCAGCGATTCATCAGGTCATCGATGAGGTCGAGTTGCGCCTGCGCACCCGTGCTTGCCGCTCCTGCGCTGGCGAGTTCCATCCGGGTCGGTAGGGCGCTGCCCTGCCACGTGCCGGGCACCAGCGATGCCAACTCATCGCGAAGGGCGTGCAATTGGTGATCGAATGCCCGCGCCCAGTAATACAGATCGTCCTCGATGCCGGTATCCGTCGGCAGCGATTCGGCCAGCGCGCCGCCGATGCGGTGAATCTTGTCCAGCGCGCTGGCGGCGGCAGCGAGCGTCTGCGGTGGCCCGTCCAGCGTGAGTGCGCGCAGGGTGTCCTGCAGCAGACTGATTCTTTTTGCCAGTTCGGGGGCAGGTGCGGTGGGCAACTGTTCGGCCAGCACCTGCAGGGTGTCCTGCAGCCCCTGCCAGGCGTTGGCCGACAGCACCGGCTGATGCTTCAGCTCGGCCAGGCCCGCCTGCAGGGTGAGCAGGCTGCCGGCCAGATTGCCGCTGTCCACCGACGAGACATATTGCGGATGCAGCGGTTGCAGCGTGCGGGTGTCGTACCAGTTGTACAGGTGGCCGCGGTAGCGCTCCAGCTTTTCCATCGAGGCCAGGGTGTTGCCGACGCGCTGCAGACATTCGCCTGCCGTGAGATACCCGAAATCGTAGGCAGCCAGATCCGCCAGCAGCGACATGCCGATGTTGGTGGGCGAGGTGCGCGAGGCGATGGCGGGTGCCGGATATTCCTGGAAGTTGTCGGGCGGCAGCCAGTTGTCGTCCGGACCGACGAAGTCTGCGAAAAAGCGCCAGGTGCGCCGCGCCGACGTCCGCAGGAAGGCTTTCTGGTCGACGCTCAGGTCCGGGGGGGGGACGGCCAGCGGCCGGCTGATCCACCAGCCGGCGACGGGCGACAGCAGCCACAGCAACAGGATGGGGGCAGCGACCAGCCACGTCATCGGTTGTTCCATGGCCAACGCCACGCCCAGCGCCACCGCGAGAACCGGCGCGATCCACATCTCCCGGAAAAAATCGGTCAGCGATCGGCGTGCGTTGCGGCGTGCGTACGAAGGCAGTTGCCACAGCAACAAGCCGCGTCGGGTGAACAGCATGCGCACCCCCGAGCGCAGGATCGCCCCCAGGCTGATCAGCGTGTCGTAGGGCAAAAAGGCCAGGGTCAGCAAGGCGAGCATCATCGGGTGGCCCACGGACTTGCCGGTCAGGCTCAGATGCACCAGCCAATCGCGTTCTTCAGGCTTGCGGATGAGCTCGATCACGGCCGACAGCAGGGTGGGCAGGCACACCACCGCCACCACCAGCAGGGTCCACACCCACGCCGGACCCAGCAGCCATCCCCCGATCAGCAGGGCAAGCAGCGCCGGCGCCACCAGGCTGCGCCGCAGGTTGTCGAAAAGCTTCCACAGCGACAGGGCCGACAGCGGGTTGGCCTGCCGCTTTCCCTTCGATCCATCCGGGGCGGCCGGCCCCGGCACACGCGGCAGCAGCCAGCCTGCCAGCTGCCAGTCGCCGCGTATCCAGCGATGGCGCCGGCTGGCCTCGATGGCATAGCTGGCCGGATGCTCCTCGATGAGGTCGACATCGGTCACCAGCGCCGATCGCGCATAGCCGCTTTCCAGCAGGTCGTGACTGAGGATGAGGTTTTCCGGAAAGCGCCCGTCGACGGCCTGGCGAAACGCATCCACGTCGTAGATGCCCTTGCCGATGAACGAGCCTTCGCCGAACACGTCCTGGTAGACGTCCGAGACCTCGCGCGTGTAGGGGTCGAGCCCCGCGTCGCCCGCGAACAGCCTGGTAAAGCGCGACTGGCCGGCACTAATCAGGCTGATCGAGGCGCGCGGTTGCAGGATCGCGTAGCCTTCGACAATGCGCCCCTTGTCGGCATCGTAGACCGGTCGATTGAGCGGATGGGCGAGGTTGCCGACCAGCGTGCGCGCCGCGTCGCGCGGCAGTTGGGTGTCGGTATCCAGGGTGATGACGTACTGGATCGAACCAAGGAGAGACGGATCGCCGACGATGTCCGAGAAGGCCGATTGCGCCTCGCCCCGCAGCCGGGCATTGAACTGCTCCAGCTTGCCGCGCTTGCGCTCGTATCCCATCCACACCCGCTCGAACGGATTCCACAGCCGCGGCCGGTGAAACAGATAGAAGACGCAGGGGCGATCCTCCTGGTAGGTCTCGTTGAGCGCCTCGACCGCCGCGCGCGCGTAGGCGAGCAGGGCGTCGTCGTCCGGCTGCGTCTCTTCGGGCGCGTCGCGAAAATCCGTCAGCAGGGCAAAGAACAGATTGGGGTCGCGATTGCCGAGATAGCGGATCTCCATGGCTTCGAGCAGATCGTCGACATCCTGCCTGCTTGCCAGCAGGGTGGGGACGATCACCATGGTGCGATGGCTGCCCGGAATCCCTTTGGAAAAATCCATGCGCGGCAACGCGCGCGGCGGCAGGACGAGTGTGACCAGCAGGTTCACCAGCGAGACCGCCAGCGCCGAGGCTGCGAAGACGATGGGAAGCGCAAACAACCCGAACCGCCAGTCAGCCGGATCGCCCCCGCCGACCGCAGACAGCACGGCTGCAGTCGCCAGCAGCGTGAGCGCCAGGATGGAGCCGAGATACAGCGGCAGGCGGACATGCCGGCTCGCCCGTTTGACGCGGGATCTCAGCGACAGCCGGCAGCCGACCGCACGCTCCAGCTGCGGGCGCCCGCGGTCGATCAGGTAGTAGCCGACATGCGCGCCGCGGTCGTGGATGCCTTGTTGCGCGGCAGCCGCCTGCGCGAGAACAATGGCTTCGCGCGCCACCGCCATTTCGCCGCACGTGCTGCGTCGAGCCACGTCCTCGATGACATGCCGGTAGCGGTCGCGGGTGGCGAAATCCTGGCTGGCGTAGCGTTCCATCGGGTCTTCGCGCAGGGTCTGTTCGACGACGCTGAGCGACTCGACGTACTGCTTCCAGTCCATGGCGCCGATGAAGCGCAGGCTGCCGATGCTGTTGGCGATGGAAATCTGGTTGGCCGCGGCGGTTCGCCCGGCCGCCTCCGACAACTCGGTTGCGGTCACCCCCTGTTCGAGCAGCTTGTGCTCGACCCAGGTTTGCACGAAGGCCATGGCGGGCCCCTGCGCCTGCAGCCGGTCGTAGAACTCCTCCACAAACGGCGCGGTCAGTGGCACATCGGCATTGGCAAACTCGGCCAGCAGCTGGATCAATTGTTTGGGTTCGCTTTCGGCCGTGGCGAGCATGCGGTCGGCCCAGGTGATGGCCGCATCGCGCTCCTCGCGCCGCTGGGCGATGCGCACCCCGACGCGACGCAGGTTCTCCAGCAGCGCCAGCTGCAGCATGATCGGGAAGGCCCACAATTCGCCCAGCTTCAGTGGTTCGATGGTCTGGTAGGCGGCGATGAACTGGGTGGCGTTGTCGCTGTCGACGCGGCCGTCCATGTGGGAAATCAACTCCAATGCCAGATCGTAGATGCGGGGAAAACCGGCCGACGGGCCATCGGCCAGTCGCGGCAACTGCCGGCTGTACCCGCGCGGCAGATGCCGACGCGCCAGACCGATCTGCTGCTCGATGAGGTAGAAATTGTCGAGCAGCCAGGCTTCCGCCGGAACGATCCGTTGTCCCTGCGTGGTGGCGACGGTCACGACGTCGTAGGCCGCCAGCAGGACGCGCGCATTGTCCGTCAGCCGTGGCAGCAACCTGTCCGGCCCCGGACGCGGATCGATCCCATGCAGGCCCGCCAGCGTGACCGCGTGACGCTTCAGCTGTTCGATGCTGAACAGCTCCGAGCGCAGCAGCTCGGTATCCTGGCCGCGGCGCAGCGTATTTCGTGTGCGTGCCGGAAATCCGAATTCTTTGATGGCTATGACATGCTCCTTGCTCGAACGTGGGGGGATCGCGCAATCCTGGCTGACCTGTATTTGCCGAAAGCGCAGCCCAGGTGCTTGCGGGCCATCAGCCTTTACCGATTATTCGATCCCAATTATTTTTAGGCTGCTTTAGCAGGGATTGGAGGGCTAAATGATGAAAAGCATAGTCGCTGGACCAGGAGAAGTCTGTCTGGCGCCGTACATAAGGGCGACCTCGGGTGGCGACGGGATTTTGTCTGCACGAATGCCCCAGTCGTCGGGACACCTTCCGTGCGGTTCACTCCGTGTCCTGTTGCACGGCGCGGCGTTCCATTTCATCGAGGCGCAGCCTTTCATGCTGCAGGCTGCCGAACCACAGCGCGTACTGTCTCGTGAACTCCGCCCCCAGAAAGAAAATCTGTGCCGAGTAGTACACCCACAGCAGCAAAGCGATCAACGATCCGGCGGCGCCAAAGCTCGATGCCACGCCGCTGGTGCCCAGATACAAGCCGATCGCATATTTTCCCAGGCTGAACAGCCCCGCCGTGAAGGCGGCGCCGATCCAGACGTCCCGCCACGACAGCGGGGCGTCCGGCAGGGTCTTGTAGATGACTGCAAACATGCAGGCGATGACGCCGAACGAAATGACGGAGGAGGTTGTCGCGAGAACCGCGGAGGAACTGCCCAGGATCCCATGCGCATAATCTTCAAGCATGGCCAGTACGGCGCTGACGACGAGGGAGACGAGCAGCAGAAAAGCCAGGACCAGCACCATGCCAAAGGACAAGAGCCGGGTTCTCAAGAGCACGATGAAGGCTGAATGAGAAGTCTTGTTGACCCCCCACAGTTCATCCAGGCTACCCTTCAACTCGGCGAAGACGGTCGTCGCACCCACCAACAGCAGGACGCTCGCTACGAGTGTCGCCACCATCCCGGAAACGGGATCTCGCGCGCCTGCCAGCAAGGCCTGGATTGCCTGCGCGCCATTTTCGCCTACCAGTCCCTGCACTTGGGCAACGATCTCACCCTGGGCAGCCTCGGCGCCGAAGACATAGCCGGCGACCGCGATGGCCAGCACCAGGATGGGCGTCATGGAGAACAGGGTATAGAAAGCCAGGGCTGCACCTTTGCTGGCTCCCCGGTGGTCGATCCAGGATGTCAGCGATCCGGTCAGGACGATCTTCAGACGCCTTGCCCAGTGGATCGGGGCATCGGCCAGGCGAGCGACCAATCCGCTGAGTGCGGTCTTGCTCGCCGTGCTACGCGGCTCAGGCGGGGACACCGGAATCGCCTCGACCTTCATTCACTCCACATGGAGCGCTTTCGACGGGGAGAATGACTGCTCGGTCTGCGCTTGATGTCGACATTGTTTTTCGTGTCTCCGGATTTGCCAGCCTGAAGGTGGATGCCGTCCCGAACGACTCCATGCCTTATTGATCCGGCACGAATTAAACATGACTACCGTTCGCCCTGAGCCTGTCGAAGGGCTGTGCTTCGACAGGCTCAGCACGAACGAACTCACGGATAAATCTGGCCGGATCAATAGCTGGCAGGCGGCGCTTGCGCGCGCATGGTAATGCGGCAA
>JAUYCF010000037.1 GCA_030692355.1 Thiobacillus sp.
AGCCCACGAATAGACTGTCGTTGCGAGGAGCGTAGCGACGCGGCAATCCAGAAAGGCCCGCTGAATCAAAGCGCTGGATTGCTTCGCTTCGCTCGCAATGACAGGCTGCCATGGCTGTGGGTGACAACCGGATAAGCACGGTATGAACAAGGAATTTAAATGATAGGCAGAATAACCGGCCTGCTTGCCGCCAAACAGCCGCCGCAGGTGCTGGTGGACGTGAGCGGCGTCGGCTACGAAATCGACGTGCCGATGAGCACGTTCTACAACCTGCCCGCACTGGGCGAGAAGATCAGTCTGCTGACCCATCTGGCGATCCGCGAAGACGCGCACCTGCTCTATGGCTTCGGCAGCGAAATCGAGCGCGCGGCGTTTCGCGAGTTGCTGAAAGTTTCCGGCATCGGCGCCAAGACCGCCTTGTCGGTGCTGTCCGGCCTGTCGGTCAACGACCTGTCGGCCGCGATTGCCGCGCAGGAAATCGGCCGCATCGTCAAGGTGCCCGGAATCGGCAAGAAAACCGCCGAGCGCCTGCTGCTCGAACTGAAGGGCCGGCCGGTGTTCGCCGGAGCGATTTCCGCGGTGGCGGGCGAGACACGCGTGTCCGACGATGTGCGCCAAGCTTTGCTGGCCCTGGGCTATAACGACAAGGAGACCGCCGCCGCCATGCAGAAACTGGCGGCCGACCTGCCAGTGTCCGATGCCATCCGGCAGGCGCTGAAATTGCTGTCAAAAGCGTGATGCGGCCACAAATTGAAACGGTTTATTGTTCCGGCACCACAAGGCATGGGCGGGTTTGCTGGGTGATGTTCCTGTTGCCTGAGGCGCTTGGCTATAGAATAGCCAGGCTGAACAAGAGCGCCTGATCGACACGGGCGAGAAGCAAGTCGTAACCAGAGTGGGAATGCTCATGAAAACCACAAAACTTGACGAAGCCACCGAACGCGCCACAAAGCTGTTCATGCAGCGCATTACACGTCAATACGACACGGCAGGCGGGATATTGTTTGGCAGCCGTGCACGGCAAACGCATCGCGCCGACAGCGATGCCGATGTGGCGGTTCTGTTGCGCGGGGATCACCAGCGCTTCCTGCCGACCAAGCTGGCCATGGCCGATGTGGCTTTCGACGTGCTGCTGGAAACGGGGATCAATATCTCGCCGTTGCCGGTGTGGCTGGATGAGTGGGAGCATCCCGAAACCTACTCGAACCCCACCTTGCTGAAAAACATTGCGAATGAGGGGGTTCGACTTTGAGTGGAGGCCTGACACCGGCCGCGCTGATGACAAAAGCTGTCCGTGCCTGCGCCTCCGCGCGTATCCTGCTCGACCTGAATGATGTTGATGGTGCCTGTAATCGAGCTTGCTACGCCATGTTCGATTCTGCCCGCGCCGCCTTGCTGGCTTCAAAAGCGCCCGTTCCGCCTGATATTGGCAAGACGCACGGCGGCTTGATCACGGCATTTAGCCAGCATCTTGTGAAAAACGGACCCATTCCAAAAGAAATTGGCCGTCTGCTGAAACGCGCGGAAGAAATTCGGCTGGTGGCAGATTACAAAGGTGATTCCGTAGAACTTGCGGATGCGCGCGAGATGGTTGAACAGGCCGAGCGGTTTGTTGAAGCCATGCGTCACGCCTGGATGCCGGATCAACTTGCCAACCCGAACCAGCCTGACTTGCCATGATCGAAACCGACCGTCTCATTGCCCCCGCCGCCGTCAGCCCGCAGGAAGAGCAGGTTGAGCGCGCGCTGCGGCCGCGCACGCTGGCCGAATACGTCGGCCAGGCGAAGGCGCGCGAGCAGCTTGAAATCTTCATCAGCGCCGCCAGGAACCGCAGCGAGGCGCTCGACCATGTGCTGCTGTTCGGCCCGCCGGGGCTGGGCAAGACCACGCTGGCGCACATCATCGCGCGCGAGATGGGCGTCAACCTGCGCCAGACGTCCGGCCCGGTGCTCGAACGCGCGGGCGACCTCGCCGCGCTGCTCACCAACCTGGAACCGAACGACGTGCTGTTCATTGACGAAATTCACCGTCTGAGCCCGGTGGTCGAGGAGGTGCTGTATCCCGCGCTGGAGGATTTCCAGATCGACATCATGATCGGTGAAGGCCCGTCGGCGCGCTCGGTCAAGCTCGACCTGCCGCCGTTCACCCTGGTCGGCGCGACCACGCGCGCCGGCATGCTCACCAACCCGCTGCGCGACCGTTTCGGCATCGTCGCAAGGCTGGAGTTTTACTCGGCCGAAGAGTTGGGCTTCATCGTCCACCGCTCGGCGGGCCTGCTGCAGATGAATCTGGAAGAAGCCGGCGCGCTGGAAATCGCCCGCCGTTCGCGCGGCACCCCGCGCATTGCCAATCGCCTGCTGCGGCGGGTGCGCGACTACGCCGAGGTCAAGGCGGGCGGGCAGGCCACCTGCGCGGTGGCGGATGCGGCACTGGTGATGCTTGACGTCGACCGTGCCGGGCTCGACGTGATGGACCGCAAGCTCCTGTCGGCGGTGATCGAGAAATTCATGGGCGGGCCGGTCGGCCTGGACAACCTTGCCGCCGCCATCGGCGAGGAGCGCGACACCATCGAGGACGTGCTCGAACCCTATCTCATCCAGCAGGGCTACCTGCAGCGCACCCCGCGCGGCCGCATCGCGACGCCGCTGGCGTATCGCCACCTCGGTCTCGCCGTTCCGTCCGGTGTGCCCGGCGAGGATTTGTTCTAGTGGTGGCGTTTCACTGGCCGGTCCGCGTCTACTGGGAAGACACCGACGCCGGCGGCGTGGTGTATTACGCCAACTACCTCAAATTCATGGAGCGCGCGCGCTCGGAATGGCTGCGTGCGTTTGGGTTCGAGCAGGACGTGTTGCGCGACGAGGCGGGCGTGGTGTTCGTGGTGCGGCGGGTGACAATCGACTACCTGTCGCCGGCGCGCTTCAACGATCAGCTCGACGTATCGGTCGGCCTGCACGAAACCGGGCGGGCCAGTCTCAGCGTGCGGCAGGAACTCATGCGGGGTTCCGACTGTCTGGCAAGGGCCGACGTCACGCTGGCCTGCGTCGACGCGGCGAATTTCAAACCCGTTAAAATGCCCGCAACGATACTTCAGGCACTGACCCCCACGACGTGAATCCAGATCTCAGCCAGGACCTTTCGCTGTTCCATCTCATCCTCAATGCTTCGTTGCCGGTGCAGCTCGTCATGCTGCTGTTGCTGGGCGCGTCCTTAATGTCGTGGTGGTTCATTTTCATCAAGTTGTTTTCCCTCAAGCGCGCCCTGCGCGAAACCGATCGTTTCGAGCGCGAGTTCTGGGGCGGCGGCGACATCAACGCCATGTATAAGGAGGTGGCCGCCGGGCGTGGCGAGGCGGGCGAAATGGCGCGCATCTTCGAAGCGGGGTTCCGCGAATTCGTGAAGCTTCGCCAACAGCCCGGGCTGTCGCTCAACGTCATCGTCGACGGCACCCGCCGCGCCATGCGCGCCACTTACCAGCGCGAACTCGACAGCCTCGAATCGCACCTGTCGTTTCTCGCCACCGTCGGGTCGGTGTCGCCCTACGTCGGCCTGTTCGGCACCGTGTGGGGCATCATGATCGCCTTCATGGGGCTGTCGAGCGTCGCGCAGGCCACGCTGGCGCAGGTCGCGCCCGGCATCGCCGAAGCGCTGATCGCCACCGCCATGGGCCTGTTCGCCGCCATCCCCGCGGTGGTCGGCTACAACCGCTACACCCACGACATCGACCGCCTGGCCAACCGCATGGAAAGCTTCATGGAGGAGTTCTCCAACATCCTGCAGCGGCAGGCGACCAAGGCGTCCTGATTCATGGCGCGGACCCGCAAACTGGTCGCCCAGATCAACGTCGTGCCGATGATCGACGTGATGCTGGTGCTGCTCGTCATCTTCATGGTGACCGCGCCCTTCATCAACCCCGCCCAAGTCGAACTGCCCAGCGTCGGCAGGACTTCGCAGACGCCGGCGCAGCCGCTAGAAGTCATCATCAAGGAGTCGGGCGAATATCTGCTGAAAAACCGTGCCGTTTCCGGCGACGAACGGGTGGTGGAAAAGTCGGCGCTGGCGGCCGAAATCGCCACGCTGCAGCGCGCCTTGCCGGATCAGCCGGTGGTCATCGCGGCAGACAAGAATGTGCGCTACGAAGAAGTGATGGACACCATGACCGTGCTGCAGAACGCGCAGATCACCCGCATCGGCCTGCTCGCCCGTCCCGTCCCTTGATCCTTAGGGAAACGCTGAATAATTCAATATGGCCGTCATTGCGAGCGAAGCGAAGCAATCCAGCGTATTGATTAAGCAGGCATTTCTGGATTGCCGCGTCGCTACGCTCCTCGCAATGACGAATTAATCAGCGCTTCCTTAGATGAACATTTCGGCAGACGTGCCCTTCGTATCCCGTCCCGGCTCCAACCTCATCGCCGGCGCGCTGGCGTTGGGGGTGCATGTCGTCTTCGTGCTGTTGCTGGTGTTCGGCGTGTCGTGGCAGACCCAACATCCTGCGCCGGTGATGGTCGACTTGTGGGAAGCGCTGCCGCCGCCGCCCGTGGCCAAGCCAGCCCGGCCGCCCGCGTCGGCGCCGGTGAAAACGCCCGAGCCGGTCAAAGTCAAGCCAGCCCCCCGGCCGGCGGTGGACGAGCCGCCGCCGCCCAAGACGCCCGACATTGCGCTGGAAAAAAAGAAGGCCGAGAGCGAACGCCAGAAAAAACTGCAAGCCATGCAGGCGGTAGAAGAAAAGGCCCGGGCAGACGCAGCCAGGAAAGCGCAGGAAACGCAGCTGGCCGAACGGAAAAAACGCGAGCTGCTGCGCCAGATGGAGGAAGAGGACCTGACGCGGCGGATGGCGGACGAGGTCGCGGCAAGCGAGGCGCGCCAGGCAAAACTGGCTGAAGCGCAGGCCAAACTGGCCGAGGCCGCAACGGCCAGCAAGCGCCAGACCGAGGTGGCGGGCGTCGTCGGGCAGTACCGCGACCTGATCAGCGCCAAGGTGCGCGGCAACACCCGCCTGCCCGACAACCTGGCGGGCAACCCCCAGGTGCGCTGCCTGGTGAAGTTGCTGCCCACCGGCGAAGTCCAGAGCGTGCGGGTGACGCAATCGAGCGGCAACGCGGCGTACGACGAGGCGGTGGTGCGCGGCATCTGGAAATCCTCGCCGCTGCCCCTGCCGGGCGAGCGCGACGCGCGCGCCGCATTCGTCCCGGAACTTTCCTTCGTCCATCGCCCCAAAGAGTGAGTTCGGCGCCGGGCAGCAGCGGTGCGCAGTCACTGGCCGGCCATGCCGGCTATGCTAGACTCGTTTTGAAATAAAGCACTTTTGATAGAGACCCCCGACTCCATGCTGCGTGCTGTTCTGTACTTCCCCCTGTTTTGTCTGGTCTTGCTGAGCGCGTCGTTTTCCGCGCGCGCCGCGATGGAAATCCAGGTGATCGGCGGAGCCGCCAGCAAGATTGCGGTGGCATGGGTGCCGTTTCAGGCGATGCCGGGGCAGCCGGAGCCGACGCTGACCGCGATTGCGGGAGACGACCTCGATCGCAGCGGCCAGTTCAGGCGGGTGGACGTCGGCGGCATGCAGCAGCCGGTCGCGCCGGCACAGGTCGACTACGGCGTCTGGCGCGGCAAGGGCGCGGACGCCGTGGTCATCGGCCAGGTGGCCGCACTGCCCGGCGGCCGTTTCGAAGTCCGCTTCTACCTGCTGGATGTCATCAAGCAGACCCAGCTTGCCGCCTTCAGCTACACCATTTCCGCGGCGCAATGGCGCGCCACCGCCCACCTGATCGCCGACATCGTGTACGAAAAGCTGACCGGTATCCCGGGCGCGTTCAGCAGCCGCATCGCCTATGTGCAGAAACAGGGCAAGCGCTTCGAACTGCGGGTGGCCGATGCCGACGGGCAAAACCCGCGCACCGTCGTGCGCTCCGACGAGCCGGTGATTTCGCCGCGCTTCTCGCCCGACGGCGCGCGCCTGGCGTATGTGTCGTTCGAGGACAAAAAACCGGTGGTGTATGTGCAGTCCCTGCGCGATGGCCGCCGCAGCCAGGTTGCGGCATTCAAGGGTTCCAACTCGGCGCCGGCCTGGGCGCCCGACGGCCGGCGTCTGGCGGTGGTGCTGACGCGCGACCAGGCCTCGCAGATTTATCTCATCAACGCCGATGGCAGCGGGCTCACCCGCTTGACCCGGGGGGGCAACCTCGACACCGAGCCGGTATTCTCGCCCGATGGAAAAACCCTTTATTTCACCTCGGATCGTGGCGGCAGTGCGCAAATTTATCAGGTGGCGCTCGGCGGCGGCGAGCCGCGGCGGGTGACCTTCAGCGGCAGCTATAATGTTTCTCCGGCAATCAGCCCGGATGGTCGGCATTTGACCTACATCAGTCGCGAAGAAGGCCGTTTCAGCGTGGTGCTGCACGAACTGGCATCGAGCCAGACCCGTGTGCTGACCGATACCGCGCGCGACGAATCACCCAGCTTCGCGCCGAATGGCCAGGCCGTGCTGTATGCCACCGTGCAGGGCGGGCGCGGCGTTCTCGGCACCGTGAGCCTGGACGGCAAGACCCGCACGCGCCTGTCTGAATCGGGCGTGGACGCCCGCGAACCGGCCTGGGGTCCATGAGTTCAAGCAGGGAAGGGGCGGTGGGCTTGCATAAGCCGAACCGTTCACGAGGCACGTGCTTCATTCGTCGTTATTCATCACCAAAGGAGAAATAAATGAACAAGATCTTTCTGCCCGTTTTGCTTGTATTGACCCTGTCCGCATGCGGCACCACCCCCGGCACCAAAGCGACGGTTGAAGACCGCACCGGCGCGACTGCGACAACAGCGGCTACTGCCGGCGCGGAAAGAGCGGGCATGGACGGCTCCGGCGTGGCGGGCAGCGCGCTGCCCGGCGATCAATATGCCGGCGATCCGCGCAAGGATCCGGCCAGCCCCTTATTTAAGCGCAGCGTCTTTTTCGATTTCGACAGCTACGTGGTGAAACCCGAATACCGCCCCATGCTCGAAGCGCATGCTGGCTACCTGCTGTCGAAGCGTGATGTGCGCGTCATCCTGCAGGGCAACGCCGACGAGCGCGGCAGCCGCGAATACAACCTGGCGCTGGGACAGAAGCGTGCCGAAGCGGTGCGTCGTGCGCTGGCTGTGCTGGGCGTGAGCGATTCGCAAATGGAAGCGATCAGTTTTGGTGAGGAAAAGCTGCGCAACCAGGGCACATCCGAAGCCGATCACGCCGAGAACCGCCGCACCGATGTGGTGTATGGCGACGAGTAAAGCCTGATGCGCCGTTATGCCTTGATATTGGTAGGCACGTTCGCGCTGGCCCAGCCGGCGTGGGCGCTATTTGGCAACGCCGAGCTGAACCGGCAGATGCAGGCGATGCAGCAGCGGGTGGATGCGCTCGATGCCCGCCTCGGCAAGCTGGAAACGGCGATGCAGCAAAACCAGCAACTGCTGGGGCTGCTGGGCGAAGTCGAGGCGCTCAAGGCCGAAATCGCCAAACTGCGTGGTCAGGCCGAAGTCCAGGTGCATCAACTGGACACGCTCGGCAAGCGGCAGAACGATCTGTACGCCGACCTCGACCAGCGCATCGCGGACCTCGCCAAGGCAGGCCAGCCGGCGCCGGCGGCCGATCCCGCCCCGGCGGTCGATGGGGCACCGGCGGTCGCTCCCGCTTCGGCAGCCGATGGAGCGCCGCCGGTCGCCTCGGTTGCGGCGGGCGATCCGCAGCAAGCCGATCCGCAGGCGGAATCGAGCAGCTACGAAGCCGCGCTCAAGCAGTTTCGCGAAGCCAATTACGCGGGCGCCATTGCCGGCTTCAACGGCTTTCTCAAGGCTTACCCCGCCAGCACGCTGGCCTCCAATGCGCAATACTGGATCGGCTATTCGTATTACGCCCTGAAGGACTACAAAACCGCGCTGGCGCATCAGCAGAAGCTGGTGGCCGCCTATCCCGCCAGCGCCAAGGTGCCCGACGCGCTGCTCAACATCGCCGCCAACCAGCTTGCGCTGGACAACCCCGACGGCGCCCGCAAGACGCTCGAAGGCCTGGTGGCCCAATACCCCGGCACCCCCGCCGCCACGCTTGCCGCGCGCCGGCTGGCCACACTCAAGTAAGCAGCATGTCAGCATCCATTACGCTCCCCCTCATCGGGGCGGCAGATTCTGCAGGCGCGGCGTCCTCGCCGCGAACGAACGCCGACCCGTCAGGCGCTGAAGCCCTGAAGGACGCCGACCCACTACGCGCTGAAGCGGCGTCACCAGCAACGCTCCGCATCACCGAGGCCTTTCTCTCCCTGCAGGGCGAAACCAGCCGTGCCGGCTTGCCGACGGTGTTCGTCCGCCTGGCCGGCTGCCCGCTGCGTTGCCGCTGGTGCGATACGCCCTACAGCTTTCAGGGCGGCGAAACCGTCCCGCTGGCCACGCTGCTGGCGCGGGTGGCGGCGTTTGGCGTGCCGATGGTGTGCGTCACCGGCGGCGAGCCGCTGGCGCAGAAGAGCTGCCTGCCGCTACTGACCGCGCTGTGCGACGCCGGTTATTCGGTGTCGCTGGAAACCAGCGGCGCGCTCGACATCGGCAAGGTCGACCCGCGGGTGTCGCGCATCGTCGACATCAAGCCGCCGGCGTCCGGCGAGGCCGCGCGCAACCGTTGGGAAAATATCGCCCACCTCACCCCGCACGACGAGATCAAGTTCGTGCTTGCCGACCGCGCCGACTACGAGTGGGCGCGCGAAGTCCTCCGGGCGCAAAACCTCGCAGAAGTCTGCCCGGTCCTGTTTTCGCCGGTACAGGGCGAACTGCCGCCGCCGCAGCTGGCGGAGTGGATCCTCGAAGACCGGCTGCCGGTGCGTCTGCAGGTGCAGCTGCACAAGCTCCTGTGGGGCAGCACCCCCGGCAAGTGAAGCCTGCGGTCATCCTGCTCTCCGGCGGCCTCGACTCCGCCACCGTGCTCGCCATCGCGCGCGAGGCGGGGTACGCCTGCCATGCGCTGAGCCTCGATTACGGCCAGCGCCACACGGCCGAACTGGCCGCCGCCGCGCGCGTGGCAAAAAACCTCGGCGCCGTCGAGCACCGGGTGATCCGGATCGGACTGGGCGACATCGGCGGCTCGGCGCTCACCGACGCCTCTATCGCCGTGCCCGAAAGCCCCACCGCGGGCATCCCGGTCACCTACGTGCCCGCGCGCAACACCGTCATGCTGGCGCTGGCGCTCGCTTGGGCCGAGGTGCTGGGTTCGCGCGACCTCTTCATCGGCGTCAATGCCGTCGACTATTCCGGCTACCCCGACTGCCGGCCCGAATTCATCGCGGCGTTCGAGCAGATGGCCAACCTCGCCACCCGCGCCGGCGTCGAAGGCGCCCGGCTGCGCGTCCACGCGCCGCTGCAGCACCTGTCCAAGGCGCAAATCATCCAGCGCGGCATCGAACTCGGCGTCGATTACGCGCAAACCGTGAGCTGCTACCAGGCCGATGCCGAAGGCCTGGCCTGCGGGCGCTGCGATGCCTGCCGCCTCAGACGCGAGGGGTTTCGCGCGGCCGGCCTTGCCGATCCGACGCGGTATGGTTGAGGGACGCGGATTGATTCGATCGGGTCATTGCGAGCGCAGCGCGGCAATCCGGCGCATTCGGCAAGGTATTGCCGACCTGCGGCCAGCTGGAATTGAACCCGGATTGTTCATTAGGGCGAGATGCTTTGAGTAGGGTGCACTCCGTGCACCTTCGGGCGTCAATCGGTGCACGGAGTGCACCCTACGCACCATCAATCGTCCAATGAACAATCCGGGTTGAAAGCAAGGTGGCCTGAAACGGGCCTGGGGCACGGATGTAATGGTATTTAATATCCAGTTTGCATTCGGGGCGGAACCATTAGAATTCCGCCTGCCATTCGGGTATGCGCGGCGCATGCCGTCCCTCCTTCCAAACGAGAGGTAGACTCATGATCTACGAAGATTTTGCAAGCGCTCAGTCGTTTTTCCTGTGGTCGACCTTCGCGGTCGCGCTGGTCATGGGCGCCGTGGTCAACAAGACCAATTTCTGCACCATGGGCGCGGTCTCCGACTGGGTCAACATGGGCGACACCGGCCGCCTGCGCGCCTGGGTCCTGGCCATCGCGGTCGGCGTGCTGGGCGTGATGGCTCTCGAAGCGGCCGGCATGGTGAACGTCACCAGTACCTTCCCGCCCTACCGCCAGGCCAACCTGGTGTGGCTCGAAAACGTGCTCGGCGGTGTTCTGTTCGGCATCGGCATGACGCTCGCCTCCGGTTGCGGCAACAAGACACTGATCCGCATCGGCGGCGGCAACCTCAAGTCAGTCATGGTGCTGGGCGTCATCGGCCTTATCGCCTACTTCATGATCAACCCCTTCCCGGGCAGCGACCAGACCCTGTATTCCACCCTGTTCTATTCGTGGACCAACCCGGCAGCGGTTGCGCTCTCCACCAACCAGGACCTCGGCGCGATGCTCTTCAGCGACAACGTCGCCACCGGCCGCATGGTGATGGGGGGCATCGTCGGCGTTCTGCTGCTGGCCTGGGCCTTCAAGTCGGCCGATTTCCGCGGCAACTTCGACAACATCCTCGGCGGCCTTGTCGTCGGCCTTGCCGTGCTCGCGGCCTGGTATGTCACCAGCAACATCGCAGTGAACGCCGACGGCGAAATGATGTCGCTGCAGACCTACGTTCAGGAATGGGATATGTACGCGCCGGCCGACGCAGTCAAACCCGCCGCTGCCGGTCCGCTGGCCTCGCAATCCTTCACCTTCATCAACCCGATGGGGCAAACCCTTGGCTACGCGACGAGCGGCTTCGACCGCACCTTGCTCACCTTCGGCATCATGGCGTTGGCCGGCGTCATCGCCGGCTCCCTGCTGTGGTCGCTGATTTCGCGCAGCTTCCGCATCGAGTGGTTCGCTTCCGCTGGCGACTTCGTCAACCACCTGATCGGCGCGATCCTCATGGGCTTCGGCGGCGTGCTGGCGATGGGTTGCACCATCGGCCAGGGCATCACCGGCTTTTCCACCCTGGCGCTGGGCTCCATCCTCACCTTCATCGCCATCGTGGTCGGCAGCGCGGCCACCATGAAAGTGCAGTACTTCCTGATGATGCGCGGCTAAGGGTGGTGTGACGCGCTTCAAAAAAGCGTCATGGCCCTTTACCCCGGTACGCCGCATCGGCTATAATTTCGCGCTTTCGCGGATAGGGTTTCAGCCCCGTCCCCGGGCCGGTAGCTCAGCTGGTAGAGCAGCGGACTTTTAATCCGTTGGTCCCGAGTTCGAATCTCGGCCGGCCCACCAGAATCAAGCAAAAGCCACGGGAAACCGTGGCTTTTTGCTTTTCCCCGCCATGTCGTGGGATATGGTGTGACCCCCCATTTATTCAATTCGTCGCGTACCGGCAGAAATTTTTTTCTGGTTGGCTGACGGGATTGCTTATTTGCCGCTGGCATCCAGTCGATCCAGGATGATCAGCGCCTGTTGCACGTCGCCCTGTGCCGCCAGGGTGCGGAATCGGTTTTCGGTATCCCAGGCCGCCAGTGCCTGGGCACTCATTTCTTCCACCAGCTTGTTCACACTCAGACCACGGCTGCGAGCCAGTGACTTGAGGCGCTCAGCCGTATCGTCCGGCAAACGAACCGTTAACGTACTCATCGTGTTTTCTCCAAATATTCTGCAGGCGTGTGCACCCGCAGCCCGTTTAACAATAACTCGCCACGGCGAATGTCGCGAACATTGTGGGTAATGATCGCCGCCGCCCCGCCTGCCATGGCCAACTCTATAAGGTGGTTGTCCGCCTCATCCGGCAAGTTGGGACGCCAACCGTAATAGATATTTACCCAGCGCCCAACCCTGGCCAGGGCCGCCAGCACCTGTCGCCGCTCTTTGCTGGTGGTGGCATCCGTCCAAACGGGCCGCCCCAGCAAATCTTCGTATTCGAGCCACAAGGCGTTACCGAACAGCGGTTCGATCCTGCCCTGCAACGCGTCGCGTAAAACCGCCCGCGAAGCACCGCCATCCGAGCGCAGTCCCGCAACAAAAATATTGGTGTCGATCACAGCTGAAATCATGAATGACAGCATATGTGCCATCATGTTTCTTTGTCAAGATGACTGATGCGTTGGTCGAGCTTGCAGTCAACAACGGTTGGCTAATGGGTGACCCCATTTTGGCAGAGGGCTGAGTCTGTCGTTATGGGTGGCGGCGCTTGAAACGAGCTCTAATTAGCTCTATATTCGTAGCCGACACACTGAAGGGAAGAACCATGGACACCATCTACGCCGACTACTCGATCAGCATGACCGAGTTCAAAAAGAATCCGGCGCAGGTACTGCGCACGGCGGGCGAGAAGCCGGTGGCGGTGCTCAACCACAACCGGCCGGCGTTTTACATGCTCACCCCCAAGCTCTTCGAAGCCTTGGTCGAAGAATTGTCCGACCGGCATCTGGTTGATCTGGTGCGCCAGCGCCTGGCACGCAAGGACACCGCCATCGAGGTGGATATTGACCAAATCTGACGCAACCCAGGGTGTGTCGCGATACCGGCTCAAATTTCTGCCGGATGCCCTCGGGGAATGGAATGCCCTCGATGGCAGCGTCAAGGAAGTGCTGCGCAAGGCACTCAAGAAGCGCCTCCAGCAACCGCACACCCCCGGCGCGCAACTGCACGGAGACCTGCGTAATTGCTACAGATCAAGCTGCGCAAGCAGGGCTATCGTCTGGTCTATAGCGTCGAAGACGATGCGCTGGTCGTGCTCATGCTTGCCGTTGACAAGCGCGGTGATATGGCGGCTTACCGGTCAGCCCTTGATCGCCTGCTGTCCGGCCAGTAGCCGCCAGCCCAGAATATCGTGTCTACCCATTATTGACTGTTGACTGTCAATAAAGGGCGGCGAGCGCTGCCTCGGGGGCTTTGTCCAGCACCTTGAGCAACGCCTTGGCCGCGCCCGTGGGGCTGCGCTTGCCTTGTTCCCAGTTGCGGATGGTGTCGAGCGGAACGTCGATCCGTTCGGAGAACTCGGCCTGGGTCAACCCAAGTCGCTTGCGAACCCGTCGCGCGAACTTGGCGGCATCTTGCATGGCCCCGGCTTCATCGGTAGCTGCTAGCCTGGCAATGTCTTCTTCGCTGGCGGCGTCCACGCGGGCGGGGTCAATGCGTCCAGGTAGCAAGGATGCCGGGACGGCGGGATCAATTGTCACGCGTACTGTCTTCATAATGCTTGACCTCTCGTTGGTTGGCTTTGCGTGCCGGGATGATGCGCATGGCGCCATGCTTGGGGGTGTAGACCACCACGAACAGGCGCCGTTCGATCTTGCCCATCAGTTGATAGCGCTCTTCGCCGTAGCTGTGCCGGGTATCGGCTTGAATAATGCGATCCGGGTCGAAAAAGGCTCTGGCGGCGTAAGCGAAATCGAACCCGTGTTCCTGAAAGCACGTTTCACTCTTCGCCTCATCCCATTCGAAATTCATGGTTAACTGTAGCCCATTGGCCTACATTCGGCAAGCCAGGGTCAATTCAGCATCCGAGAGGTCTGACGCCTGATTTTCATGGATATCGTGACGCCGTTTTCCTCCTGCAAAGCCAGATTTGACCCCGGTTCCATGGGTAAAGGGAAGCGTCCCCTTTGTCCTTTGTCGCGCCAAGTCAGCGTTCGGCGATCATCTGGAAACAGTCTCCGCAATCAGCACATCAGCCGGAATACCCAGGCTCTGGTGCAGTCTGCGGATCATGGCCAGTGTCAGCGGGCGCTTGCGGTTCAGGACTTCATAGACGCGGTTGCTCTTGCCGATGATCGGCTCAAGGTCTTTGATGGAAAGACCGCCTTGATCCATACGGAATTTGATGGCTTCCACCGGATCAGGTGCAGTGATGGGCACGTGCTTTGCCTCGTAAGCCTGCACCAGCGTGGCCAGAATGTCCAGACGATCGCCCTCCGGCGTACCCGGATCAGGGTCGGAATCCATCAAGGCCGAAATCTCTTTGAGGGCGGCCTTGTAATCTGCTTCGGTGTGGATAGGGCGGATGTCCATGTTTTCTCCGTGGCCGGTCAGGCCAATTCAACGGTTTCTGCGTTCGCTGCGTCGTACTCTTTGTGGGTGCCGACAAACTTCACGTAGACGATCTGCAACTTGTACGCAACGGCCACGATCAGCCGGTAGTCATTGCCTGTGATGATGAAGACCACACGACGGTTCTTCAGCACGCTGGCACTGCGGTACTGCGCCTTGATGTCGGCGGGCTGGCTCCAGGTCGCACTCGTGGCTTCCTCGTACCAAGCCTTCAACGGCTGCTCGGCATCGGGATAGCGCTCCCAGAAGGCCCGGAGGGTAGACACGGCAATCACTCGCATTTGTCGAAGTCTGGTCCCGTTACGGGACTGGTGCAAGAGGCATCCAGCGCAAGCGACATCGGCAAATGGGCGTCATCCACAACTCCGATGGCAGACCCCATTTATTGTTTCCGATTCCCAAAGAAAAAGCCTCCCGAAGGAGGCAGCACTGGTTGGCGCCTAGTGTGTAACAAGATTTTTGGATTGTTTGTTCAAATAAATCAATGCGATGCATTGCCTATACAACTAAAGTTGTATAGATCGTTTCTCTGGCCGAAGGTAATTTGCTGCGTGGGCATTTGCCCACAACCGATGATCTTCATAAGGAGGCAATATGAATAAACTGTACAAGGGTTTGCTGGTATTGGCAGGGCTGGTCGCGTTTCCGGTTTTTGCGGCGGTGGATATCAATACGGCCACACAATCCGAGCTTGAGATGGTCAAGGGCCTGGGGCCGGCAAAAGCCAAGGCCATCATCTCGTACCGGGAAGCCAATGGCAATTTCAAGCACCTGGATGAACTGGACAATGTGAAAGGCTTTGGCAAGGCCAGCGTCGAAAAACTGAAAGAGGAATTATCGGTTGATCCGGAGAAGGCAAAGAAATAGTTCCTCCTGGAAATTGACTTCTGACGTATCCCGCGGCGGCGAAAGCTGCGGGATGCAACGCATGGCGGCTTCATGCGTCAACCCGATCGAACAGAACTTGCCGATATCCCGGGATTGATTGCTGTATTCGGGCAAGCCGGCATCGGACGGGATGCCCGGCCCTCGGTATAATGCCCCCCTTTCCTGGCTGTCCCCGGTTTCCCATGTCTACCCTTGCCATCATTTTGATCGCAACTGCAGCGGGCAGCTTGCTGAGCTTGTTGCTGGCCGCGGTCGTGGCCCTGTCTGCGCGTCCCAGCTGGGTGCCTGTGCTGGTGAGTTACGCCATTGGCGCGCTGCTTGGTGCATCGTTGCTGGAAGTGTTGCCGGAAGCGATCAAAATGGGCGGCGATGTCGACACGGTCGCCATGGCGTTGCTGGGCGGCATCTTGCTGTTCTTCCTGCTGGAAAAGCTGGTGTTGTGGCGACACTGCCACGACGAGATTTGCGAGGCGCATAGCACTCATGCTCACGGCCACGATCACGGACGTTCCGGACTGATGATCACGGTGGGCGACACTTTTCATAATTTTGTCGACGGCATCATCATCGCTGGCGCCTTTCTGGTGGACTTCCGCTTGGGAGTGGTGACCGCACTGGCGATCATCGCGCACGAAATCCCGCAGGAGATCGGCGATTTTCTGATCCTGCTGCATTCGGGCTATAGCCGAACCCAGGCCTTGCTGCTCAACTTCCTGACCGGAGTGGCGACGATGGTCGGAGCGCTGCTGGGGTATTACGCGCTGTCGACGCTGGAAGGCTGGACCCCGGCACTGCTGGGGCTGGCAGCGGCGAGCATGTTGTACGTGGCTTTGTCGGACTTGATCCCGGGGCTGCACAAGCGTGCGGAAATCGCTTCTACGCTGCAGCAGCTAGCGCTGATCGGACTGGGGATCGGCAGCGTCGCGCTGGCCGGTTATGTCATCGGTCACGGCCATTGAGCGCCGCCGCCGCTGCGGACCATCGGCCACATAGACGAACAGCGCCAGCGGCAACACGCCGAGAAGGATCAGGATGGCCAGCGCCTTGCCGATGCTGCTCGCGGTGATCGCCATCATCAGAATCACATAGGCCCAGCCGATCGCTACGATATACATCTCAAGCTCCATCAGGATTGAACGTCATGGTAACCAAAGCAAAGCCCGTCCGCACGCCGACCATCGGATTCGTCTCGCTCGGATGCCCGAAGGCGACGGTTGATTCCGAGCGCATCCTGACGCAGTTGCGCGCCGAAGGCTACGGCATCGTCGGCAGCTACGACGATGCCGATGTGGTGGTGGTCAACACCTGTGGTTTTATCGACGCTGCGGTGCAGGAATCACTCGAGGCGATCGGCGAGGCGCTGGCGGAAAACGGCAAGGTGATCGTGACCGGATGTCTCGGCGCCAGGGCCGATGTGATCCGCGAGGCGCATCCCAAGGTGCTGGCGGTTTCCGGGCCGCACGCGCTGGACGAGGTGATGCAGGCGGTGCACACGGCGCTGCCCAAGCCGCATGATCCATTCGAAGACCTGATTCCGCCGGGTGGCGTCAAGCTCACCCCGCGCCACTACGCCTACCTGAAGATTTCCGAGGGCTGCAATCACCGCTGCACTTTTTGCATCATTCCGTCGCTGCGCGGCGATCTGGTGAGCCGCCCGATTGGCGAGGTGATGCGCGAGGCGGAGGCGCTGGTCGGCGCAGGCGTGCAGGAGTTGCTGGTGGTGTCGCAGGATACCAGCGCCTACGGGGTGGACGTGAAGTATCGCCCCGGTTTCTGGAACGGACGCCCGCTGAAAACCCGCATGACCGAACTGGCCGGTGCGCTGGGAAGCCTGGGAGCCTGGGTGCGGCTGCATTACGTGTATCCGTATCCCAGCGTCGACGAGGCGATTCCGCTGATGGCCGACGGCATCATCCTGCCTTACCTCGATATTCCGTTCCAGCACGCCAGCCCGCGTATTCTCAAGTTGATGAAGCGCCCCGGCGCGGTCGAGAAGACGCTGGATCGCATCCAGTCCTGGCGTGCCGCGGTGCCCGATCTCACGCTGCGCTCGACCTTCATCGTCGGCTTTCCCGGCGAGACGGATGCCGAGTTCGAGGAATTGCTGGCCTTCCTGAAGGAGGCGCAGCTCGACCGTGTCGGCTGCTTCATGTATTCGCCGGTCGAAGGCGCGGCGGCCAACGAATTGCCGGATGCCGTGCCGGAAGAACTGAAGGAAGAGCGGCTGGAGCGCTTCATGGCCGTGCAGGTGGAAATCTCGGCTGCCAGACTCGACGCCAAGATCGGTCGCGAAATCGAGGTGATCGTCGACGAGGAGGATGAGGTCGGTACGCTCGCGCGCAGCCATGCCGATGCGCCGGAAATCGATGGCGTGGTCTATCTCGAAGGTGTGTTCGATCTGCCGCCGGGAACGCGTCTCAAGGTGCGCGTCGAGGAGGCCGACGAACACGATCTGTGGGCGACGCCGGTCTGAGCCGGCTTCGCGGACAGGTTCAAGACAGCATCGAGATCAGGCTGCGCGGGCGTCGCCAGAACTTCCAGATATCGCGCCGGTGCAGGTGCAGGACCTTGCCGCTGACCGGGTCCATTAGCCGCAGGCCGCGCGGACCGATCTTGCGCAGCGTGCCCAGCAGTGGCACGAACCAGTCCTGTTCCAGTTCCCGCAGCGCTTCGCGCCAGCCGTAGGCGTCGCTCATCTGCCCGGCAAGTGTCAGCGCATCCAGCAGGATGATCCCTTCCGATTCAAACAGTCGCGCGTCCAGATGCGCGGGTGGTGCCTGCACGCGCGCGTTGCAGAAGGCGCCCACTGCCTGTGCCGCGGCATTCTCCGCATACAGCGGAACAGGCGTGGTGCAGGCGACCGGCAGGCGGCCGCCGCCCCATAGCCATAGCGAATTCACCGGCAACTCGCCGCGCGTTTCGCGCGCCTGGTTCACCGGATGCTCGTGCAGCAGCATTTGCAGCTCATTCAGTTCGGCGCGAAACCGCAAGGCGTCGTCGCCCTGCGGCAGCAGCGGATCGATATCGCGTCCCGCCGCAACCGACAGCGGCGTGGTGGCGAGGCGCGGCGCATGGGGAAATCGCAGGTACCAGCGCTGAGGATGGAGCGGTAGCGGGCTCAGGTCGGCACCGAAATGCTGGCCGATGGCCGCGGCAAGGGCATCGGCTTCCTGGCGCGACAGTGAAAGGGCGTCGGCGTCCGCCAGCACGATACGATCCCGCATCACCCGCAAATGCACGGGGTCGGCGCGCAGCCAGTAGGCGTCCCCGGCCGCCCCGCCGTCCGCTGCCAAGGTGATCGGCGCGAGCGGCCAGTCCTGCTGGCGGGATATGCCCAGCGCTTCGCACAGCGCGGCCTCCACGCCTTCGGCCGGGCAGGACCGAGAGGCGCCGCGCGCCAGCAAGGCTTGCAGCGCGGGCAGGTGCAGGTCCTGCGCCGCCGTTTCCAGCAGGCGCGCGGACGGGAACAGATGGGGGATGATGAACAGCATGTATCGAGTGTAACAAGTGGGTTCGCTAGAATGTCAGCCATGCGACAGACTCTCCACGAAATCAGCATTCCCACTCATGGCAAGGGGCTGTATGCGTTCACGCCGCAGGTGCGCGACTGGGTGGCGGACAGCGGCATCCGGCAGGGGCTGCTCACCCTGTATATCCGCCATACCTCGGCGAGTCTGCTGATCCAGGAAAATTACGATCCGACGGTGCAGACCGATCTGGAGCGCTTCCTGTCGCGGCTGGTGCCGGAGGGCGACCCGATGTACGAACACACCCTGGAAGGCGCGGACGACATGCCGGCGCATGTGCGCGCCGCGCTGACGCAAACCCATCTGGCGATCCCGGTTGCCGACGGCCGGCCGCTGCTCGGCGCCTGGCAGGGGATTTACGTCTTCGAGCATCGGCGTGCGGCGCAGACGCGCAGGGTGGCGCTGCACCTGCTGGGCGAATAGGGAGCTGTGGCATACTCCGGGCATTCCTTACGCGAGTTCTGCTTTGCTTCCCTTCGAGCTTCTGATCGGCCTGCGCTACACTCACGCCAAGCGCCGCAACCACTTCATCTCCTTCATTTCCATCGTCTCCATGGCGGGGATTGCGCTCGGGGTGATGGCGCTCATTGTGGTGCTCTCGGTGATGAACGGCTTCCAGGAGGAGCTGCGCACGCGCATTCTCGGCGTGGCCGCGCACCTGGAAATCAGCGGCCCGGCGGATCGCCTGGCCGACTGGCGCGGCGTGCTGGCGCAGGCGAAGCAGAACAAGGAAGTGCTGTCCGGCGCACCTTTCGTGAACGCGCAGGGTATGCTGGCCAACGGCGACCTGGTGCGCGGGGCGATCATTCGCGGCGTGTTGCCGGATATGGAAAGCCAGGTCGCTGATTTTTCCAGCTATATGAAGGCCGGCAAACTGACCGATCTGCAGGCGGGCGAATTCGGCGTTATTCTTGGCGGCGAACTCGCCCGCGTGCTCAACGTGTATCCCGGCGACAAGCTGGTGCTGCTGACGCCGCAGGGCAACATCACGCCGGCCGGAGTGATGCCGCGCGTCAAGCAGTTCACCGTTACCGGCATCTTCGAAGCCGGCATGTTCGAATACGATTCCGGTCTTGCGCTGATCCATCTGCAGGACGCGCAGAAACTGCTGCGGCTGGGCGAGGATGTATCTGGCGTGCGGCTGAAGCTGACCGAACTGTTTCGTGCGCCCTTCGTTACCCGCGATTTGTCGCAAAGCCTCGACGGCCACTATTACCTGACCGACTGGACCAAAAGCCACGCCAACTTCTTCCGCGCCGTGGCGATCGAAAAGCGCATGATGTTCCTGATTCTGTTGCTGATCGTCGCCGTCGCCGCGTTCAACATCGTCTCTACCCTGGTGATGGCGGTGACCGACAAGCA
Source organism: Thiobacillus sp. (assembly GCA_030692355.1). Taxonomy (GTDB): domain Bacteria; phylum Pseudomonadota; class Gammaproteobacteria; order Burkholderiales; family Thiobacillaceae; genus Thiobacillus. The sequence continues at coordinate 19,818 of JAUYCF010000037.1, forward strand.
GTCCGACATCGCCATCTTGCGCACGCTGGGGGCCCGGCCCGGCTCGATCATGACAATCTTTATTGTCCAGGGGGCGTTCATTGGCGTGTTTGGCGCGCTGCTGGGACTGGTGAGCGGGGTATTGCTCGCGCTCAACCTCGAAACCATCGTACCCATTATTGAACGCATGGCCGGCATGGACCTGTTCCCGGCGGACGTGTACTACATCAACGAGCTGCCCTCCAAGCTGGTGTGGAGTGACGTCGGCATCATCGCCGGGATTTCACTTCTCATCAGCCTGGTCGCGACGCTGTACCCGAGCTGGCGCGCGTCGCGCATCAATCCGGCGGAGGCGCTGCGCTATGAGTGAGCAGGGGGCAGGATTCAGAGGGCAGGATTCAGGGCAAGGCGGCAACGTAGTGCTGGGGTGTGCGGGACTTTGCAAAACTTTTCGCCAGGGCCGGATCGACGTGCCGGTGCTGCATAAGGTCGACCTGGAAGTCCATGCCGGAGAGTCGCTTGCCATCGTCGGCGCCTCGGGCTCGGGCAAAAGCACGCTGCTGCACTTGCTGGGTGGACTCGACACGCCGACTTCCGGAAAAATCACATTGATGGGGCGCGACCCCTTCGCAATTTCCGAGGCCGAGCGTAGCGATCTGCGCAACCGTGCGCTCGGTTTCGTCTACCAGTTCCACCATCTGCTGCCCGAGTTCACCGCGCAGGAAAATACGGCCATGCCGTTTCTCATCCGGCGCATGGACCGGGCCGAGGCACTGGCGCGCGCCGCTGTCATCCTCGAAGAAGTCGGCCTCGGCCATCGCCTCGCGCATCGGCCCGGCGAACTCTCCGGCGGCGAGCGCCAGCGCGTCGCCATCGCCCGCGCGCTGGTCACGCAACCCGCATGCATTCTCGCCGACGAGCCCACCGGCAATCTCGACCGCCACACCGCCGACGCGGTGTTCGACCTGATGCGCGAGCTCAACCGCAAGCACGCGACGAGCCTGGTCGTCGTCACCCACGACGCCGAGCTGGCAGCGCGCATGGACCGGCGCATGCGCCTGGTCGACGGAATCCTGCAGCCAGCCTGATTCACGCTCGCGATGCGGCTCACCCTCATCGCGTTCTGTCTCGGGGTGTGGTGGCTGCAACAGCAGGCCATGTTGCCGTCCGCACGCTGGCTGTGGCTGTTGCCGCTGCTGCTCTCGGCGCTGTGGTTGCCGGTTTTCTCCCGCCCCGTTTTCGAATTTTTTCGCCGTCTGGCCGTTCTGTCGCTATGCGTGGCGCTCGGCTTTGCCTGGGCCGCCTGGCGCGCGGATGCGCGGCTGGCCGAACGCCTGCCCGCGCACTGGCAGGGGGTGGATATCGAGCTTGTCGGCGTGGTCGCCGACCTGCCGCACGCCAACGCGCGCGGCGAGCGCTTCATGTTCGACGTCGAGCAGGTCGTCACCCCGAATGCCCCGCTTCTGCAGCGAGTCCAGCTGACCCGCTATTGGCCGCGCGACGCCGTAAATTTCGAGACGCGAATGCGGGCAGGGGAACGCTGGCAACTGACCGTGCGGATGAAAATGCCTTATGGCACCAGCAATCCGCACGGTTTCGATCTCGAAGCCTGGATGCTGGAGCGGCGCATCAATGCCAGCGGCTACGTGCGCGAAACGCCCGTGCCGCAGCGCCTCGCAGCGCAGGCACACACGCCCGCCGCCTGGATTGCCGCAACCCGTGCGGCCGTACGTGGCCGCATATTCGCAACGCTCGGCGACGCGCCCTATGCCGGCGTCATTGCCGCGCTGGTGGTGGGCGACCAGCGCAGCATTCCGCACGGCCAATGGCGCGCGTTTACACGAACGGGCGTAAATCATTTATTAAGCATTTCAGGCCTTCACGTCACCATGATCGCCGCACTCGCCGGCTGGCTGGTGGCCAGCGTCTGGCGGCGCCTGCCACGCCATGTGGAACGGCTGCCCGCGCGCCAGGCCGGGCTGATCGCGGCCGTGCTGGCGGCATTTGCCTACGCGCTGCTGGCGGGCTTTCAGGTACCGGCGCAGCGCACCCTGTTCATGCTGACCGTGCTGGCGCTGGCCTTCTGGGGACGGCGCGAGCCGCGGCCGTTCACTGCATTGATCGTGGCATTGTTCGTTGTGCTGCTGGTCGATCCGTGGGCGGTGCTGTCGGCCGGTTTCTGGCTGTCGTTCGGCGCCATGGCCGCGATTTTGTGGGTGACCTTCGGCCGCATTGCGCTGCCCGACAAGCTGCGCGGCTGGGTCACGGTGCAATGGGCGGTCACGCTGGCGCTGGCGCCGGTGCTGTTTCTGCTGTTCCAACAGGTCTCGCTGATCTCGCCGCTGGCCAATGCGGTGGCGATTCCATTGGTGAGCTGGTTGATTACGCCGCTGGCTTTGCTGGGGGTGCTGATCCCGCCCCTGTGGCAGGTGGCGGCGTGGCTGATGGACTGGCTGGGCGCAGGGCTGATCTGGGCAAGCAGCCTGCCGCTGGCGGTGACGACGCTGCCCGCGCCCGCCGGATGGGTGACCGTATTGGCCCTGGCGGGAACGGTATGGATGCTGTTGCCGCGCGGTTTTCCGCTGCGTCCATTGGGGCTGCTGCTGTGGCTGCCCTTGCTGTTTCCCATGCGCGATAGCATCGCTCCCGATCATTTTCGCGCCGAGGCGATCGATGTCGGGCAGGGCACCGCCGTGCTGATCCGTACGGCGAATCACACCCTGCTGTACGACACCGGTGCGTCATTCGCCGACAGCGATTCGGGCGAGCGCATCATCGTCCCCTACCTGCGCGCATCGGGAATCGGGCGGCTGTCCGGGCTGGTCATCTCGCATGACGACAACGACCACAGCGGCGGCATGCGCTCGGTGCTGCGCGATATTCCGACCGGCTGGCTGCTGCATGGAATGCCCGCGAACAGCCCCCTGCTCGATGACGCGCCGCCCGCGCGATCATGCGTGCGCGGCCAGCGCTGGAACTGGGACGGTGTGCAGTTCGAAATTCTGAATCCACGGCCTGCGGCCTATACCGAGTCCCGGCGCCGCAACAACGACTTCAGTTGCGTGCTGCGGGTCAGCAGTGCGCGCCACAGCCTGCTGCTGACGGGGGATGGCGAAAGGCAGACGGAACTTGAATTGCTCGAATCCGGCCAGCTGACACCGGTGAATGTGCTGCTCGCCGGGCATCACGGCAGCCGCACCTCGTCCATTCCTGAATTCGTCGCGGCAACCCGGCCCGAATTCGTCGTTTTCACCCTGGGGCATCGCAACCGCTACGGCCACCCGCATCCCCACGTGGTGGCGCGCTTTCGCGAGATCAACGCGCGCATGCTGCGCAGCGATGCCGGCGGCATGATCCGCCTCGATTTTGGCGAAGCCGGGGTCGAGGCCTCACAATATCGGCCTACCTATCGCCGCTACTGGCAGGCTGAATTTTCGCAACCATGACCGAACCCTCGAAGCCCCGCTGCTTTGAAGCCACCGACCTCGAATCCGCCAGGCAGGCGCTTGCGCGCGCGTTGCCGGTGGCGGAAAACGATCTGCCCTGGCGCGCACTGGAACATGCGCACCGGGAGCTTGGGCCGAGTCAGGCTTTCGCGCACAGCGTCGGTGCTGCGCTGATCGTGGCCGAGCTGCGGGTGGGGGCGGATGCGGTGGCCGCGGCCCTGCTGCACGACTGTATCGACGACAGCCCTGACTTCGAATCCAGGTTCGGCATTGCCGCCCGGCTTGCCCGCGGCGTCGCCGCGATGGCGCGCATCGAGACGCTGGCCACCAGCGCTACCGACAAGCGTATCGATCCGCACGCCCAACTGGAGGCGCTACGCCAGATGGTGCTGGCGATGGTGGAGGACATCCGCGTGGTGCTGGTGAAGCTGGCCGAACGCACCCATGCCCTGCGTTGCGCGGCCAGCCAGAATGTTGCCTCCCGCGCGGCGCTCGGCCAGCAGGCGCGCGAGCTGTTCGCGCCGCTGGCGAACCGGCTCGGCGTGTGGCAGATCAAGTGGGAAATGGAGGACTGGGCGTTCCGCTATCTGGAGCCCGACACCTACAAAGTCATCGCCGCGCAGCTCGACGAAAAGCGCGCCGACCGCGAGGCGTACATCAATGGCATCATCGAGCGCCTGCAAGCGGAAATCGCGTTGCATGGCATCGAGGCCGAAGTCAGCGGCCGCCCCAAGCACATCGCCAGCATCGTCAACAAGATGCGGAGGAAGCGCCTGAGTTTCGAGCAGCTGTACGACATCCGCGCGGTGCGCGTGCTGGTGAAGCACGAGATCGACTGCTACACCGTGCTGGGGCTGGCGCACAACCTGTGGCAGCCGATCCCGGGCGAGTTCGACGACTACATCTCGCAGCCCAAGAGCAACGACTACCGTTCGCTGCATACCGCCGTCATCGGCCCCGAAGACCGCGCGCTTGAAGTGCAGATCCGAACCTTCGACATGCACCACCAGGCCGAGCTCGGCGTCGCCGCGCACTGGCGCTACAAGGAAGGCGGACGCCAGGACGCGCAATACGAGGAAAAGATCGCCTGGCTGCGGCGCATTCTGGAATGGAAGGACGACGTTGCCGACAGCAGCGAATTCACCGAACAGTTCAGGACCGAGCTGTTCCAGGATCAGGTCTACGTGCTGACGCCGCAGGGGCGGGTGGTGTCGCTCGACCGTGGCGCCACGCCGGTGGATTTTGCCTACGCGCTGCATACGGATCTGGGACACCGCTGCCGCGGCGCCAAGGTCGATGGCGCGATGGTGCCGCTCAACACCGTGCTCGACAACGGCCAGCGTGTTGAAATCGTCGCCGCGAAGGAAGGCGCGCCCAGCCGCGACTGGCTCAACCCCGCGCTCGGCTATCTGGCGACCCATCGCGCGCGTTCCAAGGTGCGCGCGTGGTTCCGCCAGCGCGACGTCGGCGAGCAGGTCGGCCTCGGCCGCAATCTGCTGGAAAAGGAACTCAAGCGCCTCGGCGTGGTGGACGCGAGCCAGGAAAAACTGGCGCAGCAGCTCAAGTTCGGCAAGGTCGACGAGTTCCTCGCCGCGCTCGGCCGTGGCGATGTCGGCCAGCGCGACCTGATCAATGCCCTGCAGGAATCCGGCAAGATCGTGCCTGCGCTGGCGCCCACCGGCAAACCGCGGGTGCGCGCCAAGACCGGCAATCCAGTCACCATCCCGGGGCTGGGCGACGTACCGCTTCAGCTTGCGCGCTGCTGCAAGCCGCAGCCGCCCGACGCCATCGTCGCCTACACCACGGTGGGGCGCGGCGTCACCGTGCACCGCGCCGACTGCGCCGCGCTCAAGCGCGCCAACCCCGCGCGCAGGATGCCGGCCGAATGGATGGCCGACGCCGGTGCGGCATTCGAGGTGGATATCCAGTTGAAAGCGTTCGATCGTCAGGGCCTGCTGCGCGACATTTCCGATGTCATCGCCAAGGACAAGCTCGATGTGCTGCGCGTCAACACCGAGAGCCGCGGCGAATATGCCAACATGCATCTCACCGTGCGGGTCAAGGAATTGCAGCAGCTGTCGCGCCTGCTGGCGCGCCTGCAGCACGTGCCGAACGTGATCGAAGTGGTGCGCAGTTGAGTTTTCGCGTGAGACATGGCTGAACCGGAAGACATGGCTGAACTGGACGATATCAAGGCTGATTTCTCGCCGCGAGCGCGCTGGTGGCGCAACTGGAAAGTGATGCTGCCGCTGTGGCTGGCGATCGCCGCGCTGGTGGGGCTGGGATTTCATTTCAACGTCGATCGCAGCGTGATTGCAGGCAGCGTGGTGGTGGTAGGGCTGGTCACCAATGCCTTTGCCTGGCTGCTGGGTATCATCGCGCTGGTGCCGGTGATCGGTCCGATCATCGTCAAGGTGCTGTCGATCGGCTTCATCTGGCTGCTCAACGCCGTCGGCTATCTGGTGGCCTACGTCGCCATTCGGCGCGGCTACTCGAAGGACGTGCTGACCTACCGTGGCGTCACGATCGCGCTCATCATCGGCATCGTGATCGGCTTCGTGCTGGGCAAGCTGATCTAGGGATACGCTGATAAATTCGGTATGGCCATTCGCCTGGATGAGGCGGTTTTGAGACCATGCCCTGCCTGCCGGGTTTTGCTGACGGCTCCGGTTATATTCGGATACAAGCTGTTACATTTTTGCGGGTACTTGACATCACGGGGATACATCTCTTCTTCAGAATACGTTCCATGCCTTGCCTGTACCGGGCCGGCAGTTTTTTTCAACATTCTGAAGGAGATTCGCAATGAAATCGATTCAAGGTTCTTTTGCCAAACGCGCCCTGATGGTGGGCTTGATCGCTGGCAGCGGTATTCTGGCGGCCTCGTCTTTCGCGATGCCGGCCGGAGGGGCGGAAGGCAAGACGGGGTGCGAAGCCGGGCAGGGGCAAAAGGTCGACGGCACGTGGCAGGAACAGCGTGCCAAGCGCCTGTCCGGGCTGAAGGAAAAGCTCGATCTCACGCCTGCGCAAGAGGCTGCATGGGATGCCTTTGCCGGCGCCGCTCAACCCGGAATGCGCCAGGGTGGGGACAGGCAGGCCATGCGGGGCGAGTTTGCCAAGCTGAACACGCCGCAGCGCCTGGACAAGATGCTGGCCATGTCGGAGCAGCGTCGCGCCAGGATGATTGAGCGCAGCCAGGCGACCAAGGCCTTCTATGCCCAGTTGACCCCCGCGCAGCAAGGTGTGTTCGATGCCGAGGCGATGCCTGACCGTCATCGGGGCCACGGCCACCATCGCCATCAGTCCTGAGTGATCAGGCGGTAGTCTGGAATTTGTGGGCGGGCAACCGCCCATTTTTTCTGGAGCGCCCACCGGCAGCCCGTTGATGGCACAATCCATCGAATACCCTCCAGGCAACCCAGGAAACCCATGAAAAAATCCGATCTCGACAAAAACGAAGGCCTGAAAATCACCGGCCAGATGAAACAAGCCGGCACCCCGGATCGCTTTGGCAGTGCGGCTGGCGCAGTCGTGTCCCGGCGCGAGCAGCGCAAGCTCGAGCAGGCGCAGGGCCTGGTCGCGTTTGCCGTCAAGCTCGATGGCGAATTGGTCAAGAAAATTCACGCCCTCGCAGACGCCCGCCAGACGGGCATCAATGAAACCGTCGCCGACTTGCTGGCCAGGGGTTTGGCCGACAAGAGCTGACAATCGACTACCCGTACCGAACCGATCAACACCCAGGGGGAATAACGATGGCCACACCGGATACGCACAACTTTGCCGTTTTTTGCGATTTTGAGAACGTGGCCATCGGCCTGAAAGAGGGCAACTATCCCGACTTCAAGATTCGCCCCATTCTTGAGCGCCTGCTGCTCAAGGGCAGCATTGTGGTGAAGAAGGCGTACTGCGACTGGGACCGCTACAAGGAATACAAGCGGGACATGCACGAGGCGGCGTTCGAACTGATCGAGATCCCGCATGTGCGGCAGTCGGGCAAGAACTCGGCGGATATCCGCATGGTGGTGGATGCGCTCGACCTCTGCTACACCAAGACGCATATCGATGCCTTCGTCATCATCAGCGGGGATTCCGACTTTTCGCCGCTGATCTCCAAGCTCAAGGAAAACGGCAAGAGCGTAATCGGAATCGGCGTGCGCGGCTCGGCGTCGTCGCTGCTGATCGCCAACTGCGACGAGTTCATTTTTTATGAAGACCTGGTGCAGGTCAAGGCGCCGAAATCCCCCGCCAGAAAAGCGGCCGTGCCTGCTCCTCCGGTGAAGGAAATCGCCGCGGGTACGGTCAAGGCGGCGAGTCCGACCCGGCGGCGAACCCGGCCGGTGACGGAGAAAGCAGCAGACGGCAAGAGCCGGGTTGCGGAAAAGGCCGAGCCGAGCGCCGAGGACAAGAAGAACCAGGCGATTGAAATCGTGGTGAGCACGCTGGAGCAGTTGATGGCGGAACGTGGCGGCGAAGGCGCCATTTCTGCGTCGCTGATCAAGAGCACCATCAAGCGGGTCCACCCGGGCTTCAGCGAGTCGGAATACGGCTACAGCGCGTTCGGCAAGATCCTCGACGACGCGCACAAAAAAGGCATGCTGGCGGTGGAAAGGAAAGAGGGCGGAGCCGTCGTTGTCAGCCTGCCCCCTTCCAGGGGCTGAAGCGGATCATGGGCGCATAGGGGCTTCACCCTTCCCCGCCCCTTCCCATTGCGTGGGGCTCAGGCCGCCCTGGCCACGGGCATTTTCTTCATTAGCTTGCGCGAAGAAGTTTGATGCTTCGCCGCGGGCGGTAACCGGTGCCGCGTTGGGCCTGCTGTTCGGCACCTTACTGAAAATTGCCCTGGCTTTCACCATGGTGGGCGTGTTCGTGCTCGACCGCCTGCTTTGAGGCGGCGATTTGCAATGGGTTCAAGTGTGTCTAAGCTTGTAAATGTCGGAAACCTTGCATCATTAAACGAGAGGGAAATATCCATGAATGCCCATTATTCTGCAGATCCATTTGATGCCACGAAACAGTTGATCAACGATTTCAAGGCGGTGGTCTCCGATGCGGAAGCCCTGCTGATGGCTACGGCCGACCAAGGCGGCGAGGCGGTGGCCGCTGCGCGTGTCAAGACGGAAGCCTCGCTCGCGGCGGCGAAAACGAAAATGGCCGATGCCCAGGCCGCGCTGCTGGTCAGGACCCGGGCCGCAACCAGGGCGACGGACGAGTACGTCCACACCCACCCGTGGCAGTCCATGGGCGCCGCCGTCGGTGTCGGACTGTTGATCGGCCTGTTGATCGGGCGGCGCTAGCCAGGCGATGGCCGAGGAATCTCATGCTGCGACCGGGGGACTGTTCGAATCCCTGAAAACGCTGTCATCGTGTCTGGTCGGTATTGTCCATACCCGTTTCGAGCTTCTGTCCACGGATATTGCGGAAGAGCGTGAGCATCTGGTCCTGCTTCTGGTGATGGCGCTGGTTGCGCTGTTCTGTCTCGGCGTTGGCATCGTGCTGCTGGCAATACTGGTTGCGGTTGCCTTCTGGGAGTCGCACCGGCTCTTGGCGCTGGGCGGGTTGACCGGAATTTTCCTGGCAGCCGGAGCCGGGGCGGGGTGGTTGGCCATGCACAAGGCCAGAAACCGGCCGCGGCTGTTCGAAGCGAGTCTGGCTGGATTGTCCAAAGACCGGCAGCGCCTCAGCGCCGGATCGTGAATCGATCGGCAGACTTTTCAGGCCGCATACCCGTACACGGCGAAGTAATGGCAGGCGGTCCCTGCCATGACGAACAGATGCCAGATGAAGTGGCCGTATCGCAGGCGCGCGTCGAGCGCGTAGAAAATCACCCCCAGCGTGTAGGCCAGGCCGCCGGCGACCAGCCATAGCAGGCCGGCTACGGGCATGCGGGCGGATAGGGGTTCGGCTGCAATCACAATGAGCCAGCCCATGAGCAGATAGAGGCCGGTGGAGAGCATGGGATGGGACATCCGGCTCAATGCCTTTAGCGCCACCCCGGCCACCGCAAGGCCCCAGACGAGCCCAAGTAGCGTCCAGCCCCATGCGCCGCGCAATATACCCAGGGTGAAGGGGGTGTACGTCCCCGCGATGAGAAGAAAAATCGCAGAATGCTCGACGACCCGAAACACGCGCTTGGTGTGGCCGGCCGGCAGGGCGTGATAAAGGGTGGAGGCAAGGTAGAGCAGCACCATGGTTGCGGCGAAGATGCTCGCACCGACAATGAACGCCGCATCGCCATGCCGGACCGCACGCACGATCAGGAAAGGGCTTGCAACGAGCGCTGCGACCAGCCCAAATCCGTGGCTGAGGCTGTTCGCGATTTCTTCCCCACGCGACTGCCCGCGCTGGTTTGCCGCTGGCGGCAGATCCACTATATCGGCCCGACTGTCCGGGGTTCGGGGTGTCGCACGCATCGTGGGCTCGCGATTATTTCTTGTCGAGTCTGGTGAACTTCGAGCCTTCAAGCGTGAGGTTGTACATCAGGCCCTTCTGGCCGAAGATGAAGCCGATCACCAAATCCTTGATGTGGGTGGTGTCGACTGCCTTGCCGACGCCGATGTCCACCAGGGCGAGCGAGCCATCTACTCCAACCTTCCAGCCTTCACTTTCGCGGAATTTCTTGAGGGCGGATTCTTCCGCAAAGATCATCACGATACGAAAAGACACCGTGTCGAAATAATGGAAGACATGGGTTCTCTCCCCGGATGGAAGCATGACCTTCAATATAGTGCAGGCCGATCGGGTTTGGCCTCAGCGATATTCCGCTGCGTGGCTATGATGAAGGAACCGGCAAGCATCAGGAGTATGGCCATGGAGCACACCGTCACCCTGCTAATGAGTCAGTTCGTCACCCATGACGTGAAGCGCTTCATCGTCAGCAAACCGGAGGGGCTTTCCGTCGATCCCGGCCAGGGTGTCGAGCTGGCGATCGATCTGCCCGGCCTGCGCGAACAGGGACGACCCTTCACGCCCACCGGTCTGGCTGCCGGCCGGGTGCTCGAATTCACCATCAAGGCCTATCCGGCCCACGCCGGCGTGACCCAGGCGCTCCACCAATTGGAGCCGGGCGCCAAATTGCTGATGTCCGAGCCTTTCGGCACCATCCGCTACCAGGGGCCCGGTGTCTTCGTTGCCGGCGGCGCCGGCATCACGCCATTTCTGGCCATTCTGCGGGGTCTGGCGCATGGGGGAGAACTGGACGGGCAGACACTGATCTTTTCCAACAAGACCCCGCGTGACGTGATCTGCGAAAAGGAGCTGCGCCATCTGCTGGGCGAGCGCTGCATCCTGGCCTGCACCGGCGCCGATGCCCCAGGGTATGCGCACCGGCGGGTCGACCGCGCATTCATGGAAGAAACGATCGACGACTTCAAGCAGCGATTTTACGTCTGCGGCCCGCCTCCCTTCATGGATGCGGTCAACGGCGCGTTGACGGATCTGGGCGCCAGCCCGGAAAACGTGGTGTTTGAGCGGTGAGTGCCTGCCCACCCCATTAGCCGGTGCGGGCTCAAGTTAAGACGGGAGATACCGATTCATCGGGTATCCCGTTCGGGTGCGTATTCGCAATCAATGCGACACGCCGGACTGTCATGGAGAGATGATGCCGCAGCAACCGAAAAGCCTGGTAGCCTGGCTCGCCTTTTTGGGGCAGGCCGATATTCCCGTTTTAAAGCATACCGCGCGCGAACTCGAACGTCTGTGCGCCGATGAGGCGCTTCTCAATGCTCGCAGCATTGCCAATGTCGTGACCGACGATCCGCTGATGACGGTCAAGCTGCTGCGCTATATGCAGACGCACAAGCATCGCAACCAGAAATACGAACTCGTGGACGTGAAGGAGGCGTTGCTCATGATGGGGCTGGATGCCTTCTTCCGCGAGGTGCCGGCGACGCCGATCGCGGAAGACATGCTGCATGGCCACATCGAGGCGCTGGTGCAGCTGCTGCATACGGTCCGGCGTGCGCAGCGTTCGGCGCATTACGCATTCGACTGGGCATTGCGCCTGCACGATCTGCACGCGGAAGAGGTGCACGTGTCCGCGCTGCTCCTCCACGTCGCCGAAATGCTGATGTGGTGCTTCAACCCCGGGCAGATGATCGAAATCCAGAAGCGGCAGGCGGCTGACCCCACGCTGCGCAGCGCGGAGGTGCAGAAAGAGGTGCTGGGCTTCACCGGCATGGAGCTGCAGCGCCAACTGACGACCGGATGGAAATTACCCGAATTGCTGCTGAACCTGATGGACCCGGCACAGGCGAACACGACCCGGGTGCGCAATGTGAAGCTGGCGGCCAATCTGGCGCGGCATTCCGCCCAGGGCTGGGATAACGAAGCCTTGCCGGACGATTACCGCGAGATCGCCGCGTTGCTGCGGATGGAGCCGGACAAAGTGGCGGCGCTGGTCAAGTCGGCCCCCGCCATCGTTTAGCCGGGGAAGGCTTTCCCCGTGCTATGCCGGCTTGGGGATGACGTTTTCTTCCAGCGCGCGGGCGAGTTGCGAAATGGCGACGCCGGCGGGGCAGCCTGGCGTGGCCTGCATCAGCAACTGGCGGCGCATGATGGCCTGGCGCACTTCTGGATCGACGGGAATGTCGCCCATGTGGACCAGGCGGATCGGACGGTCGGGTTCGGTGACGACGAAACGGTCCAGCACCTGCTGCAGCTGATTCGTGATGGCCTTGCCGGAACCGGGGCGAGAGGTCTGGTTGACGATCATCCGCACGGTTTGCCGCTGTTGCTGCCCCACCAGGACTTTAATCGTGGCATAGGCATCGGTGAGCGAGGTCGGCTCGGGGGTGGCGACCATCAGCACTTCGGACGCCAGCGAAACGGCGAACAGGACGACATCTGAAATGCCTGCGCCGGTATCCAGCAGCACAATGTCGTAATGCGGCACCAGGCCGCCGATGATGCGCAGGAATTCGTCGCGTACTTCGGGCGTCAGGCGCGAATACTCGACCATGCCGGAACCGGCCAGCAGTACGGAAAAACCGCCCGGCGCCTGAAGAATGGCCTCTTCCAGCCTGGCTTTTCCAGTGAATACGTCGTGCAGCGTGATCTTGGGATACAGGTTGAGCACCACGTCGAGGTTGGCGAGGCCAAGATCGGCGTCGAGTACCAGCACCTTGTGCCCGCGTTTGGCCAGGGCGGCGGCAAGATTGGCGGAAACGAAGGTCTTGCCGACGCCGCCCTTGCCGCTGGTGACGGCGAGCACTTTACCCTGGGGCCTCAGGGGCACCTTCGTCGTGTTCTGGTGCGCGGCGGGAGGGGTCAATACTTCATTCATACGTTTACCTGCTCCGTGGCGTTGCCCTGGAGGTCAAGGGGGGTGTCGCCCGAAAAATTCCTGACCATGATCGCTTCATCCGGGGCGATGTGGGCAAACAACAGCCCTTTTTCTTCCGCACTGACCGAGAGCTCCTGCGGCTGATCCAGGCATACCCGGTTGCGGCCGCCGGATTTGGCGCTGTAAAGCTGCTGGTCGGCGCGCTCGATCCATAAATCGGCGGTGGAGCGCACCCATTCCGGGGCGTAGGCGCCACCGATGCTGATCGTGGCCTGGACGCTGAGAAGCGGTGATACGGGTATCGAGAGCGAGGCAATGGTTCGGCAAATCCGCTCGGCCACCGCACGCCCGAAAAGCGGCCGGCAGTGGGGCAGGATCACGGCGAATTCCTCGCCGCCGTAGCGGGCGATGGTATCCATGGGGCGCACGCAGTCCGCCAGGCATTTGGCAATGGCCTGCAGCACCTGATCACCGACCAGGTGGCCATGGGAATCGTTGATGGTTTTGAAATGGTCGATGTCCAGCAATAGCAGCAGCACCGATTCTCCGGAACGTGCGACGGCCTCGATCGAGCGCTCGAGTATCGAGCGGAAATGCCGGCGGTTGCCCAGTCCCGTCAGGGGATCCTTGAGCGAAATCTCGCACAGGCCGTCGATCATGCGCTGCAAATATTCGGTGGCCGATTCGCCCGCGCCCTGCAGGCTGTTTTTTGCGTCGTGCTTCAGCAGGGCGCGCGCGTCGTCGAGCTGCAGGGCCTGCAACTCGACTTGCTCGATCCGGGGGAATGGGTTCAGGGGGGCCAAAGGAGGTTTCAATACCTGGTATCGTGAATTAGAAATATCGAAACATAAAATTTGTCATTCTGATCGATGCGCTGGATTGCTTCGCTGCGCTCAATGACGGCCATATCGAAGTAATCAGCGTTTCCCCGGTTCCGGTTTCCCCGGCGTCCAAAACTGGACAAAGACCGGGAAAATGAATCAATTTTCAAAAGTATGTTGGCAATTGCGTCTTTGATCAAGCGCCGGCTGGTAATCCGGCGGGCACGCACCCTGGCCTGGAAGTAAAATCACCCTACCTTGGGCAAGCGTTCGAGCGCGGCCTTGATCGCTTCTTCCGGGTAGGCGAAGTCTTCCAGCTTGCCGCTGAAATAGCTGTCGTAGGCGGCCATGTCGAAGTGGCCGTGTCCCGAAAGATTGAAGAACAGCGTCTTCGCCTCGCCGCTTTCCTTGCAGCGCAGGGCCTCGTCGATGCAGGCTGCGATGGCGTGGTTGGATTCGGGGGCGGGGATGATGCCCTCGGCGCGGGCGAAGGTGACGCCGGCCTCGAAGGTGGCAAGCTGGGGCACGGCGATCGCCTCGATCAGCTTCTCGTGGTAGAGCTGCGACACCAGCGCCGAGTCGCCGTGGTAGCGCAGGCCGCCGGCGTGGATGCCGGGCGGCATGAAGTCGTGGCCCAGGGTGTACATCAGCATCATCGGCGTGAGCTTGGCGGTGTCGCCGAAATCGTAGGCGTAATGGCCGCGCGTCAGGGTCGGGCAGGAGTCGGGCTCCACCGCGACCAGGCGCACGTTCTTGCCGGCGGCCTTGTCGGCAAAGAAGGGGAAGGCCGCGCCGCCGAAGTTGGAGCCGCCGCCGCAGGGGGCGAAGATCATGTCCGGATAGTCGCCCGCCTTTGCGAACTGTTTCTTGGCTTCCAGCCCGATCACGGTCTGGTGCAGCAGCACGTGGTTCAGCACCGAGCCCAGCGTGTAATTGGTGTCGGGGCGGGAGGCGGCTTCTTCCACCGCTTCGGAAATCGCCAGCCCGAGCGAGCCCGGGTTGGCGGGGTCGGCCGCCAGCGCGGCACGGCCAGTGCTGGTTTCCATGCTCGGGCTGGCGAACACTTCCGCGCCCCAGGTCTGCATCATCGAGCGGCGGTAGGGCTTCTGGCCGTAGCTGACCTTGACCATGTAGACCCGCACTTCCAGTCCGAACATCTGTCCTGCCAGCGCCATGGAGCAGCCCCATTGCCCTGCGCCGGTTTCGGTTGCGATGCGCTTGATGCCGGCTTCGGCGTTGTAATAGGCTTGTGCGACCGAGGTGTTGACCTTGTGCGAACCGGCCGGGGAGACGCCTTCGTACTTGTAGTAGATTTTGGCCGGCGTGCCGAGCGCCGCTTCCAGGCGGTGGGCGCGGATCAGGGGCGAGGGGCGCCACAGCTGGTAGATTTCGCGCACCTTTTCCGGGATCGGGATCCATCTTTCAGCCGACATTTCCTGTTCGATCAGGCTCATCGGGAAGATCGCCGTCAGCGCATCGGGTCCGATCGGCTTGCCGTCCGGACCCAGCGGCGGCGCCGGCGGATTGGGCATGTCGGCAACGACGTTGTACCAGTGGGTGGGGATCTCGGATTCGTCGAGCAGGAACTTGGTTTGCGGCATGGCGGCCTCCCTGTTGTATGCGTATTTCGGACAGGCAAGCCCGATTAGAGAATCATCGGCCAATCGCCTCATGCCGTCAACGGATCACGCGCAGGGGAGTTCCTTTTTACCTTTCAAAAGGGAAACGAAAAGACTTTGATGCATTGATGGGCCGCTGCGGGCCGGACGCCCGCTTCTGCGCCACGGCACGTGGCGCAGAAGCGTCAGGCTACGCTGCCGAAGCCGCGGTCGGTGGCCATGAACGGCGCCTTCAGCCCCGCCAGGCGGCAACTCTGGGCGATGGGACCGCCCGGAAACAGGGTATACAGATACTTGACGCCGCCTTTCGGATGGAAGTGCTCGTCCAGGGCGTCGTGCAATTCGCGCAGGTTGATGGCTGCGTTGTTTTCATGCTGGGCATAGTAGCGCTGCAGCGCGCGAATGACTTCCCAGTGCTCGTCCGTGAGTTCAAGCCCTTCCTCGCTGGCGCTTCGCTTCGCTTCATCCCGCGTCCACTCAAACGGGGCACAAGGAAAGTCGGGGTCGGTCGCCGGCTCCTGAATCAGTTTATTGATATCGGTTGAAACGTGTTCCATGATCATCTCCTCAAGGGTTTTCGTGGACATCTTAAAAATAGGCCAGGCCTTGCCCGGATACAAGGCAACGCGGGCAACTCAACGCATGGCGGCAACTTTCCTTCGGGCAAGGGTTCGACAGGGAGGGCTTCGGCGATAAATGAACGCATTCTGGCGTAGCGGGGTCATCCCTATAGTCGTGATTTAAAGCCCGATGGACACGAGGGCGCGGCGATGGGTTCGGTGCAATGGAGGAGAAACGCTTGGATCGGGAATCGGCAGCAGACGATGTGAGGACGATGCAGCACCGTCACGCTTTCCCGGTGCGCCTGCTGTTTGCCGGCCTCGGCACCCTGTTCCTGCTGCTGGGGCTGCTCGGCATTTTTCTGCCGGTGCTGCCGACCACGCCTTTTCTGCTGCTGGCCGCCGCCTGCTACGCGCGCTCGTCGCGCCGCATCTACCACTGGCTGCTGCATCATCCGCATTTCGGCCCGCTGCTTCGCGAATGGCGCGAGCATCGCAGCATGCCGTATCGCGCCAAGCGCCGCGCGCTGTTGCTGATTGCGTTGAGCTTCGGCATCTCCATCGCATTCTTCGTGCCCGGGTGGCCGGCCAAGCTGGCGATGGGCATCGGCGGAATGCTGCTGGCGGCCTGGATCGCCCGCATTCCCTCGCGCGACGCCCCGCACCGGCCATGAAATCCGCACCCTGAAACAACAACTAAGCTGAAAGCGCCCGATCCATAGAAGGGGTGACGCCATGGCAAAACGATCCTTTCCGCTGGACAAGGTCTATGGCCTGCTGGAGCCCGGTCCGGTGGTGCTGGTGACGACCGCCCGCAAGGGCCGCGCCAATATCATGACGATGTCGTGGCACACCATGATGGAGTTCGAGCCGCCGCTCGTCGGCTGCGTGATCAGCGGCCGCAATGCGTCGTTCGATGCGCTGCGTGCAACGAAGGAATGCGTGATCAATATCCCGACGCAGGAATGGATGAAGCAGGTGGTGGGCGTCGGCAACTGTTCCGGGCGCACGGTCGACAAGTTCGCCGAATTCGGCCTCACGCCGGTGCCGGCCGCCGAGGTTGCTGCGCCGCTGATCGGAGAGTGCTACGCCAGCCTCGAATGCCGGGTGGCGGACACGCGGCTGGTGAACCGCTACAACTTCTTCGTTCTCGAGGTGGTGCAGGCGTGGGTCGATGCCGCCATCAAGCAGCCGCAGACGCTCCATCACCGCGGCAACGGCGTGTTCGCGGTGGCCGGCGAGACGGTCAAGCTGCGCTCGGCGATGAAATAGCCAACGGATTGATCCGCGCATGCGGATTCGGCGCCAAGCTCGGGGATAATCCGGCCGCATGAATGCTGTGCCCTACTGGCGCCTGTCCGGTTTCTATTTCTTCTATTTCGCCTTCGTCGGGGCGATGTCGCCGTTCTGGGGGCTGTACCTGCAGTCGCTGGCGTTCAACGCCTTCCAGATCGGCGTCTTGATGTCGCTGCTGCAGGTGATGCGGATTTTCGCGCCCAACATATGGGGGCATATTGCCGACCGCACCGGCCGCCGCACGGTTATCGTGCAGATGGCGGCGGTCGGCAGCGTGCTGGCGTTTGCCGGGGTGTTTGTCGGTGATAGCTTCTGGTGGCTGTTTGCGGTGATGGCGGCGCTGGGCTTCTTCTGGAGCGCTTCGCTGCCGCTGGTCGAGGCGATGACGCTGTCGCATCTGGGCGAGCGCACCGATGCCTATGGCCGCATCCGCCTGTGGGGCTCGGTCGGCTTCATCGTCATGGTGGTGGGGCTGGGCTACGCCTTCAACACGGTGTCGATCAGCTGGCTGCCGTGGGCGGTGATGGCGGTGATGCTGGGCATCGTTGCGTTCGCGCGGGTGATCCCCGAGGCCGAGATCCTGCCGCACCCCACCGACCTGCATTCGGGGTGGGCGATCGTGAAGCGGCCCGAGGTGGCGTCGCTGCTGGCCGCCTGCATGCTGATGGCGGTGACGCACGGGCCGTATTACACCTTCTATTCGATCTATCTGGTCGACCACGGCTACGACAAGTCCACCGTGGGCTGGCTGTGGGCGCTCGGCGTGCTGTGCGAAATCGGCATTTTCCTGATCGTTCCGCGCATCTTCGCGCGGGTGACGCCGCGCCAGCTGATTCTGGCCAGTTTCGCGCTGGCGGCGCTGCGGTTTTTGCTGATTGCCTGGGGGGTGGAGTCGGCCTGGCTGGTGTGGGGTGCTCAGACGCTGCATGCCTTCACTTTCGGCACCTATCACGCGGCGGCGGTGGCGCTGATCCACCAGCATTTCCGCGGGCGTCACCAGGCGCGCGGGCAGGCGCTCTACACCAGCCTGTCCTTCGGCGTCGGCGGCACCATCGGCGGACTGGCGAGCGGCCTGACCTGGGATACGCTGGGGCCGGCCTGGACTTTCACGCTGGCCGCCGGGAGCGCAGCGCTGGCTTGGGCGGTATACGCCGCGTGGGGGCAGACAAAATCCGTGCCAGCGCCCCACTGATAATGAGGGAAACAGGCCAAGCTATGAAATAATCAGCGTTTTACGCGCTGTCTCGCCTTATTCCGCATGCCAGGACTCACCTTATTCCAGAAATTGTGGGACGCCCACGTGGTCCACGTCGAGGCCGACGGCACCACGCTGCTCTATATCGACCGCCATCTGGTGCACGAAGTCACCAGCCCGCAGGCGTTCGAGGGGCTGAAGCTGGCCCACCGCACCCCGCGCCGGGTGGATGCAGCCGTCGCCGTGCCCGACCACAATGTGCCGACGACCGACCGCAGCCAGGGCATCGCCGATCCGATCTCGCGCCTGCAGGTGGAAACGCTCGACGCCAACTGCGCCGAGTTCGGCATCACCGAATTCAAGATGGACGACATCCGCCAGGGCATCGTCCACGTCATCGGCCCCGAGGAGGGCCTGACCCTGCCCGGCATGACCGTGGTGTGCGGTGATTCGCACACCTCCACCCACGGCGCGTTCGGCGCGCTCGCCTTCGGCATCGGCACCTCCGAGGTCGAGCACGTGCTGGCCACGCAATGCCTGTGGCAGAAGCCGTCGAAGACCATGCTGGTCAAGGTCGAAGGCGCGCTGGGCCGCGGCGTCACCGCCAAGGACATTGCGCTCGCCGTCATCGGCGAGATCGGCACCGCCGGCGGTACCGGCTACGCACTGGAGTTCGGCGGCTCGGCGATCCGCGCGCTGTCGATGGAAGGCCGCATGACCCTGTGCAACATGGCGATCGAGGCGGGCGCGCGCGCCGGCATGGTGGCGGTCGACCAGACCACGATCGACTACGTCAAGGGCCGTCCCTATTCGCCCAAGGGCGCGGCGTGGGAGCAGGCGGTGGCGTGGTGGAACACGCTGCATTCGGACGCCGACGCGGTGTTCGATCGCGTGGTCGAACTCGATGCCGCGAAGATCGAGCCGCAGGTCACCTGGGGTACTTCGCCCGAGATGGTGGCGACCATCGGCGGCTGTGTGCCGAACCCGGCCGACGCGCCGAGCGAGGTCAAGCGGCACGACTGGACGCGTGCGCTGGAATACATGGGTCTGCAGGCCGGTACGCCGATTGCCGGGATCCCGATCGACAAGGTGTTCATCGGCTCATGCACCAACTCGCGCATCGAGGATTTGCGCGAGGCCGCCGCCGTGGCGAAGGGCCGCAAGGTCGCGCCCAACGTCAAGCTGGCGATGGTGGTGCCGGGTTCCGGCCTGGTCAAACAGCAGGCCGAAGCCGAAGGCCTGGACAAGATTTTCGTCGAGGCCGGTTTCGAATGGCGCGAGCCGGGCTGCTCGATGTGCCTGGCGATGAACGCCGACCGACTGGAGCCGGGCGAGCGCTGCGCCTCCACCTCCAACCGTAATTTTGAGGGGCGGCAAGGGCAGGGCGGCCGCACCCATCTGGTCAGCCCGGCGATGGCGGCAGCTGCCGCCATCGCCGGGCATTTTGTCGATGTACGTAACTTTTAAGGAGAACACCATGAAATCAATGATCGCTGTTTTGATGGCCGCTGCTTTCACCCTGGCGGGCTGCAATACGATGGAAGGCTTTGGCCAGGATGTCCAGAAAGCGGGTGACTCGATCGAAAAAGCCGGCAGCAAGGCCGGTAACTAGTCAGCATGCGGGCATTCACCACACTCAATGGGCTGGTGGTGCCGCTTGACCGCGCCAACGTCGACACCGACGCCATCATTCCCAAGCAGTTCCTGAAGTCGATCAAGCGCGCCGGCTTCGGTCCCAACCTGTTCGACGAATGGCGTTATCTCGACCACGGCGAGCCTGGCATGGACCCCGCCACGCGCCAGCCGAATCCGGAATTCGTGCTGAACTTCCCGCGCTACAAGGGGGCCAGTGTGCTGCTGGCACGCGACAATTTCGGTTGCGGGTCGAGCCGCGAGCATGCGCCGTGGGCGCTGGAGGACTACGGCATCCGCGCCATCATCGCGCCGTCCTACGCCGACATCTTCTACAACAACTGCTTCAAGAACGGCATCCTGCCGATCGTGCTCGACGCCGCGGCGGTCGAACGCCTGTTTCGCGAATGCGAAGCGAGCGAAGGCTACCGACTTGTCGTCGATCTGGACAGGCAGACCGTGACCACGCCGGGCGGCGAGGTCCTGAAATTTGACGTCGACGGCGGGCGCAAGCATCGGCTGTTGAACGGACTGGACGACATCGGCCTGACCCTGCTTCAGGCCGACAAGATCAAAGCGTACGAAGATCGGCGCCGTGTCGAAGCGCCGTGGTTGTTTGCATGATTTTTTTCATCCGCGAAGGACGCGAAGAAACGCGAAGGAAAGCTTTTCTTCGTGACCTTCGCGTCCTTCGCGGAAAAAGGGTTTTGAGAACATGAAAATTGCAGTCCTGCCGGGTGACGGCATTGGTCCCGAAATCGTCGCCCAGGCCGTCAAGGTGCTGGAGGCGCTACGTGCCGAAGGCGCGAAAATCGAAATGGAAACCGCGCCCATCGGCGGCGCCGGCTACGATGCGGCGGGCGATCCGCTGCCCGAGGCGACGCTTGCGCTTGCGGGCGCAGCCGACGCTGTGCTGCTCGGCGCCGTCGGCGGTCCGCAGTACGACGCGCTTGACCGTCCGCTGCGCCCCGAGCGCGGCCTGCTGCGTATCCGCAAGGAACTCAACCTGTTCGCCAACCTGCGCCCGGCGCTGTTGTACCCGGAACTGGCGGGCGCGTCGTCGCTGAAGCCCGAAGTGGTGTCCGGCCTCGATCTCATGATCGTGCGCGAACTGACCGGCGACGTCTATTTCGGCCAGCCGCGCGGGATCGAGGTACGGAACGGCGAGCGCGTCGGCTTCAACACCATGCTGTATTCGGAGTCGGAGGTGCGCCGTGTCGCGCACGTCGCCTTCGGCATCGCGATGAAGCGCGGCAAAAAGCTGTGCTCGGTCGAGAAGGCCAACGTGCTGGAATGCTCCGAGCTGTGGAAGGAAGTGATGATCGAGGTGTCGAAGGATTACCCCGAGGTCGCGCTCTCCCACATGTACGTCGACAATGCGGCGATGCAGCTGATTCGCGCGCCCAAGCAGTTTGACACCATGGTCACCGGCAACATCTTTGGCGACATCCTGTCCGACGCGGCGTCGATGCTGTCGGGTTCGATCGGCATGCTGCCGTCGGCCTCGCTGGATGAGCACAACAAGGGCATGTACGAGCCGATCCACGGTTCCGCGCCCGACATCGCAGGGAAAAACCTGGCGAATCCGCTGGCGACCATCCTGTCGGTGGCGATGATGTACCGCTACACCTTCGCCGACCTGGCGACCGCCGACCGCATCGAGAACGCGGTGAAGAAAGTAATCGCGCAGGGCCTGCGCACCGGCGACATCTGGACCGAAGGCGCGCGGAAGGTGTCGTGCAGCGAAATGGGTGACGCGGTGGTGAATGCGCTGGCGCGCTAGGAATTAGGAACCAGGAGCTAGGAATTAGGAACTAGGGACTAGGAGTTAGGGTAGGAGCGGGCTGTGCCCGCGCAATTTTTAAGTGACGCGGCCGAAGGCCGCTCGTTCCCTAGCCCCTAAATCCTATTTCCTAGCTCCTGGTTCCTAATTCCTAGCCCCTCACACAAGGAGAAACGAACATGATGAAAGTAGGACTGATCGGCTGGCGCGGCATGGTGGGTTCGGTGCTGATGGGGCGCATGAAGGAAGAGCGCGATTTCGACCACATCGATCCGGTGTTCTTCACCACGTCGAACGTCGGCGGCAAGGGCCCCGATATCGGCCGTGACGTGCCGCCATTGAAGGACGCAAACAGCATCGATGAACTGAGGCTGTGCGACACCATCATCACCTGCCAGGGCGGCGATTACACGAAAGAAATCTACCCGAAGCTGCGCGCGGCGGGCTGGAACGGCTACTGGATCGATGCCGCCTCGACGCTGCGGATGAAGGACGAGGCCATCATCATTCTCGACCCGGTCAACGGCCAGGTCATTCGGGACGGCATCGCCAACGGAGTGAAGACCTACGTCGGCGGCAACTGCACGGTGTCGCTGATGCTGATGGCGATGGGCGGGCTGTTCGACGCCGGGCTGGTTGAATGGGTGTCGCCGATGACCTACCAGGCGGCCTCCGGCGCCGGCGCGCGCAACATGCGCGAGCTGATCGCCCAGATGGGCGCGGTGCACGCCGAAGTTGCGGACCTGCTCGACGACCCGGCCTCGGCGATCCTCGAAATCGACCGCAAGGTGGCCGACTTCATCCGTTCCGACCGCTATCCGGTCGATGCCTGGCCGGTGCCGCTGGCCGGCAACCTGATTCCCTGGATCGACGTCGCGCTGGAGTCCGGCCAGTCGAAGGAAGAATGGAAAGCGCAGGTCGAGGCCAACAAGATCATGCGCCGCAGCGACAAGCCGATTCCCATCGACGGCCTGTGCGTGCGCGTCGGTGCAATGCGCTGCCATTCGCAGGCACTCACCGTCAAGCTGACCAGGGATGTGCCGCTCGCCGAGCTCCACAGCCTGATCGCCGCGCACAACCAGTGGGTGAAGGTGGTGCCGAACGACCGCGAGCTCACCATGCGCGAACTGACCCCGGCGGCGGTGACCGGCACGCTGACCGTGCCGATCGGCCGCATGCGCAAGCTCACCATGGGGCCGGAATATCTGACCGCGTTCACCGTGGGCGACCAGCTGCTGTGGGGCGCGGCGGAGCCGCTACGCCGCATGCTGAGGATCCTGCTGGAAGCCTGAGTGGGCAAGGACCGAACATTAAGGGCCGAGCCCTAAGCTCCGGGCTGGTGCGGTTTGTGCATTCATTAAAGATTGCGCCCGTCGAGCCGTCAATACAGGCGTCAAGGATTCAACAGCTCCGGTACGTGGGGCGAACAAGGAGATACTGGATGAAATTGAAGCGCTTCACCACCCAACTGGTGGCTGCAGGCCTGATCGCCATGCCGCTGATGGCGCATGCCGCCGGGCTGGGCAAGCTGTCGGTTACTTCGGCGCTGGGTCAACCGCTCGTGGCGGAAATCGAACTGTTCGCAGCAGACAAGGCCGAGCTCGACAGCCTGTCGGCCAGCCTTGCTTCCGACCAGGCCTTTCGCGATGCGCGCGTCGAATTCGCTCCGGTGCTGTCCTCCCTCCGTTTTACGGTCGCGAAGAAGCCCGACGGCAAGGCGGTGCTGAAGGTCAGCTCCAGCCGCCCGGTGAACGATCCTTTCATCGACATGCTGGTCGAATTGAGCTGGGCCTCGGGGCGGCTGGTGCGCGAATACACCATGCTGCTCGACCCGCCTGGCATGGGCGGCGTCCAGACGGTGTCGCCCGTGGCTGTTGCGCTAACGCCCCTTGCCAAGCCTGTGCCCGCGGCGGCACCGCAAGCTCCGGCGGCCGCTGCCGTCAAGCCGGCGTCAGCCCCGCTGGCCGTGGCGCCGGATCGCGTGAAGGTCAAGCGGGGCGACACG
The DNA here is from genome assembly GCA_030692355.1 of Thiobacillus sp. Taxonomy (GTDB): domain Bacteria; phylum Pseudomonadota; class Gammaproteobacteria; order Burkholderiales; family Thiobacillaceae; genus Thiobacillus. Next base: position 43,434 of record JAUYCF010000037.1, read on the forward strand.
TTGACGGGCATTGCCAGCCGCGTGCGTCCCGAAGGCGTCAGCCTGGAGCAGACCCTGCTGGGGCTCTACCGCGAGAACGACCAGGCTTTCGACGGCAACATGAACCGCCTGAAGGCAGGCAAGACGCTCAAGGTGCCGTCGGTTGAAAAAGTGACCGCCATTCCACAACAGGAGGCGGTGCGTGAACTCAGGCTGCAGGCAGAAGACTGGCGGGCCTATCGCCAGAAGCTGGCCGGGGTGGTAAGCGCTGCCCCCGCGGCCGAGGCCGCCGCGGACCAGGCCAGCAGCGGCAAGATCACACCCAAGGTGGAAGACCGTGCCAAGCCAGCGCCCGAAGCGCAGCAGGATGTGCTGAAGCTGTCCAAGCTTGCGCCGCCGGCCGGTGCCGCGGACAAGGCGGATGAAGCCCGGATCCTGCAGGAAAAGCTGCGCGCCCAGGAAGAGGATGCGACCGCACGCGAAAATGCGCTGCGGGAATCGGATCAGCGGGTGGCCACGCTGGAGAAACAGATTCAGGACATGCAGAAGCTGGTCGAGATGAAGGAGCGGGCACAGGCTGAAGCACCGGTTGCCGCGCCTGCAGCGTCTGCGCCCGCGCCGGCCGCGCCAGCCGTTGCGGCGCCGCCTGCCGTTCCCGAATCCGAGCCGGCCGACCGCTGGTACGACCCCTTGCTCGCCAGCCCGCTATACTGGGGCGGCGGCCTGTCCGCGCTTGGTCTGGGGGGGGTGTTGTGGTGGATGATGGCGGGCGGCGGTCGCCGCAGGACCAGCAGCGCTACGCTTGACGACAGCCTCATGACCGGCGGCGACATTCGGCCCAATACCGTTATTGGGGATGCATCGGGTGGCAGCGTCAATACCGGCGACACCTCCTTCCTCACCGACTTCAGCCAGGCGGGCCTGGGAACCATCGATACCCACGATGTCGACCCCATCGCCGAAGCCGAGGTGTACATGGCCTATGGCCGCGATGCGCAGGCCGAGGAAATCCTCAAGGAGGCCATCAGCAACAACCCGGACCGCCACGAGATCCGAGTCAAGCTGCTTGAGATTTACGCCGCACGGCACAACACCGCGACGTTCGAAGCGGTCGCCGGCGAGCTCTATGCCGCGCTGGGCAGCAAGTCGAGCCCGCTGTGGGACAAGGCCTGCGAAATGGGCCGCAGCATCGACCCGACCAACCCGCTGTATGGCGGCGTGCAGTCGAGCGCCGCGCCGGCAGCAGCGGTTGCCATGGTGGCGGCCACTGCCGCCGTGGCCGGCGGAGCGGTGACGTTCGCCGACGAATCCGCGCCCGCACCGCTTGAGTTCGATGCCGCATTCGTGCCCGAACTTGAGCCCGAGGTCGATGTCGAGCCCGAGGTCGAGGTCGAACCCGAGGTCGAGGTCGAACCCGAGGTCGCGGCGGCCAGCGGCCCGCTGGAATTCGAGTCGGCGGGTCATGTGCTCAATTTCGACACGCAGCCCGAAGCGGTCGTGGCGCCCGAGGCTGGTTACATGGAAATGGATTCCATGGGACTCGACTTCGACCTGCCTGACCTGGACCTGCCCGCGACGGCCGATGACACGCTGAAACTTGACCTGGGCCTGGATGAAGATAACGGACCGGACAGCAAATTCGATTTCAGCGGCCTCGATCTCGATCTCGGCGAGGCCGACGGCAACGACCTCGAGCTCGATGAAGCCGGCACCAAGCTCGATCTTGCCCGCGCCTATGTGGAAATGGGCGACAAGGAAGGCGCGCGTGAAATTCTCAACGAAGTGCTGGCTGAAGGCAGCGACAAGCAAAAGGCCGACGCGAAAGGCATGTTGAGTTCGCTGGGTTAGGCGTATTCCCGGCCCTGCATGTCCCCATCCGGCTGCCCGCATCCTGTTGTGGTGCGGGTGGGCTGTGGCGGTGGAACGCGCTGCGCTGTCCCCGCTGACGATCCTGGCCGTCGCCGCTGCGACGGCCTTTCTGTTTGCACCGGCCCGTCATGAAGGCTGGCGCCTGCTGCGCCGCACCCGCTGGCTGATGGCGGTGCTGCTGCTCACCTATGCCTACAGCCTGCCGGGAATCCCGCTGTGGCCGTCGCTGGGATGGGCCAGCCCTGGTGTGGAGGGGCTGCAGCAAGGCGCGCTGCGCGTCGGGCGGCTGGTGCTGCTGCTGGCCGGGCTGGCGGTGCTGCTGGCCTGTACGTCCCGCCCCCGCCTGATTTACGGCTTGTACGCGCTGGCCCGGCCGCTAACCTGGCTCGGCTTCGACCGCCGCGCCTTTGCGGTGCGCCTGGGGCTGACCCTGGACTATGTCGAACATGCGCCCAAACCGGCGCGCTGGCTGGATGCGCTGCGCGCGCCGCTGCCGGACGATGCGGTGCCCGCCACCTACACCCTGCACACCGAACGCTGGCAAGGCTGCGACAGCGCCGTCATACTTGCGGGCTTGCTTTTGTTGCTCGTCGTCGTTTTGGTATGAGAATCGTATTGGGACTGGAATATTGCGGCGTCGGTTTTTGCGGCTGGCAGTCGCAGTCGCAGGGCTGCGGCGTGCAGGATGCGCTGGAAGTCGCGGTGTCGGTCATCGCCGGTGAAAAAACAGGCATCATTGCCGCCGGACGCACCGACACCGGCGTCCATGCCGCGCTGCAGGTGGTGCATTTCGACACCGCGGCGAACCGCCCGCTGACCGCCTGGGTGCGCGGCGTCAACAGCCATCTGCCGGCGGGCGTGGCCGTGCTGTGGGCGCGCGAAGCCAGCGAGGACTTCCATGCGCGGTTTGCCGCCATCCATCGCGGCTACCGCTACGTGCTGCTGAATCACCCGGTGCGGCCCGCGATCAACCGCGGGCTGATCGGCTGGCATCACCGCCCGCTCGATGCCGCCGCGATGAACCTGGCCGCGGCGCATCTGATCGGACAGCACGATTTTTCCGCCTTTCGTGCCGCCGCATGCCAGGCCAAATCGCCGGTCAAGGAACTGCGGCGGGCACATGTCGAGCGGCGCGGCGATTATCTTTTATGCGACTTCCATGCCGACGGCTTTTTGCACCACATGGTGCGCAACCTCATGGGCTGTCTCGTCCAGGTCGGCGCAGGCAGCCAGCCGCCCGAGTGGTTGCACCAGATCCTGATTGGCCGCGACCGCACGCTCGCTGCGCCCACCTTCGACGGCGCCGGGTTGTATCTCACCCACATCCGGTATCCTGCGCACTTTGGCTTGCCGGAAACCTCCGACCGATGGCTGTTCGCGTAAAAATCTGCGGCATCACCCGACTGCAGGACCTGCATGCCGCCTGCGACGCCGGGGCGGACGCGCTGGGTTTCGTGTTCTACGAGAAAAGCCCGCGCCACGTGAGCATCGCGACCGCCGCCACGCTGCTGCGCGAACTGCCGCCGTTCGTGCAGAGCGTGGGGCTGTTCGTCAACGCCGAACCGGCGTTCATCGAATCGGTTCTGCAGGCCGTTCCGCTCGACCTGCTGCAGTTCCACGGCGACGAGACGCCGGCCGATTGCGCGCGCTTCGGCCGGCCCTATATCAAGGCGGTGCGTGTGAATCGGGAGACGGATTTGCTAAAATGCGCGGCTGACTTCGATGCCGCGTGCGGTTTGCTGCTCGACGCCTGGGTGCCCGGCATGCCGGGCGGCACCGGCGAGCGCTTCGACTGGAACCTGATCCCGCCGGCCCTGCCCACGCCGGTCATCCTGTCGGGTGGACTGACGCCGGATAACGTCGCTGAAGCGGTGCAGCGCGTGCGCCCGTGGGCGGTGGATGTGTCCTCCGGCGTCGAAGTCACGATGCTGTTAAATGGGGCGGCAGTTGCCGCCAAGGGCATCAAGGACGCGCACCTCATTGCGCAATTCATAGCGAAGGCAAAAGAAGCATCATGAAGCTGACCGATCTCCCCGATTCCCATGGCCACTTCGGCCCCTACGGCGGTATTTTCGTTGCTGAAACCCTGATGGCGGCGCTGGAAGAACTGCGCGTCGAGTATGACAAGGCGCGCAACGATCCCGCCTTCATCGCCGAATTCGAATACGAGCTGAAGCACTACGTCGGCCGTCCCAGCCCGGTGTATCACGCCAAACGATTGAGCGAGCAGTACGGTGGCGCGCAGATCTATCTCAAGCGCGAAGACCTCAACCACACCGGCGCGCACAAGATCAACAACACCATCGGGCAGGCGCTGCTGGCGCGGCGCATGGGCAAGAAGCGCGTCATCGCCGAGACCGGCGCCGGCCAGCACGGCGTCGCCTCGGCCACCGTCGCCGCGCGTTACGGCATGGAGTGCGTGGTCTACATGGGCGCCGAGGACGTCATCCGCCAGGCGCCCAACGTCTTTCGCATGAAGCTGCTCGGCGCCACCGTGGTGCCGGTGTCGTCGGGCTCCAAAACCCTGAAGGATGCGCTCAACGAAGCGATGCGCGACTGGGTCACCAACGTCGAGTCCACCTTCTACATCCTCGGCACCGCCGCCGGCCCGCACCCGTATCCGATGCTGGTGCGCGACTTCCAGTGCGTGATCGGCCGCGAATGCCTCACCCAGATGCCCGAGCTCACCGGCCGCCAGCCCGATGCGGTGGTCGCCTGCGTCGGCGGCGGCTCCAACGCCATAGGCATTTTCCATCCCTACATCCCGTATGAAGATGTGCGCCTGATCGGCGTCGAAGCCGGCGGCTCCGGCATCGCCAGCGGCAAACATGCCGCGCCGCTGTCGGCCGGCAGCCCGGGCGTGCTGCACGGCTTCCGCAGCTACCTGATGCAGGATGAAAACGGCCAGATCATCGAAACCCACTCGATCTCGGCCGGCCTCGACTACCCCGGCGTCGGGCCGGAACACTCGTGGCTCAAGGACGCCGGCCGCGCCGAATACGTCGCCATCAACGACGACGAGGCCATGGCCGCCTTTCACGATCTGTGCCGCTTCGAAGGCATCATCCCCGCGCTCGAATCCAGCCACGCCGTCGCCCAGGCCAAGAAGCTCGCGCCGACGATGAAGAAGGACCAGATCATCCTGGTGAACCTTTCCGGGCGCGGCGACAAGGACATCGACACCGTGGCGAAGCTGTCGGGGATTACGCTGTGACGGGGTCGGGCAGGGCGTGTCGGATCGCGTGAGATGCTGAAATTTGCCTGGGATGAAGCCAAAGCCGCGACGAATGAATCTGGCAAAGCACGGTGTTTCCTTTGAAGAGGCTGCGACCGTGTTTGGTGATCCGCTGGCGATAAGCTTTGATGATCCTGATCCTGATCATGCCGGTGCAGAACATCGCTTTTTGACTTTTGGCATGTCGGAGAAAAGCCGGATACTGTTGGTGGTGAATGGAGAACGCGGCAGAACGGTCAGAATCATCAGTGCCCGTAAGGCAACGAAACATGAGCGAGGTATTTATGAGCAGGGTTAAGGATGAAGCGCGCGCCGAGTACAAACGCAAGGACCTTGGCAAAGGGGTACGCGGAAAATATCTTGAACGCTATGCTAAAGGGACGAATCTGGTTTTATTGAACGACAAGGTTGCCAAGGCATTTCCGACTACCGAAGCGGTGAATGAAGCCTTGCTGGGTTTGTTGGCGTTAACCGAACAGACCGCACGAATTACTTCGCGATCAAAGCGCCCGCCCCGCAAGACCCCCGAGGCCTGACGGCAGATATCTTGTGAATCGTTGCCAAATCTTTCTCCGCTGGAGCGATGAAGATTCTGCGTTTATTGCAGAGGTGCCGGAATTACCTGGCTGCATGGCGCATGGCGAATCGCAGGATGAAGCATTGCATCATGCCCAGGAAGCCATCGCCGCATGGATCGAAATGGCGCAGGAAATCGGACGGCCCATTCCGGAACCGCGCGGGCGCTTGATGCATGCATGAGGATGTAAATGAAATCGCGAAGGTGTCAGGGATTACGTTATTGAACCTCGCAACCGTAATTATTCATTAGGGTGTGATGATGCTTGGAGTAGGGTGCACTCCGTGCACCTTCAGGCATCAAACGGTGCACGGAGTGCACCCTACACGCTACAAATAGCCTAATGAACAATCCGCGGATTAATTTAATTGAGCTTTATTTAGAAGACTGAACCATGAGCCGAATCGGCCAGACCTTTATCGCGCTGAAGGCGCACAACAAGAAAGCCCTCATTCCCTTCATCACCGCCGGCGACCCCGGCAAGGGGCTGACGGTGCCGCTGATGCACGCACTGGTGGCAGCCGGCGCCGACATCATCGAACTCGGGGTGCCGTTTTCCGACCCGATGGCCGACGGCCCGGTGATCCAGCGGGCGTCCGAGCGGGCGCTGGCGAACAAGGTTGGGCTCAAGGATGTGCTGGCGATGACGGCGGAGTTCCGCAAGACCAACACGACGACGCCGGTGGTGCTGATGGGCTATGCCAACCCGATCGAGCACATGGGCTACGAGACCTTTGCCCTGGCGGCGAAGGCGACCGGGGTGGATGGCGTGCTGACGGTGGACATTCCGCCGGAGGAATCAGTGGGGGTTTCGGACGTTTTCAAGGCACACGGGCTCGACCCGATTTTCCTGCTGTCGCCGACCACGCCCGAATCGCGGGTGGAGCAGGTGGCGGCGGTCGCGGGCGGCTTCATTTATTACGTTTCGCTCAAGGGAGTGACCGGCTCGGCCAACCTCGATATGGATGAAGTGGCGCAGAAAATCGCCATGATCCGCAAGCATTGCAGCCTGCCGGTCGGCGTGGGCTTCGGCATCCGCGACGCGGCGACCGCCGAGGCGGTGGCGCGGATTGCCGACGCCGTGGTGGTGGGCAGCCGCATCGTGAGCGAGATCGAATCCGCGCCGGAAGGTGCGTGCGCCAGCCGCGTCGGGCATCTGGTGGCCGAGTTGCGCCGCGGCGTCGACGCCGCATCGAAATAACAGGAGATCCCATGAGCTGGTTCCAGAAAATACTGCCGCCCAAAATCAAGCGCCGGGTGGAGGCGCGCAAATCGATGCCGGAAGGGCTGTGGTCGAAGTGCCCGGCCTGCAACGAGGTGCTCTACCGCGCCGACCTCGAAAGCAATCTGGAGGTGTGTCCCAAGTGCGGTCACCACCACCGCATCGGCGCCCGCGCGCGGCTGGCCATGCTGCTGGATGCCGAGGGCCAGCACGAGATCGGCGCGCAGGTGACGCCGCTCGATCCGCTGAAATTCAAGGACGGCAAGAAATATCCCGACCGCCTGAAGGAAGCCCAGGCCGGCACTTCCGAAACCGACGCGCTGGTGGTGCTGGGCGGCAGCGTCAAGGCGGTGCCGGTGGTGGCGGCGGCGTTCGAGTTCAAGTTCATGGGCGGATCGATGGGCTCGGTGGTGGGCGAGCGTTTTGTCCTCGGCGTGGAAGCGGCGATCGAGTCGAACTCGGCCTTCATCTGCTTTGCCGCCAGCGGCGGCGCGCGGATGCAGGAAGGCCTGTTTTCGCTGATGCAAATGGCAAAGACCTCGGCCGCGCTGACGCAGCTGTCGCGCAACCGGCTGCCCTTCATCTCGGTGCTGACCGACCCCACCATGGGCGGCGTATCGGCCAGTTTCGCCATGCTGGGCGACCTGGTCGTGGCCGAGCCCAATGCGCTGATCGGCTTCGCCGGCCCGCGCGTGATCGAGCAGACCGTGCGCGAGACGCTGCCGGAAGGCTTTCAGCGTGCCGAGTTCCTGGTCGAGAAGGGCGCCGTCGACCGCATCATCGACCGCCGCCAGATGCGCGACGAGCTTGCCGCCACGCTGGCGATGATGATGGGGCGGCCCGCGCTGGCGGCCTAGGAAAACAGCCGGATACATCAATCCCCGTCATTGCGAGCGTAGCGAAGCAATCCAGAATGTCGGCGAAATCAAAGGCTCCTGGATTGCCACGTCCCGTCACGGCCAGTGGCCTCGTGGCTAAAGGCGCGCCTCGCGATGACGGAATTGCTCAGCGCGTCCCTGGACTTTCCCTCACTGGCTGGCTGGCGCGGCTGGAGAAGCTGCATCCCAGCACCATCGAACTGGGACTTGACCGGGTGCGCCGGGTCAAGGATGCGCTGGGCCTGACGCCGACTTTCCCGCTCGTCGTCGTGGGCGGCACCAATGGCAAAGGCTCCACCTGCGCCTATCTCGAGGCCATCCTTGGCGCCGCCGGTTACAAGACCGGCCTCTACACCTCGCCGCACCTCTTGCGCTACAACGAGCGGGTGCGGATTGCCGGCCAGGAATCCACCGACGCCGCGCTGGTTCAAGCATTCGAGCGGATCGACGCCGCGCGCGGCGACACCTCGCTGACCTATTTCGAATTCGGCACCCTGAGCGCGATGGCGCAGTTCATCGACGCCGGCGTCGATGTGGCCATTCTTGAAATCGGTCTGGGCGGGCGGCTCGACGCGGTGAACGTGTTCGATGGCGAGGCCGCGATCGTCACCAGCGTCGACCTCGACCACATGGATTATCTGGGCGACACCCGCGAGCAGATCGGTTTCGAGAAAGCCGGGATCTATCGTGCGGGCTACCCCGCGATCTGCGCCGACCCGGCGCCGCCCACCAGCCTGCTCGATCATGCCCGGCGCATTGGCGCCGATCTGCGCTGCGTGGGGCGCGACTTTTCCGCGCAACGGGAGGGCGGCCAGTGGACCTATCGCGGTCAGACCATCGTCTGGCCGGCGCTGCCGCTGCCCGCCATGGCGGGGGCATTTCAGCTGCGCAATGCGGCCGCTGCGCTGGCAGCGCTGGAGGCCGTGCGCGCCCGCCTGCCGGTGAGCGAGGCGGCGATCCGCCAGGGGCTGGCCCAGGCATGTGTAGCGGGGCGATTCCAGCGCGTTGCCCGTGCGCCCGATGTCATTCTCGACGTGGCGCATAACCCGGAAGCGGCGCGGGCGCTTGCCGCCACCCTGCGCGAGCAGCCGGTGGCCGGGCGCACGCTGGCGGTGGTGGGGATGTTGGCCGACAAGGATGCGGGTGGGGTGTTCGCCGCATTGCGTGGCGAGATCGATGCATGGTGGACGTGCACACCCGACTCGCCGCGCGCACAAAATGCCGCGGTGCTGGCCGCCACCCTGCGTGCGCATGCGGGCAGTGCACCGGTCAGCGTGCAGCCGGATGTGAACACGGCGCTTGCGGAGGCGCAAAGCGCGGCGCACGAAGGTGATAGAATTCTCGTCTTCGGTTCGTTCCATACCGTTGCCGCCGTCCTCGACCATGCCGCCACCCAGCAGTGAAAATGATCTCAAACGCCTTGCCCGGCGGCGCCTGATTGGCGCGGTTGCGCTGACCCTGCTGGCGGTGATTGTGTTGCCGCTGCTGCTGGAAGACGAGCCCCCGCCGGCGAGTTCGCTGGCGGTGCACATGGCGGCCGCATCGCCCGATCCGGCGGCGCAGCCGGACCCGGTCGACGCGCCCGACGAACTGGCCACGCCGGAGCCGCCCTCTCCTTCGCAACCCGCGTCGCCGGTCGAGCCCGCCAAGCCCGTCCCCGAGCCTGAACCGCCCAAACCTGAACCGCTTAAGCCTGAACCGCTCAAGCCCGCACCGGTCAAACCGGTGTCCGCGCCCCCCCAGCTCGCTGCGACGCCTGCGCCGCAGGCCAAGCCTGCGACCACCGGCGAGGCTTATGTGGTGCAACTGGCCGCACTGTCCGATGCCGCCAGGGCCCAGGCCCTCAAGACGCGCGCCGCCGCGGCCGGGTTGCCGGCCTACACGGACAAGCTGGGTGCCTTGACGCGCGTGCGGGTGGGGCCCTATCCGTCGCGTGAAGCCGCCGTGGCGGCCGCGGTGAAGTTGGCCGAAAACGGTATGACCGGGCAGATCCTCACCAAGTGAGCATGCTCGACCTCATCGTACTGCTGGTGCTGATCCTCACCGTGGTGCGCGGCCTGATGCTCGGCATGGTCGACACGCTGTTCTCGCTGGCGGCCTGGGTGCTGGCGTTCGTGCTGGGCAAGTGGGGCGCATTGATGGTGGCGCCGCTGCTGCCGATCGGGACCGAAAACCCGGCGATCCGCTACTTTGCCGGCTTTGCGGTGATTTTTCTGCTGGTGCTGATCGGCGTGCTGCTGCTGGGGCATGCGCTGTCCTCGCTGGTCAAGGCGGTCGGACTGGGCGGCGCCGACAAGGTGCTGGGCGGGGTGATCGGGCTGGCCAAGGGGCTGGTGATCCTGGTCGGCCTGACACTGGCAGCGGGGCTGACCTCGCTGCCGCGCACCGATTTCTGGAAGCAGGCCATGCTGTCGGACAGCCTGCAGGCGATGGCGCAGCGCGCCTTGCCGCTGCTGCCGGTCAACGTGGCGAAATACGTTCGTTTTGAGTGATTTTTATGGATAGGTGCGCAGCATGTGCGGGGTAATCGGAGTTGTTGCCAATACGGCGGCCAATCAGTTCCTGTACGACGGCCTGATGGTGTTGCAGCATCGCGGGCAGGATGCGGCCGGGATCGTGACCGCGGAGGAAAGCCGCTTTCACCTGCATAAAGGGCCGGGGCTGGCGCGCGACGTGTTCCGCACCCGCGACATGCGCAGCCTGCTGGGCGACATGGGGGTGGCGCACGTGCGCTATCCCACCGCGGGCAGCGCGTCGTCGTCGGCCGAATCGCAGCCGTTCTACGTGAATTCGCCGTACGGCATCGTCCTCGGGCACAACGGCAACCTCACCAACACCCACGAACTTAAGGAATCCCTGTTCCGCAGCGACCTGCGCCACGTCAACACCAATTCGGATTCCGAGGTGCTGCTGAACGTCCTGGCGCATGAACTGCAGGTACGCGCCTCCGGGCGGAAACTCAGCCTGGACACGATTTTCGGCGCCGTCGCCGGCGTGCATGCGCGCTGCAAGGGGGCCTATGCGGTGACGGCCTTCATCGCCGGCTATGGCCTGCTGGCGTTTCGCGACCCGTACGGCATCCGCCCGCTGGTGATCGGCATCAACGACCAGGCCATGCCGCACGAATACATCGTGGCGTCGGAAAGCGTGGCGATCGATACGCTGGGCTTCCGCCTGCTGCGCGACGTCGCCCCGGGCGAAGCGGTGTTCATCGACTACCAGCGCAAGCTGCACAGCCGCGTCTGCAGCGACAAGGCGGTGTTGAACCCCTGCATTTTCGAATACGTCTACCTGGCGCGTCCGGATTCGGTGATGGACGGCGTTTCGGTCTACAGCACGCGCCTCGCCATGGGCGTGTCGCTGGCCGAAAAGATCAAGCGCGAATTCGCCCACCTGAAGATCGACGTGGTGATTCCGATTCCCGACACCAGCCGGCCCTCCGCGCTGCAACTGGCCAACCACCTCAACGTGCCGTATCGCGAAGGCTTCATCAAGAACCGCTACATCGGGCGCACCTTCATCATGCCGGGGCAGGCGCTGCGCAAGAAATCGGTGCGGCAGAAACTCAATGCCATTGCTGAAGAATTCAAGGGTAAGAACGTGCTGCTGGTCGACGACTCCATCGTGCGCGGCACCACCAGCCGCGAGATCGTGCAGATGGCGCGCGACGCCGGCGCCGAGAAGGTGTATTTCGCTTCGGCCTCGCCACCGGTGCGTTTCTCCAACGTCTACGGCATCGACATGCCGACGCGCAACGAACTGATCGCTAACGGCCGCACTGACGAGGATATCGCGCTCGAAATCGGCTGCGACGCGATGATTTATCAGGACCTCGACGCCATGGTCGACGTGGTGCGCGCGGGCAACCCGGCGATCACCGACTTCGATACTTCGTGCTTCGACGGCCGCTACATCACCGGCGACGTCACGCCGGAATACCTCAATTACGTCGAGGCCGTGCGCAACGGCGAAACGCCGTCGCTGGCGGCGCTGTCCACCCAGCAACTCGACCTCAACCTGGCGTCGAGCGATTCATGAACGAAGAATACGACCTTGAAACCCTGGCGGTGCGCGCCGGCACGGTGCGCAGCCAGTTCAACGAGCACTCGGAGGCGATGTTCCTCACCTCCAGCTTCGTGTTCGCCAATGCGGCCGAAGCGGCAGCACGCTTCAAGGGCGAGCAGCCTGGCCCGATCTACGCGCGCTTCACCAACCCCACGGTCCAGATGATGGAAGCGCGGCTCGCCGCGCTCGAAGGCGCCGAGCGCTGCGTGGCGTTCGCCTCCGGCATGGCGTCGATCCTGGCGACGGTGATGGGGCTGATGAAGGCGGGCGAACACGTCATCGCGTCGCGCTCGATCTTCGGCTCGACGGTTCAGCTGTTCTCCAACATCCTCGGCCGCTTTGGCATCGAGACCACCTATGTGTCGCCGACCGACCCGGCGGAATGGCGCGCGGCGGTGAAGCCGAACACGAAACTCTTCTTCGTCGAGTCGCCGTCGAATCCGTTGACCGAGGTGAGCGATATCCGCGCGCTCGCCGACATCGCGCACGAAGCCGGCGCATGGCTCGCGGTCGACAACTGCTTCTGCTCGCCGGCGCTGCAACAGCCGTTGAAACTCGGCGCCGACATCGTGATCCATTCCGCCACCAAATATCTCGACGGCCAGGGCAGGGTACTCGGCGGCGCGGTGCTCGGCAGCCAGGCGCTGATGGAGGGCGTCTACACCTTCCTGCGCACCGCCGGGCCGACGCTGTCCGCGTTCAATGCCTGGGTGATCCTGAAGGGCATGGAGACGCTATCGCTGCGCATGGAGGCGCATTCGAAAAATGCGCTGGCACTGGCGCAATGGCTGGAGGCGCAGCCGCAGGTTTCGCGCGTGTGGTATCCCGGCCTGCCGTCGCACCCGCAGCATCAACTGGCGATGGCGCAGCAGAAGACCGGCGGCGGCATCGTCGCGTTCGAGCTGAAGGGCGGCCAGGCGGCGGCATGGAAGCTGATCGATGCGACGAAGCTGCTGTCGATCACCGCCAACCTGGGCGACACCAAGACCACCATCACCCACCCGGCCACCACCACCCACAGCCGCATGACGGCGGAACAGCGCGCGGCGGCCGGCATCGGCGACGGCCTGGTGCGCATCGCCGTTGGGCTGGAATCGTTAGCCGACATCCAGGCGGACCTGGCGCGCGGGCTGGGATGATGAAGGCATTGCTCGGCCTGCTGCTGCTCGGCGCGGGCGCGGCTCACGCGACCGATATGGCCGTCGTGCGCTATGTCGACCAGGATCCGGGTGATCCGCCCTACCT
>JAUYCF010000041.1 GCA_030692355.1 Thiobacillus sp.
GCGGCAAACGCGCGGGTCTGGCGTTCGCGCGCGTAGGCGAACGGCCGGATGATGCGCAGGTCGCCGGCGTCGTTGAGATAGTGCGGCGACATGGTCCTCAGCTTGCCGCCGAACAGCATCGACATCATCAGCGTCTCGGCGAGGTCGTCCAGATGGTGGGCCATGGCGACGACGTTGCAGTTCTGCTCGCGGGCGACGCGGTAGAGGATGCCGCGCCGCATGCGCGAGCAGTAGGCGCAGTAGGAATCGGAGTCCTTGGTCAGCGTCTTCTGGGCCTCGACCATGATCGGCTGCGACTCCAGAAAATAGGGCACGCCGAGTTCGGCCAGGTAGGGCGTGAGCGGAGACGGGTCGTATTGGTCGGACTGCGGGTCGACGGTGCACGCCAGCAGCTCGAACTTCACCGGCGCCTTCTGTTGCAGATGGTGCAGCGTGTGCAGCAAGGAGAGCGAATCCTTGCCGCCCGACAAGCCCAGCAGGATGCGGTCGCCGTCGCGGATCATGCGGTAGTCGCCGATGGCGCGGCCGGCGGCGGTGACCAGCGAGCGTGCCGGTTTGACCCAGCCGGTTGGGGTGTCGTGGCTCATGCGGAAAACTGCAGCGCATGCAGCTGCGCGTAGCGGCCCTGTCTGGCGATCAGGTCGGCGTGGCTGCCGATTTCGACGATGTGCCCGCCTTCCAGCACCACGATGCGGCTGGCGCGCTCGATGGTGGACAGCCGGTGGGCGATGACCAGGGTGGTGCGGTTGCTGATCAGGGTGTCGAGCGCGGCCTGCACGTGGCGCTCGGATTCGCTGTCGAGCGCCGAGGTGGCTTCGTCGAGAATCAGCAGCGGCGCGTTTTTCAGGATCGCGCGCGCGATGGCGATGCGCTGGCGCTGGCCGCCGGAAAGCCGCATGCCGTTTTCGCCGACCAGGGTGTCGAGGCCGTCGGGCATGGCCTGGATGAAGTCCCAGGCGTGGGCGGCAACGCAGGCGGCGCGGATTTCGTCGGGGGTGGCGTCGCGCTTCGTGCCGTAGGCGATGTTGTGGCCCAGCGTGTCGTTGAACAGCACCACGTCCTGCGACACCAGCGCGATATGGCTGCGCAGGTTCTGCAGGCGGATGTCGCGGATGTCGATGCCGTCGAGTTCGATCACGCCGGAATCGGGATCGTAGAAGCGCGGCACCAGATTGGCCAGCGTGGTCTTGCCCGAGCCGGAGGCGCCGACCAGCGCGACCGTCTCGCCGGGCGCGATGTCGAGCGTGATGTTTTCAAGCGCCGGCAGGGTCTTGCCCGGGTAGGTGAGCGCCACGTCGCGGAAAGAAAGCCGGCCTTCGATGCGGGTGAGCGTGCGGCTGCCGCTGTCGCGTTCGGCGTCCTGGTCGAGCATGGTGAAAATGGTTTCGGCCGCGGCCAGCCCGCGCTGCAGCTGGTCGTTGACGGCGGTGAGCCTTTTGAGCGGCGCGAACAGCAGCAGCATGGCCATGAAGAAGGCGACGAAGCCGCCCACCGTGATGGCGTTGCTGGTCGCCTGGCCCGCCGCGATATAGACGATGGTCGCCAGGGCCACGGCGGCGATGAACTGGATCACCGGCTCGTATACCGCATTGGCCGCGACGCGCTTCATCTCGAACACCCGTGCCAGATTGGCGGCATGGCGGAAGCGCGTCTGCTCGTATTCCTCGCCGCCGAAGAGCTTGACCACGCGATGCCCGCCCACCGCTTCGTCGACCACCTGGGTGAGGTCGCCGATGTTCTGCTGCGCCTTGCGCGACAGTCCGCGCAGGCGGGTGCTGGCGATGCGCACGATCCACAGCGTGAGCGGCACCATGCCGAACACGATCAGGGTCAGCTGCCAGTTCAGCCATAGCAGATAGCCGAGCAATCCCAGGATCGTGACGGTGTCGCGCACCAGGGTGGTGAGCGAACTGGTGGCCGACTGCGTGACCTGGGTGACGTTGAACGCCAGATGCGCAATCAGCTGCCCGCTCGGATTCTGGTCGAAGTAGCGCGTCGGCAGCGTCATCAGCTTGTCGAACATGGCGCCGCGCAAATCCATCACCAGGCGGCTGCCCACCCACGCCATGCAGTAGGTGCTGACGAAGCTGGTGACGCCGCGCACCAGGAACAGCGCCAGCAGAAGAATCGGTATCCAGCGGATGAAATCCTGGTCCTTGGCGACGAAGCCCTGGTCCAGCAGCGGCTTGAACAGTGCCGGCAGCAGCGGCTCGGTGGCGGCGGTGAGCACCAGCGCGACGAGGGACAGCGCGAACATGCGCCAGTACGGTTTCACATAGCCGAGCAGGCGCAGATACAGCGCTTTGCTATCCGGGGGCGGCGTCACAGCAGCAGCAGGGTGGCGAGCCCGAGGAAGATGAAGAAGCCCATGCTGTCGGTGGTGAAGGTCAGCAGAACGGACGAGCCTATGGCGGGGTCACGCTTCATCCGTTCCAGCGTCATCGGAATGAAAATGCCGGCCAGCGCCGCGACGATCAGGTTGAGCAGCATCGCCAGCGCCATCACGCCGCCCAGCGCGAGGTTGTCGTACAGCAGCCAGGCGAAGACGCCCACCACCGAGCCCAACAGCAGGCCGTTGAACAGGGCGACGCCGAGTTCCTTCAACACCAGGCGGCGCGCGTTGGCCTGCGTGATCTGTCCCAGCGCCAGGCCGCGCACGATCAGCGCAATGGTCTGGTTGCCGGTGTTGCCGCCGATGCCGGCGATGATCGGCATCAGTGCCGCCAGCGCGGCGAGCTTTTCGATGCTGCCCTCGAAGGCGCCGATCACGCGCGAGGCGATGAAGGCGGTGGCAAGGTTGACGGCCAGCCACATCCAGCGGTTCTTCGCCGAACGCCAGACGGTGGAAAACAGGTCTTCCTCTTCCTTCAGGCCGGCCATCGACAGCATGTCGGCGTCGGCCGATTCGCGGATGTAGTCGAGCACCGCGTCGACGGTGAGCCGCCCGATCAGCCGCCCCTGCGCATCCACCACCGGCGCCATCACCAGGTCGTAGCGCTCGAACGCCTGCGCCGCTTCCTGCGCCTCGTCCTCGGGGTGGAACTTGATGAAGTCATCGACCATCACCGCCGCCACCGAGGCTTCGGGGTCGGTCGTCAGCAGGCGTTTTAACGGCAGCACGCCGATGATCGCGTCCTCGCGGTCCACCACGAACAGCTTGTCCAGCTGGTCGGGCAGTTCCCCCAGCCGGCGCAGGTAGCGCAGCGCGACTTCCAGCGTGACATCGACGCGGATCGTCACCATCTCGAAATCCATCAGCGCCCCCACCGTGTCCTCGGGATAGGCCAGCGCGGATTGCAGGTGCGCGCGTTTCTGCGCGTCGAGGCTGGTGAGCAATTCCTGGATCACGTCATGCGGCAGGTCGGCCGCAATGTCGGCGATCTCGTCGGTGTCCAGCGATTCGGCGGCGGCCAGCAGCTCCGCCTTGTCCATCATCTCGATCAGCGATTCGCGAACCGAGTCGGACACCTCCAGCAGAATCTCGCCGTCGCGATCGGCCTTGACCTGGCCCCACACCAGCCGCCGCTCGTCCAGCGGCAGCGCTTCCAGGATATAGGCCACGTCGGCCGGGTGCAGCTCTTCCAGCTTGCGCTGCAACTCCGCCAGATTCTGCTTGTGCACCAGATTCTCGACCAGCGCTTGGCGCGGTCCGCCCTGCTTGTGGACGAGCTCCTCCACCAGCCGCATCTTGGCGAGCAGGGTTTGCACCTGCGCCAGGCTGGTTTCGAGATTGTCCTGCGACTGGTTTTCGAGGGCGTCGGTCATGGGGCGGGTCGGCTAAAAGCCCCGCGATTGTAACGCGCCAGGGTTTGCCGGCGTGTCCCGGCTTGGCTAAATGCTGCCAAAGTCGACCAATAGCGGGCTTACCCTGATGGGGATTTCTTTGGGTCGCAAAGCCAAATCGACCCGCAATGGTCTTCAGGGATTTGCAGCGGACGTCTCATAATCGGCCTTTGCGACCAGTCAGGATTTTCCAGTCGATTTCCGCTTCGTACCCATAGCCGTCCTTGGGCTTGCTCCGAAGTGGTCATTCAACGATAAGTTCAGCAGCGTGCATCAGCGCGTACGCTGCAGCGCCTTGTTGCCCGCGATCCGCTTTAACTCGCCTTCATGCGCTTCATATTCGCCCAGATGCGAGCGCATCAGGCTTTTCCAGAGTTTTCCGTGGTTGGGAACAGAGAAGTGGAGCAGCTCGTGGATGATCACGTAGTCCCACAGCTCGAATTTCAGGGCAGGCAGTTCGTCGCTGAAATTCAAATGGCCTGCGTTAGAACGATGCCCATTTGTTCCTCATCGGCCGTACACCCAACCAGACAATCTTTACGTCCAGCTTGTCGGCCCATAGCCGGACGCGCTGTTTGAACTGGCCTTTGTGATCGATTTCCTTCATTGCGCTATATCCGATCCACCTTTTCCAGCAGCGTAAACAACTCATCCACCATCGCCGTCACCCGGCCCAGGTCGTCAGTTTCCGCGAAGATGCTCGACGAATTCCCGGTTGCCGTAGATGTCGGTGTGGAGATGGCGGAACTGCCCGAGCAGGGCGCCCTCGGCCTCGGCGTAGCGCGGGTTGAATTCTCGTACCTTGGCGTCGAGCAGGTCGTCGAAGAAGAGCGAGCGGTTCCTGGCACGGTCGGCAGGCGGCACGTCCGGATCAAAGCCGCGCCGCCGTTCGGCTTCCTCGCGCGACACAAACGTCCAGCCAATGGCCTCGGCGTATTCGAGGATCCGCGCCTGGACGGTTTTGTGCTCACCTGGCTTCATAAATAGGGCTTCATGAATAGAGTTTCAGATTCAACGTGCGCTGAATTTTTTCGCGCACGCCATCAGGTATACCGGCCTTTTCTGCAAACGATGGCCATTTCGATACCGTCGCCTGCACCTCGGCAAGGATTTTCGCAGCGCGCCCCCGTTTCATCGAAGCCGTCTTTGCGCAGGCGTTGAAGTCCTCCAGCGTGAAATTGTCGCGTTTTCCATTCATCGTCATCTGGTGGCTTGCCGTCCACGCACCCGAAGGATTAAAGCTGTAGGTCATATCAAAGGCTGGCGATAGCGACCACTCTCCGGCCTTGTTCATCAGGAAGGCAATATTCTTCACGTGGTCATCCTGATTGCGGGCCACGATGTTGAACACCATGCGCCGGAACTGCTGCTCGATGGCCTGCATGGGCAGCTGCAGTTGCCGCATCACCAGCAAGGCCTGCTCGTAGCTGTACGCACCTGCCATATTGAAATCGTAGTGCGCCAGGGCACAGAGCGACTGCACGTGAAGTTTTTCGCCGCCAGCCAAACGATCAAAGCGGCGCGTCATGAAATGCGACCGGCCATTCTCTTCAAACAGCCGGCATTCACTGATATCAATGCCGCATTCAAGCGCCATCAGGTAATACGCATACTCGATCACCCCGTAGCCTTTCGGGTCTTCCAGTTCCTTGTCCTTGTTGCCGCTAACACCGTCAAACTTCAGCAGCCAGTATTCAAATCCCTCGCCGGCTTTGACCTGGCCCGACCGCACTTCATTGGTTTTTGGGTTCCATGCGATGATCGCCTTCGCCCTCGCGCCACCAGCGGAGGTGCCCACGCGCAGAATATCCCTTAGCGCATCTTCGCTGCCTTCAGCCGCAAAAGACGCCTGCAGGTTATTCCGGTGGGTCAATATCTCTGATGCAAGCGCAACCAGCTTGCTGACCTCAATGTGTGTAGTCTGCTTCGCCCTGGGGCCGATGGCGGGGGCAAATTCCAGCGCACCCATGCCGCGTTCACCGGTATAGCAAAGCCGCTCAACAGCGTTGAAGGAATCCGGTTGCCGCCCCTGCGATGCCAGCCAGGCATCAATCAGCGCGTTGCCGAATTTGTCGGGCAGCGAGTCGGCCAGCAGGCCGGGCAGCCCGTGAAAAGTCGGGCGGGAAAGCGCAGGGAAACTGTACACACGTCGGGAAAGCGGCATCCCAATCGGCGCGACTTGAATGCCGCTTTGCGCGAATGCTGCATCGTATTCAAAGCTGGCGACTTCCTCCCCATCCTGCAGCGAGACCGCGCCGATGGTTTTACCCCACAGCCTGACTTCGGCAAGCGTGCTCATGGCGTCTCATCCCAGCGCCATGGTTTGCCGGGCACTTTTGCGGCACGTCGCCCCGAGGCCCGTTGCCGCACCTTGCCCTTACTCTGCAGCAAGTCCATCGGTCTGGGTCCGGACTCCGGAATCACGCTATCCAGCCCTGATGCGGCATCCAGCACCCGCAGCACACGAATCAGGGTGGTCAACTGTGATGTTAATCCCGCCTCCATGCGCTCAAGGGTGCGCTTTGCGATACCCGCCTGTTCGGCCACATCCGCCTGGGTCAGCTGCAATTCAATCCGACGACCGGCAATCCGTGCGCCCAATTCGGCCAGCACGGCATCATCGGTGAGTAAGCCAGTGATTTTCATGGTCGTAATGTATTGCGAATATGTCCGAAAAATTGGCATTTGTCGTCAATTATTGCGATATATAGACTGATAATATTCTTCAGTCAAGTCGCAACAAATAGCGAAATAATTATTTTGATAGTATTTAGTCGCAATGTATTGCGATATATGCTGCTTGCTAAATGAGCTGGCCTCGGTTGCCGTAGATGTCGGTGTGGTGATGGCGGAACCGCCCGGGTAAGGCGCCCTCGCGCTCGGCGTAGCGCGGGTTGAATTCCCGTACCTTGGCGTCGAGGAGGAGGCCGAAGAAGAGCGAACGGTTCTTGGCGCGGTCAGCGGGCGGCAAATCCGGATCAAACCCACGCCGCTGCTCGGCTTCCTCACGGGATACAACCGTCCAGCCGATGGCCTCGGCATAGCCGAGGATCCGGGCTTGGACGGTTTTGTGTTCGCCGGGTACAGCAACTCGCCGTGCATACCGTCGGTGGTGTGGTGACGCCTGCCCAACCCCTGATGGTGATCGTGCCCACAGACAATGTGCTCGAAGTCGAGGCCATGCTGCTCAACAAGGACATCGGCTTTGTGAATCCGGGGCAAGATGCCGAAGTGAAGGTGGAAATCTTCCCGTTCACCAAATACGGCACCCTGCACGGCACCATCACTCAGGCGTCGTCCGACGCGATTCAGGACGAAAAGCTGGGGCTGATTTATTCCACTCGGGTGAAGCTCGCCAAAGACACATTGCGCGTGGAGAACAAGACCGTACGGCTGACTCCCGGCATGGCGGTAACCGTCGAGGTCAAGACGGGTAAGCGGCGGGTGATCGAATATTTCCTGAGTCCGTTGATGCAGGTTACGAGTGAAAGTCTGCGGGAGCGGTGAACGCGTCTGCGGCCATTCAGCGCGGCACCTGCGAGTAACCCATGTAGCGCTTGATGACCGCGACACGTCGCTGATACGTGCGCGAGCCGCGGTTGTGCTCATACAGGCGCGGGTTGGGCACCATCGCGGCCATCTGTGCGGCCTGGTCGCGATTGAGGTTGGCGGCGGAGGTCTTGTAGTAGCGGCGGGCGGCGGCTTCGGCGCCGTAGATGCCGTTGCCCCACTCGATGACGTTGAGATAGACCTCGAGGATGCGCCGCTTGCTCCAGGTGGCTTCGATCATCAGGGTGATGACCGCTTCCTGGCCCTTGCGGATGAAGCTGCGCTCGCCGGACAGGAACAGGTTCTTGGCGAGTTGCTGGCTGATGGTGGAGCCGCCGGCAACGAGCTTTCCTTTCTTCAGGTTCTTTTCGACGGCGGCCTGGATGCCTTCGACGTCGAAGCCTTCGTGTTCGATGAATTTCGCGTCCTCGGCGGCGACGATGGCGCGCTTGAGGTGGATGGAAATACGGTCGTAGGGCACCCACTTGTGGCGCAGCTCGGCGTCGGGGTTCTTGTCCTGCTGGCGCGCGAGGCCGGCCGCCATGAAGGCGGTGGAGGTGGGGTTGTGGTCGATCCACCACAGAACATGCGCGAAGATCCACAGCTGATACAGCAGCACCAGCGCGATGGCGGCGGCGATGCCCTTGCCGATCCAGCCGAACACTTTTTTCATCATGCTGCGCGCAGGCTCGCGATGACGGGGGCGGTGTCGGGGCGCACGCCGCGCCACAGATAAAACGCTTCGGCCGCCTGTTCGACCAGCATGCCGAGGCCGTCGGCGGTGGCCGCGCCGTGCGCGCGCGCGAAGGCGAGGAAGGGGGTGTCGCGTCCGTACATCATGTCGTAGGCCAGGGTGTCGGCGGTGAACACGCGCGGCGACAGCGGCGGCAGTTCGCCGGCCAGGCTGGCGGCGGTGGCGTTGATGACGAGATCGAAGGGCGCGTCGAGACCATCGAAGCCGCATGCGCGGACGCCGTGGCCGAACTGTTCGGCGAGTTCCTGGGCGCGGCTGACGGTGCGGTTGGCGATGACGAGCGCTGCGGGTTGCTGGTCGAGCAGCGGCCCGATTACCCCGCGTGCCGCGCCGCCGGCGCCGAGCAGCAGGATGCGTTTGCCGGCAAGCGGGCAGCGCAGGTTGCGGACGAGATCGGCCACCAGTCCGGCGCCGTCGGTGTTGTCGCCGAAAATGCCGTCGGCATCGAACGCCAGCGTATTCACCGCACCCGCGTGTTCGGCGCGCGGGCTGAGACGGTTCGCCAGTGCAAAGGCCTGTTCCTTGAACGGCACGGTGACGTTGGCGCCGCGCCCACCCGCCGCGATGAAAGCGGCCACGCTGCCGGCAAAGCCGTCGGTCGGCGCGAGGATCGCCTCGTACGTCATGTCCTGCCCGGTCTGGCGGGCAAAAGCGGCGTGGATCAGCGGGGATTTGGAGTGGGCAATCGGGTGCCCGAATACGGCGTAGCGGTCGGTCATGGCGGCCGTATTTTAGCGGCTAAGCGGCCGCGCCGGGTTTTCCGTTCAGCTTTGGGTCCAGGGCAGGCCGCGGTACTTCCAGCCGTTGATCTCGTTGCGGTGGCCGGTGGCCTTGTTGATATCGCCTTCGAAGCCTTCCAGCACGTTGTAGCAATTGCCGCGTCCGGCCTCGGTGCAGGCGGCTGCTGCAGAATGCGAACGCGCGCCGTTGCGGCAGATGAAGATCAGCAGCGATTCCGGATCGGTGGCCTGGGCGAGCTGTGCCATGAAATGGGGGTTGAGCACCCAGCCCGGCCAGGATTGCCATTCGACATGCAGTGCATCGGGAATGACGCCGCTCAGTTCGAGTTCCGCGCGCGAGCGCACGTCGATCAGGCGCGCCCCGGGCGCGATTTGCCTCAATTCGTGCGCTTCGTGCGGCAGCATGGCGCCCGCAAAAGACCAGGAATGCGCCCGGCTGCAGCTGTGGGCGGTGTCAAGCAGCCCGGTGATGCGTCCCATGGCGGATTCCTTTATTGTTACACCCAGATTGTTCATTCGGGCGAGATGCTTTGGGTAGGGTGCACTCCGTGCACCTTCGGGCGTCAAACGGTGCACGGAGTGCACCCTACGCGCCCCAACAATCTGGGTTAATCCAGTATATGAAAATTTGAAATTCACTGCCTGGCTCAATTTGCACCAAGATGGTGCAACAAATGTCATTGATGCATGGTAATGGTGCGTAGACGAAGGCGGAGCCGTTCTATCCCGTGGTAGGGGCCTTGTGGCACAATGACTCAAATTCGATTTCATACATGGCACGGTTGCTGCTATGTACCAAAAAGTTTTCAAAAAGTTTTAATAAATCATTGCGGCACACCACATCGTGGTGCCGTTATTTACTTTCAGTTTGAGGAGCTTCAGCATGGATGCGTTACACGTGATCAAGATGATTCAGGACAACGAAGTGAAATTCGCTGACCTGCGCTTTACCGACACCCGCGGCAAGGAGCAGCACGTGTCCATCCCCGCGCGCCTGGTGACCGAGGAGTGGTTCGAGGATGGCCATCCCTTCGACGGTTCCTCGATTGCCGGCTGGAAAGGCATCCAGGCTTCCGACATGCTGCTGAAAGCCGATCCTGATACGGCCTACATGGACCCTTTCTTTGACGAGCCCACGATCATCCTGACCTGCGACGTGATCGAGCCGTCCGACGGCAAGGGCTACGAGCGCGACCCGCGCTCGGTGGCCCGCCGCGCCGAAGCGTATTTGAAATCTACCGGCATCGCCGATACCGCTTACTTCGGCCCCGAGCCTGAATTCTTCATCTTCGATTCGATCACCTGGCACGACGACATGTCGGGCTGCGGCGTGAAAATCAATTCCGAGGAAGCGGCCTGGTCGTCGGCTGAAAAATTCGAGGCTGGCAACACCGGCCACCGTCCCGGCGTCAAGGGCGGTTACTTTCCGGTGCCCCCGGTCGACAGCCTGCAAGACATCCGCGCCGCCATGGTGCTGGCGCTGGAAGAAGCCGGCGTGCCGGTCGAAGTGTTCCACCACGAAGTTGCCACCGCCGGCCAGTGCGAGATCGGTACCCAGTTCAGCACGCTGACCAAGCGCGCCGACTGGACGCAGATCCTGAAGTACATCGTGCACAACGTCGCCCACGCCTACGGCAAGACCGCGACCTTCATGCCCAAGCCCATCGTCGGCGACAACGGTTCCGGCATGCACGTGCACATGTCCTTGTGGAAGGACGGCAAGAACCTGTTTGCCGGCAACGGTTATGCCGGCCTGTCCGAGCTGAGCCTGTACTTCATCGGCGGCGTGATCAAGCACGCCAAGGCGCTGAACGCGATCACCAACCCGTCGACCAACTCGTACAAGCGCCTGGTGCCCGGCTTCGAGGCCCCCGTGATGCTGGCGTACTCGGCACGCAACCGTTCGGCGTCGATCCGCATTCCGATCGCAGCCAGCGAAAAGGCCCGCCGCATCGAAACCCGTTTCCCCGATCCCATGGCCAACCCTTACCTGTGCTTTGCCGCGCTGATGATGGCGGGCCTGGACGGCATCCAGAACAAGATTCACCCCGGCGACCCGTCGGACAAGAACCTGTACGACCTGCCGCCGGAAGAAGAAGCGCTGGTCCCGAAAGTCTGCCACAGCCTGGACATGGCGCTGGACGAGCTCGACAAGGATCGCGAGTTCCTGACCCGCGGCGGCGTGTTCACCAACGATATGATCGACGCCTACATCGAACTGAAGATGGAAGATGTCACCAAGTTCCGCATGACCACGCATCCGGCCGAGTTCGCGATGTATTACTCGCTGTAATCGCGGCGCATGCAGCAGGCGGGGCGGCTTCGGCCGCCCTTTTTTATTGCCGGCTTTCGGCCGGTCAAGATTGCCGGCTTATGGCCGTTAACAAATGGGCACGTTAAACTTGATCCCATGCCAATCGCCCGCTTTTCCTTCCTGCTGTGTCTGATCCTGGCTGCGCCCGTGCAGGCGGAAATCTACAAGTACGTCGACGAAAACGGTCAGGTGACGTTTACCGATGTTTACAGGAAGGGCGCCAAGCGCATCGAACTTCCAGGCGCCGCGGCGCCGCTTCCGGACCGGGATAAAACACCCCGGCGGGCGTCCTACAACCCCAGCCCGGCGGATTTTCCGCGCATCGATGCCGGCACGCAGAAACGCCGCGACGATATCCGCCGTCAGGTGCTGCAGGACGAAATTGCCGGCGAGCGTCGCAATGCCGACGAGGCGCGCCGCCAGTTGGCGCTGGGCGAGCGTCAGCAGCCCGGCGAGCGCGCGACCGACGCAACGTATCTCAATCGCGTGAAGAAATTGCGCGCCACCGTGCAGCAGCACGAGCAGAACGTCACCTCGATCCAGCGCGAACTGGCCAATCTGAAGTAAGCGCCCGGCTCCACTTGCTCTGGCACAATCAGTGCTTCCAGTAAGTGCATGAGCATGATGCCGCCTTCTCCAAGCGAATTTTCCGGACTTGATTGCCTGTCCACCGGCGCCATGGTGCTGGATGCGGATGATTGCATTCGCTATGTCAATCCGGCTGCCGAAACGCTGCTCGGCGTATCGGGCGCGCTGCTGGTTGGAGACGCCGCCGATCATGTATTTGAACGCAGTCCCGAGCTGCGCGCGGCAATCCGGACCGCGCGCAGCGAGCAGGAAACCGTCATCGAATACGAGCTCGACGTGGCGGTGAGCGGCCATCCGCCGATTCGCCTGGGGTGCAGCATATCGCCGCTGGATACGCCGCTGGATGCGGTATTGATCGAGATGCGGGCAGTCGATCCGCACCTGCGCATCGCCCGGCTGGAGCAGGCGCGCCTGCAGCAGGAGGCCAACCGCGACCTGCTGCGCAATCTGGCGCACGAAATCAAGAATCCGCTCGGCGGCATTCGCGGCGCGGCGCAATTGCTGGAGTACGAACTGCCGCGCGAGAGCCTGCGCGAATACACCCAGGTCATCATCAAGGAATCGGACCGTCTGCAATCGCTGATGGAGCGTCTGCTGACGCCGCACCGCATGCCCCGTTTTGGTGCGGTCAATATTCACGAAGTGCTGGAGCGCGTGCGCAGCCTGATCCTGGCCGAAACACCAAGCGTGGCGCTGCGCCGCGACTACGACGTCAGCCTGCCGGAAATCCGCGCCGACGCCGAACAGCTGATCCAGGCCACGCTCAACATCGCGCGCAATGCCGTGCAGGCAATGCACGGTAACGGGCATGGGCACGGTAACGGGCATGGGCACGGCCAGGACGAAATCGTCTTCCGGACACGGGTGGCGCGGCAGATCACGCTGGAAAGCCGCCGCTACCGGCTGGGCCTGCGGGTCGAGATCATCGACAATGGCCCCGGCATTCCCGAAGAGATCCGCGAGCAGATCTTTTATCCTCTGGTATCCGGGCGCGAGGGCGGCAGCGGGCTTGGCCTGGCGGTGGCGCAGACGCTGGTCGCGCAAAACCACGGCACCATCGACTGCGAAAGCCGCCCCGGCCATACTGTATTTTCGATTTTTCTTCCGCTTCCCACCTGAACGCCATGACGAAACCAAGCTGCGTCTGGATCATCGACGATGATCGCTCCATCCGCTGGGTGCTGGAAAAAGCCCTGTTGCGCGAGGATATTCCGTGCATGACCTTCAGTTCGGCCAGCGATGCGCTGCGCGAACTGGAACGCAGCACGCCCGCCGCGGTGCTGTCCGACATCCGCATGCCGGGCGTCTCCGGCCTGGAACTGCTGCAGGCGCTGAAGGAGCGCCTGCCCAAGGTGCCGGTCATCATCATGACCGCGTATTCCGACCTCGACAGCGCGGTGGCGGCGTTTCAGGGCGGCGCGTTCGAATATCTGCCGAAGCCGTTCGACGTCGATCAGGCGCTGGAGCTGGTGCGGCGTGCGCTGGCCGAAAATGCCAGCCGCGACACGCCGGCGCCGAGCGAGGCGCCGATGACCGAAATGCTCGGCCAGGCGCCGGCGATGCAGGAAGTGTTCCGCGCCATCGGACGCCTCGCCCAGTCGCATGCGACCGTGCTGATCACCGGCGAATCGGGCAGCGGCAAGGAGCTGGTCGCGCGTGCCCTGCACCGCCACAGTCCGCGCGCCGGCGGGCCGTTCATTGCGCTCAACACCGCAGCCATTCCCCGGGACTTGCTGGAATCCGAACTGTTTGGCCATGAGCGCGGCGCCTTCACCGGCGCCGCGGCGCAGCGGCGCGGCCGCTTCGAGCAGGCCGATGGCGGCACCCTGTTTCTGGACGAGATCGGCGACATGCCGGCCGAACTGCAGACCCGCTTGTTGCGGGTGTTGTCGGATGGCCAGTTCTATCGCGTCGGCGGGCACACGCCGATCAAGGTCAACGTGCGGGTGATCGCCGCCACCCACCAGGACCTGGAGGTGCGGGTGCGCGAAGGGCTGTTTCGCGAGGACCTGTTCCACCGCCTCAACGTCATCCGCCTGCGGCTGCCGGCGCTGCGCGAGCGGCGCGAGGACATCCCCCTGCTGGTGCGGCATTTCATGCAAAAAAGCGCGCGCGAGCTGGGAATGGAGGCCAAGGGAATGTCGGAGGCCGCGCTCAGGACGCTGGTCAACCTGCCGTGGAGGGGCAACGTGCGCCAGCTCGAAAACGTCTGCCATTACCTGACCGTGATGGCGCCCGGCCAGGTGGTCGAGGTCAGTGACCTGCCCGCCGATCTGATGCAGGGCAAGGTCGTGCCGCAAGCGGGCGACTGGCTGCAAAGCCTGGCGGCCGAGGCGAGCGCACGGCTGGCGCGCGGCGAGGCGGCGATTCTCGACGATCTCACCCAGGCCTATGAAAAAACGCTGATCGAGGTGGCGCTGCGCCATACCGGCGGGCGGCGCATCGAGGCTGCGCACCTGCTCGGTTGGGGCCGCAACACCCTGACGCGCAAGATTCACGAACTGGGGATGGATGCCGTGCCCGAGGCGGATGAAGCCAAGTGATTGCGCGGGCACGCGTTTGACACGGCCACAAAAAAGCCGACACGCAGTCGGCTTTTTTGCATTCCGGGCGCGGCGTCAGGCGGCCTGCGCTTCTTCCAGCAGTTTCTGGATCTCGCCCTTCTGGTACATCTCGATCATGATGTCGCAGCCGCCGACCAGCTCGCCCTTGACGTAGAGCTGGGGGAAGGTCGGCCAGTTGGCGTAGTACTTCAGGTTTTCGAAAATTTCCGGATCGGCCAGCACATTGACCGCCAGAAAATCCTTCAGGCCGCAGGCCTGCAGCACTTGCGCCGCGCGCGACGAAAAGCCGCACTGCGGGAACTGGGGCGTGCCCTTCATGTACAGCACGACGGTGTTGGTGGTGACTTGGTCACGAATGCGGTCTAGCGCGGTCATCTCAGGCTCCTGAATAATACTTGACTTGAATGCTCGGGAATTATACGCGCGCTGTAGCCGGCGTCAAGCCGCTTTTGGCGCGCGCTGGTAGGGGCTGATGAAGGCCTTGTGAAAAAGATGCGGAACCAGCAGGTGCGCGGGCATGCGCAGCCAGTGGGCGCGCACGAAGGCGGCCAGGCGCGCAGTCGGGGTGAAGGCGTCGGCGCAGCTTGCGTGGTCGGGGGCCAGCACGCGGGTGAAGATGCTGTCCATCAGCGCGAGCGTGGCGCGATTGGGTGCCGCGGCATCGAGGGCGGCCGTCGCGCTGGCGGGAATCGGCGTATCGAGATAATGGCGCAGATAACGCAGGGCATAGAACAGCGAACGGCCCAGCTGCAATTCGTCGGCGCGCGCGGTCAGGCGCGGCCAGAAATCGGGATCCACCGCAGCGTCGCGCAGCAGCAGGTCGAGGTCGGTCAGGTCGCGCAGGCCGTGCGGCAATTCGCCATCGTGGAACAAGTGCGTGGCGGAATGCAGGATGCGGTCTTCCGCCGCCAGCACATGGATGCCGGGCAGGCCTTCCACCGCGACGGCGCGGCTGCGCAGCTTGGCGGGATCCGGATGGTAGCGTGCGGTGTCGGGCAGGATCGCATGATGCACGTCGATCACGGTGGCGCGCTGGACGTGCTGCAGCGGGGGGATTTCGTGCATCCAGCGGCGGTAGTAGCGCTTGTCGTATTCGGACAGGCCGCCAGCGTGCCAGCCTGCCAGCATCAGCGCGGATTCGGCCTGCGGCAGTCGCTCGCGCGGCACCAGAATGTCGATGTCGTTGAACATCCGCCCCGCCGCGGCGGGCAGGTCGGCAGCGACATAGGCCGCGCCCTTGAGCACGATCAGCGGACTGTCGAGATCGGCCAGCGCGGCGCGAAGCTGTTGCAGTTCCCAGTGCACTGCCGTGCGCTGCTTGTCGGCCAGTGTTTCGGCGGCATCGAAATGCCAGCGCGCCGCCTCCGGGATTGCAGCCGCCAGCCCGTGCCGGCGAAAGCGGTGTGCCAGACGCGCCAGCAGCCCTGCCGCCCGCGCCTGCCGTACCAGCATGTCCCACTCGCCCATGGAAAAGCGGGCGACCGCAGCGGGCGTGCGCAGGGTGCGGACGAGCAGATCGCGGGTGCGGGCTTCCATGGCCTCAGGATCCCCGGCGCTCGGCCAGGCGATCGAATGCGGCGATGGCTTCGTTCAATTGGCTGTAGCGAAAATCGTAGCAGGCGGTCTGGTCGATCAACGCGGTGCCGACGCGGAAGCCGTCAACGCCAAGGTGGCTGTAGTTGAATGCGTTTTGCGCAAGGAACATGAAGGTCTGCGCCTGGGAGCGTGGCGTGAGGGTGGCCGGCGCGCCGGCTTCCCATTTGGGGAAAATCACCCAGCCGGGGCGTGCCGTTTCGTGCTGGCGCAGCACGCTGTCGCGGGGTGGGCGCATGTGCGCCACCGTGCCTTTGACCGTATCGTGCGAGGGGCGGTTGATGTAGGCGTCCGGAGCAAACTGGCGAATGACGTCGATCGACTGGTTTTTCAGGCTGACGGGCCGTGGCAGCGGTTGAATCAGCCCGGTTTTGCGGTCGATCAGGGTGAGCTCGTCGGACAGCAGGCGCCAGCCCGAGAGCGCCAGCCCGGCCGCCAGCGTGCTTTTGCCGGAACCGGGCGGGGCGGGCAGGATTGCCGCCAGGCCGTTCTTCTCCACCACGGCAGCATGGATGATCAGGTATTGATGCGCCTGGGTCGATACGCACCAGTTGAGCCCCCATTCCAGCATCGGAAACGCCTGGTCGCGCGGCAATGGCTTGAAGGGATGCATGCCGTCAAACGAAAACGTGGCCTGGGGGCGCAGCCAGCGGCGCAGGCTGGCAGGCGGGTTTACCGAGACGTGGAAGTCGGCAAAGGCTTCGCGCACGTTGCGCACCTCGAACTGGCCGTAGAGTTCGGCCAGGCCCTCGGCCACGAACGGAATCCGCGACTGCAGCTTGAGCGAGAATGGCCCGGTGCGCAGCCACACGCCTGTGCCAGCCAATTGCCGCCGCAGCTCGGCGCGAGGCAGTTGCAGCAGTTTCATGCGGATTCCAGCAGGCCGATTTTGCGCAGGCCGGCGAGCGTGTCTTCAGTCAGTTCATGGAGTTGCGGCGTGTCCGGCACCCCGAGGCGGTTTGCCAGGGCGGCAACCAGCTCGTCCGGGCTATAGCCGGGATGGTCGCGGCAGGTTTGATACAGCGCCAGGGTCAGCGGCTTCAGATAATGGGTGTCGCCCGATGCCGTATCGTAGGCGACCGCTTCATCTCCCCAGCTTTTCAACAGACGTGGCGGGCACGGCGACGCGTGTGTCATCGGGTCAGTTCAGCGGAGACTCGCGCTCGTTCAACATTTCGAGCGAGTTTTTCAACTTTTCCGAATTGGTCAGGTAGTTGCTTCGGAAAAGCGCGATTAACTCGCCCGAGGTGTAGCCGAAGTTAACCGCTGGATGGGCGGCATTCAGCAATGCGGCGACCGCATGGAAACCCAGATTGGTCGATATCGGGTCGCCATTGCCATTCAACTCCTGCATTACTTCCAGCAAGGTGTAAGCGCGGCCATCGTTCCTGACGTACTGGGTGACGCCGAAGACTTGATTGAATGTTTCGGCTGGTTTGCCGGGCTTGCTGATGGGGGTGAAACCTGTCGGTCCCCAGGAGTCCAGGTGGACGGGCACCTTCCAGTATCCCGGCGTGCCCCCTCCGCATATTTCTTGGGGCTTGGACAGGTTACCGGAAGCCATCCCGGAAATCGTGCACTGGCTGGCCCATACCGGGCGGCTGGCCAGCGTGAAAATCGCGGATACCCCCAGCGCGGCGCCGGTCAGCCGGCGGCGGGATTGGTCGACCGAGTCGCCTTGCGATGCCTCGGGCGGGGTGTCTTGCGTTTCGGGTGTGTGATCGGACATGGCAGGCCTCGAAAATCGTTTGGATGCTGTCCCATATTGACAGCAAGAATCACACCAATATACATCCAGCCGGCCCGGAATGACCATTGCGTAACGCTTGCAGCGGTTCCTGGCCGCTCCCGCACGCGTCGAGTGTAAATTATTCCGACAGTTCGCCGCCGCTGACGCGCGGGATGCCCGCCAGGTCGGGCCAGCTTTGGGGGCGGGGGATGCCGCTCTCGCGCAGCAGGGCCCGGACGGCGTCCGCCTGATCGTAGCCGTGTTCCAGCAGCAGGACGCCGCCGGGCTTGAAGTGATTACGCGCAGCGGCGGTCAGCTGGCGCAGGTCGGCGAGGCCGTCCCGGCCGGCGGCCAGCGCGGTCAAGGGCTCGAAACGCACGTCGCCGCGCGTCAGGTGGGGATCGGCGGCGGCGATGTAGGGCGGGTTGCCGACGATGAGATCGAAACGCCGTCCGGCGAGCGCGGCGAACCAGTCGCTGGTCAAAAACTCGACATGGGTGTTGAGAATGCCGGCATTGCGCTCGGCGATGGCCAGTGCCGCGGCGGAGCGATCCACCGCCGTGACGCGCGCGAGCGGGCGTTCCAGCGCCAGGGTGATGGCGATGCAGCCGCTGCCGGTACCCAGATCCAGCACGTCCATGGCCCGATCGGGCGGCATGCGCGCCAGCGCCAGTTCGACCAGCAGTTCGGTATCGGGACGCGGAATCAGGATGTCGGGCGAAACCTGGAACGGGCGGCCGTAGAACTCGCGCGTGCCGACAAGGTAGGCGATGGGCACGCCTTCCAGGCGGCGCGACAACAGGGATTCAAACACTGCGACATGCGTGTCGCTGAGCGGGTCGGTGTCGTGCGCGATCAGCCAGGCGGTGTCCACCCCCAAAACATGCGCGGCGAGCACGCGGGCGTCGAGCCGCGCGTCGCGGTGCGCAAGGCCGAGCGCGGCGGCGATGCGGGCAGTGGCGTCGTCGAGCAGGCCGGCAACCGTCGCCGCCTCACCCCTCACCCCTCACCCCTCACCCGACAGCGTCGCCAGCAGCTCTGCCTGATGCTCGGCCGCCAATCCATCCAGCAGTTCGGTGAGATCGCCGTCCATCACCGCGTCGATCTTGTACAGCGTGAGGTTGATGCGGTGGTCGGTGATGCGGCCTTGCGGGAAGTTGTAGGTGCGGATGCGGTCGGAGCGGTCGCCGGTTCCGACCAGCCCCTTCCGGGTGCTCGCCTCGGCGGCGTGCTGCGCCTGGATTTCGCGGTCTTTCAGGCGCGCCGCCAGGACGCTCATGGCCTGTGCCCTGTTCTTGTGCTGCGAGCGGTCGTCCTGGCATTCCACCACCAGCCCGGTCGGCAGGTGGGTGATGCGCACCGCCGAATCGGTCTTGTTGATGTGCTGGCCACCCGCGCCGGAGGCACGGTAGGTGTCGATGCGCAGGTCGGCCGGGTTGATGTCGACTTCGCCGACTTCGTCGGCTTCCGGCATCACCGCCACCGTGCAGGCCGAGGTGTGGATGCGGCCCTGCGATTCGGTTTCCGGCACGCGCTGGACGCGGTGGCCGCCGGATTCGAACTTCAGTCGCGAATACGCACCGTGGCCGACGATGCGGAGGATGGCTTCCTTGCAGCCGCCGACCTCGCCGGGATTTTCCGACACCACTTCGACCTTCCACCCCTGCCGCTCGGCATAGCGCACGTACATGCGCAGCAGGCTGCCGGCGAACAGCGCGGATTCGTCGCCGCCGGTGCCGGCGCGGATTTCAAGAAAAATGTTGCGCTCGTCGTTGGGATCCGTCGGCAGCAGCGCGGTTTGCAGTTTGGTTTCCAGTTGCGCGATACGGCTGGCGCTGTCGGTCAGTTCGGCTTCGGCGAGCCCGCGCAGCTCCGGGTCGGCGAGCATTTCGCCCGCGGCGTCACGGTCGGCCTCGACCTGCCGGTACTGGCGATACAGCGCCACCACCGGGGTGAGGTCCGCATGTTCGCGGGTGAGCCTGCGGTAGCTGTCCATGTCGCCGGCAATTTCCGGCTGCGACAACAGGGCGTCGAGCTCCTCCAGCCGCTCGTCGGCGCGAGCAAGCTTGTCCGCCAGCGATGCCTTCATTCGTGATGCAGCCCGTACAGCTGGCTGATGTAGCGCGCGCACTGCGAACGATCCTCGCTGTGTGCGTGGCTGAGTGCGTGGGTGGGGGCGTGCAGCAGCTTGTTGGTCAGGGCGTGGCTCAGGGCTTCGAGCACGATACGCGGATCGTCGCCGTGCGCCAGCGCCTTTTCGGCCTTTTCGATTTCGTGGCGGCGGTGGCGCTCGGCGTTGTCGCGCAGCGCGCGGATCACCGGAACCAGCTCGCGGCCTTCCATCCAGTGCACGAAGCTTGCCACACTGGTTTCGATAATCGCCTCGGCCTGTGCCACCTGGGCGACGCGGTTGTCCATGCCTTCGCGCACCACCTGGCCCAGGTCGTCCACGCTGTAGAGGAAGACGTCGTTCATGTCGGCGACTTCGGCTTCAACGTCGCGCGGAACGGCCAGGTCGACGATGAAAATCGGGCGGTGGCGGCGCTGCCGGATCGCGCGCTCCAGCATGCCCTTGCCGAGGATAGGCAGCGGGCTCGCGGTGGAGGTGACGATGATGTCGTAGGCCGGCAGCTCGTCGGGCAGCGCGGTAAGCGGGATCACCCCGGCGTTGAATCGCTCGGCCAGCGGACGCGCGCGTTCGGCGGTGCGGTTGGCCACCGTCATGCGGCGCGGGTGCTGCGCGGCGAAGTGGGTGATGCACAGCTCGATCATCTCGCCGGCGCCGATGAACAGGCAGGCCTGATCCTTGATGCTGGGGAAGATGCGCTCGGCCAGGCGCACCGCGGCGGCGGCCATCGATACCGAGTTGGCGCCGATTGCGGTGCTGCTGCGCACCTCCTTGGCCACCGAGAAAGTGCGCTGGAACAGCTTGTGCAACAGCAGGCCGAGGGTGCCGGCTTTCTCGGCGGCCTGTGCCGCCTGCTTCATCTGCCCGAGGATTTGCGTCTCCCCCAGCACCATCGAGTCGAGTCCGGCGGCGACGCGAAACGCGTGCTGCGCGGCCTTTTCGCGCGACAGCGCATACAGGTAGGGCGCGAGCTCGCGCCGCTCGATGCGATGGAAATCGGCCAGCCATTGCGTTACGTCGTCTGGCGAGGGCGTGTTGACGTACAGCTCGGTGCGGTTACAGGTCGACAGGATGGCGACTTCCGATGCGCGCTGGCTTTGTGTCAGCTCGTGCAACGCCTGCACCAGCTTGTCGGGGCCGAACGCCACCTGCTCGCGGATGGCGAGCGGCGCGGTGTGATGGTTGACCCCGAGGGCGAGAAGCTGCATGACGGCAGATGGCCGAAATAATGAAGACGGTTATTTTACTTTACCTGCCGCCCAAGCTGCGCGCGGGTGGATTCAAATCAAAGCGCAGGCGGTCGTAATAGCGCCCGCGATAGAGCAGGCGGCGGTGTTGGGGGGAATCGGAAAATCCGTTGCGGGTGTGCGGAACATTGTTGCAGACGAGGCCCATGCCGGGGCGCAGGCGGGCGGTAAGGGTGTATTCCGAGCCGGCGAGGATGTCGGCCAGGGTTCTGGCCGCAGCTTGGGTGACGGCGTCCCCTTTCCACACGATGGAGCGGGTGCGCGCGGTGTAGCGCATGGTAAGAAAGCCCTGCTCGGGATCGACCGCGAACACCGGCCCGCTCTGTTCTGCACGGGCAATGTTGTCCTCGTCCATGCGCGCGGGGATGGTCATTGCATCGGGCTGCATCAGCGCGGCGACATAATCGGGGCTGGCGTCGCGCAGCTGGATATAGGCGATTTCATGATCGAGCAGGGCGTTCTCGCCGCCTTCTTCGGCGTCCTGCGCGCAGTGCAGGGTCATGCCGAGGATGCGGCGGTCGGGCGCATTGTAGTAGCCGTCGGTGTGCCAGTTGATCGGCTTGCGGGTGTAGGGGATGAACTCGCCGCGCCCGCCGCCCTCGCCGTCCGCCGGGGTGATGCTGGAGAGCCCGTCATCATCGGCAAGGTAGTTGCCCTCCAGGCGGACCAGGCCAAGCTGCTGCCCTAGCTGTTTGGGGATCGACTTGTCGGCGGCGGGCAGGTGCGGCGCGCTGTAGATCGCCATGTTGGCGCGCGCGCAGCGGGTTTCGAGGGCGTCGATCTCATCCGGGGTGAGGTGGCGCGGATCGGCCAGCGGCACGATCAGTTCGTCGACGCTGCGCGGGTAGGCGGCAAGCCGTGCAGCGCGCCAGGCGCGGTAGCCGCTCTCGTTGGCCAGATCGAACGGCGACGGCATTTGAAATTACTCCGGCGGCAGCATGTCGGGCGAGCCGAAACCGCGCTTGACCGGCGCGTCGGACAGGAGGCCCTTGAAGCTCTTCCTTACCGTGCCCATCATCTCGGGCATTTCGATGTCCATGATCTGGTCCATGATCCAGGTCTTGTCGTCGTCGCCCATCTCCTCGCGGATCTGCAGGCCGAGGAAGCGCAGTGCGGGGAAGCTGGCCTTGTCGTCGTCGGGGAACTCGAACTCGGCATAGTCGGCAAAGCGGCGGTTCAGGAAGTCGATGAATTCGGCCTTGAAGTTGCGGCCGGGATCGGGGCCGACCGACTCGATGATGTTTTCCTCCATCACCTCGCCCAGCCGGTTGGCGATCGCCTGCAGCACTTCGACGCGGCGCTCGGGCGTCTGCGAGGAATAGGCCATGCGGTCGCAGTAATGCGCCAGGAAGGCGACAAACTCGGCGATCAGCTTGAAGCCGCGCGCCGGGGTGATGATGTCGTAGTTTTCGCGGCCGAGGTTGTCGACGGCCTTGTCGGCGACGCGCCAGATGGTCGAGGCGACCGAACTGGCGATTTCCACGGCGCTGCGTTCGCCGTCCCTCTTGAACCAGATGGTGCGGACTTTGACGGGTTTGACCATGAGCGTTTTCCTTTATTCGCCGGTGGCAACGGGGCGCGCGGGATCGGTGATCCATTCGCTCCATGAACCGGGGTAGAGCCGTGAACCGGGAAGGCCGGCGATTTCCATCGCCAGAATGTTGTGGCAGGCGGTGACGCCGGAGCCGCACATGTGGATGACCTGCCAGGCCGGCTTGCCTTTCAGCAGCGCCTGATAATTCTCGCGCAACGCCTCGGGCGGCAGGTAGGTGCCGTCCACGTCGAGGTTTTCGTCAAACGGCCAGTTGATGGCGCCGGGCACGTGCCCGGCCACCGGGTCGAGCGGCTCGAATTCGCCGGAGAAGCGGCGATCCGGACGCGCGTCGATAATGAGTTGCTCGCCGGTCTGCGACGCACGCAATACTTCGTCCGCCGCCGCGATCTGGGTGGGTTCGGGCAGGCAGGCGCAAGCCGCCCTTTGCGGTGTCGGCACCTCGGCATTGAGCGGGCGTTTTTCACGCGTCCACTTTGGATAGCCGCCGTCCAGTAGCGCCACCCCGGGGTGACCGAGCCAGCGCATCATCCACCACAGCCGCACGGCCATCGAGCCATAACTGTCGTCGTACACCACCACCTGCCTGTTGACGCCGACCCCCCACGCGCAGAGCTTTTCGGCCAGCGCGCGGGGATCGGGCAGCGGGTGCCGCCCCGTGGTTTCGCCGACGGGGGCGGAAAGATCGTCGTCCAGATGAACATAGCGTGCGCCCGGGATATGGGCTTTCGCATAGGCCTGGCGGCCGGCATCGGGATCGGTCAGGGTGAAACGGCAATCCAGAATGATCCAGTTCGGGTCATCCAGATGCGCGGCCAGGTCTTCGGTGGTGACGAGGGTGTTGGAAAACATAGGTGGGGAACTAGGAGCTAGGAGCTAGGAAATAGGAATTAGGGGCTAGGGGAGTGGGGCCAGCGTGCTGAACCCCCTGGATCCTAGCCCCTAGATCCTAGTCCCTAGATCAGTAGCCGCCCTTGCCGAAAGGCTTGGGCAGGCCGGCGACGCGGCAACCCTGGCGAGCCGGCATGTTGGGGAACAGCTCATACAGCTTTTTCTTCCAGTCGGTGCCCGGATGGAGTTCCTGTATTTCGGCCAGCATGTTGCGGAAGTTGGGGGTTTGGCCGTCGTCCTTGTATTTTTCGCGCAGATAGTTGATGACCTGCCAGTGCTCGTCGGTCAGCGTGATTTTCTCCGCCGCGGCGATGACCGGGGGGACATCGTCACTGAAATTGGCTTCCAGCAGAAAGTCCTCATCGCCGGTTTCGAGTTCTTCGCCATTTACAACATAAGACATGTTTTCTCCTTTTTCGGGTTGGTTTCAGAAATTCGCCTGAACCACAGGCGCGATGGATTTATGCGGGATGAAAATCCCGCAGCCTAACAGGCGGTTGCGCCCCAAGCCCTCGTCCTGCAGTTGCAGCGACTTGTGCGGCGGTACGTCGTGGAGCATCAGGCTATAACCATGGAGGGGGCCGGATGCGCTTTGCAGCATTTGCGGCATGCCGCAGATAAACCCGCAACGCAGCTGGAAATGACCATCCAGTTCGCGCATCACGTCCTGCACGAATTGTTCTTCAGTGGCGCTGCCCGTGTCAACGAAATGGGCGTAGATGTTGCTGAACGGGCTGAATTCACGGGCCTTGAAACTGCCGATGTGCAGGGCGTGACCAGCCAGATCAAGCTTTTGTCCGACCAGTTTCCGCATGTCGGCCGTCCGCGTCCTTGGCACGCGCAGAAACAGTTTGGTGCGCCGGTTGATGTTGAGCGAGGCGTCGCCACTGTTGGTTTCGGCACCTTTCAGGTGCTGGATGCCGGTGGCGCTGTTCTCGTTCAGCCACGGCAGCAGGTCCTGCAACGCATCCGCGAGCATCTGCGCATTGTCGGTCGGGATGGTCGTGCCGGCCAGATCGAACTGCAGATCGATCATGTGGGGCGTGTATGTCTCGGGCTTGTTTTCCGGCCAATCCCAGTTCATGGCGCGTCTCCCGCATGATCGCGGGCCCAGGCCTGCATGATGTCGGCCCATTTCTGCGCGCTGACCGGGTCGACGTCGAAAATGGTGAAGCGCTTGTTTTCGCGGATACGGATACGCAGGAAGGGCACGCCGCCCGACTCGTGGGTCAGGTGCTGGAACTCGACCTCCTGGCCGCCGAAAGGCAGGCGCATTTTGTCTAGGGGGGTGATTTCAGGCATGGAATTTCATCCGCGGTGCTCCAGGTTTCATCGGTGTCCTGTTTTGCCTGGCGCACATGGTTTTTAAAGGCAGGTATGCGTTTATGAGGGCAACGCATGCTATTTCAACCCCATTTTTGGCAAGGGCTTGCCTTAATAATAATATCCCAATATTCTTATTGGGTGCGGTGGCAGGCGTGTAATGTCTCATTCTTTGCCTGAATGAGGCATACCCGTGTTGGGGAAATCGCCATACCCCATGTGGGTAGGTGTCGACCTACCGCAATGGGGTGGGTGATTTACCCATGAGAATGATGGTGGCGCGGCTGTCCAGCCAATAAGATGTTGAATATACCGTTGAGCTGTCTGCTGAGCGGGCACTTCGAATTTTCTAGGAGATGAAGATAATGGCAAAGCAAATGATTGATACGCCCAATCTGGACGAGCTCGAGAAAGGCCCGTGGCCCAGCTTCGTGACCGGCTTCAAGCGTCTGGCCAAGGAAAACGACATGATGGTTGACCTGATGGGTCAGCTGGAAACGTCCTACCAGCACATGAAGGGGTACTGGAAGGGCGGTACGGTCGGCGTGTTCGGTTACGGCGGCGGCATCATTCCGCGCTTTACCGAGCTGAAGGATGAAAACCACAAGCCGCTGTTCCCCGAGGCGGCCGAATTCCATACCCTGCGCATCATGCCGCCGGCCGGCATGCATTACACCTCCAACCTGCTGCGCGAGATGTGCGACGCCTGGATGGAAACCGGTGGTTCGGGCATGATCGCGTTCCACGGCCAGTCCGGCGACATCATGCTGCAGGGCTGCAAGACGGAAGATGTCCAGAAGGCCTTCGACAGGTTCAACGACATGGGCTTCGACCTTGGCGGCGCCGGCCCCGCGCTGCGTACGTCGATGTCCTGCGTGGGCGCTGCCCGCTGCGAAATGTCCTGCTTCGACGAGGCCAAGGCCCTGCGTATCGTCATCAACAACAACATCGACGACATGCATCGCCCGTCCCTGCCGTACAAGTTCAAGTTCAAGTTCTCCGGCTGCCCGAACGACTGCGTCAACGCCATTCAGCGTTCCGACATGGCCACCATCGGCACCTGGCGCGACAACATCCGCGTCAACGAGGCGCAGGTTCAGGATTATTACAAGGCGCACGGCATGTCCGATCTCGTCAACGACGTGATCAG
Organism: Thiobacillus sp.; assembly: GCA_030692355.1. Classification (GTDB taxonomy): domain Bacteria; phylum Pseudomonadota; class Gammaproteobacteria; order Burkholderiales; family Thiobacillaceae; genus Thiobacillus. Next base: position 25,906 of record JAUYCF010000041.1, read on the forward strand.
CAAGTGCCCGACCAAGGCCATCACCCTGGTTGCCGCTGACAAGGTTGTCGCCAGCGACACCGTGTCGGTTGCCAAGCTGGGCGACGGCAATGCCCTGTGCATCGACAACAAGAACTGCGTGCGCTGCATGCATTGTCTGAACGTCATTCCCGGCGGCCTGCTGCCCGGCAACGACAAGGGCGTCACCATCCTGGTGGGCGGCAAGAGCGTGCTGAAGATCGGTGCGACCATGGGTACCGTGGTGATTCCGTTCATGAAGATGGAGTCCGACGAGGACTTCGAAAAGCTGAACGAGCTGTCGCGCAACATCATCGACTTCTTCGCGGAAAACGCGCTGGAGCATGAGCGCACCGGCGAAATGATCGAGCGTATCGGCCTGGCCAACTTCCTGGAAGGCCTGGATATTCCGGTCGATCCCAACATGATCAGCCAGCCGCGCGCCAACCCGTACTTCCGTGGCGACGACTGGGATGAGCAGGTCGAGAAGTGGAACGAGCACAAGCAGTCAGCCGCCTAATTTTTGCTTACCCCGTGTTTCGGCGCGAGCCGGGATCCGTGTATAAATCAAGTTGGAGATAAAACATGGCAGAACTACGTCCGCCTATCGAGTCCGGTGCACCGGATCCGATGCCCTACATGCACCCCGTGATGGTGAAGAACTATGGCAAGTGGGCTTTCCACAGCCATCCGAAGCCGGGTGTCCTGTATCACCGCGCCGAGTCCGGCGACGAAATCTGGACCGTCAAGGCCGGCACCCAGCGTCAGATGGATCATTACACCATCCGTGAGCTGGCCGACATTGCCGACCAGTATGCTGACGGCTTCGTGCGTTTCACCGCGCGTTCCAACATCGAGTACATGGTGGCCGATGGCTCCAGGGTCGAGCCGCTGATCAAGGCGCTCAACGATAAGGGCTACCCCATCGGCGGCACCGCCAACTCGATCTCCATGATTGCGCATACCCAGGGTTTCCTGCATTGCGACATTCCTGCGACCGACGCTTCCGGCGTGGTCAAGGCGCTGATGGACGAGCTGTACGACGACTTCGTCAAGTGCGAGATGCCCAACCGCGTCAAACTGTCCACCTCCTGCTGCGAAATCAACTGCGGCGGCCAGGCTGACCTCGCCATCATCGTTCAGCACACCAAGCCGCCGAAGATCAACCATGATCTGGTTGCCAACGTGTGTGAGCGTCCCTCCGTCGTGGCGCGCTGCCCGGTGGCGGCAATCCGTCCCGCCCTGGTGAATGGCAAGCCCTCGCTTGAAGTCGACGAGAAGAAGTGCATCTGCTGCGGCGCCTGCTTCCCGCCCTGCCCGCCGATGCAGATCAACGATCCCGTGCATTCCAAGATTGCGATCTGGGTGGGCGGCAAGAACTCCAATGCCCGCTCCAAGCCGACCTTCCACAAGCTGGTCGCTGCTGGCCTGCCGAACAATGCGCCGCGTTGGCCGGAAGTCGCCGAGGTGGTCAAGAAAATTCTGCAGACCTACAAGGAAGACGGCAAGCCTTGGGAGCGCATGAATGACTGGATCGATCGGATCGGCTGGCCCGCATTCTTCGAGAAGACCGGTCTGCCCTTCACCAAGTATCACATTGATAACTGGCGCGGCAGCCGTACAACGCTGAACGCTTCTGCTCACATCCGCTTCTAATCAGGAAGGTTGCCTCCGCGAGGGTCGCGGGGGCTTAATCTGGATTTAAGAATCGATTTTTCGGAGTGCTTACATGCAATTCGGTATTCTTGTGAACGAAGGGCCTTACAGCCATCAGGCAAGTGATTCGGCCTATCTTTTTGCGCGCACTGCGCTTGAAAAAGGCTACAAAGTCCCGCGTGTTTTTTTCTATCACGATGGCGTGTACAACGCTTCGCGTCTCGCAACCCCGCCGCAGGACGATCGCAACGTCGGTGCGCGCTGGTCCAAGCTGGCTGCGGATCATGGTGTGGACCTGGTTGTCTGTGTGGCTGCAGCGCAGCGTCGCGGCATCACGGACGGTGTGCTGGGCGATAACTTCCGCATCTCGGGCCTGGGTCAATTGGTCGAGATGGGCATTCAGTACGACCGTCTCGTGACGTTCGGCGATTAAGGAAACGAGATGAGCGATATGGATGAAATGGAAGACGGCTCCGGCATCGTCAAAAAATTCATGTTCCTGAACCGCAAGGCGCCGCACGGCACCGTGTACGCCCTGGAAGGGCTGGAAGTAGTGCTGATTACGGCTGCTTTCGATCAGGATGTGAGCATGGTGTTCACCGATGACGGTGTCTACCAGTTGATGAAAGGCATCGACAGCAAGGGCATCGAAGTCAAGGATTTTTCCAAGACTTACCGTGCGCTGGACGGCTACGACATCGAGAAGCTCTATGTCGACCAGGCGTCGATGGATGCGCGTGGTCTGACCGAGGACGACCTGATTGTGGATGTGACGGTGCTCGCCGTCGATGAGATGGCAAATCTCATGGCTGAGCAAGACGTCGTGATCAGCTTCTAAGGGGATGGATATGCTGCATATTGTGAACAAATCGGCTACTGATCGCGGTTCGCTGGAAAGCTGCCTGCGCATGGCCACCAAAGGTTCTGCCGTACTGCTGATCGAAGACGCGGTGTACGCCGCGACAACCGGCAATACGGCGGCAGCGAAAATCCAGGCAGCAGCGGCTGACCTCAAGATTTACGCACTCGGTCCTGATCTGGCGGCGCGCGGCATGGCCGGGCGCGTGCTGGACGGAGTCAATGTCGTGGATTATGGCGGTTTTGTGGATCTGGTCGCAGAGCACAGCAACTGTCAGTCTTGGCTGTAACTTTTAATTAAAGGAGTATTGCTATGCCCATGGTGAACATCGCCGGTAAAGAAGTCGAAGTCGACGAAGAAGGCTATCTGGTCGACCTGTCGCAGTGGAACGAAGATATTGCCAAGTACATGGCTGTCGAAGAAAAGGTCGATCTGACCGAAAGCCACTGGGAAGTTGTCAACTTCCTGCGTGAGTACTACGCCGAATACCAGATCGCGCCCGCAGTGCGCGTTCTGACCAAGGCCATCGGCAAGAAGCTCGGGCCTGAAAAAGGCAACAACAAGTACCTGTACGAGTTGTTCCCCTACGGCCCCGCCAAGCAGGCTTGCAAAATCGCCGGCTTGCCCAAGCCGACTGGCTGTATTTAAGTTGTAACCGTCGGGTTGCCCCGGAGTTTTCCGGGGCGACTCCGATTTTCAGGCTGTGTTTCCCAATCGAATGCTGCCAGGCGGTGCCGGGGTGCGCGTTTGATTCGTAAACATAACGTTGTTGGGAGAAGGGTTTGTCTACTGTGACGATGATTTATGCCGGGATGTTTTACATCGCCACCCTGTTGCTGGTGGTGGGTCTGGGCTACAAGATTTTTGATTACAGCCGCACCCCCGCGCCGCTGAAGATCCCGACCACGCCCGCACCGACCACGCAAAAGGGTGTCGTGTACCGGATGGCGAAAGAAGTGGTGCTGTTCGAATCGCTGTTCAAATCCAACAAGTGGATCTGGGTATTCGGCTGGCTGTTCCACATGGGACTGTTCCTGGTGCTGGCGCGCCATCTGCGCTATTTCACCGAGCCGGTCTGGTTCTGGGTCGGCATCATGCAGCCGTTCGGAAAATACGCCAGCATCATGATGGTGATCGGCCTGGCCGGCCTGCTGGCGCGGCGTTTCCTGGTCGACCGTGTGCGCTACATTTCGACCCCGTCCGACTACCTGATGCTGGTGCTGCTCATTGGCATCGGCCTGTCGGGCATGTTGATGACCTTCGTCGTGCACACCGACATCGTGGCGCTGAAGGGCTTCTTCATGGGCCTGATGTATCTCGACCTGCAGCCGGTGCCGCAGGACCCGATCCTGCTGGCCCACCTTGCCATGGTGGCGCTGCTGATGGTGATCTTCCCGATCAGCAAGCTGCTGCATGCGCCGGGCGTCTTCTTCAGCCCCACGCGCAACCAGGCGGACAATCCGCGCGAGCATCGCCATGTGGCGGCTTGGGCGGCCCGGCTCGATCAGAAAAACTGATTCGTTGACATCGATTGACGAACGCGTAAGTACGGACAAAGGACCCTCAAGTGGCTGCTGCTGAATTTGACATTCCGGTAATCAAGGACGACATCGAAGTTCCCAAACTGCGGGAAGGTTCGATGGCGCATGCCAAGACCTTCCCGGCGGCCAAGCCGGTCCAGGACTCCATGGGCTACCCGCATGAGCTGGGTGAGGACTGGAAAGAGCGTGCGCTCGACAAGATGGGCGACCTGCTGGGCAAGTACCGCTCGCTGAAAGTATTCATGGATGCCTGCGTGCACTGTGGAGCATGCACCGACAAATGTCATTATTACCTCGGCACGTCCGACCCCAAGAACATGCCGGTGGCGCGCCAGGATCTGATGCGCCAGGTCTATCGCCGTTACTTCACCACGGCGGGCAAGCTGTTTCCCAAGTTGGTGGGCGCCAAGGATCTGACCAAGGAAATCCTCGACGACTGGTACAGCTATTATTATCAGTGTTCGGAATGCCGTCGTTGCTCGGTGTTTTGTCCATACGGCATCGACACCGCCGAAATCACCATGGCCGGCCGTGAAATCCTCAACCATGTCGGCATGGGGCAGAAATATTCGAACGAGATTCTGAGCAAGGTCCACAGGATCGGTAACAACCTCGGTCTGCCCGGCCCCGCGCTGGCAGACACCCTGGAAGGTCTGGAAGAAGATATCGAGGCCGACACCGGCGTGGCGGTGAAAATGCCGCTTGATAAGAAAGGCGCGGAAGTGCTGCTGATCACGCCATCGGCGGACTTTTTCTCCGAGCCGCACGTCGAGTCATTGATCGGCTACGCCAAGGTGTTTCACGCTGCCGGCATCAACTGGACCCTGTCCACCTACGCTTCGGAAGCCGGCAACTTCGGCCTGTTCAACGGCAACTACGAAAGCATGCGCAAGGTTGCCATGCGGATTCGCGATGCCGCGCTCGAACTCGGCGTCAAGCGCATTGTGGTCGGCGAATGCGGCCACGCCTGGCGCGTGGCCTACAGCTTCTGGAACACGCTGACCGGCATCGGCTACGGCGGCAACGATCCGTTTTCGATCGAACTGCAAAAGCAGCTCGACCCGACTTATCCGCAGCCGCAGCACATTTGCGAACTGACCAACGATCTGATCAAGTCCGGCAGGATCAAGGTCGACCCGTCCGCCAACGACAATCTGGTCGTGACCTATCACGACTCGTGCAACGTGGCGCGGGCGTCGCGCATGGGCACCGAGCCCGGCGGCCAGTTCGTCATTCCACGCGAGCTGATCAGGTCGGTGGTGAACAATTTCCGCGACATGGCGGACGAAACCATCGGCGAGTCCACCTTCTGCTGCGGCGGCGGCGGCGGCCTGCTGACCGACGACCTCATGGAAGTCCGGGTCAAGGGCGCATTGCCGCGCGCCACCGCGCTGAACAATGTGGTCAAGGAACACCAGGTCAATTTCATGGCCATGATCTGCGCCATCTGCAAGGCGCAGTTCACCAAAGTATTGCCCAAGTATGGCTTCGACATGAGCATGGTGGGCGGAGTGCATCAATTGGTTAGCAAGGCGATCAAGCTGGACTGAAGTCGGCTGGCTGATTGCGTTTTATCTATTTTAGTTACACAGACATTAGGAGAACCACCATGGCTGTCACGACGAGCAAAGCAAAAACCGAAGGCGTTACCTGGCGTCGTTATAAGGATGGCGAATCACTGGGTGACATTCGCTCTGCCCAGGACATGATTTTTCAGGCGGGCTGGACGCACAAATGCCCGGAGTACATGCTTTCCACGCCGCCCTGCCAGGGCTCCTGCCCGGCCGGTGAAGACATCCGTGGTTATCTCAACATCGCGCGCGGCATCGAGAAGCCGCCCGCAGGCATGACCTGGCAGGAATACGCTTTCCGCCGCGTGACCGAAGCCAACCCCTTCCCGGCCGTGATGGGCCGCGTCTGTCCTGCACCGTGCGAATCCGGCTGTAACCGCAACATGGTCGAAGACCACGTCGGCATCAACTCGGTCGAGCACTTCATCGGCGACTGGGGCATCGAAAACAGCATGGCCTACACTTCCACGGCAGCCGAATCCGGCAAGAAGGTCGCCGTGATCGGCGCCGGCCCGGCCGGTCTGGCCGCCGCCTATCAGCTGCGCCTGCGTGGCCATGGCGTGACCATTTTCGACGAGCATGAAGAGCTTGGCGGCATGATGCGCTACGGCATTCCCGGTTTCCGCACCCCGCGTGAAATGCTCGATGCCGAAATCAAGCGCATCATCGATTTGGGTGTCGAAACCCGCCTGAAGACCCGCATCGGTTCCGACGTGACCTTCGACGAAATCGAGAAGGAGTTCGACGCCATCTTCATGGCAATGGGCGCCCAGGCTGGCCGTCCGCTGCCGGTGCCCGGCGCCGAAGCGCCCAACTGCGTGACCGCCGTGGCGTTCCTGCGCGCCTTCAACGAAGGCCGTCTGCAGCACGTCGGCAACCGTGTGGTGGTCATCGGCGGTGGCGATACCTCGATCGACGTTGCGACCGTTGCCCGTCGTCTGGGCAATGTCACCAAGTCGGGTACCGCGGATGATCGTCCGGAAGCCGTCATCGCCGGCCACATGGCCCATGACGTCGCCTCCATCTCCGCCCGCGGCGGCGCCGAGGTGGTGCTGGTGTCGCGCTCCGCCATCGACAAGATGGCCGCCAACAAGCACGAAGTCGAGCAGGCGATGCAGGAAGGCATCGAAATCATCGGCGGCGTGACCCCGGTGGGCGTGGTCGTCGACGAAAAGGGCCGTGCAACGGCGTTGCGCGTCGCCGATTTCGTGGTGGAAGGCAAGGAAACCAGGATTGTCGAAGGCTCCGAGCGCGATCTGCCGGCCGACCTGATCGTCTCGGCCATCGGCCAGGGCGTCGACTTTACCGGCCTTGAGCAATTCAACAACAACAATGGCCTGATGAAGGTCGACAAGAACTATCGCTTCCCCGGCAAGGAACACATCTTCGTCGGCGGCGACGTGCTGCGCCCGCACCTGCTGACCACCGCGATCGGCCATGCATCCATTGCCGTCGACGGCATCGATGCCTTCCTCAACGGCAAGGAACTCGACAAGCGTCCGAAAGTGGACGTTCATCACTTCGATGAAATCCGCAAGTGGCTCGAAACCGGGCACGAATACAGCGAAGACCTGCATGGCGGGATCTGGGGTACGTCCGAGCGCAAGGACATTCTGCACAACTTCGATGACCGTTCGGCGCGCCACATCATCCCGCACAACGACCTGTTCCTGGGGCATTTCCCCAACGTGTCGCGCCATGTCCGTGAAGTGATCACACTGGACAAGGAAGGCGCACTGGGCAACTTCGAAGAGCGCCTGCGTACGTTGTCCGAAAAGGACGTCGTCGACGAAGCCAAGCGCTGCATGTCCTGCGGCCAGTGCTTCGAATGCGACAACTGCGTGGTCTATTGCCCGCAGGGCGCCGTGTTCAAGGTGAAGAAGAAAGACAACCCGACCGTTGGCCGTTACGTCGACACCGACTACGGCAAATGCATCGGCTGCCACATTTGCGCCGATGTCTGCCCCACCGGTTACATCATCATGGGTATGGGTGACTAAGCGTGGCAGGCAAAATAAAAAGCCTCCTGGCGCTGGGTGCGGTCGTGCTGACGACGGCTGCCCTGGCCTGGGCCGGGGCGGACGCCCCGGCCCAGGCCAGCGGCGCCCCCAAGCCGGCAATCACCAAGGCCGTCAAGGGCGAGCAGTGCGTGGAAGACATTGATTTCATGCGGCGCAACCACATGAAGTTGCTGAATCATCAGCGCGACAAAACCGTGATCGAAGGCGTCCGTACCAAGAAGCACAGCCTCAAGGAATGCATCGAGTGCCACGCCAGCGAAAAAACGGGCAGCGTTGCCGCCGCCAGGGATGATTTTTGCGTGAGTTGCCACAGCTATGCCGCGGTGAAGATCGATTGCTTCGAGTGCCATTCCACCAAGCCGCAAGGCCCGATGTCGATGCATCCGCTGAACGCTGAAACGGTGCGCTACAAGCACAAGCTGGCTGCCCGGACGACAAGCGGGGTCAGCGCACAAGAGATGGCTGGGGTTGCCCAATGAGCGAACTGAATTCAATGTCAAACCAGGCGCCCGAATCGCCCGAGCGCCGCCGCTTCGTCGGCGCCGCCACGGCCGTGGCCGGCCTGGCGATTGCCCCCGGCGTGATGCTGTATCAAGTCGCGCATGGCCGCCCGGACGACCAGTCGGCCAGCAGTGCCGTGCGCTGGGGCATGTTGGTCGATTCCACCAAGTGTGCCAGCGGCTGCAACGACTGTGTCTCCGCCTGCAGCACCGAAAACGGCTGGACGCCGGTGGCCGAAAGCAAACATCCAAGGCAGGCGCCGCAGTGGATCCGCAAGCTCGAACTTGAGGATCCGCTGACGCAGATGGAAACCAATCTGCCGATGATGTGCCAGCATTGCGCCGAGCCGCCCTGCGTGGATGTGTGCCCGACAGGGGCGTCATTCAAGCGCGCCGACGGCATCGTGCTGGTCAATCGCCATACCTGCATCGGCTGCCGTTACTGCATGATGGCCTGCCCTTACAAGGCGCGCTCGCTGGTGCACGAACCGCTGAACGACACCCAGAAGCCGGATGTGCCGCGTGGGATGGGCTGCGTCGAGGCCTGTACCTTCTGCGTGCAGAAGGTGGATCGTGGCGACGGCAATACCGCGTGTGCCGAGGCCTGCGCTGCCGCCGGCCATAACGCCCTGCTGTTCGGCGACATGAATGACCCCGAAAGCGGGATTTCCCGGCGTCTGCGTGAGCTGCCGACCAAGCAGGTGCGCGCCGACCTCAATCTCAACCTCGGCGTTCGCTATCACGGAATCTAAAACGATATGGCAAGCATTACCTTCCGCGAAGTAGAGGGCAGCAGCCTGAAATACTGGCTGTTATTCGGTTTTCTCGGCCTGTTCGTGCTGTTCGGCGCACTGGCCTGGAACCACATGCACCACTACGGCCACGTCGTGACCGGAATGGACAACCAGATCGTCTGGGGCCTGCCGCACGTGTTCGCGGTGTTCCTCATCGTGGCGGCCTCCGGCGCACTCAACATCGCGTCGATCGCGTCGGTGTTCAACAAGCCGATGTACAAGCCGCTGGCGCCGCTGTCGGCTGTTCTGGCTCTGGCACTGATGCTGGGCGGCCTGCTGGTGCTGGTGCTCGACCTGGGGCGCTCCGATCGCCTGATCGTGGCGATGACGAACTTCAACTTCAAGTCGATGTTCACCTGGAACGTGTTCCTGTATTCCGGCTTCTTCGGCCTGGTGGGCGTCTACCTGTGGACCATGCTGGACCGCAGCGTCAAGTCCTGGTCGAAGGCGGCGGGCACCGCGGCCTTCATCTGGCGCCTGATCCTGACGACCGGTACCGGCTCGCTGTTCGGCTTCCTGATCGCGCGCGAACTGTATGGCACCGCCATGCTGGCGCCGATGTTCATCATCATGTCGTTTGCCTATGGCCTGGCCATCTACCTGATGGTGCTGACCGCTGCCTATGCCTGGACCGGCCGTACCCTGGGCGATGCCGTGATGACGCGCCTGAAGAGCCTGCTCGTGGTGTTCGTCGCGGCCGTGCTGTATTTCGTCGTCGTCCACCACATGACCAATCTGTATTTCGCCAAATATCAGGCGGTGGAAGCCTTCATCCTGCGCGATGGCGGCATCTTCACCACGCTATTCTGGGTGGGTCAGATCGTCATCGGCTGCGTGGCGCCGCTGGTGATCCTGCTGAGCGGTCTGGGCAAGCAGCGTGCATGGATCATGATTGCGTGTGCCCTCGTCATTGTGGGCGGTGTGGCGCAGATGTACGTCACCATCATCGGCGCGCAGGCCTACCCGCTGGACATGTTCCCGGGGCTGGTCGAGAAAAGCAGTTTCTTCGACGGCGAAGTGCACAGCTACATGCCGAGCCTGCCCGAACTCTTCCTCGGCCTGGGCGGGGTGGCGATCGCGCTGTTGGCGACCACCTTCGCAGTCAAGGTGCTGCGCCTGCTGCCAGTCAGCCTGGACGACGCCACCGTCGCCAAGCTGGAGCATTGATGCATCTCCTGCCAGGCGCAAGCCCGACAGGAGATCGTCCGGTATGAGCCAGCAAGACACCACGAACGAAGCAGCGAAGCGCGGGGCTCGATTGTCCCACAGGGGGACTCCGACTTTCTATGAGGATAAATCCTCATGAAAGATCGTATGTCCCGCGTCTTCATTTCCGCCGCGCATAAATCGTCCGGGAAAACCACGCTCACGCTTGGCCTGTGCGCGGCGCTGCATGCGCGCGGCCATCGGGTGCAGCCCTTCAAGAAAGGGCCCGACTACATCGATCCGCTGTGGCTGGGGATGGCGGCGCAACGTCCCTGCTACAACCTCGATTTCCACATGATGCGGCGCGATGAAATCGAGCGGCAGTTCGCCCGTGCCGCGGCGGACGCCCGCATCAGCCTGATCGAGGGCAACAAGGGCCTGTACGACGGGCTCGACCTCGACGGCAGCAACAGCAATGCGGCGCTCGCCAAGTTGCTGGGTGTGCCGGTGGTGCTGGTGATCGACGCGCGCGGCATGACCCGCGGGGTGGCGCCGCTGATTCTGGGCTACCAGGCGTTTGACCCGGACATTCGCATCGCCGGCGTCATTCTCAACAATCTCGGCGGCAGCCGCCACGAGTCGAAGCTGCGCGCGGTGATCGGGCATTACACCGATGTCGAGGTGATCGGTGCTGTCCAGTACGACCCCGGCATGCGGATCGCAGAGCGCCATCTGGGGCTGGTGCCGGCCAACGAGCAGGATGCCGCACGCGCACGGATTCGGCATGTCGGCGAGCGCGTGGCGGCGCAGGTCGACCTCGAACGCTTGCTGGCAATTGGCGACGGTGCGCCGGATCTGGACATCGAACTGCCGCCTGAAACAGAAATCCGCGCCGAGCGGGTGCGTATCGGCATCGCTCACGACCAGGCCTTCGGTTTTTACTACAGCGAGGATCTCGACACGCTGCGTGCCGCCAACGTGGAACTGGTGGAAATCGATACCCTGCATGCGCAGGCCCTGCCCGAGATCGATGGTCTCATCATCGGCGGCGGCTTCCCCGAAATTTTCATGGCGGAACTGGAAGCCAATACCGCCCTGCGGAAGCAGATTCGCGGCGCCATCGAGGCCGGCTTGCCCGCTTATGCCGAATGCGGCGGCCTGATGTATCTGTCGAAAAGCCTCAGCTGGCAGGGACAGACGCACGAAATGGTGGGCGTGGTGCCGGGCAACACCGTGATGCATGAGCGTCCCGTCGGCCGCGGCTATGCGCGCCTGCAGCCGACCGGAGACGACCGCTGGCGGGAGACCGCGAGCATTCCGGCACACGAATTTCACTATTCGAGCTTGGAAAACCTGCCTGACGACTCCATGTATGCTTACCGGGTGACGCGCGGCCATGGCATTGACGGCCGGCACGACGGTTATCAGCGATACAGGCTGCTGGCCGCTTACGTGCACCGCCGGGGCGCCGGGGCGCAGGGCTGGATCGCGCCGTTTTTGAACGAGGTGCGTGCGCACAAGGCGCGTGCCACGGATTGATTTTGGCAGCATAACTTTTGAAGGACATTCCATGATCAAGATTACCGACGCCGCTGCCGAGCAGATTCGTGCCGCCTCCAATAATCCGGACGTCCACGGCATGGTGCTGCGTGTTGCCGCCTATCAGGAAGACGATGGCAGCGTGAACTACGGCATGGGCTTCGATCAGGAACGCGAAGCGGACGAGCCGTTGATCGTCAACGGCATCGAACTGCTGATCGCCAGTTCCAGCACGCCGTACCTGCAGGGTGTGACGATTGATTTTGTCGAAATGAGCCCGGGCGACATGCGCTTCATTTTCATTCCGCCGTATTCCGCCGAGCCGGCGGACGAAGCTGCCTCCGCCGAGTAAACCCCCATGAATTACCTGCCCATATTCCTCGACCTGCGCGGCCGCCACTGTCTGGTGGTGGGCGGCTCCGAAACCGCCGCGCGCAAGGCCGAACTGCTGTTGCGTGCGGGCGCCCGGGTCGATGTCGCCGCCCCCGGCTTGCATGAAGGTTTCGCGCGCCTGCCGCATGCCGAAAATTTGAACCGGGTGGCGGATACGTTCACGCCCGCTCTGCTCGACGGCAAGGACGCGGTGATCGTGGTCGAGGAAGACGAGTCCCTCGCCAAGGCGGTCGCGGATGCCGCGCGCGCGCGGCACATCCCGGTCAACGTGGCCGACAAGCCCGCGCTGTGCAGCTTCATCCTGCCCTCGATCATCGACCGTTCGCCGATCGTGGTGGCGGTCTCCAGCGGCGGCGAATCGCCGGTGCTGGCGCGCATGCTGCGCGCGCGCCTGGAAACCATGGTCCCCGCGGCCTACGGCCGTCTGAGCACGCTGGCTGCGCGCTACAAGGATCGCGTGCGCGCTGCGATCAGACCGCAACAACGCCGCGCCTTCTGGGAAAAAGTGTTCCTCTCGCCGGTCGCCGAAATGGTGTTCTCCGGGCGCGACGCCGAGGCTGAGTCGCAGCTCGAAGCCATGATCCAGGACGGCGGCGAGCACGAGATCCGCCGCGGCGAGGTCTATCTGGTCGGCGCCGGCCCCGGCAATCCGGACCTTTTGACCTTCCGCGCGCTGCGCCTGATGCAGCAGGCCGACGTCATCGTGTACGACCGCCTCGTTTCGCAGCCGATCCTCGACATGTGCCGGCGCGATGCCGAGCGCATCTACGTCGGCAAGGAACGCGACGATCATGCGGTGCCGCAGGAAGAGATCAACCTCATGCTGGTGCGCCTGGCCCAGGAAGGCAAGCGCGTGCTGCGCCTCAAGGGCGGCGACCCCTTCATCTTCGGCCGCGGCGGCGAGGAAATCGAGACTCTGGCCGAGCACGGCGTGCCGTTCCAGGTGGTGCCCGGCATCACCGCCGCCGCCGGCGTGGCGTCCTACGCAGGGATTCCGCTCACCCATCGCGACTATGCGCAGTCGGTCGCCTTCGTCACCGGTCACCTGAAGGAAAACACCTTCAACATGAACTGGGAAGGCATCGCGCGGAAAGACCAGACCATCGTCATCTACATGGGGCTGAAAGGCCTGCCGCTGCTGTGCGCAGAACTGGTCAGGCACGGCCTGGCGTCCGACACCCCGGCCGCCATCGTGCAGCACGGCACGCTGCCGACCCAGCGCGTCATCACCGGCGACCTCGACACGCTGCCCGCGCTGGCAGTGGAGGCCGGACTCAAGGCGCCCACCCTCATCATCGTCGGCAACGTCGTCAAGCTGCGCGAAAAGCTCGGCTGGTTTCAGCCCGAACTGCACGGCGGGCAGACCCCCCGCACCCCGCTCGAAGCGCCGGACCACCTGCCCTGACCAGGGGATAGGCGACGTCGGCCAGGTCCCGGCTCCATACCGAAGGCGGGAGGCCGCAGCGTGCTGTATCCCGCGGGCGTGCAAAACCGTAGTGTGTCCCGCCATGGCCGGGCGCTGACGCGCTACTGCTGCATCGTAAGCGCCGGGCCGATTCGCCGCCTTTGACTGGTCGATTCGCAGCCCGCCGGTCTAGAATGCAGGATGAACCTGTCCTGCAAGCGCCTGCCATGACCACCACGCTCCACCCGCAAGGGGTGGGCCGTGGTTCTAAAGACGCTAAAGCGTCAAGAACCACGCTCACCATCGACGGCAACGAGGCCGTTGCCCGCATCGCCTACCTCGGCAACGAGGTGATCGCCATTTATCCCATCACGCCGGCGTCCAGCATGGGCGAGTGGGCCGACGAATGGGCCGCGCAGGGCCGTCCCAACCTGTGGGGCGCGGTGCCGAAAATCATCGAGATGCAGTCGGAAGGCGGCGCCGCCGGCGCACTGCACGGCGCGCTCACCGCCGGCGCGCTGGCGACCAGCTTCACCGCCAGCCAGGGCCTGCTCCTGATGATTCCCAACCTCTACAAGATCGCCGGCGAGCTGACGCCGTTCGTGCTGCACGTTGCAGCGCGCACGCTGGCGACCCATGCGCTGTCGATCTTCGGCGACCATTCCGACGTCATGGCCTGTCGCGCCACCGGCTGCGCCATGCTCGCCGCCAATTCGCCGCAGGAAGCACAGGATTTCGCCCTGATCGCGCAGGCGATCACGCTGGCCGGGCGCATCCCCGTCATCCATTTCTTCGACGGCTTCCGCACCTCGCACGAAGTAGCGAAGATCGTCGCGGTGGAAGCCGACACCGTGCGCGCCATGCTCGACGCCGGACTCATCGCCGCACACCGTGCGCGCGCGCTGTCGCCCGAGCATCCGGTGCTGCGCGGCACCTCGCAGAACCCGGACGTGTTCTTCCAGTCGCGCGAGCGCGCCAATCCTTTCTACGATGGATTTCCGCAAATCGTGCAGGACGTGATGGACCGCTTCGGCGAACTCACCGGGCGGCATTACCGCTTGTTCGACTACGTCGGCGCGGCGGATGCCGGGCGGGTGATCGTGCTGATGGGCTCCGGCGCCGAAACCGTGCACGAAACCGTCGAGCATCTCGTCGCTAGCGGTGAAAAAGTGGGGGTGCTGAAGGTGCGGCTGTACCGGCCATTTTCGCCGGGCGCGCTGCTCGATGCGCTGCCGCCCACGGTGAAGTCCGTCGCCGTGCTTGACCGCAGCAAGGAGCCTGGCGCCGACGGCGAGCCGCTCTACAAGGACATGGTGACCGCGCTGGCGCAGGCGGCGGCGGACGGCGCGCGGACCATGCCCAGGGTCATCGGCGGCCGCTACGGCCTGGCGAGCAAGGAGTTCACCCCCGGCATGGTGAAGGCGGTGTTCGACGAACTGGCGCAGGCCGCGCCCAAACGCGCGTTCACCGTCGGCATCCATGATGACCTCACCCACCTGTCGCTGGCGTGGGATACGGACTTCCGCACCGACGCCTCGCGGCAGCTTCAGCACGCCGTGTTCTGGGGGCTCGGCGCCGACGGCACGGTGTCGGCCAACAAGAACTCGATCAAGATCCTCGGCGAGACCACCGCGCTGCAGGCGCAGGGCTACTTCGTCTACGACTCGAAGAAGTCCGGCGCGGTGACGGTGTCGCACCTGCGCTTCGGCCCGGCGACGATCCGCTCCACCTATCTGGTGGAAGCGGGCATGGCCGGCTTTGTGGCCTGCCACCAGCCGGTGTTCGTCGAGCGCTACGACCTGCTGGAACACGCCGCGCCGGAAGGGGTTTTCCTGCTCAACACCCCGGTGCCGCCGGATCGGGTCTGGGACAGCTTGCCGCAGAAGATGCGCGCACAAATCCGCGACAAGCGCCTGCGGCTGTGGGTGATCGACGCCTACGCCGTCGCCGCGGAAGCCGGCATGGGCCGGCGCATCAACACCATCATGCAGACCTGTTTCTTCGCCATCTCCGGCATCCTGCCGAAGGACGAGGCGATTGCCGCGATCAAGCACGCGGTCGACAAGACCTACGGCAAGAAGAGCCGTCGCCTGGTGGAACTGAATTACCGTGCCATCGACACGACGCTGGCGGAGTTGCACCAGGTCGCCATTCCGCCAGCGGAAGCCATCGGAAACGAGTCCGGGCCGGCACCGGACGATGCGACGGCCGCAGACATTCCCGACTTCGTGCGTGACCTCACCCTGCCGATTTACCAGGGCCATGGCGATCGCCTGCCGGTGTCCTTGATGCCCGTCGACGGCACCTATCCGCTTGGCACCGCGCAATACGAGAAACGCAACATCGCGCTGGAAATCCCGGTGTGGGATGCGGATCTGTGCACCCAGTGCGGCAAGTGCGTGTTCGTCTGCCCGCATACCGCGATCCGCGCGCGCGCCTTCGATGTGGCGGCAGCGAAGGATGCCCCGCCGACCTTCAAGCACGTTCCGGCGAAGAGCAAGGATTTCCCCGTCGGCACCCACATCAGCTATCAGACGGCGCCGGAGGACTGCACCGGCTGCGGCGACTGCGTCGAAGCCTGCCCGATCCACGACAAGTCGAACGTCAGCCGGCGCGCGGTGAACATGGCGCCGATCGCGCCGCTGCTTGATCGGGAACGCGACAACCTCGCCTTCTTCCTGCGCCTGCCCGAGTTCGACCGCGGCGCGATCAAGCACAACACCATTCCCAGCGCCATGCTGCTCGATCCGCTGTTCGAGTTTTCCGGCGCCTGCGCCGGCTGCGGCGAGACGCCCTACATCCGGCTGGCGACACAACTCTTCGGCGACCGCATGCTGATCGCCAACGCCACCGGATGCTCGTCGATTTACGGCGGCAATCTGCCCTCCACGCCCTACACGGTGAACGGCGCCGGCCGCGGCCCGGCGTGGAGCAATTCGCTGTTCGAGGACAACGCTGAATTTGGCCTCGGCATGCGCCTTGCCGCCGACCAGTTGATGGGCTACGCGCAGCAGCTGGTGAAAGAGATGGCCGGCGAAATCGGCGGCGACCTTGCCGAAGCGCTGGTCAGCGCCGATCAACGCGAGGAGGCGGGCATCGTCGAACAGCGCGGCCGCGTCGCCCTGCTGCTCGACAAACTGGCGGCATCGAAGCACCCGCGCGCGCAGGAACTCGCCAGCGTCGCCGAGTGGCTGATCCGCCGCTCGGTGTGGATCATCGGCGGCGACGGCTGGGCCTACGACATCGGTTTTGGCGGCCTCGACCATGTGCTGGCGCTGCCGTACGACGTCAACATCCTGGTGCTCGACACCGAGGTGTACTCGAACACCGGCGGCCAGACCTCCAAGGCCACGCCGATCGGCGCGGTCGCCAAGTTCTCCGCCGGCGGCAAGGCCACCGCAAAGAAGGATCTCGCCAGGCTGGCGAGCAACTACAACCACGTCTATGTCGCCACCGTCGCTTACGGCGCCAAGGACACCCAGACCCTGCGCGTGTTCCAGGAGGCCGAAGCCTATCCCGGTCCCGCGCTCATCGTCGCCTACAGCCCGTGCATCGCCCACGGCTACGACATGCTCTACAACCAGCGCCAGCAGGAACTCGCGGTGAAGAGCGGGCACTGGCCGCTGTTCCGCTTCGACCCGCGGCAGGCCGAGGCGGGCGGCAATCCCTTCAAGCTCGATTCCGCCGCGCCCAGCCAGCCGATCAAGGCCTTCATGGAATCGGAAACCCGCTTTGCCATGCTCGCGCGCAGCCATCCCGAAGCCGCGCAGCATTTCCTGGAAGAAGCGCAGAAGGAGGCTGAACGGCGCTTCAAGGCGTATCAGGAGCTGGCCAGTGTTGCCAGGAATCCGGACAAGTGAAGCAGCCCTGCGTCTACCTGCTGGCAAGCCAACGCAACGGCACGCTCTACATCGGTGTGACATCCGACCTGATCAAGCGGGTGTGGGAGCACAAGCAGGATTTCGTCGAGGGCTTCACCAAGCAATACGGCGTGCACGACCTGGTCTGGTACGAACAGCACGAAGACATGCTGGCGGCCATCACACGGGAGAAGACCTTGAAGGAATGGAAGCGCGCGTGGAAGCTCGAGTTGATCGAGAAGATGAATCCGGAATGGAAGGATTTGTATGAAGGCCTGGTTTGACTGGATACCGGCGTTCGCCGGCATGACGGCGTGGGGGAGCGTGTGTCCGTCATACCGGCGAATACCCAGAGGGCACAGGCGCCGGTATCCAAGTCCATTGAAAAAGTCCCAGTCTTATCCCCCGTTACCCCGTGCCACGACACGGGGCCCAGCCAACCAAAAGCCTCACAGCCGTCATACCGGCGAACGCCGGTATCCAGCCAGTTAAAACAGCCCGGCCTCACAGCCGTCATACCGGCGAACGCCGGTATCCAGCCAGTTAAAACAGCCCGGCATTTGATTCAGGAGCCTGACATGATCGACCTCTCCACCGACTACCTCGGCCTCAAGCTGAAGAACCCGCTGGTGCCCTCCGCCTCGCCGCTGTCGAAAGATATCGACACCGCGCTGCGGCTGGAGGACGCCGGCGCCGCCGCGCTGGTGATGTATTCGCTGTTCGAGGAGGAATTGCGGACGGAGGATGCGATGCTGGACCGCTTCCTGCTGCATTCCGGTCTCGGGCACAGCGAAGCGGATGGCTTTCTGCCCGATCATGGTGAATTTCAGGGCGGGCTCGAACGCTATCTGGCGCACCTGCATCAGCTCAAGCGCCGTCTCGAAATTCCCGTGGTGGCGAGCCTCAACGGCGTGTCCCCGTCCGGCTGGGTGGAGCTCGGCCGCGAACTGGAGAAAGCCGGGGCCGATGCGCTGGAGCTCAACGTCTACCACGTCGCCGCCAGTGCCCGGCATTCCGGCGTGACGGTGGAGGCGCGCTATCTCAGCCTGCTCATCGAATTGCGCCGCGCGGTGAGCCTGCCCATCGTGATGAAGCTATCGCCTTATTTTTCCTCGCTGCCGCATTTCGTGCAGCAGCTCGAACATGCCGGTGCACAGGGCGTCGCCCTGTTCAACCGCTTCTACCAGCCGGACATCGACCTCGACGATCTGCGCATGACCGATCAGCTGCATCTTTCATCGGCCGACGAGGCGCTGCTGCGCATCCGCTGGATCGCCATCCTGCACGGCCGCACCCGTCTCACGCTCGCCGCCACCGGCGGCGTCCACAGCGAAAGCGAGGCGCTCAAGCTTTTACTGGCCGGCGCCGACGTCGTGCATCTCGCGTCCTGCCTGCTGCAGCACGGGCCGGACAAGCTGACCGAGATCCTGGCTGCGATGCAGAACTGGATGGAAGAAAAGGAATATGAATCGGTCGTCCAGATGAAGGGCAGCATGAGCCAGCAGAACCTGCCCGACCCCTCTGTCGTCGCGCGCGCCAGCTACCTGCGGGTGCTGGACAGTTTTTCACCCCGGCCGGGGGTGTGGTCGTAGGGGGCTGCTGCGCCTTCTTCATGAAGGCTGGATAAGGTGTCTGCCCTATTTTGGCTTGACGCCCAAGGCCTTCAAGCGGCCTGCTTGAGCAAGGGCTGAATCTTCGGCTGCTTGAGTTTTCCCGCCCGCCACAAGTCGTACTGGGCTTGCATGCCAATCCATAAATCCGGAGACGTGCCGAGCCATCTAGAAAGCCGGATCGCCATATCGGCGGAAATCCCGGATTTGCCGTTCAGTATCTTGCTCAGGGAAACACGAGACACATGCAAATCGGCTGCCGCCTGGGTCACGCTCAGGCTCTCCGGAATCCACTCGCGCAACACGGCGCCAGGGTGGGGCGGGTTGTGCATTCGGGTCATGTTCGCTCCTTCAATGGTAATCCTGATAGTCAACCAGCTCGGCGTCCTTGCCGTCGAAACGGAATGTCAGCCTCCAGTTGCCGTTGATCCATACAGACCAATGGCCGCTCAGGTTTCCACACTCAATTCATGCAATCGCCAGTTCGGCGCATTCATATCATCCGGCCCGGTTGCGTTGTCCAGGACGGCAAGCTGAAGTTGCAGCCTTGCCGCATGGTGCGGCTGTATGCCGTCTTGCTGCCCGTCCTGAAAAACACCTCAAGCCCCAATGGCACTACCTGAACGATTCGATCATGGCGGATTGTTAACTGTTAAGTGTCGGTTGTCAGTTCGGGTGGGCATGGAAAAGCCGGTCAATCTCGCCTGGGGGCTGGATGAGCTATTCGGATGCCGTGTCTGAACTCCATTAACGCACTAATTCAAATGCGCTAATGCAAGACCCGAAGCCCTGTGGGTATACGCCTGAATGACGAAACTTTAAACTTCAACCGGCCGGATCAATATTAAATCTTCAGCACACCCTCGCCATATTTCGCCACGGCCTTGTCCGCCGTCAAGAGTGTTAATCCCTCCACGCGAGCCTGCGCCACGAGGATTCGGTCGAACGGGTCTTTGTGTAAGAGGGGAAGATCGTTCACGGTAACCGTGTGTTCGCTGGTGACAGACAATTCGCGGTAGCCGCTGACCAGCAGCATGCGCCACAGACGGCGTGCGTCAACGTTGAAATCCGAACGTTCGAGCCCGTTCTTGATCGTGATTTCCCACAGACTGGCGGAACTGAATACCAGCTGATGGGCAGGGTCGAGCAACAAGGTGCGCGCTTTGGCCGACAGCCGCCTGGGTTCGCTCGCCGCCCACAGCAACAAGTGGGTGTCGAGCAGCAGGTTCACGCCTTGCGTCCCGTAAACAGGCTTTCAATCTCGCTGCTGCCCATCTGGTCAAAATCATCCGGAACGGAAAATTCCCCCGCCATAAAACCCAGGCGGCTAGCCGTTCCTGCCTCGGCTTCACCCAGCGGGATAACCTTCACCATCGGCTTGCCCGCCTTGGCAATGATGAACGCCTCTCCCCGCGCAGCCTGATCCACCAGCTTGGACAGTTGGGTTTTTGCATCGTGAATATTGACAGTAAGCATGATGATCCCGGAATGAACTAACTACTGTTAGTTTACATCGGGCGGGCGAAATGGCAATGGGCGAGCCAATCAGAGGTCGTGCGGACAATCCCACGCAGTCGATGTTCAGGTCTGGATTACGATGCACAGTGCTACGGTTCTAGACCTGACCCCGAGGCTTCCCCCATCAGCCTGACGCAACACACCCGCCAAGGTGCCAACCTTGATCTCGCCATGCATGGGGACGACACAGCCTTTGGAGCCACGGCGCATGATGACGTGGCTTCCGGATTGACGAATCTTCTCGAAACCAAGATGCTCTAGTGCCCGCACTATTGATCCGGCCAGCTGAAGTTTAAAGTTTCGTCATTCCGGCGTACGCCCACTACTGTCCGGAATACTTTTTCCGAACCCGGAAAACCTCGCGAACTGAATGTGGGAGCGGCTTTAGCCGCGATAGCGCGCAGCCCATCGCGGCTAAAGCCGCTCCTACAGGGGATGGCGCACGCATCGGCATAAAGGCGGGCCGCCTGCATCTTGCCGGAGGCCATCTTTGGCGCGAGCGCGATGGTTGAGTCGGCGGGCTGGGGCTCAACCCATACGGCCTTGTCATGCAAGGCTTTCAGCCAGGTAGGGTGGGCACGGCTTCATCGTGCCCACGGCGGGCGAGCACAGCGTGGGCACAAAAGCGTGCCCACCCTACCAGGCTAAATAGGTGTATATCCAGAAACAACGCGGGGTCTTGCAATAACGCTTTTCTTCAATCCGGCCGCCTCGGTTACAGGGCCGCGATAAATTCGTCTGCCGACACATCAGCCTGACGCAACACACCCGCCAGGGTGCCAACCTTGATCTCGCCATGCATGGGGACGACACAGCCTTTGGAGCCACGGCGCATGATGACGTGGCTTCCGGATTGACGAATTTTCTCGAAACCAAGGCGCTCCAGTGCCCGCACTATTGATCCGGCCAGCTGAAGTTTAAAGTTTCGTCATTCCGGCGTACGCCCACTACTGTCCGGAATGCTTTTTCCGAACCCGGAAAACCTCGCGAACTGAATGTGGGAGCGGCTTTAGCCGCGATAGCGCGCAGCCCATCGCGGCTAAAGCCGCTCCTACAGGGGATGGCGCACGCATCGGCATAAAGGCGGGCCTCCTGCATCTTGCCGGAGGCCATCTTTGGCGCGAGCGCGATGGTTGAGTCGGCGGGCTGGGGCTCAACCCATACGGCCTTGTCATGCAAGGCTTTCAGCACACACTCAAGAAGCATCCCGGACAGCAGTGGGCGTACGCCGGAATCCAGCCTGGTTGACTGGGCCCCGGCCTTCGCCGGGGTGACGGCTAAAAACTTCTTCGTGCCGGACCAATAAAGTAGCACCCGAAACGTGCGGCAGCTTAGGCATGCGCAGGGACGCTGAATGTTGTTACCAGCGGATGTCCTGGCGCGAGTATGGGAAATTCGGACAGATAGAGGGCCGTTGCCTCTTGCAGGTTGGCGATGGCCTGTTCGACTGTTTCGCCCTGTGTCGTGGTCCCGGTCTCGGGATTCAGGGCAACGTAACCGCCTTCTTCGGCGGGGGTCAGTACCGCGGTCAGTTCCATGGCTTGGCTCCAATGGAATGGAAAAAAATTGGTTGTCACCCATTTCTGGGGTGTGGTGCCCAACGTCCATGCAGCAGAGGCAATCCCGGCACCTCGGGAAGAGCGCGGCCCTATCGTCCCTCGCCGCGCCCCCCTGGCGCCACCCGGTGCTCCACCGCGTATACCGCCGCTTCCACGCGCGACGACAGGTTCAGCTTGGCGAGAATGTGGCGCACGTGCAGCTTGACGGTGTCGTGGCTGATATCCAGGTTGCGGGCAATTGCCTTGTTGCTCTCGCCGCGCGACAGGTGGGAGAGGATTTCGCGTTCGCGCGGGGTCAGCGCGTCGAGCAGGGATGTCGAGTCCTGGCCCTTCCGGTCGTACAGATTGACGAGCTTGGCGGTCATCGCGGGGGCGACGACGGTTTCGCCGCGCTGGGCGCGCAGGATGGCGTCGACCACTTCGTCGGGCTCCATGCTTTTCAGCAGATAGCCGTTGGCGCCGGCGCGCAGGGCGCGGGCGAGGTCGTCCTCGGCTTCGGAGAGGGTGAGGATCAGCACCGGCAGATCGAAGCCGTCGGCGCGCAGCTGCTGCATCAGGGTGATGCCGTCGGTGCCGGGCATGTTGAGGTCGAGGATCAGGACGTCGGGGCGATGCGCCCGCAGCAGCATCCCGACTTCGTCGGGATTGCCGGTGAAGGCGGTGACCTCGATCTCGCCGCTTTGTTCGAGCAGTTCGGCCAGGCCCTTGCGGAACAGGGTGTGATCGTCGACGAGGATGATGCGGGTGAGGCTCATGCGGTGTGCTCGCTGTGTTGGTGGGATGCGGCGCGTTGGGGGAAGACGAGGCGGATGACGGTGCCGCCGGCGGGGCGGGACTCCACGATGAGCTTGCCGTTCAGCCGGGCGGCACGCTCGCGCATGATGGTGAGGCCGAAGCTCTTGCCCATGGTGGACGATTCGTCGTTCTTTTTCTGCACGCCGACGCCGTCGTCGGCGACGTTGACGATGTACTGGCCGTTTTCCAGGTCGAAGGTGATGACGACGTGGCGCGCGCGGGCGTGCTTGGCGATGTTGTAGAGCGATTCCTGGATGATGTGGAAGACCTGGATTTCCTCGTCGGGCGTGAGCGACACGTCCTGTACCAGGTTGAGGAAGTCGACGTCGGCGTTGGCCTTCTTGCGGAAGCTCTTGGCGAGCTCCTGGATCGCCGGCACCAGCCCGCGCGGGTTGATGCGGTCGCGGTACTGGGTGATGAGGTCGCGCAGATCGGCGTAGGCGAGGTCGACGGCTTCCTCGACGTCGCCGAGGTAGCGGTTGGCCTTGGGGTAGTCCTCGTGGCGCATCGCGTCGCTCAAAACGGTGAGCCGCATCTTGGCGTAGGCCAGCGTCTGCGCCAGCGAATCGTGGATCTGGTTGGCCAGCATCTGGCGTTCGTTCATCAGCGAAATGCGCATGTTCTCGCGGGTCAGCCGCGCATTTTCCAGCGCGATGCCGAGGTGCTCGCTGATCGAGCGGAACAAAAGGCGCACGTCCTCGGGAACGGCCTTGCCTTCCTCCATGAACAGGTTGTAGACCCCCATCACCTGGTTCTTGTGCATCAGCGGCACCGCCACCACGGTGTTGCAGGTGTCGCTGAAATAGGCGTCGTTGGCCTGGCGCTTGCAGTAGGCAACGTTGTTCCAGCTGCTTACCGTTACCTCGCGTGCGGCCTTGCCGCACACGCCGCAATCGACGCTGACGATGCTTTCGTGCTCGACCAGATCGGGCGGCAGCCCCACCGAGCCGATCAGCCGCAGGTGGGTGCGGTCGTCGGTGATGACGCGCACCGCACCCGCCTGCGCGCCGGCCAGGCGGATCATGGTCGACAGGAAGCGCCCCAGCAGCTGCTCGACATTGGCGTCGGAGGACAGGCTGGTGGTGATTTCCGACAGCACCCGCAACGCCGGGATGCTGTCATTTCCGGCGTCGGCGGGGGCGTTCCGGATCAGGGGGTGAATGTCATTCATGGCGCGGTGATAAGGAATCAGTCTTTCAGCATATCCGATTTGTACGCAATCGCCTGCCGGGCATCACGGCGCCGGGAGGGCCGGTTCGGGCATAAGTGGGACCGGCAGCACCACGCTGGGTTCAAGATCCTCGGGGAAGCCGCCCTGAAACGGCGCGGGTTGCTTGATCGGCGGATCGGCCTGACTGGTCGAGCCATCCGGTTTTTCCTGCGCGGGCGCACGGGGTGGGGGCGCCACGACAGGAGTGGGCTTGGCGACCGCATCGGCTGCGGCCTTGGCTGGCGCCAGCGGCTGCAGGTTCAGATGCGGCTGCAGCTGCGGCAACAGGGTTTTCAGCATCTGCGCGGTGAGCGAACTGGTGAAGCCGAACTGCCCGGCCTGCTCGCCCTGCACCAGCGCGGTCAGCGTGCCGAAATGACGGTCGCCCAGATAAAACGCGAAGGTGGCGGTGCGATTGACCACGCGCGATTCAAGCCGCTGGCCGCCGCGGCCAAAGCGCTCGAAGCGGTGATCGCCGGTACCGGTCTTGCCGCCCAGGACGAGTGGCTGCCCGGCTGAATCCTTGAGCGCGCCGGCCAGGCGGACGGCGGTGCCGGATTCCACCACGTTGGCCAGCGCACGGCGCACGGTCTGCGCGACCTCGGCCGGCATCAGGCGCTCACCCTTGGGCGGCTTCATCGACAGGCGGGTGTCGTACGGGGTTTTGGTGGCGAAATGCAGCCCGGTGAGGCTCACCATCGGCGCGCGCACACCGTCGTTGACCAGGATGCTCATCAGCTCGGCCAGCGCCGCGGGACGGTCGCCGGAGCTGCCGATGGCGGTGGCGTAGGACGGCGTGATGTTGTCGAACGGGTAGCCCAGGCGCTTCCAGTCGGCCAGCAGGCTTTCAAAGGCCTCGACTTCGAGGAAGCTCTGGATGCGGATGTCCTGTGCATTCTTGCGGCTGGTCTTGAACAGCCATTCGTAGACTTCGAGGCGCACCCCGGTGCCGGATTCATACAGGGCTTTGAGGCCGGTTCCCGGTGATGTGCGCAGGGTTTTCACCACCCACAGTTCCAGCGGATGGATCTGCGCAATGTAGCCGCGGTCGGTCAGGCTGTAGGCTTCGGGCGCATGGGTCTGATACAGCGATTTGAGCGCTGTCTGGCTGAGGCTGGCACTGGCGGGCACATGCGTGCGCAGGGCGTCCACATAGGCATCGAGTTTCGCCTGCGGCTCCAGATAACGAAACACGGCTGAGAAGCGGCGCGGGTTGTGGCCGATGCGGCTGTACAGGTCTTCCGCCATTTGCACTGGCGTGAGTGACTTGTGGCGCTGGTAAAAACGGTTGGTGAAAACGCGGCCTTCCTGGTCGACGAAACGGGCGAGGTAGGTTTCCCGCATCGGGTTGCTGGCGTCATCCAGAATGCGCGCCGCCGTCCCCGGGGTGCTGCTGGCGTAATGGCGGACGATGTCGCGCATGATGCGGATGTACACCAGGTTGACCGAACTCTTCGTGGCTTCCCACACGTCCATCACGCGGTCGTTGTCCTTGACGTCGAAATTGACGAAGTTATGCAGGCCGCCGCCGGTGAAGAAGGTTTCCAGCCCTGCCGAATAGGGCCGGCGCATCGCGGCGTCGAGCAGGGCATCCAGCCGGATGTCGGGTTGATTCAGCAGGGTGGTCGCCACCCACTGCGCCAGCACGTCGCGCTGCGGCTGCGCCTTCTGCCTGAGCATGGCGGCATCGAGCACATGATAGTCAGCATGCAGCCGCGCGATGATTTCCAGATAGGTGACGAGCGTACGCAGCTTGGCAGTGGAGCCGAGGTCCAGGCGGGCCTGGCTGTTGATGTCGAACGGCTGGTTGAGGTTGTCGGCCTGGATGCGCAGCAGATTACCGGCCGGCGTTTTTTCGTACAGGGTGAAGCTGTAGATCACCTCGCCAAGCGGGTTGCCGGGCTGCAGCAGGCGATGCCCGATCAGCCCGGATGCCGCGGCGGCTTGCGGTTTGGCCAGGCTTTGCAAATAGGTGCTGACGATTTTCTGCGCCGGCTGGTTGATGCTGGTGTCAACCTGAAGATCGAGCCGGTCGAGGTCGTACAGGCGCGATTCGCCGAGTAACGCGGAAACACGAATGCGCAACGCATTGGCGGCTTTCTGCTCGACAAAACGGGGCGGCGGCGGGTCGACGCGCTGGCTGGTCGTGCGCAGCACGACCCGCTTGGCCTGATCGGCCAGCTCGCGCGAAATCAGCCCGGCGTTGGCCAGCAGATCGAGGTGGTCGTCGGTCAGCGCGTCCAGCGCCTTGCGGTTGGCGGCGAGATAGTACGAGGGGCGGCGTTCGGCGACGATCAGGGACAGCGCGTGCTTGAGCATGCCGGCATAGGCGGCGTCCTTGCCGCGCGGCGGCTTGGCCAGGGTGTGGTTGACCTCGTCGAAGTCGAGGCCGTACCAGGCCCACAGGCCGTCGCCGATGCCGTTGACTTCGCCGTAGCGCGGTGCCGCCGCCAGCGGCACGGTGTTGAGATAGGCGGTTACGATTTCGCGCCGCATTTCCAGCGTGTTGGGGCCGTTCAGATAGGCCCGCAGGCTGGCGGTTCCCATCTGCCGGAGCTTCTCGCTCATGCTGGCGGTGAGGCCGTCGGGCGAATGGCGATACTTCTCGATCTGCGTCGGCAGGGTGCTGCCGCCCGGCACGTTGCGATTGCGGTCGACCAGGCTGATGCCCTTTTCGATCAGGGCATGCGCCAGGCGGTCCCATTCCACCGCCGGGTTGCGGGTCGGGAACTGCTCGTTCAGCAGTTCGCGGTTCTCGATGTAGAGCAGGGCCTCGACCAGCACGTCGGGAATGTCCTCGAAGCGGCTGTAACCCCGCGTCGGGTATTTCGCCTGGTACAGGGGCTGGCCATCGCTGTCGAGCAGGCTGAGGCCGGCCTGGTCCTTCTCGTGGTACGGCAAAAACAGGCCGAGGTCGGCTACCCGCGCCATCTCGCGGCTGATTTCGGCCTGCTGGTCGATCTGCCAGCCGGCCTGGTCGAGCCGCGCCAGATAAACCGGCAGCTTGCTGTAGCCGAGGCGCACGTCATACGGTCCCTCGCCGGGATAACGGATGCGCTCGGATGGCCCCGGCCGGATTTGCCAGGTCATTTTCTGCGCGGTTTTGGTGAGGTATTTTGCTTCCAGGGCCGACGACAGCAGCTCCCAGACGAGCAGCCCGACCAGACCGGCCAGCAGGAGCAGAATGCGGCGGGATGTTCTGGACATGGATCAGACCCACTCGCGCGCGTTGAGAAAGTCGCTGTACAGCCGCGCTTCCGGCGTGCCGGGTTCGGGGTGCCAGTCGTAGCGCCACTTCACGACCGGCGGCAGCGACATCAGGATCGATTCGGTGCGCCCGCCCGACTGCAGGCCGAACAGGGTGCCGCGGTCGAATACCAGGTTGAATTCGACGTAGCGTCCGCGCCGGTAGGCCTGAAAATCGCGTTCGCGCTCGCCGTAGGGCGTGTCCTTGCGGCGCGCCAGGATCGGCAGGTAGGCATCCAGGAACGCATCGCCCACGCTTCGGGTCACGGCAAACGCATGATCGAAGCCGCCTTCGGCGAAGTCGTCGAAGAACACGCCGCCGATGCCGCGCGGCTCGTTGCGGTGCTTGAGGAAGAAGTAAGTGTCGCACCCGTCCTTGAAGCGCGGATGCAGCCCGGCGCCGAAGGGATCGAGCGCGTTTTTGCAGGTGGCGTGGAAATGCCGTGCGTCATCCTCGAAGCCGTAGTAGGGCGTGAGATCCATACCGCCGCCGAACCACCACACCGGCGCCTCGCCGTCCTTCATCGCGACGAAGCAGCGCACGTTCATGTGCACCGTCGGCGCGTAGGGGTTGCGCGGATGCAGCACCAGCGACACCCCCATCGCCTCCCAGCGCCGCCCGGCGAGTTCCGGCCGATGCGCGCTGGCGGATGGCGGCAGCCGGCTGCCGAGCACGTGCGAGAAGTTCACCCCGCCGCGCTCCAGTACGTTGCCTTCCTCGATCAGCCGCGAAATGCCGCCGCCGCCTTCGGGGCGCTCCCAGGCATCGGTGCGGAAAGGCCGGCCGTCGGCGGTTTCGAGCGCGGCGACGATGCGCGCCTGCAGGTCGAGCAGCCAGGTTTTGACGGCGGCGGTGTCGAAGGTGTTGGCAGGCATCAGGGTCGAAGAAGCGTTCCGGTGGCAAGGTCGATCAGAGTGGACGGGCGGCGGCGCTGGCCGATGCGGCCCGCGATCACGCGCACCTGAGCGCCGAATATTCTGCGGCATTCCGCTGCGGTTTTGGCGGGTTTTTTGCCGCTTTTATTGGCGCTGGTGGAAACCAGCGCCATGCCGAGGCTGCGGCAGAGTTGCGCCGCAACGGGATGGGCGGTGACGCGTACCGCGATGGTGGGGCGTCCGCCGGTGAGCAGCGGCGGGCAGGCGGCCGACGCGGGAACGACCCAGGTGACGGGGCCGGGCCAGCTGTGCCGCATCCGCGCCAGGTCGGCCGCATGCAAAGGGCGAACAAAAGGCTTCAGCCGCTTGAAACGGTCGGCGATCAGCAGCATGCCCTTGGCGGCGCTGCGGCCCTTGAGCCGGATCAGCCGTTGCAATGCGCGCGGGTTGCGCGGGTCGCAGCCGAGGCCGTAGCAGGATTCGGTCGGGTAGGCGATGATGCCGCCGCGCCGCAGCCAGGCCCGCAGGTCCGCCGCATCGTTCCTCACGCCTTACGCCTCACTTCTTGCTGCGATCCAGCGCGCGCCAGCCGATGTCGCGACGGTATTGCATGCCGTCGAAGTGGATGGCCGCCACCGCTTCGTAGGCGCGTTTCTGCGCCATGCGCACGCTGTCGCCGAGCGCGGTCACCGCCAGCACGCGGCCGCCGCTGACCACGGTGAGGCCGTCCTGTTCCGTGGTGCCGGCGTGGAAGACGTGCAGGTCGTCGGCCGCGGCGGGCAGCGCACTGAGGGCGGCGCCCTTTTGCGGCGCGTCGGGATAGCCGGCTGCAGCCAGCACCACCGCGAGCGCGGTGCGGCGGTCCCATTCGGCCTCGACCTGGTCGAGCTTGCCGTTGACGGCGGCTTCCAGCAGGGTCGCCAGGTCGGACTTCAGCCGCATCATGATCGGCTGGGTTTCGGGATCGCCCATGCGGCAGTTGAATTCAAGCACCCTGGGCGCGCCGTCCGCGCCGACCATGATGCCGGCGTAGAGAAAGCCGGTATAGCGGATGCCGTCGGCTGACATGCCATCGACAGTGGGGTGGATGACCTCGCGCATGATGCGCGCGTGCAGTTCCGGGGTGACCACCGGCGCCGGCGAATACGCGCCCATGCCGCCGGTGTTGGGGCCGGTGTCGCCGTCGCCGAGGCGCTTGTGGTCCTGGCTGGAGGCCAGCGCCAGCACGTGCCCGCCGTCGACCATGACGATGAAGCTGGCTTCTTCGCCCATCAGGCATTCCTCGATCACCACCCGATGGCCGGCGTCCCCCATGCTGTTGCCGGCGAGCATGGCGTCGACCGCGGCGTGCGCCTCATCCGCGGTCGACGCGACGACCACCCCCTTGCCCGCGGCCAGCCCGTCGGCCTTCACCACGATGGGCGCGCCGTGTGCGTCGATGTAGGCGTGCGCCGCGGCGGCATCGGTGAAGGTGCCGAAGGCCGCGGTGGGAATGCCGTGTCGTGCCATGAACTGCTTGGCGAAATCCTTCGAGCTTTCGAGCTGGGCGGCGGCCTGGGTCGGGCCGAAAATCTTCAGTCCGGCGGCGCGGAAGGCGTCGACCACGCCGGCCGCCAGCGGGGCTTCCGGGCCGACCACGGTGAACGCAATGCCCGGATCGCGGCGGACGAATTCAACCAGCGAGGGGATCGAAGTCAAAGGTACGTTGACGAGCCCGTCCTCGGTCGCTGTGCCGCCGTTGCCGGGTGCGACAAAAACCTGCGAGACGCGGGGGGATTGCGCAAGCTTCCACGCCAACGCGTGTTCGCGTCCGCCGGAGCCGATGACTAGGATCTTCATGTGTGTGACGGGCTGGTTGGGGGTTAGGGGCTAGGAGCTAGGAGCTAGGAGCTAGGAGCTAGGGATTAGGGGGCTTTGTGCGGCTTCGCCGCGCTGGATAATTCAAGAGGTGCGGTGAAGCCGCTCACTCCCTAGCCCCTAGTCCCTCAATGCCGGAAATGCCGCGTGCCCGTAAACACCATCGCGATGCCGTGCTCGTTGGCTGCCGCGATGACTTCATCGTCGCGCATCGAGCCGCCGGGCTGGATCACCGCCTTGATGCCGGCGGCTGCGGCCTGGTCGATGCCGTCGCGGAAGGGGAAGAAAGCGTCTGACGCCATCACCGAGCCGGGCACCGGCAGGCCGGCGTGCTCGGCCTTGATCGCGGCGATGCGCGCGGAGTTGATGCGGCTCATTTGCCCCGCGCCGACGCCGACGGTCATGCGGTCTTTCGCGTAGACGATGGCGTTGGACTTGACGAATTTGGCGACGCGCCAGGCGAACAGGAGGTCGTCCATTTCCTGTGGGGTCGGCGCGCGGTCGGTGACGGTCTTCAGCTCGCCGTGCAGCAGGATGTCGGCGTCCTGCACCAGGAGGCCGCCGGCCACGCGCTTCATGTCGAGTTGGGCCACAGCGCCGCTCCACTTTCCGCATTCGAGCAGGCGCACGTTCTTCTTCGCGGCGACGGCGGCGGAGGCCTCGGGGCTGACTTCGGGCGCGATGATGACCTCGACGAACTGGCGCTCGACGATGGCGGCGGCGGTCTCGCCATCGAGGCGGCCGTTGAAGGCGATGATGCCGCCGAAGGCCGATTCGGGATCGGTCTGGTAGGCGCGGTTGTAGGCCTCCAGCAGGTTGGCGCCGTAGGCGACGCCGCAGGGGTTGGCGTGCTTGACGATGACGCAGGCGGGCGCGGCGTCGCCTGTTCCATCCCCAAACTGCTTCACGCATTCGAGCGCGGCGTCGGTGTCGGCGATGTTGTTGTAGGACAACTCCTTGCCCTGGATCTGGCGGGCCGTGGCGATGGTGCCGGCGGGCGCGTTGGCCTCGACGTAGAAGGCGCCGGCCTGGTGCGGATTCTCGCCGTAGCGGCAGGTCTGCGCACGGGAGAACTGCAGCGTCAGCTGCTCGCCGAAGGCCTCGCGCTCGCCGTTTTCGTTCAGCGCGGTGAGGTAGTTGCTGATGTGGCCGTCGTACTGCGCGGTGTGGGTGAAGGCCTTCTTCGCCAGGTTGAAGCGGGTGGCGTCGGTCAGTGCGCCGTCGTGGGCCTGCATCTCGGCAACCAGCGCCGGGTAGTCGGCGGGGTCGGTGACGATAGCGACATGGCGGTAGTTCTTGGCCGAGGATCGCACCATCGCCGGGCCGCCGATGTCGATGTTCTCGATGGCGTCGTCCAGCGTGTGCGGCTTTGATACCGTGGCGACGAAGGGATACAGGTTGACGCACACCAGGTCGATGTAAGGCATGCCGTGCGCGGCCATGGTGGCGACGTGATCCGCGAGGTCGCGCCGCGCCAGGATGCCGGCATGCACCTTGGGATGCAGGGTCTTGACGCGGCCGTCGAGCATTTCCGGAAAGCCGGTGTACTCGCTGACGTCGATCACCGGCAGGCCGGCGTCGCGCAAGGCCTTGGCGGTGCCGCCGGTGGACAGCAGTTCGACGCCGGCATCGGCGAGCGCGCGGGCGAAATCGACCAGGCCGGTTTTATCCGACACGGAGAGGAGGGCACGCTGTATTTTCGAGGGGGCGAGGGTCATGATGGGTTTCAGTCGGAGAGGCCGTGTTCGCGCATTTTCTTGCGCAGGGTGTTGCGGTTGATGCCGAGCATGTCGGCCGCGCGGGTCTGGTTGCCCTCGGCGCGGTCGAGGATGTAGGCCAGCAGCGGCTTTTCCACCGCGCTTACCACCATGCCGTAGATCTCGCTCGGCGTTTCGCCGTCGAGATCCTTGAAATAGCGATTGAGCGACCGCCGCATCCAGGCGGCGATCTCGTTTTCTTCGATCATTTTGAAGCTCCCCTTATGCTGCGAGCCGGGATGCCGGCGGCATGTCTTGCGCGCAATTATTGTCGTGGCCGATTGCGTAGCGCAGGCGGCTGTCGGCACGTGCCGCCTGGGCAAAGTATTCGTTGACGACGGCGAGTTGCTCAGCCACCGAATCAAGCCGGTTCATGGTGTGGCGGAAGGCGCTGCTGCCGACCAGGCCGCGGGTGTACCAGGAGATGTGCTTGCGTGCCACGCGCACCCCGGTAACGTCGCCATAAAACGAGTATAGGTCGTGGATGTGTTCGAGCAGGACGGCGTGGATTTCGGCCACTTCGGGCTGCGGCAGGTGAACGCCGGTGGCCAGAAAATGCTCGATCTCGCGGAAGATCCATGGGCGGCCCTGCGCGGCGCGGCCGATCATCACGGCGTCGGCGCCGGTGTATTCCAGGACGTATTGGGCTTTTTCCGGGGTGGTGATGTCGCCGTTGGCGATGACGGGGATTCCGGCTTCCGCCTTGACCGCACGGAGGGTGTCGTACTCGGCCTCGCCGGTGTAGCCGCAGGCACGGGTGCGGCCGTGCATCGCCAGCGCCTGCACCCCGGCGTTCTCGGCGATCTTCAGGATGTTGAGCGCGTTCCTGTGCTCGCGGTCCCAGCCGGTGCGGATCTTCAGCGTCACCGGCACTTCGGGCACCGCTTTGACCACGGCGTCGAGGATGCGTCCGACCAGCGCCTCGTCCTGCAGCAGCGCGGAGCCGGCCATCACGTTGCACACCTTCTTCGCCGGGCAGCCCATGTTGATGTCGATGATCTGCGCGCCGCGATCGACGTTGTGGCGCGCGGCTTCGGCCATCATGGCCGGGTCGGCGCCGGCGATCTGCACGCTGATCGGGTCGACTTCGCCTTCGTGGTTGGCGCGCCGCGCCGTCTTGGCCGAGCCGTACAGCAGCGAATTCGACGTCACCATCTCGGACACCGCCATGCCCGCGCCCAGTTTTTTGCAAAGCTGACGGAAAGGCCGGTCGGTCACCCCGGCCATGGGGGCGACGATCAGGCGGTTCTTGAGGAGGTGGTTGCCGATGCGCATAAGGGATGGAATTTTACCCTCCTCGATGGCCCCCACCAAGCCGGCCGAAATTACTTCTGCCCATGCCAGAGCGGCTATCGTCTATAAATTGAACCATCATTCAAGCTGTCATCGATAAATCAAGGGGGGAAGCATGAGCATCGTGTCGGAATTCAAGGAGTTCGCGGTCAAGGGCAATGCCATGGACCTGGCGGTCGGCGTCATCATCGGCGCGGCCTTCGGCAAGATCGTCGATTCCATCGTCAAGGACCTGATCATGCCGATTGTCGGCGCGGTATTCGGCGGTTTCGACTTTTCCAATCTGTTCGTCGCCCTCGGGACCGTGCCGGAAGGCGCGGCGATGACGCTGGATGGCTTGAGGGAAGCCGACGTGCCGGTGTTCGCCTACGGCAATTTCATCACCATCCTGATCAATTTCATCATTCTGGCGTTCATCGTCTTCATCATCGTCAAGCAGATCAACCGCCTGAAGCGCCTGAAGAAGGAAGCACCGCCTGCGCCCGTCGCGACGCCGGAAGACGTTGTGCTGCTGCGCGAAATTCGTGACAGCCTGAAAAAACAGTAAGCAAGAAGCGGAGGGCCGCCGCGGCCCGATGTTGTGGTGCTCGCAGGGGCGCGTTGTAGGAGCGGGTTTACCCGCGATTGATGCACATATCGCGGGTAAACCCGCTCCTACCAAGGGGCTGAACCGGAAGTTCCGTGTTGCTGCTGGTCGGCCGCAGGGGCCGGGATCAGTGCGCCGCTTCCCAGTTGCTGCCTGCCCCCACTCCAACGCGCAGCGGCACCTTGAGCGCGGCAACATTGCACATGTGTCCGGGCAGTTCGGCGCGCACGCGGTCGAGCTCGCGCTCGGGTACTTCGAGGATGAGTTCGTCGTGCACCTGCAGCAGCAGGCGACTTTCCAGCTTTTCCGTATCCAGCCAGCCCTGCACCGCGATCATCGCCAGTTTGATGAGGTCGGCGGCGGTGCCCTGCATCGGCGCGTTGATGGCGGCGCGCTCGGCGCCCTGGCGGCGCTGGCCGTTTTTGGCATTGATCTCGGGCAGGTACAGGCGGCGGCCGAACACAGTCTCGACATAGCCCTGGCTGCGCGCGGCCTCGCGCGTGCGCTGCATGTAGTCGGCCACCCCGGGATAGCGCGCGAAGTAGCGGTCGATGTAAGCCTGCGCGGCGGTGCGCTCCAGGTTGAGCTGCGCCGCCAGACCGAAGGCCGACATGCCGTAGATGAGGCCGAAGTTGATCACCTTGGCCATGCGCCGCTGATCGTTGCTCACCTCGTCCAGCGGCACGCCGAACACTTCGGCGGCGGTGGCGGTGTGGATGTCCAGGTCGTGGGCAAATGCATGCAGCAGGCCGGCGTCATCCGACAGGTGCGCCATGATGCGCAGCTCGATCTGCGAATAGTCGGCCGACACCAGCACGTGCCCCGGCGGTGCGATGAAGGCCTCGCGGATGCGGCGGCCCTCGGGGGTGCGCGCGGGAATGTTCTGCAGGTTGGGTTCGGCGCTCGACAGCCGTCCGGTGACGGCAGTCGCCTGCGAATAGCTGGTGTGCAGACGCCCGGTTTGCGGATGCACCATCTGCGGCAGCTTGTCGGTGTAGGTCGACTTCAGCTTGGCCATGCCGCGGTAGTCGAGAATCGCCCGCGCGATGGGGTGATCAAGCGCCAGCAGCGCCAGCGTTTCCTCGTCGGTGGACGGTGCGCCGCCAGGGGTTTTCTTGACCACCGGTAAACCCTTTTGCGTGAACAGGATGTCGCCGATCTGCTTGGGCGAGCCGAGGTTGAACGGCTGCCCGGCCTCCTGATAGGCGCGCTGTTCCAGTTCCAGCATCTTGCGGCCGAGCTCGCCGCTTTGCACCGCCAGCAAATTCCGATCGAGCAGCACCCCGGCGCGCTCCATGCGGAACAGGATCTCCGCCACCGGCAGTTCGATGTTGTGATAAACGAAGGCGAGCTTGTCGGAGGCGGCGATCTGCGGCGCCAGCGCATCGCGCACGCGCAGCGTGACGTCGGCGTCTTCCGCCGCGTATTCGCTGGCGCGCGCGAGTTCGACCTGCTCGAAGCCGATGCGCGACGCGCCCTTGCCGGTGACGTCGTCGTAGCTGATCGTCGACAGACCCAGGTGGCGCGCCGCCAGGTTGCCGAGCTCGTGCGACTGGTGTGCTTCAAGCACGTAGGACTGCAGCAGGGTGTCGTCGACCACACCGCCGAGCGCGATGCCGTAATTGGCAAAGATGTGGCGATCGTACTTGAGGTGCTGGCCGATGATTTTGGGTTCGCGGTTTTCCAGCAGCGGCTTCAGCCTCGCCAGCGCGGCCGCGCGGTCGAGCTGCGCGGGCGCGCCGGCGTAGTGGTGCGCCAGCGGCAGGTAGGCCGCTTCGCCGTAGCGACCATTAGGGCCAGGCGCGGGGGCGAACGAAATGCCGACCAGCTCGGCCTGCATCGGGTTGAGGCCGGTGGTTTCGGTGTCGAGCGCAAACGCCGGCGCCGCGTCCAGCCTGGCGATCCAGGCGTCGAGCGCGGCCTCGCTGAGGATGGTTTCGTAGTGGGCGCGATGGTCGCCGCTGCAGTCCTGTTCCGGCAAGGCCGGCGCATCCGATTCCGTCCCGCCTTGCGCGGCCCTGGCGCGGGATGGGGTGGTGTCCTTTTGGGCTGCCGGGGCGCCGGCGGTATCGAGCTCGCGCAGCCAGGTGCGGAACTCGTAGCGCTCGAAAAGCGCCCGCAACGCATCGGTGTCGCGCGGCTTCAGCACCAGGTCGTCGAAATCGAACGGCAGCGCCACATCCATCTTGATGGTGAGCAGCGCGCGCGCCTGCGGCAGCCAGTCGCGGGCGGCGCGCAGGTTGTCGCCGACCACGCCCTTGATCTCGTCGGCATGCGCCATCAAGTTGTCGAGCGTGCCGTATTCGGTCAGCCACTTGACGGCGGTCTTGGGGCCGACCTTGGCAACGCCGGGCACGTTGTCGACGGTGTCGCCGATCAGCGTGAGGTAATCGATGATGCGTTCCGGCGGCACGCCGAACTTGGCGGCCACGCCGGCCTCGTCGAGCGTCTCCTCGCTCATGGTGTTGACCAGCATCACCCGGTCGTTGACCAGTTGCGCCATGTCCTTGTCGCCGGTGGAGACGATGCTGTGGATCCCTTTTTGCGTCGCATGCTGCACCAGGGTGCCGATGACGTCGTCGGCCTCGACCCCGTCGATGATGACGAGCGGCCAGCCCTCGGCGCGGATCAGCGCGTGCAGCGGCTCGATCTGGCAACGCAGATCGTCCGGCATCGCGGGACGGTGGGCTTTGTAGTCGGGATAGAGGTCGTCGCGGAAGGTCTTGCCCTTCGCGTCGAACACGCAGGCGATATAATCGGCCGCATGGTCGCGGCGCAGTTTGTGCAGCATGGACAGCACGCCCTTGATCGCATTGGTCGGCTCGCCCGCCTGGTTGCGAAAATCGGGCAGCGCATGAAACGCGCGATACAGGTAGGACGAACCGTCCACCAGCAGCAGGATTTTTCCGGCTTGACTTACACTAGATTCGTTCACGAGGCGCTCGAAAATGCACTTTGATAAATTGCCTGCCGCCGCCGACCCGCGGCGCACCGCCGAGATCGATTATTCGGCGCGCGAGTCGTGGCGGATGCTGGGGATTATGGCAGAGTTCGTCGAGGCGACCGAACGGCTGGCGTCGATCCGCCCGGCCGTCTCGATCTTCGGCAGCGCCCGCACGCCGCCCGACCATGCGAATTACATGCTCACCGAAGAGATTGCACGCAAGCTGTCCGACGCGGGGTTCTCGGTCATTTCCGGCGGCGGCCCCGGCATCATGGAAGCCGCCAACAAGGGCGCGTATTTCGGCAAGTCGCCCAGCGTCGGCCTCAACATCCAGCTGCCGCACGAGCAGAGCGCCAATACGTACCAGGACATCAGCCAGACCTTCCGCCACTTTTTTGCGCGCAAGGTCATGTTCGTCAAGTTCGCCGCCGCCTATGTCGTCATGCCCGGTGGCTTCGGTACGCTGGACGAGCTGTTCGAGGCGCTTACCCTGGTGCAGACCGGGAAAATCGCGCCCATCCCCATCATCCTGGTCGGCTCGGCCTACTGGGCGGGACTGGCCGACTGGGTGAGGACCCGGATGGTGGATGACGGCATGATTTCGCCCGGGGACATCAATCTCATGCGTATCATCGACAAGCCCGAAGAGGTGGTCGATGCCATCTTCGGCCATTATGAGAAACGCGGCTTCATGCCGTCGCCCGCCGAGCGCGAAATCCAGTTCAGCCTGTAGCGTGCCCGAACGCCTGTGATCCAAGTGTCACTATTCTTTCCTGGAGCCTGTCATGCGCACCCCTGTTTTGCTGTTGACCCTGTTGTTGAGCGGCCTCGCCGTTGCCGCCTCGCCGTCCGACCGTCCGCCCGACCTGAAGCCGGTTCCCGATGGCGCACCGGGCATCGATGATGCCCCGCCGGTGACGATCCAGCCGAGCAGCGCGGGACGCGTGGTCGAATACCGCGCCAACGGCAAGCTCTACATGCTGAAAGTCACCCCCAGGTACGGCAAGCCGTATTACCTGATCGACCAGAAAGGCGACGGCCAGTTCGCGCGGCAGGACAGCCTCGATTCCGGCATGCGGCCTCCGATGTGGGTGATCAAGGAGTTCTGAACCTTTGCTTGTGCGTCGGGTAAAATCCGCCGCATGACTTCCGCATCCAATCAAGACATTCCGCGCAAGGTCGCGGCCAGCCAGGGTTTCCAGTGGGTGGCCGCGGGCTTTCGTCTGTATCGCAAGACCCCCCTGCTACTGTCCGCCGCCTTCGCCATGCTGTTCGGCGTGGTGATGGCGCTCGGCCTGATTCCCATGGTGGGGGGGGCGCTGTCGGAACTGGCTTCGCCGCTGATGGTGGCCGGTTTCCTGGCGGCGTATCGCATGCTCGACGGCGGCAATGAACTCGAACTGCCGAATTTTCTGGCCGGCGTGCAGGGCCCCGCGATCCCGTTGATGGCGGTCGGCGCGGTGCAGCTGCTCGGCACCCTGCTGATCGGCAAGATCATGCTTGGCATGGGATTCGATCCGCAGGCCGTCATCACGGCGGCGCAGTCGCAAAAAGACCCGGCCGAAATGCAGGCGATCCTGAATCAGGCCATGCCGGCGGTGCTCACCGGGCTGGTGCTGTTCACCCCGCTGATCATGGCCACCTGGTTTGCCCCCGCGCTGATCCTGTTCGGCGGCGCCCGTCCGGCCACCGCGCTGGGCGTGAGCCTCAAGGCCGTCGCCAAAAACTGGGCGGCGATGGCGGTGAACGGCATCACGCTCGGCCTGCTGCTGTTCCTC
This sequence comes from Thiobacillus sp., assembly GCA_030692355.1. Lineage (GTDB taxonomy): Bacteria > Pseudomonadota > Gammaproteobacteria > Burkholderiales > Thiobacillaceae > Thiobacillus. Next base: position 64,217 of record JAUYCF010000041.1, read on the forward strand.
GCCGCGCTGGTGCCGATGCTGCTCGGCCTGCTGGTGGCGATGCCGGTGCTGTTCGGCTCGCTGTATGCCTCGTATCAGGCGATATTCGCGGTATGGGCGGACGACAGCGCGCCGCCTCCCGACAACGTGGTGTCCTTCTAAGGAAGCACTGATTAATTCGATATGGCTGTCATTGCGAGCGCAGTGAAGCAATCCAGCGTATTGATTAAGCGGGCATTTCTGGATTGCCCTAAAGGACTCCGATCCACTATGGGCTGAAGCCCATGTGGAATCGTATGCCACGTCGCTGCGCTCCTCGCAATGACAAGTTAATCAGCGGTTCCCTAAATAAAGCGGATTCAGGCCGCCGACAGCTTGGCGTACGCCAGTGCCAGCCATTTGCTCCCGACCTCGCGGAATTTCACCTGTACTCGCGCGTCGGCACCGCGTCCTTCGAAGTCGATGATGATGCCGGCGCCGAACTTGGCATGGACGACGCTCTGCCCGACCTTGTAGCCGGTGTCGTTGCCCGTCTGAGGGCTGCGCGGGGCTGCCGGCGCGCTGTAGCCGCCTGACGGATAGACCGGCTCGTTGCGGCGGTTGAGGCTGAGCAACACCTGCTCCGGCAGTTCGTCGAGAAAGCGCGACGGCAGGCTGTAGCGGGTCTGCCCGTGCAACATGCGCGACTGCGCGTGCGACAGGTATAGCCGCCGCCGCGCGCGGGTGATCGCCACGTACATCAGCCGTCGCTCCTCTTCCAGGCCGCTTTCCTCGTTCGTGCTCTGCTCGTGCGGAAACAGCCCTTCCTCCAGCCCGGTGATGAACACCGCGTGAAACTCCAGCCCCTTGGCGGCATGCACCGTCATCAGCTGCAGCGCGTCGTGGCCGGCGCCGGCCTGGTGCTCGCCGGCTTCCAATGCGGCGTGGGCGAGAAAGGTGTCGAGCGCCCGGAAAGACCCCGCTCCGGCAGGCGCTGAAGCATCGGCGGCGTCGTAGGTTGCCGCCTCGGATTCCTCGGCAAACAGCGCGGCGGCGTTGATCAGTTCATTGAGGTTCTCCAGCCGGTCGGCACCTTCCTTGTCGGCGCGGTAATAATCCGCCAGCCCGCTGGCCTCGATCACATGGTCGATCGCCTCCGCAAGCGGCAGGTCGGCGGTGACCTGCTTGACGTCCTCGATCAGTTTGGCGAAGCCGGCCACCTTGCCACCGCCGGTGCAGGCCGCCTGCCACAGGCTCATGCCCCCACGCGCAGCATGGTCGGCCAGCTGTTCCAGGGTGCGCGCGCCGATGCCGCGCGCGGGGAAATTCACCACCCGCAGAAACGCACCGTCGTCTTCCGGATTGGTCAGCAGGCGCAGGTAGGCCAGCGCGTGCTTGACTTCCTGGCGCTCGAAAAAGCGCAGCCCGCCATACACCCGATACGGCACGCTGGCTGAAAACAACGCGTGCTCCAGCACCCGCGATTGCGCGTTGGAGCGGTACAACAGCGCCATATCGGACAGGTTCATCCCCTCGCGGTTGAGCGCGCGCACCTCGTCGACCACGAAGCTCGCCTCCTCCTGGTCGGAATAGGCGTGGAACACGCGGATCGGCTCGCCGTCGCCTTCCGCTGTCCACAGGTTCTTGCCGAGGCGGTGCGCATTTTGTGAAATCAACGTGTTGGCGGCGGTGAGGATGTTGCCGTGGCTGCGGTAGTTCTGCTCCAGCTTGATGACGTTGCCGTGCGCGAACTCGCGCTCGAACTCGGCCATGTTGGCGGTGTTGGCACCGCGGAAGGCGTAGATCGACTGGTCGTCGTCGCCCACCGCGAACAGCGCCGTGCGCGGGCCGGCAAACAATTTGAGCCAGCGGTACTGCAGCGTGTTGGTGTCCTGGAACTCGTCGATCAGGATATGGCGGAAGCGGTCCTGGTAATGCTGCCGCAGCGGCTCGTTGCGATACAAGAGCTCGTAGGCGCGCAGCAGCAGCTCGGGGAAATCGGCTACCCCCTCGCGCTGGCATTGCGCGTCATAGGCCTCGTACAGCTCGGTCATGCGCATCGAGTAGTCGTCGAACGCCTCGACGTCGCGCGCGCGCAGCCCGGCCTCCTTGTTGCCGTTGATGAAGCGCTGCACCTTCTTCGGCTCGTACTTCTCGGTGTCGACGTTCATCGCCTTCATCAGCCGCTTGACCGCCGACAGCTGGTCCTGCGAATCGAGGATCTGGAACGACTGCGGCAGCCCCGCCTCGCGGTAATGCGTGCGCAGCAGGCGGTTGGCCAGCCCATGGAAAGTGCCGACCCACATGCCGCGCGTGTTGATCGGCAGCATCGCCGCAACGCGCGTCATCATTTCCTTCGCCGCCTTGTTGGTGAAGGTCACCGCCAGCACCCCCTGCGGCGACACCTGGCCGGTCTGGATCAGCCACACCATGCGGGTGGTCAGCACCCGCGTCTTGCCCGAACCGGCGCCCGCCAGAATCAGCGCGGATTCGTGCGGCAAGGTCACCGCGGCGCGCTGTTCGGGGTTGAGGTTTTCCAGCAGGGAGGCAGACATACAGGGGTAAAATCGGGGTCAATCAATCGCACATTATAAAGGCCCCACCATGGTGAAAATCCTGTTTTTCGGCGACCTGGTCGAAACCCTCGGCATGGCCTCCGACCAGATCGCCCTGCCGCCCGACGTGACCGACGTCGAGCGCCTGCTGTTCGTGCTGTCCAGGCGCGGCGAGATGTGGAAAAAAATGCTGCTCGGCAACCCCAAGCTCAACGTCACCGTCAACAAGCAGTTCGCCGAAAAGTCCGCGCCGGTCAAGGACGGCGACGAGATCGCGCTGGTGGGGTTTTCGGTGGTTTGACCGTGCCGGCGAATCCATACGCGTGATCTCGGCGCGAGACATGCACCGAAAGGAGCGAAAAGTTTATGAAGAAGCCGCTTAAAGCTGTCCCCCCGTTTGCCAACGAGGCGGAAGAACGCGCCTTCTGGGAAACTCACGATTCGTCGGATTATCTTGACTGGACGCAGGCCCAGCGGGCAGTCCTGCCAAATCTCAAGCCCACCACCAAAACGATTTCACTACGATTGCCGCAACACTTGCTCGACTCGATCAAGGCAGCGGCCAGCGCGCGCGACGTACCTTACCAGCCGCTCATCAAGGTGTGGTTGCAGGAAAAGCTGCATAGCCACTGACAGGTTGTCAGAAGCACTTTCTTTTTCGGCGATCGCTTAACCTGGCGTCCGACGGAATCGCCCTGCCGCCCGACGTGACCGACGTCGAGCGCCTGCTGTTCGTGCTGTCCAGGCGCGGCGAGACCTGGAAAAGTCACTTCGTTCCTCGCTATAAGCACTCGTTTATTGTTTAGCGGGGCCTTGGGTGAGTGAGTTTCAAAACAAGGGAAAACAGATAGTATTGTCCCTAGCTTACTTGATAACAAATAATTAGGGAGTTCTCGCATGATGCGTGGTGCGGTATTTCTGAACGTGCTGTTGCTGTGCTGTGTGACGGTTACGCCTGTATTCGCCCGTCAGGGGTCTTTTCAAGGAACACAGCAGGATTCCCACCTGTCCGGATCCTCGCTCTGCCTGTCATGCCATGACGGCTCGACCGCAAGAAATAGGCATGCGCCAGACATTACACGTTGGGATTCACACCCATTGGGTGTGATCTACCCGATCAGGGACGGATACCGGCCACTATGGGAAGCCGAGCAAAGAGGCGTGCAATTTATTGAGCAGATGGTTGAGTGCCAGAGCTGTCACTATCCGCACAACATGGGTCCCATGAGCGGCATGGGCGGCAACACAAACCAGCCTTTTTTGCATATTGCAAATACAGGTAGCAACCTGTGTTTCGCCTGTCATGACAAATAGCCTTGGCCAGTATCCCTTGGCCGGTATCTACGACTATCTATGGGGTCGGACACGATAGCGATTGTTTCCCTGGCGCAGGAAAAATTGACAGGCATACGCAAAACAAAAACGGAGCCCGCAGGCTCCGTTTTTCATTCAAGCAAACCTTCTTGCTTACTTGCCCTTGCCGGCGATCATGTCCTGGATGATCGGCGCCAGGATCAGTTCCATGGCGAAGCCCATCTTGGCGCCCGGCACCACGATGGTGTTGCGGCGCGACATGAAGGAGTTCGGGATCATGTTCAGCAGGTAGGGGAAGTCGACGCCCTTGGGCTCGCGGAAGCGAATCACGATGAAGCTCTCGTCCGGCGTGGGGATGTCGCGCGTGATGAAGGGGTTGGAGGTGTCGACGGTGGAGACGCGCTGGAAGTTGATGTCGGTGCGCGAGAACTGCGGGGTGATGTAGTTCACGTAGTCCGGCATGCGGCGCAGGATGGTGTCGACGATGACGTCGGCCGAATAGCCGCGCTCGGCGCCGTCACGGTGGATTTTCTGGATCCATTCGAGGTTGACGATGGGCACCACGCCGATGCCGAGATCGACGTGCTTCGAGACGTCGATGTCGTCGGTCTTCACCAGGCCGTGCAGGCCTTCGTAGAACAGCACGTCGGAGCCGCCCGGCACGTCTTCCCACGGGGTGAATTCACCGGGATTGAGGCTGGTGCTGAGGCGCTTGTTGTGCTCGGCAGCTTCTTCGTCGCTGTGGATGTAGTAGCGCTTCTTGCCGCTGCCGGTTTTGCCATAGGTTTCGAACAGTTCGGCCAGCTTGTCGAAGCGGTTGGACTGCGGGCCGAAGTGGCTGAACGACACGTTGCCTTCGGCTTCGGCTTTCTTCACGGCTTCCTTGAATTCGACGCGCGACAGGCTGTGGAAGCTGTCGCCTTCGATCACGGCGGCGTTGATTTTTTCGCGGAAGAAGATGTGCTCGAACGCGCGCTTGACGGTGGTGGTGCCGGCGCCGGACGAACCCGTGACCGCAATGACGGGATGCTTCTTGGACATGATGTTGGGACTCCCTGAAGGGTGGGTGAAAATTTAGCGAAACGCGGCATTTTACCTGCGCCAGCCGGGGCTTGTCACTCCGCGCGAAGCCCCGGCTGGCTGTCGCGCACCGCGGCAGAAGCGTTGTGGCCGTCCTGGCGGCAGGCTTCGACCGCGGCCATGGCGATGTCGCGCGCCAGTTCCAGTCCGATCGCCCTGACCGGCAGCACGTCGGGCTGGGCGGCCATGGCAGGCAGGGAGGCGGCAAGCAGGGCAAGCGGAAGCAGCATTTTCATGAGGGGCTCCTGTGGGGGATGAAAGCAAACCGGCCGGGCATTGTTGGGAGTGCGTCCGGGGATGAAAAATGCCCCGTGCAACGGGCGCCGGATGGCGCGGCCCGTCGCGCGCGTTCAGGCGATGCGGCCGGGCGGGCGGGTATAATCGCCGCCTTGATTCCATGCGGTTGTTGCGATGCAAGAAAAATACCTTCCTTCGGAAATCGAACACACCGCCCAGGCGCGGTGGACGGCCAGCCAGACCTACCGCGCCCGCGACGACTCCGATCGCCCCAAATACTATTGCCTGTCGATGTTCCCCTACCCGTCGGGCAGGCTGCACATGGGCCACGTGCGCAACTACACCATCGGCGACGTGCTGGCGCGCTATCACGCCATGCGCGGCTACAACGTGATGCAGCCGATGGGCTGGGATGCCTTCGGCTTGCCGGCGGAGAACGCGGCGATCGCCAACAACGTGCCGCCCGCCGCCTGGACCTACGCCAACATCGACCACATGCGCACCCAGCTGCAGGCGCTGGGATTCGCCATCGACTGGTCGCGCGAGCTCGCCACTTGCAAGCCGGACTACTACCGCTGGGAGCAGTGGCTGTTCACCCGCCTGTTCGAAAAGGGCGTGATCTACAAGAAGATGGCCACGGTGAACTGGGACCCCATCGACCAGACGGTGCTCGCCAACGAGCAGGTGATCGAGGGGCGCGGCTGGCGTTCCGGTGCGCTGGTGGAAAAGCGCGACATCCCGATGTACTTCTTCCGCATCACCCAGTACGCCGACGAATTGCTATCCGGCCTCGACAATTTGCCGGGCTGGCCCGAGCGGGTGAAAACCATGCAGGCCAACTGGATCGGCAAGAGCGTGGGGGTGCGCCTGGCGTTCAAAATCCCCCCCGCCCCCCCTTTGTCAAAGGGGGGAGAGTCGTTGCTGTGGGTGTTCACCACCCGCGCCGACACCCTTATGGGCGTGACCTTCGTCGCCGTCGCCGCCGAGCATCCGCTCGCCACCCGCGCGGCTGAAAACAATCCAGAACTCGCCGCTTTCATCGCCGAATGCAAGCAGGGCAGCGTGGCCGAAGCCGACATGGCGACGATGGAAAAGAAGGGCATGGACACCGGCCTCAAGGTGAGCCATCCGCTCACCGGCGAATCGATCCCGGTGTGGGTCGGCAACTACGTGTTGATGAGCTACGGCGAAGGCGCGGTGATGGCGGTGCCGGCGCACGACGAGCGCGATTTCGGCTTCGCCCAGAAATACGGCCTGCCGATCAAGCAGGTGATCGGCGTCGAAGGTGAGACCTTCTCGCTCGACGCCTGGCAGGAATGGTACGCAGACAAGGCGCGCGGGCACTGCGTCAATTCCGGCAAGTACGATGGCCTCGGCTACGAAGCCGCGGTCGACGCCATCGCCGCCGATCTTGCCGCCAAGGGTCTCGGCGAAAAGAAAACCCAGTTCCGCCTGCGCGATTGGGGCATCTCGCGCCAGCGCTACTGGGGCTGCCCGATACCGATCGTCCACTGCGAGGCCTGCGGCGACGTGCCGGTGCCGGCCGGGCAGCTGCCGGTGGTGCTGCCGGAGGACGTGGTGCCGGACGGTTCGGGCAATCCGCTCAACAAGCGTGCCGATTTCGTGAATTGCGTGTGTCCCAAGTGCGGCGGCGCGGCGCGGCGCGAGACCGACACCATGGACACCTTCGTCGAGTCGTCGTGGTACTACGCGCGCTATGCCTGCCCCGATTTCGACGGCGGCATGCTCGACGCGCGCGCCAATAAGTGGCTGCCGGTCGACCAGTACATTGGCGGCATCGAGCACGCGATTTTGCACTTGCTGTACGCGCGCTTCTTCCACAAGCTGATGCGCGACGAGGGCCTGGTTTCCAGCGACGAGCCATTCGTCAACCTGCTGACGCAGGGCATGGTGATCGCCGACACCTATTACCGCGAGTCTGCCGACGGCAAGAAGACCTGGTTCAACCCGGCCGACGTCGAGACGCGCGACGACGTCGCCGTGCTGAAGGCCGACGGCCAGCCGGTGGTCGCCGGTGGCACCGAGAAAATGGCTAAGTCGAAGAACAACGGCGTCGACCCGCAGGCGCTGATCGACCAGTACGGCGCCGATACCGCGCGCCTGTTCACCATGTTCGCCGCGCCGCCGGAACAGAGCCTGGAATGGTCGGACGCCGGCGTCGAGGGCGCGCATCGCTTTTTGAAACGGCTGTGGAAGCTGGCGTTCGAGCACGTTCAGGGCGGCACGGTGGCGGCGTTTGCCGGCGGCGAGTTGCCGGATGCGGCCAAAACCCTGCGCCGCCAGCTGCACCAGACCATCCACAAGGTCAGCGACGACATCGAGCGCCGCAAGCAGTTCAACACCGCGATTGCCGCGGTGATGGAACTGATGAACGCGCTGGCCAAACTGGAGGGCATGGATGCCACAACACGCAGCGTGCGCCAGGAAGTGCTGGAAGCCGCGGTCGCCATGCTCGCGCCCATCGTGCCGCACATCGGCGAGGCGCTGTACGCCGAGTTGAAGCCGGACGCCGCGATGGCCTGGCCGGCAGTGGACGAGGCTGCGCTGGTGCAGGACGAAATCGAGCTGATGCTGCAGGTCAACGGCAAGCTGCGCGGGCAGATCCGCGTGGCGTCGGCGGCGACGCGCGAGGCGGTCGAGGCAGCGGCGCTGGCGGGCGAGGTCGCGCAGAAATACCTGGAAGGAAAGCCGCCGAAAAAAGTGGTGGTGGTGCCGGGGCGTTTGGTTAACATCGTCGTATGAACCGCCGACTTTTCCTTGCCGCGATTCCCGCCTTGCTCGCTACGGGATGCGGCTTCCAGCTGCGCCGTCTGGATGGGCTGCCGTTTACCAGCCTGCACGTCGACGCCCCGCACGGCGGCGCGGTGGCACAGCGCATTCGCAGCGCGCTGATCTCGAACAAGCACACCCGCCTGGCCGCGAGTGCCGCCGAAGCCGGGGCCGTGCTGGTTCTCGGCCAGGAAACGCGCAGCAAAACCATCCTCTCGCTGTCCGGTGCCGGACGCGTCACCGAATATCGGCTCGGCTTGCGGCTGACTTACGGCATCCGCGACAAGGACGGGCGCACGCTGGCCGCGGACGAGACCATCGAGCTCACCCGCGACATCACGTATGACGACGCGCGGGTGCTGGCCAAGTCGGCCGAGGAGCAACTGCTGTATCGCGACATGGAAGACGGCGCCACACGGCGGATCATGCGCCGCCTGAAAAGTATTGGTCCCGGCAGTTGAACATCGCGGCCGACCGTCTGCCCGACCAGCTTGCGCGCGGCCTCGCCCCGCTCTACGTGGTGGTGGGCGACGAGCCGCTGGCGGCGCAGGAAGCAGCCGATGCCATCCGCGCGGCGGCGCGCGCGGCCGGGCACAGCGAGCGCGACGTCTACACCGTGCAGGGACGCTACAACTGGCAGAGCATTTTTGCCGGCGGTGACAACCTCTCGCTGTTCGCCGAACGTCGCCTGACCGAAATCCGCGTCCCTTCCGGCAAGCCCGGCCTCGATGGCGCCAAGGCGCTGGAGGCCTATGCCGCCAGGCTGCCGGCCGATACGCTCACCCTGATCAGCCTGCCGGGTCTGGACTGGAAAGCCATGAAAAGCCGCTGGTTCACCACCCTGGCGGCCGCCGGCGTGGTGGTCGAGGCGCGGCCGGTCGAGCGCGCCCAGCTGCCCGCCTGGATCGACCGCCGCCTCGCCAGGCAGGGCCTGCGCGCCGACCGCGCCGCGCTGGAATTTCTGGCCGATCAGCTCGAGGGCAATCTGCTGGCGGCACAGCAGGAAATCGACAAGCTCGCGCTGCTGCTGCCGCCGGGAGCGGTGACGCTGGCCGATGTCGAACATGCCGTGGTCGACGTCAGCCGGCTGGAAGCCGACGCCCTCGCGGATGCGCTGTATGCGGGCGACTGCGCGCGCTTTGCGCAGATCGTGACCGATCTCAGGGATGCGGGCGAGTCGGTGCCGACGATCCTGTGGCAAGTGACGTCGGCGGTGGGCCTGCTGCTCAGGCTAAAATCGGCGGTGACACAGGGTGAAAGCCTGTCCGGCCTGATGCGGACGCTGTGGGGGCGCGACAAGCAGCGCGCGCCGCAGATCGAGCAGGCGGTGAAACGCTTGGGGCTGGCGCAGGTCGAAACCGCGCTGGCCGATCTGGCGCTGATCGACCGTCAGGCCAAGGGGTTGGAGCGGGTGGGCGATCCCTGGGACACGCTGTTGCGCGTGGGCATGAACCTGGCTCAACCGGTAAATGGAAAAAGATGATGGACGTTAAAACTTACATGCAGACAGTTGGGAAACAGGCGCGCGAGGCCTCGCGCGCGATTGCCCGCGCCGACACCAACCAGAAGAACCGCGCCCTGCTGGCGATGGCCGCGGCGATCCGGCGCGATGCCGCCAAGCTGCTGGAGGCCAATGCGCGCGACATGGCTCAGGCGCGCGCCGGCGGGCTCGACGCTGCGCTGCTCGACCGCCTGCAGATTAACGAAAAAGCGGTGGCCGGCATGGCCGAAGGCTTGGAGCAGATCGCCGCGCTGCCCGACCCGGTCGGCGAAATCGACGGCCTCAAATACCGCCCGTCCGGCATCCAGGTCGGCAAGATGCGGGTGCCGCTCGGCGTCATCGGCATCATCTACGAGGCGCGCCCCAACGTGACGGCGGATGCCGCCGGGCTGTGCCTGAAATCCGGCAACGCGGCGATCCTGCGCGGCGGCTCCGAGGCGCTGCACTCCAACCAGGCGATCGCCGCCTGCGTGCGCGAAGGGCTGGAAGCCGCCGGGCTGCCCGCCACCGTGGTGCAGGTGGTCGAGACCACCGACCGCGCCGCGGTGGGCGAGCTCATCACCATGAAGGACTACGTCGACGTCATCGTGCCGCGCGGCGGCAAGGGCCTGATCGAGCGCATCACCGGCGAGGCGCGGGTGCCGGTGATCAAGCACCTGCACGGCAACTGCCACGTCTACGTCGACGACCGCGCCGACCTCGCCAAGGCGGTGAAGATCGTCGAGAACGCCAAGACCCAGCGCTACGGCACCTGCAATACCACCGAGTCGCTGCTGGTGGCCCGCGGCGTCGCTGCCGCCGCACTGCCGGAAATCGGCAGGATGCTGGCCGGCAAGGGCGTCGAAATGCGTTGCTGCCCGGAGGCGCTGGCGATCCTCAAGGGCGCCGGCGTCGCCGCGGACAAGCTGAAGGCCGCGGTGGAATCCGACTGGACCGAGGAGTATCTCGGGCCCATCATCGCGGTCAAGGTGGTCGACGATATCGACGCCGCGATGACCCACATCAATACCCACGGCTCGCAGCACACCGACGCCATCGTCACCGAGGACTACGGCCGCGCGCGCCGCTTCCTGCGCGAGGTCGATTCGGCCAGCGTCGTGGTCAACGCTTCGACCCGCTTCGCCGACGGTTTCGAATACGGCCTCGGCGCCGAGATCGGCATTTCCACCGACAAGATCCACGCACGTGGCCCGGTCGGCCTGGAGGGGCTGACCAGCCAGAAATGGGTGGTGCTGGGGGATGGCCACGTGCGCGGATAATCGATGCAGCCTATCGGCGTCTTCGGCGGCACCTTCGATCCCATCCATTTCGGGCACCTGCGGCTGGCCGAGGAAATGGCTGAAGGGCTTGGCCTGGAGCGGGTGCTGTTCATTCCCGCCGGGCTGCCGCCGCACCGCGGCGCGCCGCGCACCGCGGCCGGTCATCGGCTGGAGATGGTGCGCCGCGCGATTGCCGGCAATCCGCGCTTTGTGCTGGATGCGCGCGAAGTGGAAAGCTCGCGCCCGAGCTACACGGTCGACACGCTGACGGCCTTGCGCGCCGAACTGGGTTTTGAGCGGCCGCTGTGGCTGCTGCTGGGGGCGGATGCATTTCTCGGTCTGCCCGGCTGGCACGAATGGCGGCAGCTGTTCGGGTTGGCGCATATTGCGGTGGCCGCGCGCCCCGGCGCGCAGCTGTTGCAGTCCGATGCCATGCCGGAGAGTTTGAAAAAAGAAGTATCGCAACGGCAGCCAACCGACGGCCCGGTCTCCGGCCCGGCTGGCTCGGTGCTGTTGCGGCAGACGCCGCCGCTGGATATTTCGGCAACCGCCATCCGCGACATCCTGGCACGGCACGGCAGCGCACGTTATCTGCTGCCCGACGCCGTGCTCGACTATATTTACGAACACCAACTTTACATACCCCTATGAAAATCGAAGACAAAATCAAACTGATCGTCGCCGCCCTTGAAGACGTCAAGGCGCAAGACATCACCGTGCTCGACACCGGCAAGCTCACCGCGCTGTTCGAGCGCATGGTGATCGCCAGCGGCACGTCCAATCGTCAAACCCGCGCACTCGCCGACAATGTGCGCGTCAAGATGAAGGAAGCCGACGAATACGTCGGCAACATGGAAGGCGAAGACACCGGCGAGTGGGTGCTGCTCGACCTCGGCGACGTGATCGTTCATGTGATGCTGCCTGCCACGCGCGCGCATTACAATCTGGAAGAGTTGTGGGGCGCGGCCGAAGCGGCACGCGCCCGGCATATACAAACAGACCATTAATTGAAACTTCACCTGATCGCGGTCGGCCACAAGATGCCCGGCTGGATCGACGCGGGCTGCGACGACTATGTTCGCCGCATGCCGCCCGATCTGCCGCTTATGCTGACCGAAATCAAGCCGGGGCATCGGGTGGCGGGGGAGGACGGCGGGCGGGCGCGGCAGCTGGAGGCCGAGCGCATCCTGGCCGCGCTGCCTGCCGGTTGTGTGCCGGTGGTGCTCGACGAGCGCGGCACGCAGGCGACCACGCGCGAGCTGGCCGCCTGGCTGCAGGGCTGGATGGCCGAGGGGGTCTCGCCGGCGTTCGTGATTGGCGGGGCGGATGGCCTCGCAGACAGCGTGAAAGCGCGCGCCGGCAAATTGCTGGGGCTGTCGAAACTGACCTTGCCGCATGCGCTGGCGCGGGTGCTGCTGGTCGAGCAGTTATATCGCGCCGTATGCATTATCAAGGGGCATCCCTATCATCGGGATTGAGGGGAGATAACGGGAACATGCTGGTGGATAAACGGATTTATCTGGCTTCGCAGTCGTCGCGGCGGCGAGACCTCCTCAAGCAGATCGGGGTTGCCTTCGATGTGCTGCCGCTGCGCGCCGTGCCTGGCCGCATGGACATTATCGAAATCCCGCACGCCGGCGAGGCCGCGCCCGAATTCGTACAGCGCATGGCAACCGAAAAGGCCGCCTACGGCTGGCACGCGGTGGATGCGCGCCACCTGCTGCCATTTCCGGTGCTGGGTGCGGATACGGTGATCGAAGTAGACGGCGCCATTCTCGGCAAGCCGGCCATCCGCACCGAGGCCGAGGCCATGCTGAGGCGCCTGTCCGGTCACGAGCACCAGGTGCACACCGCGGTGGCGGTGCAGCATGGCGAGCGGATGGAACTGCGCCTGTCGTCCAGCCGGGTCAGGTTCGCCGCGATCGATGCCGCGACCATCTCGCGCTACCTGGAAACCGGAGAATATCTCGGCAAGGCCGGCGCCTACGCCATCCAGGGGCGCGCCGGCGCATTCGTCGAACATATCGACGGCAGTTACAGCGGCATCATGGGTTTGCCGTTATACGACACTGCCATTTTATTGAGAGCCTTCGGCCTTGCTGTCTGAAGTATTGTGGGCCATTCCGTCATGAGCGAAGAAATCCTCGTCAACGTCACCCCGCAGGAGACCCGCGTCGTCGTGCTGCACCTGGGCTCGGTGCAGGAACTGCACATCGAGCGCGCGCAGTGCCGCGGGCTGGTGAGCAATCTCTACATGGGGCGCGTGGTGCGCGTGCTGCCGGGTATGCAGTCGGCCTTCATCGACATCGGCCTGGAACGTGCCGCCTTCCTGCATGTGGCCGACATCTGGGAAGAGCGCCACGGCGCCGAATCCGAGCGCCCGATCGAGCAGGTTCTGCATGAGGGCCAGAGCCTGATGGTGCAGGTGATCAAGGACCCGCTCGGCACCAAGGGTGCGCGGCTGTCCACCCAGATCAGCTTCGCCGGGCGCTATCTGGTGTATCTGCCGCAGGAAAGCCACATTGGTATTTCGCAGAAGATCGAAGGCGAGGAAGAGCGCGAGCAGCTGCGCCAGAAACTGCATCGGCTGATGCCGGAAGACGCCACCGGCGGCTTCATCGTGCGCACCATGGCCGAAACCGCGGAAGACGCCGAAATGCAGGCCGACATCGACTACCTGCGGCGGCTGTGGAGCAGCATCCAGTCGCGCGGCAACTGCGAGGTGCCGTGCCTGCTGTATCAGGATCTCGACCTGTCGCTGCGTGTGCTGCGCGATTTCGTCAATCGCGACACCAGCCGCATCCTTATCGATTCGCGCGAAACCTATCAGCGCATGGTCGAATTCGCGCAGAACTATACGGCCGCCGTGCTCGACAAGCTTCAGCATTACGGCGCCGACCGGCCGCTGTTCGACCTGCACGCCATCGAGGACGAAATCGCCAAGGCGCTGGGGCGGCGCGTCGACCTCAAATCAGGCGGCTACCTCATCATCGACCAGACCGAGGCACTGACCACCGTCGACGTCAATACCGGCGGCTTCGTCGGCGCGCGCAACTTCGACGACACCATCTTCAAGACCAACCTCGAAGCCGCGCAAGCCATCGCGCGCCAGCTGCGCCTGCGCAACCTCGGCGGCATCATCATCATCGACTTCATCGACATGGACAACGCCGGGCACCAGGAAGCGGTGCTCACCGAGCTGAAAAAAACGCTGGCGCGCGACCCCACCCGCACCACCGTCAGTGGTTTCTCCGCGTTGGGACTGGTGGAAATGACGCGCAAGCGTACCCGCGAGTCGCTGGCGCACATCCTGTGCGAACCCTGCCCCACCTGCGCCGGTCGCGGCGAAATCCGGACCGCGCAGACCGTGTGCTACGACGTGCTGCGCGAGATCCTGCGCGAGGCGCGCCAGTTCGATGCGCGCGAATACCGCATCGTCGCCTCGCAGAGCGTGATCGACCTGTTCCTCGACGAGGAATCCGGCAGTCTTGCCCAGCTCATCGATTTCATCGGCAAGCCGGTGTCGATGCAGGTCGAGACCACCTATCCGCAGGAGCAGTACGACATTATCTTGTTGTGATTCGGGAAAAACCTGTCCGCGAAGGACGCGAAGGGGCGCGAAGGGGCGCGAAGGGGCGCGAAGGGAAACCCCAGGGAATCGCTAATTTGTCATTGCGAGGAGCGCAGCGACGTGGCAATCCAGAAATGCCCGCTTAATCAAATACGCTGGATTGCTTCGCTGCGCTCGCAATGACAGCCATAAATTAATCAACGCTTCCCCTGTTTCCCTTCGCGCTTCTTCGCGTCCTTCGCGGATAAAAGATTTTCAGTGAACCCCCTCCCGCCCACCTACTGGCAAACCGCCTGCGCCGAACTCGCCGCTGCCGATCCGGTGATGGCCGCGCTCATCGCGCGCTATCCCGATTGCGTGCTCGGCAACCGCGGCGATCCGTTCCAGACCCTGGCGCGCGCCATCGTCGGCCAGCAGATTTCGGTCAAGGCCGCCGACAGCGTGTGGGCGCGCTTTGCCGGCTTTGCGCAGACCGTCAGCCCCGAACGCATCGCGACGCTGGAGCTGGACGCGCTGGCCGCCTGCGGCCTGTCGCGCCGCAAGGCGGAATACCTGCGTGACCTCGCCGGGCATTTCGCCGACGGCCGTATCGAGCCGGCGCGCTGGAAAGAAATGGAAGATGAGGCCGTGATTGCCGAACTCGTCGACGTGCGCGGCATCGGCCGCTGGACCGCCGAGATGTTCCTCATCTTCAGCCTGCGTCGCCCCGACGTCTGGCCGGTCGACGACATCGGCCTGCAAAAAGCCGTCGCCCTGCATTATCTGGGCGGCGAGCGCCCCACACCCAAAAGCCTGCGCCGGCACGGCGAACGCCACGCGCCCTGGCGCACCGTCGCCACCTGGTATCTGTGGCGCAGCCTCGATCCGGCGGCGGTGCAGTACTGATCGATGCGTTCAGCCGTGGGGCGCTCGATTCGGCAGCGGTCGCGCGGGCTGGATGCCGGGCCGGCCTTGCTCAGCCCGCGACGCCAAGTTCTGCGCACAGTTTGCCCACCTGGACTTTCAGCGCGTCGACCTCTGCCTCCAGCCGCGCCACGTTGGCCTTGAGCGCGGCGATCTCGCCCACGGTGACGTCGGCGGTGGACGCGGCCACCGAGGACGCCGCGACCGGGGTTTCCTCGACGGCGGGGGCGCCGGAAAGCAGGTGGGCCCAGCGGTTCTCGCGCGCGCCGGGCTGGCGCGGCAGTTCGACCACCATGGCGCCTTCCGGACGTTCGGCCAGTTCCTGCAGGAAGCCCTCCACCGCCGAGATGTCGGCGAAGCGGTGGAGGCGCTCGCTGTTGGTGCGCAACTCGCCCGCGGTCTGCGGGCCGCGCAGCATCAGCGCGGTGAGCAGGGCGATGGACTGCGAGGGCAGGCGCAGGCCGCGCTCCATGTTGTGGGCGTAGCGGGTGACGCGGCCGCCGCTGGTTTCGATGATCAGGGCCGGGCCCTTGAGGCTGTCGATGGCGGACAGCACCTCCGCCTCGCTGACTTCGATGACGGGATGGCGGCTGGTCTTCTGGTTGCAGCCGGCCATCAGGGCGTTGAGCGACAGCGGATAGGTGTCGGGCACGGTGTGCTGTTTCTCGCACAGCACGCCGAGGACGCGGGTTTCGAGCAGCGACAGGATGGGCAGGCGGGGGGCGGTCATGGCGGTGTTGGGTGAGGGGAGGCGGCCATATTATGGGGGCAACGCGCTGCGGCTTGGTGCTTCTTCTGGTAATACCCAACCTGTTCGCAGCGCTCCAGGATGTGCCCCTGCATCGCCTGCTCCAGGCCGGCCTTGGTCGTCGGGCGCAGAACCGGGAGGACGGTGTCGACCGCATCCGGTTTCGCCATTGCAGCGGGAAAACCCTCATACTCAATGTAGACCCGCGGCCGCGCGGAACAAGCCCGCCACCCGGCTGCATGCGCCGGCCTTTTTAATTGCACGGCTTTTAGGTAGGCTTCGCGCTGCTTCCATGAAAACGCCTTCCATGCACTTCACCCCCGATTCCTTCCGCGCCTGGCCGACCAAGCGCATTACCCTGCTCGGCATGTCCGGCGTCGGCAAGACACACATCTCGCGCATGCTGCGCGGCCACGACTGGTTCCACTTTTCCGGCGACTACCGCATCGGCACGCGCTACCTTGACGAGCCGATCCTGGACCTCATCAAGCATCAGGCGATGCAGGTGCCGTTTTTGCGCGACTTGCTGCGGCGCGACTGGATCGACATCAAGAACAACATCAAGATCCACGACCTCGGGCCGGTGCTCACCTTCGTCGGCAAGCTCGGCGGGCCACAGTGGGACGGGCTGCCGCTGGACGAGTTCTCGCGCCGGCAGGCCGCCTATCGCGACGCCGAGATCGCCGCCATGCGCGATGTTCCGGGCTTCATCCGCAAGGGCCAGGAAGTCTACGGCTACCCGCATTTCGTCAACGACGTCGGCGGCAGCCTGTGCGAGCTGGACGAACCCGGTGTGGTCGAATTGCTGGCCGAACACACGCTGATCCTATACATCCAGACCACCACCCGCGAGGAAGAGGACACGCTGATCCGCCGTGCGCAGTCCGACCCCAAGCCGCTGTATTTCCGCCCGGCCTTCCTCGCCGAGCAGCTGCCGGTTTATCTGAAGGAAAAAGGCCTCGAATACGTCGCTCAGGTCGAGCCGGACGATTTCGCGCGCTGGGTGTTTCCGCGCCTGTTCCATTCGCGCATCCCGCGCTACGAGGCGATCGCCCAGCCGCATGGCTACACGGTGACCTCGCAGGAAGTGGCGCAGGTGCGCGACGAGCGCGATTTTCTGGCGCTGCTGGAAATAGCCATTGCGCGCAAGGGGTCAGGGGCCAGGGGTCAGGGGTCAGGGGAAGCACATGCCGCTGGTCGCGCATAACGCCCTGCCCACTTTCGACCGCCTGCGCCGCGACGGCATCACGGTGTTGTCGACCGAGCGCGCGGCCAGGCAGGAAATCCGCGAACTGCACGTCGGCCTCCTGAACATGATGCCGGACGCGGCGCTGGAGGCGACCGAGCGGCAGTTCTACCGGCTGGTCGGCGAATCCAACCCGATCGCGCAGTTCTACATGCATCCGTTCACCCTGCCGACGCTGCCGCGCGGCGAGGCGGCGCAGGCGCACATCGCGCAGTATTACGAACCCTTCGAGGCGATCCGCGAGGCCGGGCTCGACGCGCTCATCATCACCGGCGCCAACGTCAGCCACCCCAACCTGGCCGACGAGGCGTTCTGGCAGCCGCTGATCGAGGTGATCGACTGGGCCTGGGATCACGTCACCTCGACCCTGTGCTCGTGCCTCGCCACCCATGCGGTGATGCAGTTCCGCCACGGCCAGACGCGGGTCAAGCAGCCCCGCAAGATCTGGGGCGTGTTCGAGCACCGCGTCACCGACGGCCGCCATCCGCTGGTGGCCGACGTCAACACCCGCTTCGACGTGCCGCATTCGCGCTGGAACGACGTCTCGCACGCGCAGTTCGAGGCGGCGGGACTCAAGGTGCTGGTCGAAAGCGCGGAGGCCGGCGTGCATCTGGCGGTCAGCCGCGACGGCCTGCGCACCGTGTTCTTCCAGGGCCATCCCGAATACGACACGGTGTCGCTGCTGAAGGAATACAAGCGCGACCTGCTGCTGGCCGCGGCCGGCAAGCTGGCTTCGTTTCCGCCGTTCCCGGCGCGCTACTTCGACCGCCAAGCCCAGGCGCTGCTGGCCGAATTCGGCAGCCGCACGCAGGCGGGCGAGACGCTGGCTTTCCCCGAATCCCTCCTGCTGCCGCTACTCGACAACACCTGGCACGACACCGCCGAGGCGGTGATCGGCAACTGGGTCGGCTGCGTCTATCAGGTCACCCACCGCGAGCGCGGCCTGCCTTTCATGCCCGGCATCGATCCAAACAACCCATTGGGTCTGGCGTGACGGAAGCGAGCGCCCGCTTCGACGAGGCACAGGGCGCGCTGATCGTCAGCGGTGTCTGGCATGCCGATGCCGCGTCCGCGCTGCCGAAACTGGCCGGCAAGTCGGTGCGCATCCTCGACGGCGCCGGCGTCACCCGGCTCGATACCAACGGCGCGTGGCTGCTGCTCGCCGCCGCGCGCCCGCAGGCCGGCGACCCGATGCCCGAGCTGCGCGGCTTCCAGCCGCAGCATCTGGCGATGTTCAAGCTGGTGGCGCCGCATAACGCGGCCACCGCCGCAGAACCCGAACCGCGCAGCGAAGGCGTGCTCGCCCTTACCGGACGCGGCAGCATCGCCGTGTGGGGCCATGTGGTCGGCCTGCTCGACTTCGTCGGCCGCCTGTCCATCGAGTTGATGGCCTTGCTGCCGCGCCCGGGGCGCTGGCGCTGGCGCGAATTCGGCGCCCAGGTGCGCGCGGTGTTCGTCGGCGCGATTCCCATCGTGATCGGCATGCTGTTCCTGCTCGGCGTGGTGTTTGCCTACCTGCTCGGTTCGCAGGCGCAGCAATACGGCGCCAACATCTTCGTCGTCGACGGCCTGCTGCTGGCGATCCTGCGCGAGATCTCGCCGGTCATCGTCGCCGTCCTGGTGGCCGGCCGCAGCGGCGCCGCCATCACCGCGCAGCTCGGCACCATGAAGGTGACCGAGGAAATCGACGCCATCGCCACGCTCGGCCTGTCGCCGCTGGCGGTGCTGGCGATCCCGCGCATCCTGGCCCTGCTGCTGGCCCTGCCGCTGCTGGTCTTCATCGGCGACATCGCCGGAATGGCCGGCGGCATGCTGGTGACGCAGCAGCAGCTGGATATTTCCTATTACATGTTCATGGACCGCGTGGCGGACGTGCTCGACCTGAAAACCCTGCTGGTGGGGCTGGGCAAGGCGCCGGTGTTCGCCATCTTCATCGCGCTCATCGCCTGCCGCATGGGGCTCACGGTCAGCCGCGACGCGCGCAGCGTCGGCGCCCACACCACGTCTACCGTGGTACAGAGCCTGGTCGCCATCATCATCCTCAACGCCATTTTTGCCATCATGTTCGTGAAGATGGGAATCTGATGGCAGACGCCGTCATCGACGTTCGCGGCCTCGTCACCACGCTGGGCGGGAACAGCATTCATCGCGATCTGGATCTTTCCGTCGCGCGCGGCGAAGTGGTCGCGCTGATCGGCGGCAGCGGCTCCGGCAAGTCGGTGCTGCTGCGCGAAATCATCGGCCTGCTGAAGCCGCAGGCCGGTCGCATCGAGCTGTTCGGACAGTCGGTCCTGGACTGCACGCCCGAGCAGATGAACCAGCTGCGCCAGCGCTTTGGCGTGCTGTTCCAGGATGGCGCGCTGTTTTCCTCGATGAATGTGGAAGACAACGTCGCCACCCCGCTGTTCGAGCACACCGACCTGCCGCACGCCACCTGCCGCCAGCTGGCGCGGCTGAAGCTTGCGCTGGCCGGGCTACCGCCGGACGCCGCAAAAAAGCGCCCGAGCGAGCTCTCCGGCGGCATGCGCAAGCGGGTGGCGCTGGCGCGCGCGCTGGCGCTCGACCCCGAACTGCTGTTTCTGGACGAGCCGACCTCGGGTCTCGACCCGACATCGGCGCGCGCCTTCGATGCGCTGATCCGGCTGCTGGCCGACAGCCTCGGCCTCACCGTATTCCTCGTTACCCACGACCTGGATACACTGTTTTCGATTATCGACCGCGTCATCGTGCTGTCGGACGGCCGTGTGCTGGGCAGCGGCACGGTGGCCGAACTGAAAACCATCGACGACCCGTGGCTGCGCGATTACTTCGCCGCACGGGTGTCGAAAGGAGAACCCAATCATGGAAACTGAAGGCCGCTATACCCTGGTGGGAATTCTGGTGCTGGCGGTGATTGCGCTGCTGACCGTGTCCGTTGTGTGGCTGTCGGGCCTGGCCGACCGCGTCGCCTATCAGAACTACACGATTTACTTCAAGCAGCAGTCGCTCGACGGCTTGGCGGTCGGCAGCCCGGTGAAGATCCGCGGGATCAAGGTCGGCGTGGTCGACAGCTATCGTTTCGCCACGGGCAACGACGAAGCCGTCAGCGTCACCGCCCGCATCGACGAGGGCGTACCGGTGCATGTCGGCGCCGAGGCCTACATCAAGCGCAACCTGGTGACCGGCATCGCGTCGGTTGAAATCAACAACGGCCCGAGCGACGCGCCTTTGCTTGATATGGTTCCCCAGGGCGAGCGCTACCCGGTGATCGCCGAGGGCAGCTCCGACATCGACAAGGTTGCCACCGCGGTGTCCCGGATGGCGGAAAACGGCGCCCAGGTGCTGGAACGCATGAACACGCTGCTGTCGGACGAAAACCAGCGCGCCATCAGCCAGACGCTCGCCAACCTCGACGAATTGTCCAGCCATCTGGCCGCCAACAAGCAGAGTCTCGACGCCGTGGCGCAGGGCATCCGCGATGCCTCCGACGAATTCCGCTTTGCCGGCGCCAGCATCAGCCAGGCCGCCACCCGTGCCGAGGGCAGCATCATCAGCATCGGCGAGAACGCCGACATCGCGCTGAAGGAAGCGACCGTCGCGATGGAAAAACTGCAGCGCGAAGCCAGCCTGATTTCCGGGCAAATCCAGCAGCTCACCGAAACCAGCACGCTGGAACTGACCAACGTCAGCCGCGACGTGCGTACCAGCGCCGACACCCTCACGACCGCCGGGAAGCGCCTGTCCAACCCGCGCGAAATCCTGTTCGGTCCCGGCCAGCAGCAGCTCGGCCCCGGAGAAAAACTGCCATGAAATCCGTCCTTGCCCTTGCCGCGCTGAGCCTGGTGCTGACCGGCTGCGTCAATTTTGGTGAAAAGACCAAAATTCCCGCCGTGGTGTATTACGTGCTGAACGATCCCGTGTCCGCCATCGAACCCGCCCCGCTGCGCGCCGACGCCAAAACCTTGCTGGTGCTCGACACCACCACCGGCAGCTTTTACGACACCGACCAGCTCGTCTTCAGCCGCAGCGCCGGCACCCGCGGCCAATACCAGTTCGCGCGCTGGACCGAGCGGCCCGGCAAGCGCTTCGCCGACCTCATGCGTACCCGCCTCGACCGCCAGGGCACCTGGAATGTCAGTGCCGCCGGCGGCTATGTGCGCGGCGACATGCTGCTGGATACCGAACTGGTCGAGTTCTATCACGACGCTGCCAGCGAGCCGGGCCAGATGCGCCTGGTGCTGCGCGCCGAGCTGGTCGACCTGAAGCAGCGTGCCCTGCTGGGGCGTCGCGTGTTCGAACAGCAGGTGCCGTTGACGACCTATGATGCGGCCGGCACCGCGCAGGCGGCCAATCTGGCGGCCAGTCGCGCACTCGACGACCTGACCGCCTGGCTCGCCGCGCAGCAATAAGTGCCTACAATCTAGCGTAGTGCTGCATTCTTGACGGCACTTATGTGCAATCCCTTGTAGGTCGGGCTTCAGCCCGACATGTCGGGTTAAAACCCGACCTGCGAGGCCGTTATTACATGGCTATAAGTTCCAAACAGAATGCAACACTACACTAGACAGCATCGCCTACAATAAAAGGAGAGAAACCATGAAGCGCCTGCTTGCCGCCCTGTGCCTGTGTTCCGTCACCGCTGTTGCACACGCCGAAATCTCGCAAAAATTCGGCCAGTACGAAGTCCACTACAACGCCCTCACCACCGACGAACTGCTGCCGGAAGTCGCACGTGCCTACAAGATCGAGCGCAGCAAGACGCGTGGAATGGTCACGATGTCGGTGCTGAAGCAGAACCAGGTCGGCGTGCCGTTGCCGGTACCGGCCAGGATCACCATCTACGCCACCAATCTCAACCGGCAACTGGCCAATATCACCCTGCGCGAAGTCAGGGAAGGCAGCGCGATTTACTACCTGGGCGAATTCCGCGTCACCCCGCCAGACACCCTGAAATTCACCGCCACGGTCGAAGTGGAAGGCGAGCCGAAGCGCGAGATGGAGTTCAGCCAGAAGTTCTACAAGTAAACCAGCCTCAGCAGGCCCCACGCGCCGAAGCCGGCCACCGTCAGCCCCGCCGCGCGGCGCACCCACAACTGCTGCATGAAGGGCTGGATCTGCCGGGCGAACAGGCCCATTCCCAACAGGTTCGGCAGCGTACCGAGGCCGAATGCCAGCATCAGCGCCGCGCCCGAGGCGGGGCTGCCCGCCGCCAGCGCCGACACCAGCACCGAATACACCAGCCCGCACGGCAGCCATCCCCAGGCCATCCCCGCCAGCACGGCCTGCGGCAGCGACTTCACCGGCAGCAGCTTCTGGAACAGCGGCTTCACCCGGCGCCACACGGCGCCGCCGGCGCGCTCGAAAACCAGCACCCATTGATTGAACCCCGCCAGATACAGGCCGAGCAGGATCATCACCCCCTGCGCCAGCACGTACAGCAGCGTCTGCACCGGCGCGAAGTCCGCCAGCTTGAGCGAGGCGCCGAGTGCGCCGGCCAGCGCGCCGAACATCGCATACGACGACACCCGCCCAAGGTTATAGGCCAGATGCAGGCGGAACGGCGGCGTGCTGCCATCGGCGCGGAAGGAAAACGCCGCGACAATGCCGCCGCACATGCCGATGCAATGCACCCCGCCGAGGAGGCCGGCGAGGAGGGCGGCGAGGAGGGAAAACTCGATCATTGTTTGGGTCTGGTTCGACGCGCACCAAGTGTGCTGCGTATCGAGCGGGGATTGCGACGGCAGTCGAGCACGGCGAGAACAATCGCGCTGCGGCCATCGAAATCGTAATAAATCGCAAAAGGAAAACGCCTGGACAGGCTGCGATGCAGGCCCGCGAGGGGCTTGGGGTGAACACCCGCGTATAGCGCGAGCGCATCGATATCGGAGAACAGGCTGTCGAGAAAATACTGGCCGAGTCCGGCGGCCTGGGTCTCATAGAAGTCGAAACCGACCAGCAGATCCCGTTCGGCGGAAGCGCCGATCCGCACGTCATGCATGGGCGGGACTCAGCGCTCGGTCAGCTTGCGCAGTGCGTTTTTGGCGGATTGCCAGTCACGGTGCTGACCGTCTTCCAGTTCGCGCAGGCGTTCTTCCAGCACGGCAGCATGCCAGGGCGGGCTCAATTCTGCCGCATCGTCCCGGCACAGTGAATCCCACAATGATTCCATCGCGGCCAGACGTTCGGCCAGGGGCAGTTGGGTGAGGGCGTCGAGATTTGGCATGGCAAAAGATTAGCACATCAGCCCGGTTGTCGTTGTCGCCCCACCAGCCAGACCAGCAGCAAAACCGGCACCCCGATCAGCGCGGTGCCGGTGAAGAAACTCGCCCAGCCATAGGCATCAACGAACTCGCCGGAAAAGCCGGCGATGAACTTGGGCAACAGCAGCATCACCGAGGTGAACAGCGCGTACTGCGTGGCCGAATACGCCTGGTTGACCAGGCTGGACAGGTAGGCGACGAAGGCGCTGGAGGCGATGCCGGCCGACAGGTTGTCAGCCGAAATTGTGAACACCAGCGCGCCGACATCGTGCCCACGCCCGGCCAGCCACACGAACAGCAGGTTGGTCGCCGCCGACAGCACCGCGCCGAGGAACAGCGTGCGCATCACGCCCATGAGCATCACCAGCAGGCCACCCAGCCCGGCGCCGAGGATGGTCATGATCACGCCGTAGACCTTGGACACCGTCGCCACCTCGTCCTTGGTGAACCCCATTTCCTGGTAGAAGGGGTTGCTCATCACCCCCATCACCACGTCGGAGATGCGGTACATCGAGATCAGTGCCAGCATCAGTACGGCCTGCCATTTGTAGCGCTGAATGAAGTCGATGAAGGGCGCCAGCACCGCGCTGTGGAACCACGCCGTGGCCGTCAGCAGCCAGCCGGATAACCCGGCGGCGGCAAAGCGTTCGCGTGTATGCGCTTCGCGCTCGACAGTCGAAATGGAGATTTTCTTTTCCGGCTCGCGGATGGTCAGCGTGGTGAGAATGCCGACCGCCATCAGCGCCGCCATCACCGTGTACGCCACCTGCCATGGGCGGAAATCGTAGGTCGCCTCAGACGGGTCGAAGGCCGCCGCGATCCACAGCACCCCCGCACCCGCCGTGATCATCGCAATGCGATAGCCCGCCTGATAGGTCGCCGCCATCGCCCCCTGCTTCTCGATTTCCACCGCCTCGATGCGGTAGGCGTCGAGCGCGATGTCCTGCGTCGCCGAGGCGAACGCCACCGCCAGCGCCAGGTACACCATGTGCGTCAGGTTCTGCGCCGGGTCGGTATTCGCCATTCCCAACAGTGCGGCGGCGATGCAGACCTGCGACAGCAGCAGCCACGCCCGCCGCTTGCCCAGCCGCGCCGTCAGGAAAGGCAGCGGCAGCCGGTCCACCAGCGGCGACCACAAAAACTTGAAGCCGTACGCCAGCCCCACCCAGGAGAGATGCCCGATCGTCGCGCGCGCAATGCCCGCCTCCGACAGCCAGAACGACAGCGTGCCCAGCACCAGCAGCAGCGGCAGCCCGGCGGAGAAGCCGAGAAACAGCATGCCGACGACGCGCGGGTGAGTGTAGACCTTGAGGGCGGCAAGCCAGGGGTGGCCTGTTAGGGCGGAGGGCATAAGATTGGTTGACTTTCGGTAAGCTAGTTGTTTATATTGGGCACAAGTGGATTGGGACTACCCGGTCGGCGTTGGGCTTCTGGGACTACCCGGAGGCCCTTCGACTTTCTAGGGGAACACTTTTAATCCAATCCCCGTTTTAATGCCATTGCCGTCCCGGCAAAACTTCTTTTCCAGCACAGCATGTGTACGGTTGATCTGTTCAGGCCGCAACACCGATAAGCCTATGGGGCGCGCAGTCAAATCCGCAAGCTGCATGCCTTCTGAATTGGTTCTCTTGTCCGCTACCACCAACTCAAACGGTAATGGCTTGTTGAAGATATTCCTTCCATCCCGGATACGGCGGAATTCAAGTTCCAGCTCGGCATCTTCCTTTGCGCCTCGTGCCTCGCAGACCAGATGCGTTAGCCGGCCGTCTTGTCCCATATTTTTCAGGTAACGGTAGATGCGTTCCAAGCCGAACTCCATCGCCAGATGGTAGGGGTGTTCTGGTGTGGCGTATCGGGCT
Organism: Thiobacillus sp.; assembly: GCA_030692355.1. Classification (GTDB taxonomy): domain Bacteria; phylum Pseudomonadota; class Gammaproteobacteria; order Burkholderiales; family Thiobacillaceae; genus Thiobacillus. Next base: position 89,477 of record JAUYCF010000041.1, read on the forward strand.
TTCAATTTGTGCTTGTCGATTACTACCGCCACCAGCCTGAAATCGGCAGCCTCGATGATGTCAGTCAAGGTGTTCAGGAAGTGTTCCCGTGCCCCCTTGCCCAGCTTGGAAAACAGTCCCTTCTTTTTCCGGATATCGATCTCGTGCAGGATGGCCATGTCGTGGCCAAAGGTTTCGAATTTCAATCGGCGCACCGCTGGCGTCATCGCCTGGGCGTATTCGTCCTTGCGGAAAATGCAGAAGGACAGGACAAATATGGGGTACTCGGGGTCAATGGATACGAGGCTGTGGTCGCCGCTTTCGTCCACGTAGACGATGTAGTCGCTGAAAGCCGTCGTCATGGGGCAATCGCGCCTTCTTCCTGAAGCGTTTTTGCCTTGTTGGTGCGTTTTTTTGCGGCCGTTTGAGGCAGCAGCGACGTCAATGTCTGGTAACGCGCGAACAGAAACGCCACCCGCTCGGCGTCGGACTTGAAGCCGGATTTTCCGTAGGCCTTGTCCACCGCGGCGTCGAGTTTCTGGTGCGCTTTCAACAGCGCGGGCGGCATGGAGAGCGGGTCGTAGAGGTCACCCAGCGTCGAGCCGGGGAATTGCGCGCGGGCGTCGAGCACGGCTTGTGCGGCGGCTTCGATGGCCTGCCGGCCTTTGTCGGCCGGGGCGTCGGGCCAGGGGAAGTTGTTGTAGACGATGCCGGCGGAGTAGCGGTAATCACTTTTCAGGCGGCCGCACACCGAACGCACCCAAGCCATGTGCATGGTCGAGGTCAGCACGCCGAAGTGGTAGAGGGTGGCGTGGGGGACGATCTTCACCAGATTGCTGCTCAAGGTATCCGGGTGCATGAATCCGATGGGAATCCAATCCCGGCGTTCCGAGGAGACTTCTGGAATCAACAGGTAGGTCGACGCCGGCATGTTCTCGACATGGAAACGCGTCGGCGTATCGGCGAGCTTCTGCGTCGGCGGCGACTTGCTCGCCAGCCGGAACTGCCTGACGGCCTCCACGCGTTTCATCGCCTCGGGCATCTGGCGCAGTTCGTTGGGCGGGCAGTCGCCCAGCCACAGGCACCAGCGCTGGTAGCCGTTGATGAACTCGTCCGCGCCCAGCCAGCGGCGGAACCACTTTTCGACCTGTGGCTCGCGGCGCAGGAATTCGGCTTTCTCGTCGTCGCTGAACAGGTAGTGGCCGCCGTCGATGGGCTTGTTGCCAATGCCGATTCCCGGCACCGGGCAGATCGGCGTGCGGCGGTTCTCCAGCACCACATCCGGCGCATCCACCAGATACGGATTGATGTTGGCCGCTGGCAGGGCGTGCGGCTCGCCCCGGATATCTGCGTATTCGTAAATGGTTTTCCCGGCCACATCGCCGAGGCCGAAGCCGACGATGACGCAGTGCACCGCGGCCTTGCCGCGCGCCTCGTTGCTCCACGAAAAAGTGCGGTGGGCGAAGTGGATTTTTACCCCCTGATTCAGCAGCCAGCCCCACAGCGCGCCGACTTGTTCGCCCTGGGTGATGGAGTTGGTCGAGACGAAGGCGGCGCGGATACCGTCGTTGCGCGGCGCATCAATCCATTTGCCGGCGTCCGGATCGCCACGCCCCTGCGGGTCTCGCGATGACGCCGACATATAGCGCGCCGCCTTCACATACCACGCCGCGACAAAATCCAGCAGGCCGGCATTGCCGACGCCTTCGAACACCGCGCGAGCGTCGGCGCGCTGGGCGTCGTCCATGAACTTGGCGCCGACGAACGGCGGGTTTCCCATCACGTAGCTCGCCCGTTCCGCCGGCAGCACGTCGTTCCAGTCGAGCGTGAGCGCGTTGCCGTGGACGATTTTCGGGCTGGTCTTCAAGGGAATGCGGGCGAAATACATGCCGAATTCCTCGCTCACCTTGAGGTTCATCTGGTGGTCGGCCAGCCACAGTGCGACCTGGGCGATTTGCGCGGGGAACTCCTCGATTTCGATGCCGTGGAACTGGTCGACGTCCAGCGCGATCATCTGGTGCACGTCGAGCGCGAGCTGGCCGGTGGTATGGGCGGCGCGCAGCAGTTCCAGCTCCAGTTGCCGCAACTCGCGGTAGGCGATGACCAGAAAATTGCCGCAGCCGCAGGCGGGGTCGAAGAAGGTGAGGTTGCGTAGCTTTTTGTGAAACTCGAACAGCTTGTTCTTGTTGCCCTTGATCTTGTGGAACTCGGCCCACAACGCATCGAGGAACAGCGGCTTGATGAGCTTCTGGATGTTTTCCTCGCTGGTGTAGTGCGCGCCCAGGTTGCGCCGCGCCTTGTCGTCCATGATCGACTGGAACAACGCACCGAAGATGGCGGGCGAGATTGCGGCCCAATCCAGCGCGCAGCAATCGAGCAGTGCATCGCGCATGGCCGCATCGAAAGCGGCGATGGGTAGCGGCTCCTCGAACAGCTTGCCGTTCACATAGGGAAAGGCGGCGGTCTGTTCGTCGAGATTTTTCGAGCGCTTGTCTTCCGGCGTGTTCAGCGTCTGAAAGTACTGCGTCAATTGCGCGCCGAGATCGGAACCATCCTGCGCGGTGCGCTCGTCGAGCCAGATCCGGAAACTGCCGGCGGGCTGGAAGATGCCGGTGTCCTCGGCGAACAGACAGAACAGCAGGCGCACCAGCAGGACTTCCAGCGGGTGGCCTTCGTAGCCGCTGGCGCGGAGCCGGTCGTGCAGCTTGCCCATGCGCTCGGCGGCCTTGATGTTGACTGGGTTTTGCGGCGCGATGACCTGGGTGCGATAGCCCGCGACGAAGGCAAAATGCTTGATGCGCTTGTGCAGGTCGGCGAGCTTGAATTCGGCCTCGCTACCGTCTTCCAGATCGTAGAGCCGAAAGCGCTCGAAGTCGGACACCAGGATGTAGCGCGGCAGATCGCGCTCGGCGATGCCGTCGAAGTAGTCCGCGGCCTGCGCGAAGGCGCGGTTGAGGTCGGCACCGCGACTTTTGTGCTCGATCAGAAGCATGCCTTTCCAGAAGGCGTCGATGCGGCCGTGCTTGAGCTTTTCGCCCGCGCGCGTCATGGCGACCTGCTTCTCGAAAATGGCGACGCGCTTGCGCTCGATGCCGAACACGGCGAAAAAATCGTTCCAGAAGCTTTGCGCTTCGGCGCGTTCGGATTCTTCGTCAATCCACCTTTTCGAGAATTCGTGGGCGCGGCTGCGGATTTCGTTCCAGCTAAGTGGCATGGTTGTTATCGATTTCCGGCTTGCGCGGGTCGCCGTTCTGGGCGATGAGGTCGCAGGCGGAGCGGGAGAGTTGATAGTCCAGCACGATCTGGACGGCGCCCTTGCCGCCGGCGATCATTTTGCCGGCGCCGGCAAAGTGATGCTCCGGATTATTTCCTGAGATGGTTTGGGTCATTCAGCGGGGTCGGTGATCTGTCCCGCATCCGCCGCTGCCTTGAGCGCATTCAGGTTGCGGAGCAGTGCAATCTTTTCGGAAAATTCGATCATGTCGCTGACGTAAAAGCACCATTCACGCGACACGGGCGGCTTCCTTCTCGATGTGGGGGCGGAGTTCCGGGCGCAATGCCTTGTCGGTGACCAGATCGACCGGGCAGCCGAGCAGGTCTTCCAGGTAAAACTGCAAGCCGAAATAGCGGTCGGAGGTGGCCGGGCCGTCGAATTCAACCAGGATGTCGACGTCGCTTTTTTCGCGTGCCTCATCGCGCACGGTGGAACCAAAGAGCGACAGATGCCGCACGCCAAAGCGCTGGCGCATCGTCTCCTTGTGGTCCTGCAGCAGATGCAGTGCGGTCTGTTTTTTCATCGTGGCCTCGATGGGGAGCTTAAGCCTTGTAATCGTAATCGACAATCAGCGGCGCATGGTCGGAAAAGCGCTGGTTCTTGTAGACGCTGGCGGAAGTCGCCCTGGCCGCGATGCCGGGCGTGGCAATCTGGTAGTCGATGCGCCAGCCGACATTCCTGGCATACGCCTGGCCGCGGTTGCTCCACCAGGTGTAGGCCTCGCCGGTGTGCTCGGGGTAGAGGCTGCGGTAGACGTCGACCCAGCCGAGTTCGTCGAACAGGCGCGTCATCCAGGCGCGCTCTTCGGGCAGGAAGCCGGAGTTCTTCTGGTTGGATTTCCAGTTCTTGAGGTCGATTTCACGGTGGGCGATGTTCCAGTCGCCGCAGATGACGATTTCGCGGCCGGATTTGATCAAGGCTTCGAGGCGCGGGAAGAAGGCTTCCAGGAAGCGGTACTTGGCAATCTGGCGTTCTTCGCTGCTGGAGCCGGAGGGCTGGTAGAGCGAGATGACGGCCAGATTGCCACCGCTTTGATTATCAAGGTCGGCCTCGATGTAGCGGCCTTCGGCATCGAACTCGGGTACGCCGAGGCCTTCGATGATCTGCTGCGGCGCCTGGCGGGTGTAGACGCCGACGCCGCTGTAGCCTTTTTTCTCGGCATGGTGGAAGGCGCCGGTGAGACCGCCGCACTGGATGAACCCGGGTTTGAGATCGGCGGCCTGCGCCTTGAGCTCCTGCACGCAGACGACGTCGGCGTTCTGGGTGGGCAGCCAGTCGAAGAAACCCTTGGTGGCGGCGGAACGGATGCCGTTGAGGTTGGCCGATATAATTCGCATCAAGATTGATTCAAGAAATTAGAAAAATGTCCGATTACAAAGCCGAGTTTGTGGAATTCGCCATTGCCTCGAATGTGTTGTGTTTTGGCGAGTTCAAGACCAAGGCGGGGCGCATGAGCCCCTATTTTTTCAACGCGGGACTGTTCAACGACGGCGACAAGCTGCGCCGGCTGGGCGAATTTTACGCGAAAGCCATTGTCGACTCGGGCATCGCGTTCGACGTGCTGTTCGGCCCGGCCTACAAGGGCATTCCGCTGGCGGCGAGCATTGCGATCGCGCTGGCGGGGATGGGCAGGAACGTGCCGTTTGCGTACAACCGCAAGGAAGCCAAGGATCACGGCGAAGGCGGCACGGTGGTCGGCGCGAAACTGCAGGGCCGCGTGCTGATCGTGGACGATGTGATTTCCGCGGGCACCTCGGTGCGCGAGTCGGTGGACCTGATCCGCCACGCCGGTGCCGAACCGGCTGGGGTGGTGATCGCGCTGGACCGCATGGAGCGCGGCAGCGGCGACAAGTCGGCGGTGCAGGAAGTGCGCGAGCAATATGACATTCCGGTGGTGGCCGTGGTCACGCTGGACAATCTGGTGGAGTTTCTGGAACGCGATGCAGACAGACAACAAGAATTGCAGGCCGTGGCAGACTACCGTGCGAGGTATGGCGTATAGCGCGCTGGCAACTGCTTTGCTGCTGAGCGCGGGCGCGGCGCACGCCCAGACATACCGCTGGGTGGACGGCAACGGCCGCGTGCATTACAGCGATACGCCGCCGACGACCTTTCAGAAAAGCGGCGGCGCCGAGTTGAGCAAACAGGGCAACGTCATCCGGCGCACGCAATCGGAGGCCGAGCGTCAGGCCGAGGCCGAGCGTCGGGCCGAGCAGAAGCGCATCGAGGTGGAACAGGGCAAGCAGGCACAGCTCGATCGCGCACTGACCCAGACCTATACCACCGAAGCGGAAATCGACCTGGCGCGCGACCGTGCGCTGGAGCATCACAAACTGGCGATCAGGGGGGCTGAAATCCGCGGCAAGGCGGTGGAAGCGAACCTGGCGGAATTGAAGGCGCGTATCGCCAATATCGAAAAGGCGGGCCGCCCGGTTTCGCCCAACCTGAAGGAACAACTGGATCAGGCTACACGGGAAAGCCTGGACTTGAAGCGCACCATCCTCAACAACGAAGAGGCGATGGTGCAGGTGGGCGAGAAATATGCGGCCGACAAGGTGCGGTTCCGGGAACTGACGGGCAGGCCGTAAGCGGTAAAGAGGTTCCACGCCACGCAGCGGTGGCAGCGATTCAAAGAGATGGAAGTTGAAGCGAACGGGACGGGTATCCGGCCCGTTCGCTTTTTTGCTTACTGTAGTTTTGTTTTCAGCAACTCGTTGACCTGCGCCGGATTGGCTTTGCCGCGGCTGGCCTTCATCACCTGTCCCACCAGGGCGTTGAAGGCCTTCTCTTTGCCGGAGCGGAATTCCTCGACCGATTTCGGGTTGGCGGCGAGCACGTCGTCGACGATCTTTTCCAGTTCGCCGGAATCGGACATCTGCTTCAAACCGCGCGCCTCGATGATGGCGTCGACCTCGCCGGCGCCTTCCCACAGCCCTTCGAACACCTGTTTGGCGAGCTTGCCGGAGAGCGTGCCGTCCTGGATGCGGGCGATCAGCGTGCCGAGTTGAGTGGCCGAGACCGGACTTTGCGCGATGTCGAGTTCGGCCTTGTTCAGCGCAGCCGAGAGTTCGCCCATCACCCAGTTGGCGGCCAGCTTGCCCTGGCCGCAGGCGCGGGCGGCTGCCTCGAAGAAATCGGCGAGCGCGCGCGAACCCGTCAGCACCGCCGCGTCGTAGGCCGATACGCCATAGTCGGCCTGAAAGCGTGCCTGCATCGCGGCCGGAAGTTCGGGCAGGCCGGCGCGCACCGCTTCGATCCAGTCCTCGTCGAGCTTCACCGGCAACAGGTCGGGGTCGGGGAAGTAGCGGTAATCGTGCGCGTCTTCCTTGCTGCGCATCATGCGCGTCTCGCCGGTGTCGGGGTCGAACAGCACCGTGGCCTGCTCGATGCGGCCGCCGTCTTCCAGCGTCCCGATCTGCCAGCGGACTTCGTAGTCGATCGCCTGCTGCAGAAACTTGAAGGAGTTGAGGTTCTTGATTTCGCGGCGGGTGCCGAATTCGGCCTGCCCGACCGGGCGCACCGAGACGTTGGCGTCGACGCGGAAACTGCCTTCCTGCATGTTGCCGTCGCAGATGCCGATCCAGGTTACCAGCGTGTGCAGCGCGCGGGCGTAGGCCACAGCCTCGGCACTGGAGCGCATTTCCGGCTCGGAGACAATTTCCAGCAGCGGGGTGCCGGCGCGGTTGAGGTCGATTCCGGTCATGCCGTGGAAATCCTCGTGCAGCGATTTGCCGGCGTCCTCTTCCATGTGGGCGCGGGTGAGGTGGATGGTTCTTTCTTCACCCTCGACCACGATCTTCAGCGTCCCACCCTCGACGATGGGCTTGGCCAGCTGGCTGATCTGGTAGCCCTTGGGCAGGTCGGGGTAGAAGTAGTTCTTGCGGTCGAACACGTTGACGCGGTTGAGCGTGGCGTCGACCGCCAGGCCGAACCGGATCGCGCATTCCACCGCTTTTTTGTTCAGCACCGGCAGCACGCCGGGCAGCGCGACGTCGACCGCGCTCGCCTGGGTGTTGGGCGCCGCGCCGAAGGCGGTGCTGCTTCCCGAGAAAATCTTGGAACGGGTGGCGAGCTGGGTATGGACTTCCAGCCCGATGACCGTTTCCCAGTTATCGTGGCCCCGCTTCATTTCAGATCCTCCGGTTGGCGGCTGTGCCAGTCGGTGGCGCGCTGGTACTGGTGGGCGACGTTGAGCATTTTCGCCTCGGAAAAATAGTTGCCGACCAGCTGCAGGCCGATCGGCAGGCCTTTGGCGTCGAAGCCGCAGGGCAAGCTCATGCCGGGCAGGCCGGCGAGGTTGGCGGGGATGGTGTAGAGGTCGTTGAGATACATCTCGACCGGGTCGTCGGATTTTTCGCCGAGCTTGAACGCGGTGCCCGGTGCGGTGGGGCCGAGGATGATGTCGCAGGCCTTGAAGGCCTGGTTGAAGTCGTCGGCGATCAGGCGGCGGATCTTCTGCGCCTGCAGGTAATAGGCGTCGTAGTAGCCGTGCGAGAGCACATAGGCGCCGATCAGGATGCGGCGCTTCACCTCGGCGCCGAAGCCCTGCGCGCGGGTCTTGCAGTACATGTCGTCGAGGCTGGCGTAGTCCGGCGCACGGTAACCGTAGCGCACGCCGTCGAAGCGCGACAGGTTGCTGGACGCTTCGGCGGGCGCCAGCACGTAGTACACCGGGATCGCGAGTTTCGAGTTGGCGAGCGAGATCTCGACGGTCGTGGCGCCGAGTTTCTTCAGCTCGGTGACCGCGGCTTCTACGGCGGCAGCGACTTCGCTGTTGAGGCCCTCGGCGAAGAACTCGCGTGGCAGGCCGACGCGCAGGCCGGCAAGCGGCTGGTCGAGGTCGCGCGTGTAGTCCTCTTTTTCGCGCTCCAGGCTGGTCGAGTCGTTGGGGTCGAAGCCGGTCATCACGTTCAGGAGCAGCGCGCAGTCCTCGGCCGACGGCGCCATCGGCCCGGCCTGGTCGAGGCTGGAGGCGAACGCGATCATGCCGTAGCGCGACACCAGGCCGTAGGTGGGCTTCAAGCCGGTGATGCCGCACAGCGCGGCGGGCTGGCGGATCGAGCCGCCGGTGTCGGTGCCGGTGGCGGCGGGCGCCATGCGCGCGGCGACGCAGGCCGCTGCGCCACCCGAGGAGCCGCCGGGCACGCAGGCAGTATTCCAGGGGTTTTTCACCGCGCCGAAATAACTGGTCTCGTTGGAAGAGCCCATGGCGAACTCGTCCATGTTGGTCTTGCCCAGACTGGGCATGCCGGCGGCCTTGAAGCGCTGGATCACGTGCGCGTCGTAGGGGGCGACGAAGTTGTGCAGCATCTTCGAGCCGCAGGTGGTGAGCCAGCCGTCGGTGCAGAAGATATCCTTGTGCGCAATCGGCACGCCGGTGAGCGGGCCGGCCTGGCCCGCGGCGATGCGTGCGTCGGCGGCGGCGGCTTCGAGCAGGGTCTTCTCGGCGTCCACCGTGATGAAGGCGTTGATGGCCGGATTCAGCGCGGCGATGCGGTCGAGGTACTGCCGGGCAAGTTCGCGGCTGGAAACCTGTTTTGCGGCGAGCTGCGCGGCGAGCGCGGAAAGGCTGGCGTCTGGCATGGTTTATTCGATGACTTTAGGGACGAGGTAGAGGCCGTTCTCGACCGCGGGGGCGACGGCCTGGAAGGCGGCATGGCGGTCGGTTTCGGTCACCACGTCGTCGCGCAGGCGCTGATACACCTCCTGCGCGTGCGCCATCGGGGCGATGCTGGCCGTATCCACCGCCTGCATGGTGGCGATCAGGTCGAAAATGGTGTTGAGCTGGGCTTGCGTGGCCTGCGCCTGCGCATCGTCGATTTCGATGCGGGCAAGGCGGGCGATGCGCTTGACGTCGTCCGGAGTGAGGGACATGGAAGCACCTGATGACTTACGGGAACGGAGCGCGTTAGGGTATCATAGCTCCCTTGTTTTTTATGCCATTTCGCCCCGCCTGGCGCGGGCGCTGCCGCCACCATGTTCAAGTTCCTGACCAGCTATTTTTCCACCGATCTCGCGATCGATCTCGGTACCGCCAACACGCTGATTTATGTGCGCGGCCGCGGCATTGTGCTGGACGAGCCCTCGGTGGTGTCGATCCGCACCGAAATGGTGGGCGGCAAGCGCACGGTGCAGGCGGTGGGTGTGGAAGCCAAGCAGATGCTGGGCCGCACCCCGGGCAACCTGCAGGCGATCCGGCCGATGAAGGACGGCGTGATCGCCGATTTCACCGTCACCGAGCAGATGCTCAAGTACTTCATCAAGAAGGTGCACGACACCCGCATGCTGCGCCCCAGTCCGCGCATCATCATCTGTGTGCCGTGCGGCTCGACCCAGGTGGAGCGCCGGGCGATCCGCGAATCGGCGATCGGCGCCGGCGCGCGCCAGGTCTACCTGATCGAGGAGCCGATGGCGGCGGCGATCGGCGCCGGCTTGCCGGTGGCCGAGGCCACCGGTTCGATGGTGGTCGACATCGGCGGCGGCACCACCGAGGTCGGCGTGATCTCGCTCGGCGGCGTGGTCTATGCCAACTCGGTGCGCGTCGGCGGCGACCGCATGGACGAGGCGATCATCAACTACATTCGCCGCAACTACGGCATGCTGATCGGCGAGGCGACCGCCGAGCAGATCAAGAAAAAAATGGGCTCGGCCTTTCCCGGCGCCGAGGTGCTGGAAATGGAAGTCAAGGGCCGCAGCCTGGCCGAGGGCGTGCCGCGCAGCTTCAATGTGTCGTCCAACGAAATCCTCGAAGCGCTGACCGAGCCGCTGAACGCCATCGTCAGCGCGGTGAGAATGGCGCTGGAGCAGACGCCGCCGGAACTGGGCGCCGACATCGCCGAAAAAGGCATGGTGCTGACCGGCGGCGGTGCGCTGCTGCGCGACCTCGATCGTCTGCTGATGGAGGAAACCGGGCTGCCGGTGATTGTCGCCGACGACCCGCTGACCTGCGTGGTGCGCGGTTGCGGGCGCGCCCTGGAAGACATGGACAAACTGGCATCGGTGTTTACCAACGAGTGAATGCAGCTCCGCGCGGCACGGCTGACGGGAACGACTGATGGCGATGCCTGGCCAGCTCATGTTCGCCCGCCGGCTGGGGCCGACGGTACGCCTGTTGATCTGGCTCCTGGTCGGTGCATCCTGTGTGGCGATCGATGCCCGTTATCGCGCGCTCGATGGCTTGCGCAGCGGATTTTCGCTGGTGCTGCAGCCCGCTCGCGCGATCATGCGCACCCCCTTCGACATCGCTGCCGAACTCGGCGGTTTCTTCGTCCGCCACCGCCTTCTGCAAAAAGAGCGCGATGCCCTTCTGACCGAACGTGCGCGGCTTCTGGTCGATGTGAACACCGCGCAAGAACTGGTTCGCGAAAATGCCGAATTGCGTACCCTGCTGCGGCTGCAATCGCGCCCCGGCCAAAGAGTGGTCCACGCTGCCCTGCTGTATCGGGGGCACGACTGGTTTGCCCAGCGCATCACCCTCGACCAGGGCGGCGGCGCGGGGCTGCGCCGGGGCCTGCCGGTGGTCGATGCCAGCGGTCTGGTGGGGCAGGTGAGCCGGGTGTATCCGGGATCGAGCGAAGTCATGCTGGTGAGCAGTCCTGGGCAGTTGACCCCGGTGCTGATCGAGCGCACCGGCCAGCGCGGACTGGCCGCCGGCAACGGGCACAGCCGGATGGATCTGCGTTACATGCCGGCGCAGACCGATATCCGGCCGGGCGACCGTTTGCTGACGTCGGGCATTGACCGGCTGTATCCGGCCGGTATTCCGGTGGCGCGCGTCAGCCGGGTTTCCCGTTCGCAATCCAGCCCTTATTTGCGGGTGGAATGCCTGCCGCTGGCGGGCCTTGACCGCACCCGTGCCGTGCTGGTGCTGATCGCCGATCCGCAGGTGACCCAGCCATGAACGTGGCTACCCATACGGCAGGCAGCTGGCGCCGCATCCTCGGCACCCTGACCCTGGCGGTGCTGCTGGAGCAGCTGCCGTGGTCGGGCCCGGCATTGGCCCTGCGGCCGGACTTCGTGCTGGTCGGCGTGCTGTTCTGGACCCTGCATCAGCCTGCGCGCATCAGCTTCGGCGCGGCGTTTTTTCTTGGCCTGCTGGCCGATTTCCAGGATGGCGCGGTGTTCGGGCAGCATGCCATCGCCTATGTGGCCGGCGTCTATCTGGTGTTGTTTCTGCGTCTGCGGCTGCTGCAGTTCGATCCGCTCCGCCAGGCCGCGCAGCTGCTTCCCATTCTGCTGACGGTGCAGCTGCTGGTGCTGCTGATCGGCTGGCTGGCGGTCAATCCGCCGACCGGCCTGGCCATGCTGCTGCCGGTGTTGAGCAGCACCGTGCTGTGGTATCTGATTGCCCTGTTTGTGCGTCTGTGGCACGGCAAGGGGATGCAGGATCGGGCCTGATTCGGGATGGGTTTCGCCACGCAACTGAAAAACCTGGATCGTGAGCTGGCCCGCTTTCATGGGCGGCTGAAAGCGGGCGCGGCTCTTGTCGCGCTGCTGGCGGCCGCGCTGCTGGCGCGCGGGTTTTATCTGCAGGTCGTGCAGCACGAGCACTATATCCAGCGTGCCGAAAGCAACCGTATTTCGCGGGTGCCCACCGCGCCCAACCGCGGGCTGATCCTCGACCGCAACGATCGCATCCTGGCGGAAAACTATTCGGCCTACACGCTGGAGCTGACGCGGGCGCGGACCGACAACCTGGAGGCCACGCTGGCCGGGGTGGGCGCGCTGATCGAGATCACGCCGGGGCAGCTGCGGCGTTTTCGTCGTTTGCTGAGCGAGTCGCACGAGTTTGAAACCGTGCCGCTGAAAAGCAAGCTGACCGACGAGGAGGTGGCGATCATCGCCGCCAACCGCTATCGCCTGCCGGGGGTGGAAGTGAAGGCGCGGCTGTTCCGCAACTACCAGGCCGGGCCGGGCATGGCGCACGTGCTTGGGTTTGTCGGCCGCATCAACGATCGCGACCTGCAGCAGCTGCGCGACAATGGCCGCGAGCAGAACTACAAGGGCAGCGCCCATATCGGCAAGACCGGGCTGGAGCAGAGCTACGAAACCCTGCTGCACGGCCGCACCGGCTTCGACCAGATGGAGACCGACGCCAGCGGCCGGGCGGTGCGCATGCTGTCGCGGATCCCGCCGGTGCCGGGCAAGGATCTGCGCCTGCATCTCGATGTGGCGCTGCAGGCGGTGGCCGAACATGCGTTCGGCGATTACCTCGGCGGGCTGGTGGCGCTCGACCCCAACACCGGCGGGGTGCTGGCGCTGGTCTCCCGGCCCGGATTCGACCCCAACCTGTTCGTCGACGGCATCGATCCGGAAACCTGGAAGTCGCTCAACGAATCGCCGGAGCGGCCGATGGTGAACCGCGCCCTGCGCGGCATCTACCCTCCCGGTTCGACGATCAAGCCGTTGATGGCGCTGGCCGGCCTCGAACTGGGGCTGCGCAAGCCGTCGGACAGCATCAACGATCCCGGCGTTTTCAGTCTGCCCAACAGCAGCCATCAGTTCCGTGACTGGAAACGCGGCGGGCATGGGGTCGTCGATCTGCGCCGATCCATCTCCCAGTCGTGCGATGTCTACTATTACCGGCTGGCAGTGGACATGGGGATCGATCGGATGCACGACTACCTGGCGCAGTTCGGCCTGGGCCAAAAAACCGGCATCGACCTGGACGGCGAGTCGGCCGGACTGCTGCCCTCGCGCGACTGGAAGCAGCGCCGCTTCAAGCAGCCCTGGTATCCCGGCGAGACGGTGATTGCCGGCATCGGTCAGGGCTATCACCTGACCACCCCGCTGCAGCTGGCGGTGGCGACGGCCATGCTCGCCAATGGCGGCGTGCGGATCGAGCCGCGCCTGGTGCAGGCGGTGCGCGACCCGCTTGCCCATACCTGGCAGCCGCAGCCGGGTGGCGCGCGCGCCCAGCTGGCGATCACTCCGAAACACCTGGAGGTCGTACGCGAAGGCATGATGGACGTGATGCGCCCGGGCGGCACCGCGGCCAGATCGGCAGCCGGCGCCCCCTACACCGTCGCCGGCAAGACCGGCACCGCGCAGGTGGTCGGCATCAAGCAGGGCGCGCGCTACGACGCCAGCCGGCTGGCGCGGGAGCACCTCGATCATGCGCTGTTCATTGCCTATGCGCCGACCGAGAACCCCACCATCGCGGTGGCGGTGATGGTGGAAAACGGCGGCTCGGGCAGCGGCGTCGCGGCGCCGATCGCGCGCGCGGTGTTCGATTACTACCTGACCGGGAAGCGACCCGGCGAAATGAAACTGGAGGCGGAAAATGCCGCGGACTAGCCACTGGATCGTGCGCAGGCTGAGTCATCTGGACGGCATTCTGCTGACCCTTGTGCTCGTGTTGCTGGGCATCAGCCTGGCGGTGGTTGCGAGCGCCTCGGGGCAGAGCCCGGCGCGCATCAGCGGCCACCTGGTCAACATCGGGCTGGCGCTGGGGGTGATGGTGGTGATGGCCAATGTGCCGCCGCATCTGCTGTCCAGGGTGGGGCCGCCCTTGTTTGTCGCGGGCGTGGTGCTGCTGATCGGGGTGGCGCTGTTCGGCGAAGTCCGCAACGGCTCGCGGCGCTGGCTGAATCTGGGCTTCATGGCGTTCCAGCCGTCGGAACTGCTGAAGCTGGCGCTGCCCCTGACGCTGGCCTGGTATTTCCAGCGCAACGAGGCGGTGCTGCGCGCGAAGCACTTCCTGGTCGCCGGCGTACTGCTGCTGGTGCCGTTTCTGCTGATCCTGCGCCAGCCCGATCTGGGCACGGCGCTGATGCTCGGTGCATCGGGCTTCTACCTGCTGTTCTTTGCCGGCCTGCCGTGGAAGGTGATCTTCGGCGGCGGGGTGCTCGGCGCCGCCGGCCTGCCGGTGGTGTGGGGCCTGATGCACGACTACCAGCAGCGCCGCGTGCTGACCCTGCTCGATCCCACGTCCGACCCGCTGGGCGCCGGCTACCACATCATCCAGTCGACCATCGCGATCGGTTCGGGCGGACTGTTCGGCAAGGGCTGGATGCAGGGCACGCAAAGCCAGCTCGATTTCATCCCGGAGCGGACAACCGATTTTGTGTTCGCCGTGTTCGGCGAGGAATTCGGCTATGTCGGGGCGATTTTCCTGGTGGGGCTGTATCTGGCCATTGTCGCGCGCGGCCTGGTCATCGCGGCGCGGGCGCCGACGCTGTTCGGCCGGCTGATGGCGGCCACGCTGAGCCTCAATCTGTTCACCTACGCATTCGTCAACATGGGCATGGTGTCGGGCATTCTGCCGGTGGTCGGCGTGCCGTTGCCGTTGATGAGCTACGGCGGCACCGCGCTCATCACGCTGCTGCTGGGGATGGGCATCCTGATGAGCGTGGCGACGCATCGCCAGCTCAACAAATCGTGACGCGTTAAAATGCAGTCATGAACAAGATATCGATACCGATCCTGGGCATGCTTGCCGCCGTGCTGGCGCTCGCCGGCTGCGGCAGCAGCCCCTCCACGCCCACCCAGTCCGCGCCCGCCACGACGGCCAAAAGTGGCGGCTATTATCTCGACGACGGTCCCGAGGCCCAGCCGCCGGCCAATCTGGATGCCGTTCCCGACGCGGTGCCGCGCGACGAACCGCTGCATCGCTTCGCCAATCGCACCTATGCCGTGCTGGGCAACACCTACACGCCGCAGGCCACGCGTCGCGAGCACCGCGAGGAAGGCCTGGCCTCGTGGTACGGCAAACGCTTCCACGGCAAGAAAACCGCGTCGGGCGAGGCCTACGACATGTATGCCATGACCGCCGCGCATCCCACCCTGCCGATCCCGAGTTACGCGCGGGTCACCGCGCTCGACAGCGGCAAGTCCGTGGTGGTGCGCATCAACGACCGCGGTCCGTTTCACGGCAAGCGCGTCATCGACCTGTCGTATACCGCTGCCCATAAGCTCGGCTACCTGAAGCGCGGCAGCACCCGTGTGCGGGTGGAAAGCCTCGACCCCACCGCCTATGACACGCAGGGCGAGGCGTTGCAAGAAGGGATCTACCTGCAGGTGGGCGCGTTTTCACGCGCCGACAATGCACGGAAACTGCTCGACCGCCTGACAGGCGAGCTTGACCTCGACACCCGCCGCAGCCGTGTGGTGCTCAACGGCACCCTGCACCGCGTGCAGCTCGGGCCTTATCCCGGTGACGACGCGGCGCAGGCGGATCGCGCGCGGGTGCGGGAACGTCTCGACCTGAATGCGGTCTTCGTCAGACGCGATTGATTTTTTAAGGGCCTGGCATGAAGATTTTCTGGCTGGGGCTGGCGCTCCTGCTTTCCACATCGGCCTGGGCGGCGCCTGCCGGCATCATGGCGCGCGCCTGGGTGGTGATCGACCAGACCAGCGGACGCGAGCTGGCTTCGTATCAGGCCGATCTGCCGCTGGCGCCGGCCTCGCTGACACAGCTGATGACGGCCTACGTGCTGCTGGGCGATATCCGCAAGAACAGGCTGAGCCTGGGCGAGGCGCTGACCGTGCCGGAATCCGCCACCGAGGCCGACGGCGCACGCGTATTTCTCAAGGCGGGCGAGCAGGTGAGCGTCGACACCCTGCTGCAGGCGATGCTGGTGCAATCGGCCAGCGATGCCACGCTTGCGCTGGTGACCGCGACCGACGGCAGCGAGGCGGCGTTTGTCGAGCGCATGAACCACGAAGCCAAGCGGCTCGGCATGACCAAAACCCGTTTCATGAACGCCACCGGATTGACCGAGCCGGGGCACGAATCGAGCGCCCGCGACCTCGCCTTGCTGTCGCGCGCGCTGTTGCGTGATTTTCCCGAGCGGCAGGATTTATTTACGCAAAAGGAACTGGCCTTCAAGGGCATCACGTATTACAACGGCAATCGCCTGTTATGGCGCGACAGCACGGTGACCGGCCTCAAGGTCGGGCGCACCGTCCAGGCCGGCTACTGCATGGCGGCGTCGGCCCGGCGCGGCGACCAGCGCCGCATCGCCGTGGTGCTGGGCGGGCGGTCCGACGCCCAGCGCACCCAGGATGCCTTGCGCTTGCTCAATTACGGCTTCGAGAATTTCGAAAGCGTGCGGCTCTACCGCGCGCAGCAGCCGGTCAAGGTGGTGCCCCTCTACCGCGGCGCGCGCTCGACGGTGAGCATGGGGTTTGCGCAGGATTTTCATTTGCTGGTTCCCACGGGCAGCGCCGTTCGCGTCAAGGCCGAAGTCATCACCCAGCAGCCGATCATGGCGCCGGTGCGCAGAGGCCAGCGCATGGGAACGCTGCGGCTGGTGCTCGACGGCAAGCCGGTCGGCGACTATCCCCTGGTCGCGCTGCACGATGTCGCCGTGGCGGGCATCTTCGGACGCGGCTGGGATTCGATCCGGCTCTTCTTCGGCAAATGAGCGCTTATCTCAACGGCCGGTTCCTGCCGCTTGCCGACGCGAAGGTTTCGGCGCTCGACCGTGGCTTCGTCTTCGGCGACGGCGTCTACGAATTGATTCCGGTGTACTCGAAAAAGCCGTTCCGGCTCGACGAGCACCTGCGCCGCCTGCAGGGCAGCCTCGACGGCATCCGCCTGGCCAACCCGCATGAAGCCAAGGTTTGGCGCGAAATGATCCTGCGGCTGGTCGAACTGCAGGACTTCGCCGACCAGTCGCTCTACATCCAGGTCACGCGCGGCACGCCTGTTGAGGGACAGCCGCCGCGCGATCATGCCTTTCCGCGGGGCGTGCCGCCGACCGTCTTCATGTTTTCACAGCCGCTGGTGACGTCCACGCCCGCGCAAAAGGCCGCCGGGGTGTGCGCCGTCAGCGCCGTCGACAACCGCTGGCAGCGCTGCAACATCAAGGCGATCTCGCTGCTGGCCAACATCCTGCTGCGGCAGCAGGCGGTCGACGCCGACTGTGCCGAAACCGTGATGCTGCGCGACGGCTTCCTGACCGAAGGCGCGGCAAGCAATATCTTCGTGGTGAAGGACGGCGTGCTGCGGGCGCCGCAGCCGTCCAGCCTGATGTTGACCGGCGTCACCTACGACGTGGTGCGGGAGCTCGCCGCCGCGCACGGCATTCCGCATGAGGTACGGGCGATTTCCGAGGCCGAGGTGCGCAGTGCCGACGAGCTGTGGATGACATCGTCCACCAAGGAAATCATGGCCATCGTGAAACTCGACGGCGTGCCGGTCGGCGCCGGCGTGCCGGGACCGCTGGCGCAGCGGATGGACGGCTTGTATCAGGCTTTCAAGCAGCAGGTCATGCGCGCATGAGCGAAGAAGAGACGCTGCTGAAATTCCCTACCGATTTCCCGGTCAAGATCATGGGCGAGCGGCGCGACGACTTCGCGCAGACCATGGTCGAACTGGTGCTGCGCCACGCCCCCGATTTCAAAGCCGAAACCATCGAGATGCGGGCGTCCAGCGGCGGCAACTATCTGTCGGTGACCTGTGTGGTGCGCGCCACCTCGAAGGCGCAGCTCGATGCGCTGTATCGCGAGATCACCGCGCATCCGTGGGTGAAGATGGCGTTGTGAGTGCCAGGGATCAGGGATCGGGAATCAGGGATCAGGGAGGCGTGGCGGTCGTGCGCAGCCTGGGGCACGTGGCGTACGAGCCGGCCTGGCGGGCGATGCAGGATTTCACCGCGCGGCGCACGGCCGACACCCCGGATGAATTCTGGCTGCTGGAGCATCCGCCGGTCTATACCCAGGGGCAGGCCGGCAAGCCCGAGCATCTGATCGCTGCAACCGACATTCCCGTGGTGCCGATCGACCGCGGTGGGCAGATCACTTATCACGGGCCGGGGCAGGTCGTGGCCTATGTGCTGGTCGACCTGCGGCGGCGCGGCTACGGCATCCGCGAACTGGTGACGCGCATGGAGCAGGCGGTGATAGACCTGCTGGCGGCGCACGGCGTTGTCGCGGCGCGGCTGGCCGGCGCGCCAGGCATCTATGTCGACAGCGCCAAGATTGCCGCGCTCGGTCTGCGCGTCAAGCACGGCTGCACCTATCACGGGCTGGCATTCAACGTCGACATGGACCTGGCGCCGTTCGCCGCCATCAACCCGTGCGGCCACGCTGGGATGCAGGTGACGCAATGCCGCAATCTCGGCGTGAAGCTGTCCCCGCCGCAGGCCGGGCAGGCGCTCGCCCAAGCCTTGCGGGACACGATTTATTCCTGACGGATTTTCCGGAGCAGGGGTTCTTGGGCTTCAGATTGGCGTGTTCATCGGAGTGCGAGATGCCTGGGGTAGGGTGCACTCCGTGCACCGGTTGACGCCAGAAGGTGCACGGAGTGCACCCTACGCGCTACAAATCGCCCAATGGAAAATCTAGGTTCATCTGGTCTTCCCCGACCCCTGACCCCTACTTCCCCAGCAGTTCGCGAATCGCCTTGATAATTTCCGGGTGATCGAATTCGCGCCCGCCGATGGCGCTGGCGACGATGCGCCCCTGTTTGTCGACCAGGAAGGTGGTCGGCAGCCCCGCCACTTTCCACGCCTGCATGGTGCGGCTGCGGGTGTCGAGCAGGATGGGGAAGGTCAGCGCGGTGTCGAGCTGGCCGGTGAAGGTCTCGATGGTGTCGGAATCCTCGCCGACATCGACCGCCAGCACGGTGAAAGCTTCACCCTTGAGTGACTGCGACAGGCGCTCCATCGAAGGCATTTCGCGGCGGCACGGTGGACACCAGGTTGCCCAGAAATTGATCAGCACCACACGGCCCTTGAGTTGGGCGAGATTGTGCGTCTGGCCGTCGAGATCCTTCAGCTTCAAGGCCGGCGCTGGCTTGGGCGCCTGTTTCGTCAGGCTGTGGGACATGGGCGGCAGGTCGGCCGCAATGGCGCTCGCCACCGGCACGCCCGGCAAACAAAGCACGGCAAACGCCATGCCCGCCAATCGATTACGCATTTTCATCGGCACACCTCACCTGTTCGAGTTTTCCTGAATGTTGTTTGCCATCGGCGCGCCAGACGAAGCGCAGCGTGAACGCGCCGCCGCGCGGCACGCTGTAGCTCGTCATGCCCTGGTTCCAGTCGCCCGGCGCAAAGGTTTGCGTGGCGGGGAACTGCGCCCAGGTGAAGGCGATGCGCGCGGCTTCGGCAACGCCAAGCTGCTTCCAGAGGCGCTCCCACTGGGTTTTGCTGCGGATGGTGCGCGGCGGCTGCCCGGCTTGTTCATAGCGCCAGTCGGCCAGCTGGTGCCGGATCGGCGCGCCGCCGACATTGCGCACCACCGTCATGAAGACGCACTCGGCGGCGTAGCGTTCCGCTGCTTCGGGCGAAAATCCGCGCGCCTGATAAAAGCCGCGTGCCTGGTTCGGGCTGATCTGGGTCAGGCGCACCTGAATGCCGGCGGTTTCAGTTTGCCAGGTGGCGAGCCCGGTGTCCGCGTCGACGCTTTGTTCGGCGGCGAGGGCGGCAAGCGGCCATGCTGCGAGAAGGGCCAGGGTCAGCAGTCGCATAGGCTAAAATCCGCAGAGTTGAAATTCAAAAAAGTTGTTCCGGGCACATTATGGCAGACCCCATCCAGCACAAAGGCGCGGCGAAGACCGCACGCATCCCGATCAAGATCGTGCCGCAACCCAGAATGAGGTTGCCGTCGTGGATTCGCGCCAAATCGTCCAATGTGCCCAACGTCGGACGCCTGAAGGATATCCTGCGCGAGGCCAGGCTGCACACCGTGTGCGAGGAAGCCTCGTGCCCCAATCTGGGCGAATGCTTCGGCCACGGCATCGCCACCTTCATGATCCTCGGCGACCTTTGCACGCGGCGCTGCCCATTCTGCGACGTCGGCCACGGCACCCCGCTGCCGCCGGATTCGGACGAGCCGCGCCATCTGGCCGAGACGATTGCCCTGATGGCGCTGAAATACGTGGTGATCACCAGCGTCGACCGCGACGACCTGCGCGATGGCGGCGCCGGGCATTTCGCACAGTGCATCGCGGCGGTGCGCGCAGCCTCGCCCGCCACCCGTATCGAAATCCTCACCCCGGATTTTCGCGGCCGGCTCGACAAGGCGCTCGAAATCCTCGCCGCCGCCCCGCCCGACGTGATGAACCACAACCTCGAAACCGTGCCGCGCCTGTACAAGGCCACGCGCCCGGGGGCTGATTACATGCACTCGCTGAAGCTGCTGCAGGATTTCAAGGCGCGTCACCCCGACCTTCCCACCAAGTCCGGCCTGATGCTGGGCCTCGGCGAGGAAGACGACGAAATCCTGCAGGTCATGCGCGACCTGCGCGCACACGACGTCGACATGCTCACCCTCGGCCAGTACCTGCAGCCCTCGCAGCATCACCTGCCGGTGCTGCGCTTCGTCCCCCCCGAACGCTTCGCCCAGTTCGAGCAGGAAGCGCTGGCGATGGGCTTCAGGCACGCCGCCTGCGGCCCCATGGTGCGTTCGAGCTACCACGCCGACCAGCAGGCCGCCGGCATCTGATTGCACCGCGTCATCTGGAGCGGTTTCAGCCGCGATCGAGGTTTGCTATCGGGGTTCAAACCCCTCCCGCAAATGACGCAAGCGAAGGAGAATTTGTGGGAGCGGCTTCAGCCGCGATTTCGCGCCCCCGCAAATACCACCGCATGGCGACGAGCACCCAGAGGGCATCAAGACGCCGCTTCTACATTAGAAGGCGGCGACGCGTCAGCGCCAGCGCGACGCCGTAGCCGATGCTGCCGTAAACCAGCAGCGCGGCGACATGCAGGGGAATATCGCCGGGCACGTTGCCGATCACCAGCGGCCGCGCCAGGTCGATGGCGTGGGTGAGCGGCAGCCAGGCCGACACGGCCTGCACCGGCAGCGGCAACTGCGACACCGGGAAGAACACGCCGCACAACAGCACCATCGGCGTGATCACCAGGGTGAAGTAGTAGAGGAAGAAATCGTAGCTCGGCGACACCGCGTTCATCACCAGCCCGAGGCCGCCAAAGCAGAAGCCGACCAGCGCCACCACCGGGATGATCCACAGCGTCATCCAGAAATTGCCGTACAGCCCCAGCCCCCAGATCACCGCCAGGATCGCCAGCCCGGACAGCAGGCTCTTCGCTACTGCCCAGGTCAGTTCGCCCAGCATCACGTCGTCGAGCGTCAGCGGCGCGTTCATGATGGCGTCCCAGGTGCGCTGCACGTGCATGCGCGAAAAGCTCGAATACAGCACCTCGAAAGTCGCCGCGTTCATCGTGCTGTAGGCCACGGTGCCGGCGGCGAGGAAGGTGATGTAAGGCATACCGGCCACGTCCGGCATCAGGCTGCCCAGGCCGTAGCCCAGGCCCAGCATGTACAGCATCGGGTCGGCCAGATTGCCGAGAATGGACGGGATGGCGAGTTTCTTCCACACCAGGTAGTTGCGGTGCCATACCGGAATGAAGCGCCAGGACAGACGGGGGAGTCGCAGGTTGGAATGCATATCAGGAATTCGTCAAGGCGTGAGGCGTGACCGTTTCGGGCAACGCCACGTTAAGAGGCCAGTTTTGCGCTGGCGAGACGGTTCAGGCTGACGCCCTGCTCGGCCGCCTGCAGGGCCAGGTTGCGATGGACTTCAGGCGGAATGCGGACGCGAAATTCGCCGCTGTAGCGCCTTTCGGCAAATGGTGCCGGCACGGATTCGCCGGCGGCGGTCATGTCCTCGAGCGCGTCGGCCACCCGTTGCCGAATGCCTTTCAAGGCGCCTTCCGGCGTATCCGACAGCCACGACAGCGAAGGGAATTCGACGCACAGGCCGACGTGTTCGCCGTCTTCGGGCGACCAGGTCAGGCGGTAGGTGTAGTGATCAACGCTCATGACGTGTGCCTCTGGCTTTTGGTTATGTCGCTGTTGAATGTCGATGTCATATCCGCCTCGAAGCTCTACTGTGGGAGATTCTATGTCTCCTGCAAGCGGTTCCAGCCGCGATCGGTAGGCTATCGGGGCTGAAGCCCCTCCTACAAAAACCCTGCGACCTCACTAAAGCCAGACTGCCGCTGTACCTGTGGGAGGGGCTTTAGCCCCGATGCGGGCGGTAGCCCGCAAAGTTGGCGCGGCGAAGTCCTGGCACGCATTGTCCTTGCGCCTTGCGGCGCATTGCGGCTGAAACCGCTCCCAGTGCCACTTGAATCTTGCCGGGGCCCTGGTGGGTGGGCTTGTTCCTTGTGGGGGCTCCCACAAGCCACTTGAATCTTGCCGGGGACCTGTGGGAGGGGCGCCCTCGCCCCGAATGTCACGCTGTCTCAACCGTCACCCCGTCGGCCCGGGCGGGCGTGGTTGTTGCCGATTCATCGGCTTTACAACCACGGCCCCCCCCCCTTGCGGGGGCTCCCACAAGCCATTTGAATCTTGCCGGGGGCTGTTGGAGCGGTCAATGGTATCAATACTGGAACCACACTGGTGGTTTCGCTCAATCCCGCAAATCCCGCCCGGTCAGTTTAAGAAACACATCTTCCAGATTCGACGGCCGGTGCAGGTAGCGCAGCGCGGGTGCCTGTTTCAGGGCGCCAATCACGCGCTCGGCGTTGTCGGTATAGCAGAACAGGGTTTCGCCGACGGTCTCGAAACGCTGGCAGACCTGGCTGGCGTGATCGCGCATCCAGCCATCCAGGCCCTCGCCGTAGACTTCGACCACGGCCGGTTCGATGTGCGATTCGATCAGTTCGCGCGGCGCGCCTTCGGCCACCTTGCGGCCGTGGTCGAGGATGGCCAGGCGGTCGGTGAGGCGCTCGGCTTCTTCCATGAAATGCGTGGTCAGCACGATGGTCTTGCCGTCCGCGATCAGCCGCCGCAGGCCCTGCCAGATGAGGTGGCGCGCCTGCGGATCGAGTCCGGTGGTGGGCTCGTCGAGAAACAGAATATCCGGGTCGTGCACCAGCGCGCGCGCCAGCGTCAGGCGCCGCTTCATGCCGCCCGACAGTTGCGCGATCTGCGCGTCGGCCTTGCTGGCCAGTCCGGCAAATTCCAGCAGTTCGGGCACGCGCGCGGCGACGGCGGCTTTACTCATTTCGAAATAGCGGCCGTAGGCGAGCAGGTTTTCGCGCACCGAAAAATCCGGGTCGAGGTTGTCCATCTGCGGCACCACGCCGACTTTCATCCGCGCCTCGCGCGCATGCTGCGGCACCGCAATGCCCGCCAGTTCGATGCTGCCGGCATCGGGTTCGATCAGGCCCAGCAGCAGGCGCAGCGTGGTGGTCTTGCCGGCGCCGTTGGGGCCCAAAAGGCCGAAGCATTCGCCGCGCCGGACGTTCAGGTCAAGGCCGCGCACCACCTCGGTGTCGCCGTAGCGCTTGGTGAGGCCACGCACCTTCAGCACGGACAGGCCTCCATGAAGGCTTGTTTCAGTTCCTTCAGCTTGCCGTGGAAGAAATGCCCGGCCCCCGGAATGGTTTTCATGGCAAGCTTTTGCTGTTCGGCCCACAGCCGCATGGCGGCGGGCGGGATGAGCTCGTCGGCGTCGCCGAAGATCACCACGGTGTCTGCCGGCACCGGGTCGAATTCGTACATGGTGACCGCCGGGGCGACCAGGATCAGCCGCTTGGCGTGCAGTTCCTGGCGCAGGCGGTGCTGCACGAAGGCGCCGAAGGAAAATCCGGCCAGTGCCCACGGCAGGCCGGGATAGCTGGCCTCGACGAAGCGGGCGACCGCCAGCAGGTCGTCGGTTTCACCCACGCCGGCATCAAATGCGCCGTCGCTCATGCCGACCCCGCGAAAGTTCGGCCGCACGCTCACCCAGCCGGCCTCGTTGGCCGCCTTGGCCAGCGTCGTCACCACCTTGTTGTCCAGGCTGCCGCCGTGCAGCGGATGCGGATGGGCCACCAGCAGCAGGCCACGGCGATCGGTCTCGGGGTCGTCGATCACGGTTTCCAGCTTGCCCACTGAAACCGGAATGCGCAGCTTGTAGCGTTTGATTCCGGCCGCTTCGCCCGGCCGCTTCACTTCAGTTGCAGACGCTCGACGATACGCCCCTCTTTGAGGTGAACCTCGAAGATTTCGTCGATGTCGGCCTCGTCCACATAGGTGTACCAGACGCCTTCCGGATACACCACCAGCAGCGGGCCTTCTTCGCAGCGGTCGAGGCAGCCGGCGCTGTTGACGCGGCATTTGCCCTCGCCGTTGAGGTCGGCCTGCTTGACCTTCCTCTTCAGGTAGTCGCGCATGTGCTGGCCGCCCGAGGCGCCGCAGCATTTGGCGCCGTCCTCGCGCAGGTTGGTGCAGAAAAAGACGTGGTGCTTGTAATACAGGTCAGTCATTTCTCGAATTCCGAATATTTGAGGGCATTGCCGTGCGATTTTTCGACCGGGTATTTTCGCGCATTGAGCGCCAGCTTGTCGGCGGCGGCATCGAGCAGGTCGATGTCCAGCACATCGGCCAGCCGGGTCAGGTAGATCAGCACGTCGGCGATTTCCTGGCGCACCGCCTCGTGCTGCCCGGCGTTCAGGTGCTGGCTTTGCTCCGGGGTCAGCCACTGGAAGGGTTCCAGCAGTTCCGCCGCTTCAACGGCGAGCGCCATGACCA
Organism: Thiobacillus sp.; assembly: GCA_030692355.1. Taxonomy (GTDB): domain Bacteria; phylum Pseudomonadota; class Gammaproteobacteria; order Burkholderiales; family Thiobacillaceae; genus Thiobacillus. The sequence goes on from JAUYCF010000041.1 coordinate 114,165, forward strand.
GGTTCTTGGGCGTATGGTAGCTTTCCCATGCGCGCGCGCGGGCGAATTCGCGGATGCGCAGACGCAGGGTGTCGAGGCTGTCGATTTCGTGAGGGTTCATGGGGCGGCATGATACCGCGACGGGCGGCGGGCTTACGACACCCGTGTCGGGTTGCCGACATCCTGGCCGGCGCACGGCCCTTGCTTAACAAGCCGGCGGGAGCGTCTATAGTCTGGCCTGAGGCTTGCTTATGGTCTCTCTGTATAGTCTCTGGCGATGTAACCGGATATAACTCGCTCAGGCATAATGCCGGCGGATTAACTGCATATTTAAGGGAGTGTGGACATGTTTTCGATCAACAAGCATATCGCACGCGCCGGCGTGGTGCTGGCCGTTGCTGCCATGGCGGGCTGCGCCGGCACGCCGACCTATCCGCCCGCGCCCGAACGCACCGGACAGTTCGACTGGAATTACCTGGTCGGCCCGGGCGACTCGGTCAATGTATTTGTCTGGCGCAATCCCGAGGTGTCCGGCAGCTTCCCGGTGCGCCCCGACGGCAAGATGACCATGAACCTGATCGAGGACCTGCAGGCCTCCGGCAAGACCCCCACCCAGCTGGCGCGCGACATCGAAAAGGCGCTGGCCAGATACATTCAGGAACCCATCGTCACCGTCATCGTCGGCGGCGGCATCGGTCCGTTCGACCAGCAGCTCCGCGTGGTCGGCGAGGCGGCCAAGCCGCAGGCGCTCAACTACCGTGAAAAAATGAGCCTGATCGACCTGATGATCGCGGTCGGCGGCCTCACCGATTTTGCCGCGGGCAACAAGGCATACATCCTGCGCACCGAAAACGGCAAGCAGGAACGCCTCGGCGTGCGTCTGGAAGACCTGCTGCGAGGCGGCGACATTTCAGCCAACGTCGACATGCGCCCGGGCGACGTTCTGGTGGTGCCTGAAAGCCTGTTCTAAAGTATGCCTGTGCCGCCTCCCGCGGCACTTTTGACGGAACGTCTCTATGGATCAAGTGCTGCAGCAAATTCTGGGTTATGCCAAGGCCGCCTGGCGCCGCCGCTGGTGGGGCGTGGTGGTGGCCTGGCTGGTGTGCATCGTCGGCTGGACCTGGGTGATGACGATCCCCGACCGTTATGCGGCGTCGGCGCGCGTCTATGTGGATACCCAGACCTTGTTGAAGCCGCTGCTGGCGGGGCTGGCGGCTGAGCCCAATGTGCAGCAGCAGATCCAGATGATGACGCGTCAGCTGGTCAGCCGGCCGACCCTGGAGAAGGTCGCGCGGATGACCGATCTCGACGTCAAGGCCAAAACGCCCGAGCAGACCGAGGCGATGCTGAACGGTCTGGCGAGCAGGATTGCCATCGCCGACGCCGGCCGCGAAAACCTCTACACCATCAGCTATCAGGATCCCAATGGCGAGCTGGCGAAGAAAGTGGTGCAGTCGCTGCTGACCATTTTCGTGGAAACCAGCCTCGGCAAGACGCGTCAGGATATTTCCAGCTCGCAGCGCTTCATCGAGGAACAGCTGCAGCAATACCAGCAGAAGCTCACCGACGCCGAAACCGCACTCACGGAATTCAAGCGGACGCACATCGGCATGATGCCGGGGCAGGGCGGCGGCTACTACGCCAAGCTGGCCGAAACCACGGCGCTGCTGCGCCAGGCGCAGCTGGACCAGCAGGAAGCCGTCAACCGCCGCAACCAGCTCAAGCGTCAGCTTACCGATGAAGAACCTGAGCTCACCGCGGCGGCGATGGCATCGAGCAACAGCGAGATCGACGGCCGCATTCAGGCGCTGGAAAAGCAGATGGACCTGCTGCGCCTGCAATACACCGACCTGCACCCCGATATCCAGTCGACCAAGCGCCTGATCGCGAAACTGGAAGAACAGAAGAAAATCGATCTGGCCGGACGCAAGGCCGATCCGGCTGGCGCCCGAATCCAGAATCCGGTCTATCAGCAGCTGACCATCGCCATCGCCGAGGCGGATGCCACGGTGTCTTCGCTGGGCGCACGGGTGGCCGAATATCAGCGCCGCTACAGCGATCTGCGCAATGCGTCCAACATGATTCCGCAGGTGGAGCAGGATTACACCCAGCTGATGCGTGACTACGACGTCTACCGGCAAAACTACGATGCGCTGCTGAAGCGCCGCGAATCGGTCACCATGTCGGGCGAGGTCGAAAGCAAGACCGACACGGTCGACTTCCGTGTGATCGACCCGCCCTTCGTGCCGAGTCAGCCGGCGGGGCCGGATCGCCCGCTGCTGCTGTCAATGGTGACGCTGGGCGGACTCGGCGCCGGTATCGCGGTGGCCTTCCTGCTGAGCCAGCTTCGCCGCACCGTGGCCGACCGCCGCGCCCTGCGCGAGCTGACCGGGTTGCCGCTGCTCGGCGCGGTGTCGCGGGTGGAAACCGACGAGTCCCGCCGCCGCAAGCGCAAGGGCCTGCTGGCCTATCTGGCGGCATTGGGCAGCCTGATTGCCGCCTATGGCGCCGTGATGATCCTGCAGCTGCTTGTGTCGCGCGCAGGTTAGGAGAAACATCATGAGCATTATTGAAAAAGCAGCCGGCAAGATTGGCGCGGGCGCATCCCGCCCGGCGTCCGATGGCGGCAACAGAGATTCCGGCCGCGACGCCAGTCTGATCGAGAATGCGCTCCACAAGCAGCGCAGTTCCAGCTTCGTCGCCACCCCGGTCGAACCAATCTTCAACGATCCGGACACGCTTGCGATGGAAGGTGGCAGTCAGGTACAGTCGATCAACCTGGCGCGCCTGCATCGCATGGGCGTGGTGTCGCCGGACGCCGAAAAAAGCCAGATCGCCGAAGAATTTCGCATCATCAAGCGTCCGCTCATCGCCAACGCCTTCGGCCAGGGCGCCGCGCGGGTCAAGAACGGCAACCTCATCATGGTCACCAGTTCGCTGCCGGGCGAGGGCAAGAGCTTCTGCGCCATCAATCTGGCTATTTCGATGGCGATGGAAATGGATCGCACCGTGCTGCTGATCGACGCCGACGTCGCCAAACCGCGCATCCCCGAGTATCTCGGCATCCACGCCGACAAGGGCCTGCTCGACGTGCTGCAGGACAAGGACCTGAAACTGTCCGACGTGCTGATCCGCACCGACATCGCCAAACTGAGCGTGCTGCCCGCCGGCCGCACCTACAAACGCGCCACCGAGCTGCTGGCCAGCGCCGCCATGACCCGCCTGATCGAGGATATCGGCAACCGCTACCCGGACCGCATCATTCTGTTCGATTCGCCGCCGCTGCTGGCGACCAGCGAGTCGAGCGTGTTGGCCACTCACATGGGACAGATCGTCATGGTGGTGGAGGCCGAGAAAACCTCGCAGGAAGCCGTTCGCGAAGCCTTGAGCCACATCCAGTCATGCGAAGTGGTGGGCATGTTGCTGAACAAGACCACGCCGACCCCGGGCGCGGATTATTACTATGGTTACTATGGCAGTTACGGTAAATAAGCCGCGCCCGCGCAGCCCGGATTTCCCGGCAGGCGCGGGATTTATTCTCATGGCAATGGCTTTTGCAATGCCCGCGCACGCCCTCGACTGGCGCCTGCAGTCCAGCGTCGGCGCGTCGGCCAGCTTTACCGACAATGCCAATCAAAGCGCAACGGACCCGGAAGATGCGCTGATCCTCAGCGTGACTCCGGGGTTCACGCTGCGCTCCCAGGGGTCGCGGCGGGTGCAGGCCGCCCTGCAATATGGCCTGACAGGGGTGGCACGCTTCAGCGAGGACGATAGCGCCGACCTCTATCACAACCTCAACGCCATGGGCAAAGCCGAGTTGATCGATGACTTCCTGTTCATCGACGGCAGCGCCCGCATCTCGCAGGAATTGATTTCGCTGCTGGATTCGCCGGCCGACGCCGAGATCAACGACAGCAATCGCGCCACCGTCGGCACCTACACCATAAGCCCCTACATCCAGCAGCGCCTCGGCACCTTCGCCCATGCGCAGGCGCGCTACACCCATTCCGGCGCCATTTTCGAAAACGATGTCGCGTCCGATGCGGTCAGCAATGCGTTCAGCGCCTCGCTCAACAGCGGCACCCGTTTCACCGACCTGAGCTGGGGGCTGAACTACTCGATTCGGGAGGCCAACAACCGCGATGAGAATGTCGGCGATTCGACCTTCGAGCGCATGACCGCCTCGGCGGGCTATGCCCTGAACCGCACCTTTCGCGTATTCGGCACCGTCGGGCGGGAATGGAACGATTTCCTGAGCGCCAGCGAAACCGACGGCACGTCCTGGAGCGTGGGCGCCGGCTGGGCGCCCACGCGCCGCACCAGCCTCGAAGCCTCGTTCGGCGAGCGCTTCTTCGGCAATACCTACAGCGCGACGGCGCGTCACCGCACCCGTTCCTCGAACTGGAATCTGGGTTATGTCGAAGATGTCAGCGACATCGGCCAGTTTGTGGGAACGACCGGCACGAGGTATGACTACCAGTGTCTTGTGGATGGAGAGATTCAAATCTTCGAGGATTGGCCATTCAGCTTTCCGCCTGCCCCGACGAACTGCGTGAGCTTCAATGCAAAGCCCGGCCTGCTGGTCGATTTGCGCAACGGCGTCTTCGTCTCCAAAACCCTGCGCGCAGGGGTGAGCTGGGGGAAAGGCAAGCTCAACTATTCGCTGACTGCATTCGACACCCGCCGCGACTACCAGCTGCTCGACAGCGAGGATCGCAGCCGCGGCGTCACCGGCGCGGTGAATTACCGCTACGCCCCCAAGACCAACGTCATCGGCAGCGTCGGCCTGACCCGCAACGAGGCGCCTGCCGCCCTCTCCGGCGCCGCCGATCGGGAGGACGACCTGCTTACCCTTTCGCTTGGCATCAACCATCAATTCGCCACCGATTTGAGCGGCGCGTTGACTTTCCGCCACACCCAGCGGGATTCGAACGCGGCGGATGCCGGCTACGAAGAAAACAGCCTCATGGCCTCGGTCAACATGCGTTTCTGACCAGTCTTCCGGCATGGCACAGCCGTTGCTTCGCATCCTGCGTGCACACGGGTTGTGCCTCATTCAGAAAACGGACCGTTCATGTACGAAGATTATTACCGCTTCAGCGCCAAACCCTTTCAGCTCAACCCCGACCCGCGTTTTTTTTATGGTTCCAAGGGGCACAGGCGGGCGATGGCGTATCTCGATTACGGCCTGTCGCTCGGTGAGGGCTTCATCGTCATCACCGGCGAAGTCGGCGCCGGCAAGACCACGCTGATGCGCAATCTGTTTCGCCAGCTCGAAGCCAACAACCTGATCGCCGCGCAGCTGGTGTCGACCCAGCTGGATGCCGAGGATACGCTGCGCAGCGTCGCCGCTTCGTTCGGGCTGGAGCACGAGGGCCTGACCAAGTCGGCGCTGCTGAAGAACCTGGAAGAGTTTCTGATCGCGGCCACCCGCCAGGGAAAACGCGCCCTGCTGGTGGTCGATGAGGCGCAAAACCTCACCCCGCGCGCGGTCGAGGAACTGCGGATGCTGTCCAACTACCAGAACAACGAGCGCTCGCTGATCCAGACCTTTCTGCTGGGCCAGCCGGAGTTCCGCGGCATCCTGCAAAGCCCCGACATGCAGCAACTGCGCCAGCGCGTGGTGGCCTCGTATCACCTGGGGCCGATCGATGAGGACGAGACGCGCGGCTATATCGAACACCGTCTGCGCATCGTCGGCTGGCAGGGCAACCCCAGCTTCGATGCGGAAGCCTTTGCCGCGTTGTACCGTTTTACCGGCGGCATCCCGCGCCGCATCAACACCACCTGCGACCGCCTGCTGCTGTTCGGCTTTCTTGAAGAGAAGACCCATTTCGGCGAGGCCGAGGTCAACGAAGTCATCGCCGACCTGAAGAACGAGGTCGCGCACCAGGATTTTCACGGCGCCGCCGGCATCAACGGCGGTGCGCCCAGCGGCGGCGTGCCGCACAACGAAGATGCCGCGCTTTTGACCCTGCGGGTCGAGCAGATGGAGCGCTCGGTCAACCGCATCCTGCCCATCGTGCGCAAGATTCTCTACACCGTGAGCGAGCGCAACGCGGCAGCGGATGACGCTGCGCCGGCAGACAAACAAGACAGCACCTCCCAGCCATGACCCAGGTTTTATGCATCGCGGGCGCGCGTCCGAATTTCATGAAAATCGCCCCGGTGATGGCCGCGCTGGCCGAGACCGGGATCGCCGCCCAGCTGCTGCACACCGGCCAGCATTACGACGCGGCGATGAGCGACAGCTTCTTCGCGGATCTCGGCATTCCGCGCCCCGACCATCACCTGGAAGTCGGCTCCGGCAGCCACGCGGTACAGACCGCCGAGGTGATGAAGCGCTTCGAGCCCGTGCTCGAAAGCGTGCAGCCGCGGGCGATCCTGGTGGTGGGCGACGTCAATTCCACCCTCGCCTGCGCCCTGGTGGCGGCCAAGCGCGGGGTGCGGGTGATCCATGTCGAAGCCGGCCTCAGGAGCTACGACCGCAACATGCCGGAAGAAATCAACCGCGTGCTCACCGACCAGATTTCCGACCTGCTGTTCATCACCGAAAAGAGCGCGCTCGCCAACCTCGTGCGCGAAGGCATTGACCCCGCGCGTGTCGAGTTCGTCGGCAACGTGATGATCGACACCCTGTATCGCAATCTCGAACATGCGGTGCCGGCCAGCCGGACCCTCGGCACGAAGCTGCCGCAGTATGCGGTGCTGACGCTGCATCGGCCGTCCAACGTCGACGATCCCGCCACGCTTGCCGGCCTGCTCGACGCGATCGGCGAAATCAACCGCAGCCTGCCGGTGGTGATGCCGCTGCATCCGCGTACGCGCGGCAACATCGAAAAGTTTGGTTTCACCGCCCGGCTCGACGGCCTGCACATCCTGCCGCCGGTGGGGTATCTCGAAATGCTCGGCCTGATGCGCGACGCCAGACTGGTGCTCACCGATTCCGGCGGGATCCAGGAAGAGACCACCGCGCTGGGCGTTCCCTGCCTCACCCTGCGCGAGAACACCGAACGCCCGATCACCCTCGACGAAGGCACCAACACCCTGGTCGGCGCCGATCCCGCTGCGATCCGGGCGGCGTTCAACGACGTCATGACCCACGGCGGCAAGGCCGGGCGCATTCCCGAATACTGGGACGGCCGCGCGGCGATGCGCATTGCCTATACGCTGAAAGGCTGGCTGCCGCAGCGGAAGGGCGCCAGCGCCATTTCGGGCATCAAGGCGGCGTAAATGGCGGGCATCAAAAACGCCATGTCGGTCGACGTCGAGGACTATTTCCAGGTCTCGGCGTTCGCCCCGCACATCCGCCGCGAAGACTGGGACAGCCTGCCGTGCAGGGTCGAGCGCAACGTCGACGCGATCCTCGGCCTGCTCGACGAAGCCGACACCAGCGCGACCTTCTTCACCCTCGGCTGGATCGCCGAGCGCTACCCGCAGGTGGTGCGGCGCATCGTCGACAACGGTCACGAACTCGCCAGCCACGGCTACGGCCACCAGCGTGCATCCGACCTCACGCCGGCCGCATTCCGCGACGACATCACACGTGCCAAAAGCCTGCTCGAAGACCTCGGCGGCGTCGCCATCCGTGGCTACCGCGCCCCGAGTTTTTCCATCAACCGGAACAACTGGTGGGCGGTCGAGGAACTGGAAAACGCCGGCTACGTGTACAGCTCCAGCATCTATCCGGTCAAACACGATCACTACGGCATGCCCGATGCGCCGCGCTTTGCTAACCGTCCCAACGGCGCAACCGGCATCCTCGAACTGCCGCCCACCACCGTCCCGCTGATGGGCCGCAACCTGCCCGCCGGCGGCGGCGGCTGGTTCCGCCTGCTGCCGTACGAGGTGTCGCGCTGGATGCTGCGGCGCGTCAACGCGCGGGACCAGGCGCCGTGCATGTTCTATTTCCATCCCTGGGAACTCGACGCCGGGCAGCCGCGCCAGCACGGCATTTCCGCCAAAACGCGCTTTCGCCATTACGTCAATCTGCAACGCATGCCGGGCAGACTACGAAAATTACTGAACGACTTTGAATGGGACCGCGTCGACCGCGTGTTCCTCGACGACAAGTGAACCTGGATTTCCCTTTAGTGCCGAACCGCGCCCATAGAAGCCCCCGCAAGGGGCGGGCCGTGGCTATAAATCCGACAAGTCGGCCACGGCCATGCACCGTCGGCCCCGCCGCGATTTTCCGCGCCGCGCTATCGCCGGCATTCGGGGCGAGGGCGCCCCTCCCACAAGGGGGAGCCACGCCTGTGGGACGGATTTGTGGGAGGCCCGCCCTCGGGCCGAATGCCGGCGCATGCATCCAAATGGAGAATCCCGGTTGAACATGCAGGCCGAATTTCCTGCCGCGTTGTCGGCTGACGTCACGGTGCGATCGCTGGAAACCATCGACCTCGCGCGCTGGGACGCGTATGTGAACGCGCATCCCGACGCGACCTTTTTCCACCGCGCCGGCTGGCGCCGCGTGATCGGGGAGGCGTTCGGCCACCGCACCCATTTCCTGCTGGCCGAGCGCGGCGGCGAGGTGGTGGGAGTGCTGCCGCTGGCCGAAATCGACAGCCGGCTGTTCGGCCACGGCCTCGGCTCGCTGCCGTTCTGCGCCTACGGCGGCATCCTGGCCGACCACGATGCCGCGTATCGCGCGCTCGACGAGACGGCCCAGGCGCTTGCCAAAAAGCTCGGAGTCGGTGCGCTCGAATACCGCAACCAGGCCAAGCAGCATGCCCACTGGCCGACCAAGGACCTGTACGTCACCTTCAAAAAAGCCATCGAACCCGAAATCGAGGCCAACATGAACGCCATTCCGCGCAAGCAGCGGGCGATGGTGAGGAAGGGCATCAAGGCCGGGCTCACCGGCCAGATCGATGCCGACACCACGCGATTCTTCCAGGCCTATTCGGCAAGCGTGCATCGCCTCGGCACGCCGGTTTTTTCGCGCAAATTCTTTCGGCTGCTGAAGGACGAATTCGGCGACGACTGCGAAGTGCTGACCATCACGCTCGACGGCAAGGTGATCTCCAGCGTGATGTCGTTCTATTTCCGCGACGAGGTGTTGCCGTATTACGGCGGCGGGGTGGACGCCGCGCGCGCGGTGGCCGGCAACGACTTCATGTACTGGGATCTGATGCGGCGCGCCTGCGAGCGCGGGTTGCGCGTGTTCGACTTCGGCCGCAGCAAGCGCGGCACCGGCTCGTTCGACTTCAAGAAGAACTGGGGCTTCGAGCCGACGCCGCTGTATTACGAGTATTGTCTGGTGACCGACAGCGAGATCCCGGAAATCAATCCGCTCAATCCGAAATACCGCCTGTTCATCCTGGCCTGGAAAAAAATGCCGCTGGCGCTCGCCAACGCGATCGGGCCGCATATAGTGAAAAATCTGGGATGAATCAAATGCTTTTCACCACAGAGGCACAGAGGCACAGAGAAAAACCGCTTCCGATCTGCGGGAATAAACCGGGATTGTCCAATAGACAAAACTGCGTCATTCCGGCGAAGGCCGGAATCCAGTGGATTAAGAATCCTCCGCGCAAGCGGAACAACACCATGGTTTTGTCCGCTTCGCGGGGTGTTTTTTCGTGCTGGATTCCGGCCTTCGCCGGAATGACGGGCTAATGGATTATTTGGGATAAAGAAATGGCCTTCTCTGTGTCTCTGTGCCTCTGCGCTTGCTATTTTTCCCCGGCTTGATCCATGGAAGGCTTGCTGTTTCTCGCGCACCGCATTCCGTTTCCGCCCAACAAGGGCGACAAGATCCGCTCGTTCAACTTGCTGCGGCATCTCTCCATGCGCTATGCCATTCACCTTGGCGCCTTCGTCGACGATCCCGATGACTGGCAGTACCGGGACGCGCTGCAACCGTACTGCGCATCGATCAGGCTGCTGCCGCTGCACCCGCGCCGCGCCAAACTGGCAAGCCTGGTCGGCCTGCTGACCGGAGAGGCGCTGACCCTGCCGTATTACCGCAACCGCGAACTTGCTGCATGGGCGAAGGGACTGGCCGATGCGGGCGCGGTGACGCGCGGCCTGGCGTACTCGTCGGCGATGGCGCAGTTCATGCCGGCCGGCCTCGCGCGCCGCGTGCTCGACATGGTCGACGTCGATTCCGACAAGTGGACCCAATACGCGCCGACCCAGCGCTGGCCGCTGTCGTGGGTGTACGCCCGCGAAGGCCGCAAGCTGGCGGCATGGGAGGCGCGGGTGGCGCAGGATTTCGACGCCACCCTGCTGGTATCGAACGCCGAGGCGGCGCTGCTGCGGCAGCGCACGCCGCACGCACGCGACAAAATCAGCGCCTTCGAGAACGGCGTCGACGCCGAGTATTTCTCGCCCGCGCGCGACTACCCGAATCCGTATCCGGCCGACGTTCAGGGCGTGGTGTTCACCGGCGCCATGGACTATTGGCCGAACATCGATGCCGTCAGCTGGTTTGCCGAACGGATTTTTCCCGCCGTCCGCGCGGCGGTGCCGGCCGCGCAGTTCACCATCGTCGGCAGCCGGCCCGGTGAAGCGGTTCGGGCGCTGGCGCGCCAGCCAGGCGTCGCCGTCACCGGCGGCGTACCCGACGTGCGGCCCTGGCTGGCCCATGCCGCCTGTGCCGTGGCCCCCCTGCGCATCGCGCGCGGGGTGCAGAACAAAGTGCTCGAAGCGATGGCGATGGCGCGTCCGATCGTCGCCAGCGCCCAGGCCGCCGAAGGCATCCGCGCCGAGGCCGGGCGCGATTTCGTCCTGGCGCAGGGGGAGGCCGAATTCGCCCATGCCGTCGTCGCCCGTCTGCAGGCCGTGTCTTCCGCCGCGCCCGCGCGCGACTGCATCCTCGCCCACTACGACTGGGCGCGCAATCTGGGCGCGATCGATCCCCTGTTTGAAGCGGCATCCGCCGCGGCCCCCGTTCTGGAGACCTGCCCCGCATGAGTGTTTTGCCCGACGCCCTCCCCGCCGCCCCACGCAGCAACTGGCTGCTGCCGGGGGCGCTGACCTTCGGCGTCCTGCTGATCCTGGCCGGCGTATTCTGGCCGACGCTCTACTCGATGGTCGAAATATGGGAGCGCTCGGAGACCTTCACCCACGGCTACCTCATTTTCCCCATCAGCGCCTGGCTCCTCTGGCGCCAGCGCCATGAGCTGGCACAGGTGCAGCCGCGGCCCGACCTGCGCGGACTGATCCTGCTGGCCGCTGCCGGCGCCGGCTGGCTGCTGGCCGACGCCGGCAGCGTCAACGTCGTCGCGCAATACGCGTTCATTGCCATGCTGATTGCCGCAGTGTGGACGCTGCTCGGCTGGCGCTTCGTGTGGGCCGCATTCTTTCCCCTGATGTTCCTGTTTTTCGCGGTGCCGGTGGGCGAGTTCCTGATCCAGCCGCTGATGGGCGTGACGGCCGATTTCACCGTGGCGATGCTGCAGATAACCGGCATCCCGGTGTACCGCGAAGGCCTGTTCTTCAGCATTCCCAGCGGCAACTGGTCGGTGGTCGAAGGCTGCTCCGGGCTGCGCTATCTGATCGCCTCGGTCACGCTCGGCGTGCTGTACGCCTACCTCACCTACCGCTCGTGGAAACGGCGGCTGCTGTTCTCGATCGCCGCCATCATCGTACCGATCTTCGCCAACAGCGGACGCGCCTACATGATCGTGATGATCGCCCACCTGTCCGACATGAAACTGGCGCTCGGCGTCGATCACTACATCTACGGCTGGGTGTTCTTCGGTCTGGTCATGCTGCTGCTGTTCTGGATCGGCAGCTTTTGGCGCGAGGACGACCAGCCCGAGCCCGGCCAGTCTCAATCCGGTGTCGCATCGCCCGTTGCAGCGCCGGCAGACCGGCCCGCGCTGCCGCGCTTGCCGGTGGCGATCGCAGTCCTGCTGGTGGCAGGCCTGTGGCCGGCCTACGCCAGCTGGCTCAGCGCGCGCCCGCTGCCGGCCATGCCGGAATTGCAGGTCGAGTCGCAGGGCGGCTGGCAGCCGGCCGAGACCTTCACCAGCTGGACGCCGCACTGGGTCGGCGCCGACCGCCAACTGCGCCAGTCGTATGCCCAGGCCGGGCGCAGCGTGCTGCTGGAGCTCAATTACTACGTCACCCAGCGGCAGGATGCCGAACTCATCAACTCGCAGAATTTCATGATCCGGCAGAAGGACCCGGAATGGTCGAACGTCGGCGAAACCCTCGCTACCGTGCAGGTCGGCGGCGAATCGCGGCAGGTACGCCAGGTCAAAATGCGCGGCAGCAATGGCCAGCGCCTGCTGGTGTGGCAGTGGAACCTGATCAACCAGCGTCCCGTCGTCAACGACCATGCCGCCAAGCTGATCCTGGCGCTCGACCGGGTGCGGCTGCAGCGCGACGACGGCCTGTCGGTGCTGATCGCCACCGCGTACGACGAGTCGGAACTCGAGACCGCGGCCGCCACCCTGGCGCGCTTCGCCGCGGACATGAGCCCCGCGATCGGGGGGGCGCTCGACAGGGTTGACGGGAAGTGACCGCACATATCGTGCATATCGTCCATCGCTTCGATACCGGTGGCATGGAAAACGGCATGGTCAACCTGTTCAACACCCTGTCGCCGGAACGCTACCGGCACACCGTGGTGGCGCTCACCGACTACAGCGATTTTCGTCAGCGAATTACCGCGCAGCCGGTCGAATTCCACGCGCTGCATCGTGCGCCGGGACATGGCTTCGGCTGGACGGTGCGTCTATGGAAGCTGCTGCGCCAGCTGAAGCCCGATCTGGTGCACACCCGCAACCTGGCGGCGCTGGAAGCGCAGTTCGTCGCCGCGGCCGCCGGCATTCGCGCCACCGTGCACGGCGAGCATGGGCGCGACGTGTTCGATCTGTATGGCCAGAACTGGAAATACAACCTGCTGCGTCGCGCCGCCAAGCCCTTTGTGTCGAACTACATTGCCGTGAGCCAGGACCTTGAGACGTGGCTGCGCCTGGCCATTCGCGTGCCGCCGCGCAAGTTGCACCAGATCTACAACGGCGTCGACAGCGCGAAATTCCATCCGCGCGAGGGCGCGCGGCCGGCGTTCGCCCATCCCGAGAGCATTGTGTTCGGCTCGGTGGGGCGCATGGTCGCGGTCAAGGATTACCCCACGCTCACGCGGGCCTTCATCCAGCTGGTGCGCCAGCAGCCCGAACGTGCCGCGCGCGCGCGCCTGGTCATCGTCGGCGAGGGCCCGGCCCGCAAGACCTGCCTCGACCTGCTGCAGGCCGCCGGCCTGGCGCACCTGGCCTGGCTGCCGGGCGTGCGCGACGACATCGCGGACATCATGCAGGTGCTCGACGTGTTCGTGCTGCCGTCCAAAAACGAGGGGATTTCCAATACCATTCTGGAAGCGCTGGCGAGCGGCCTGCCGGTGATTGCCACCGCGGTGGGCGGCAACCTCGAACTGGTGGAGGATGGCGTCAACGGCCTGCGGGTCACGCCCGGCGACGTGGCCGGGATGGCACAGGCCTTGCTCGGCTATCTGGACACGCCGGCGCGCATTGCCGAACACGGGCAGAATGCGCGCCGGCAGGCCGAACAGCGCTTCAGCATTCCGGCCATGGCCGAAGCCTACACCAAGGTGTATGACAAAACCCTGGAGAGAAAATGATGACGGTGAGCCATCGAAGGAACCGGGATATCGACATGGCACCCCCCTTGCGGGCGCTCCTGCAACCTTACCCAGATCCAATCCTATGTGTGGCATAACCGGCATTTTCGATACCCGCGGCGTGGACGAGATTTCACGCGAACTGCTGCATCGCATGAACGAGAGCCAGTTCCACCGCGGTCCCGACGAGGGCGGCCTGCATCTGGAGCCGGGGTTGGGGCTGGGGCACCGGCGCCTGTCGATCATCGACCTCTCCACCGGCCAGCAACCGCTGTTCAACGAGGACGGCAGCGTCGTCGTCGTGTTCAACGGCGAAATCTACAACTTCCAGGAGCTGGTGCCCGAGCTTGAATCACTCGGCCATACCTTCCGCACCCACTCCGACACCGAAGTCATCGTCCATGCCTGGGAAGCCTGGGGCGAAGCCTGCGTCGCGCGCTTTCGCGGCATGTTCGCGTTTGCGCTGTGGGACCGCAAGCAGGAAACCCTGTTCGTGGTGCGCGACCGCTTCGGCGTCAAGCCGCTGTATTACGCCTTCCTCGACACCGGCGAATTCATTTTCGGCTCCGAGCTGAAGTCGCTGATGGTGCATCCCAGCCTCGCGCGCGACATCGATCCGCTGGCGGTCGAGGAATATTTCGCCTACGGCTACGTGCCCGAGCCGCGCACCATTTTCAAGCGCGCCTGCAAGCTGCCGCCGGGCTTCACGCTCACCCTCAAGCGCGGCGAGGCGCGCGCGCTGCCGAAGCAGTACTGGGACATGCCGTTCACCCCGGTAAAGGTTACGGACGAGGCCGGCGCGATGGACGAGCTGATCGAGCGCATGCAGGAATCGATCCGCCTGCGCATGATCGCCGACGTGCCGCTGGGCGCGTTCCTGTCGGGCGGCGTCGATTCCAGCGCAGTGGTGGCGATGATGGCGACGCAGTCGGCCACGCCGGTGAACACCTGCTCGATCGGCTTCGACGACCCGGCCTTCAACGAAATCGAATTCGCCCAGAAGGTTGCCGACCGCTACAAGACGAATCACCACGTCGAGATCGTCGCCGCCAACGACTTCAGCCTGGTCGACAGGCTCGCCGGCGTGTACGACGAGCCCTACGCCGATTCGTCCGCGCTGCCGACCTACCGGGTGTGCGAACTGGCGCGCAAGCACGTCAAGGTTGCGCTGTCCGGCGACGGCGGCGACGAGCATTTCGCCGGCTACCGGCGCTACCGCTGGTTCCGCTACGAGGAGCGGATGCGCGCGGTGATGCCGCTCGCGCTGCGCCGCCCGCTGTTCGGCGCGCTCGGCAAGCTGTATCCCAAGGCCGACTGGGCGCCCAAGGTATTCCGCGCCAAGACCACCTTCGAGGCGCTGGCGCGCGACACCGTCGAGGGCTATTTTCACGGCGTCTCGCTGCTGTCCGACGCGCAGCGCCGCCAGCTGTTCACGCCGGCCTTCAAGCGCGATCTGCAGGGCTACCAGGCGGTGGAAGTGCTGCGCCGCCATGCCGCCGTGGCGCCCACCGACGATCCGTTGTCGCTGGTGCAGTATCTCGACATTAAAACCTACCTGGTCGGCGACATCCTCACCAAGGTCGACCGCGCCAGCATGGCGCACGCGCTCGAAGTGCGCGAGCCGCTGCTCGACCATGAACTGATGGGCTGGGTCTCCGGCCTGCCGGTCGATTTCAAGCTGCGCGGCACCGAAGGCAAATACCTGCTGAAAAAAGCGATGGAACCCTACCTGCCGAACGACGTGCTGTACCGCAGGAAAATGGGCTTTTCGGTACCGCTCGCCGCGTGGTTTCGCGGCCCGCTCGCCGCCATCATCCGCGGCGTCGTGCTGGGCGAACGGCTGGCGTCCACCGGCCTGTTCAACCAGGATTTCCTGCGCGAAGTGGTCGAGACCCACCAGTCCGGCCGCCGCGATTATTCAGTGATCCTGTGGACCGTGCTGATGTTCGACGCCTTCCTCGGCCAGGTGCTGGGCATGGACGAAACGGAAAGACAGGCTGCATGAGCGCAAGCCGTTACTGTAGGAGCGGCTTCAGCCGCGATCAAGGTGCGCTATCGGGGCTGAAGCCCCTCCCACAGGTGACGCCCCAGCGGTTTTTTGTGGGAGCGGCTTCAGCCGCGATTGCCCGCACCGCGCAACCGCACGCATTCGGCTGGACCTCTGTATCCTGAAAAGATGGCACTTGAAAATAGCTGACCCAGTATGAAAATCCTCCACGTCTTCGATCACACCCTGCCGCTGCACTCCGGCTACACCTTCCGCAGCGCCGCCATCCTGCGCAACCAGCGGAAAATGGGCTGGGACACCTATCACCTGTCCGGCCCCAAGCAACTCAACTGCAACGTGCTGGAAGAAGACGCCGACGGCCTGCATTTCTACCGCACGCCCAAACCCACCGGCCTGCTCGCCAGGCTGCCCGGCGGCGACCCCTTCGCGGTGATGCGCGCAATCGAAAAACGCCTGCTGGGCCTGGCGAAGGAACTGCAACCCGACATCATCCATGCCCATTCGCCGGTGCTCGACGCGGTGCCGGCGATCCGCGTCGGCCGCAAGCTCGGCATCCCCGTCGTCTATGAAATCCGCGCCTTCTGGGAAGACGCCGCGGTCGACCACGGCAGCACCCAGGAAGGCAGCCTGCGCTACAAGCTCACCCGCGCGCTGGAAACCTGGGCGGTGAAAAACGCCGACGCCGTCACCGTCATCTGCGAAGGCCTGCGCCGCGATCTCGTCGCGCGCGGCATCCCGCCGGGCAAGATCACCGTCATCCCCAATGCGGTCGATGTCGACCAGTTCGCCGTCGGCGGCAAGCCCGAGGCCGAACTGAAAATGAAACTCGGCCTCGGCAACAGTCGCGTGCTCGGCTTCATCGGCTCGTTCTACGCCTACGAGGGACTCGACCTGTTGATCGCCGCGCTGCCGGCCATCGCGAAGCAGATGCCCGACGTCAAGCTGCTGCTGGTCGGCGGCGGGCCGCAGGATGCCGCGCTGAAGCAGCAGGTGATGGCGCTCGACCTGAAGGACCGCGTGGTGTTCACCGGGCGCGTGCCGCACGCTGAAGTCAACCGCTATTACGACCTGGTCGACGTGCTGGTCTACGCGCGCCACCCGATGCGGCTGACCGAGCTGGTCACCCCGCTAAAGCCGCTGGAAGCGATGGCGCAGGGCCGCCTGATGGTGGCGTCCGACGTCGGCGGCCACAAGGAGCTGATCCAGGACGGCAAGACCGGTGTCCTGTTCCGCGCCGGCAACGCGGGCGACCTCGCCAGCAAGGTGGTGGGTTTGCTGAAATACGAGCAGGGCTGGGACAGCATGAAGAAAAACGGCCGCCAGTTCGTCGAGTCCGAGCGCACCTGGGCCGCCAGCGTGGCGCGCTACCGCGGCGTGTACGGCAGCCTCGTCAAACACGGGATGGAGGCCGCGCTTGGCTGAAGATCGCCCATCCGACCGCATCGACCTGGTCGTGTTCAGCGCGCTCTTCCCCAGCGCGGCGCGCCCCGGCGCCGGCCTGTTCATCCGCGAGCGCATGTTCCGCGTCGCCCAGCATCGGCCGCTCGCCGTCGTCTCGCCGCAGCCGTGGTTTCCCGGGCAGTCGCTGATCCGCCTGCTGCGCCCCGGCTACCGCCCGCAAGCTCCGGCGCTGGAAATCCAGCAGGGCATCCGCGTCTACCACCCGCGCTATCTGTCGGTTCCCGGCCTGCTGCGCCAGTTCGACGGCTGGTCGATGGCGCTGGCGAGCGTCGGTCTGATGCGAAAACTGAAGCGCCAGGGCGCGCAGCTGATCGACGCCCACTTCGCCTATCCCGACGGCGAGGCCGCGACCCGGCTGGGGCGCTGGCTGGGCCTGCCGGCGACCATCACCCTGCGCGGCACCGAAGTGCCGCACAGCAAAAATGCCGCACTGCGCCCGCGCTTGTCGCGCACCCTGAAGTTCGCCGCCCGGATCTTCTCGGTGTCCGATTCCCTGCGCCAGCTGGCGATCGAACTGGGCGCAGCCGTTGATAAAACCGAAGTCGTCGGCAACGGCATCGACACCGAGCGCTTCCAGCCGGTGGCGCGCGCCGCCGCCCGCGCCCGCTTCGGCCTGCCGGACAGCGCGAAGGTGCTGATCTCGGTGGGCGCATTGGTCGAGCGCAAGGGCATGCACCGCGTCATCGACGTCCTGCCGGCGCTGCTCAAACATCACCCTGATCTGCACTACCTCATCGTCGGCGGCGCCAGCCCGGAAGGCGACAACCGCACCGAACTTACCGCGCAGGTCGCGCGGCTGGGGTTGGCCGATCGCGTGCATTTCCTCGGCGCGCTGCCGCCGGACGAACTCAAGTGGCCGTTGTCGGCTTCCGACACCTTCGTGCTTGCCACCCGCAACGAAGGCTGGGCCAACGTCTTTCTCGAAGCCATGGCCTGCGGCCTGCCGGTCATCACCACCGATGTCGGCGGCAACGCCGAAGTGGTGTGCCGCGAGGAACTCGGCAGCATCGTCCCGTTCGGCGACAGCGCCGCCTTGCAACAGGCGCTGGATGCCGCGCTCGACAAGAATTGGGAGCGCAGCGCCATCCTCGACTACGCCCGCGACAATCAGTGGGACAAGCGCGTGGCGCAATTGCTGCGCGCGTACGACGGCATCATGCGACCGGGCGCAAACCAGGCGGAGCTGGCAGTCAAATGAGCATCCCGCCCTGGTTCGCCCGCAGTGTCTACCGCGCACAGGAAGCTGCGATGCATCGCCCCACCTTTGCGATGCTCGCCGAACTTGAGCGTACGCAATGGTTGTCGCGGGAGGGCATCGAGGCCTGTCAGACCCAGCGGCTCAATCGGCTGCTGGCCAGTGCGCTGGTACACAGCCCCTGGCACGCCGAGCGTCTGCGTGCGGCCGGGCTGGACGCAGCCGCCAGGGCGGGAACGGCCACGCTCAATGACCTGGCCCGCCTGCCGACCATGAACAAGCGCGATGCCCGCGACAACGTCGAGAAACTGGCCTGGCGCGAGGCGCCGGGCGGCGTCTTCAAGTACACCACCGGCGGTTCCAGCGGCGAGCCGCTGATCTTCTATTTCGGCCGTGAGCGCCAGGCTTCCGATGCGGCAGGGCGCATGCGCGCACGGCGCTGGTGGGGCGTGCAGCCGGGCGAGCGCGAGGCCTACCTGTGGGGCGCGCCGGTGGAACTCAACAAGACCGACCGCATCAAGACCCTGCGCGACCGGCTGGTCAACCAGATGGTGCTGAACGCCTTCGCCATGTCGCCCGAGCGCATGGATGACTATCTCGATGCGCTGCAGGCCTGGCAGCCAAAGTGCCTGTATGGCTATGCATCGAGCGTCGCCCTGCTGGCAGCGCACGCCGAGGTACGGCGGCGCACGCTGCGTTTGCCGCGGTTGCGCGTGGTGTGCACCACCGGCGAACCGCTTTATCCGCACCAGCGCGAACTCATCGCCCGCGTATTCGGCGCGCCGGTGGCGAACGAGTTCGGCAGCCGCGACATCGGCTTCACCGCGCACGAGGCGCCGGGGGGACAGATGCTGCTGATGAGCGAAAGCCACATCATCGAAGTGCTGGACGAGGCCGGACAGCCGATGGCGCCCGGCGAAGCCGGCGAAGCCGTGGTCACCGGCCTGACTTCAGCAGCCCAGCCGTTCATCCGTTATCGAACCGGCGACGTGCTGCGGCTGTCCAGCGAGCCGGCCGCAGGCGGGCAGGGCCTGCACGTGATTGCCGAGGTCACCGGGCGACAGACCGATTTTGTCGTCGCCGCCGATGGCCGCGTCATGCATGCGCTGGCGGTGATTTATGTGCTGCGCGCCGTGCCGGGTATCGCCCAGTTCAAGTGCATCCAGCATGCGCTCGACCGCATGGAGGTGCAGATCGTGCCGGATGTCGACTGGAACGAGGCCGCCCGTGAAACCGTAGTAGCCGGACTGCGCGCCCGCCTCGGCGATGCGCTGCGGGTGGACCTGCGTATGCTGGATGATATTCCGCCCGAAGCCTCCGGCAAGCATCGCTATGTGGTGAGCCACGTGCCGTTGGCCGGGGCCCTGAAGCAGGCAGTGGCATGAACTGGGTAGTACTCTCAGGAAAGCGTCACCCCGGCGAACGCCGGGGTCCAGTGCCTCGATACAACTGGATTCCGGCTTCCGCCGGAATGACGAATGTGGAATTGTTTGGCGTGGCCTAAAACCTGCCATGAATTGAATCCGATTATGAAACCGTCATCGCTCCTGCAGCTTCCCCTGCGCTACAAACCCTGGCACGGACGCCATCTGCGTCTGGTGCTGCAGGACATCGCCGGAACTGCCCGCCAGCCGGAGCACGACCACCGCACCCATTTGCGTGGCGCCATCGACTGGCTGTGCCGCGCGCAGGACATCCGCAACAGCCAATCCGATGCGGGCGGAGTCGCTGCCGGCTGGAGCTTCGAGGATGGCTGGCTGCCCAGCTATCCCGAAACCACTGGTTACATCATCGAGACCTTCATCGCCGCCGCGAAACACCTCGACCGCCCGGAATTGATCAGCCGCGCCCAGAAAATGCTCGACTGGGAGCTCTCGCTGCAAACCGCCGACGGCGCATTTCCCGGCCACTTCGGCGAGGCCGGAAGCCACCCGGTCATCTTCAACCAGGGCCAGATCATGCATGGTTTGGTGGCGGGCTACACGTCGCTCAACCGCCAGGACTGCCTGGAAGCCGGCGTGCGCGCCGGCCACTGGCTGGTGGCGCAGCAGGACGAGGACGGCTGCTACCGCCGCTTCGAGCACAACGGCGTGCCGCACGTCTACAACACGCGCGCCATCTGGGCGCTGGCAGCCATCGGCGTGGTGGCGAACGAACCTGAATTCATTGCAGCGACGCGTCGCAACCTCGACTGGGCACTCGGCCAACAGACGCCGAGCGGCTGGTTCGCCACCAATGCCTTCGTGCCGGGCCGGCATCCCTTCACCCACACCATCGCCTACGCCATTCGCGGCTTCATCGAAGTGGCGGTGCTGCTGGGCGAGGAACGTTATCTCAACGCGGCAGAAATCGCCGCCCGCGGCCTGATGGAAAAACAGCGCAGCGATGGCTGGCTTGCCGGAACCTACGGCGACGGCTGGTCGCCCACGGCAAGCTACGCATGCGTCACCGGCGTCGCGCAAATGGCACTGTGCTGGCTTCGCCTGGCGCAGATCACCGGTGATAAAAACTTCCGCGACGCTGCCGGGCGCGCGATCGCTTACGTCAAGCGCACCCAGCGGCTGGAAGAGGGCGACGACATCGTGCGTGGCGCCATTCCCGGGTCGGCGCCGATCTGGGGCGCGTATTCACGCTTCGAATTCCCCAACTGGGCAGCCAAGTTCTTTTCCGATGCATTGATCATGGACATGGCCAATGTCGCCGTGCCCCCCATCCCGGCTGCAGCCAAGGGACTGTCGCGATGAGCCGGTTGCGGATCATGATCCTGTGCGGGCGCAGCGCCCGTCACCTGCATGTCGCCAATACCCTGTGTCGCGCGGGCGAAGCGCTCGCCATCGTGCAGGAAACCGGCGGCGAGTGGAAGCTGAAAAAGACCCTGAAAAAACTGCGCCCCGACAATCTGTTCCGCAAAGCCTGGCGCTGGCTGCGCGACCGCCGCCGCTATGCCGGCAACCCGGAGGCAAAATTCTTTTTTCCGCAGGGCACGGCGCGGCTCGACCGCCCCGAACTGGTGAGAGAAGTCCCGCACATCAACCATCCCGACGTGGTGAAACTGGCGCGCGAACTCAAGCCCGATCTCCTCTGCGTGTTCGGCACCTCGCTGATTCGCGGCGACCTGCTGAACGAAGGTCGCCTTGGCATCATCAACCTGCACGGCGGGCTTTCGCCCGAATACCGCGGCGCCGACTGCACCTTCTGGGCGCTATACAACGGCGAGCCGGAAAAAATCGGCTGCACCCTGCATTACATCGATGCAGGCATCGACACCGGCCGCCTCGTCGCCCACATCAGTCCGGAAGTGCGCGAGGGCGACGGTGAGCTGGAGTTGTTCTGGCGCGCGGTACAGGATGGCGCCGTGGTCTACGCAGAAGCCGTTGCCCGGCTTGCCAAGGGCGAACAGCTCGGTTTGGCGCAGCCTGGCAAGGGTCGGCTGTATCAGGTCCGGGACCGCGGCCTGCGCCATGAGCGAGCACTGGCTGCGCGACTGGCCTCCGGCATGCTGAAAAACCTGTCGCTTCCAAAAAGAACCTGCTGGTTTACGCGTGAAACCGAACCGGAGCGAAATGCATGAGAGACATACTGGTCACCGCAATTGTGTTCGGGGTGCTGCCTTTCATCTTCAAGCGCCCCTGGATCGGCATCCTGCTGTGGTGCTGGCTCGGCTACATGAACCCGCACCGGCAGGCATGGGGCTTCGCCTACGATATGCCGTTCGCCTTCATCACTGGCATCGTCACCATCACGGCCTTCATGTTCTCGAAAGAGAAGAAGGAAATGGTCTGGACGCGCGAGACAGTTTTGCTGCTGATGTTCATTGGCTGGATGTTCATCACCACGTTTTTTTCGTTCTACCCCGATGCAGCCTGGCTCCAGTGGAACAAGGTCTGGAAAATCCAGCTCATGGTGTTTCTCACCCTCATGATCATCAAGGAACGCCAGCATCTGCACTGGATGATCTGGGTCATTGCGCTGTCATTGGGGTACTACGGGGTCAAGGGCGGCATTTTCACCATCCTGCACGGCGGGCAGTTCAGGGTGCAGGGGCCGACTGGAACCTTCTTCGCCGGCAACAACGAAATGGCGCTGGTGCTGGCGATGCTGGTTCCCCTTATCCGCTATTTGCATTTGCAGGCTACGCAGCAATGGGTGCGTTTTGGCCTGGCGTCCGCCATGGTGCTATCCGGGGTCGCCGCCATCGGCAGCCAGTCGCGCGGCGGCTTGCTGGCGCTGGCGGCCATGGGCCTGTTCCTGTGGTTCAAGAGCCGCCACAAGTTCGTCATGACGATCTACATGGCAATCGCGGTCGCGATCATGGCATCGGTGATGCCGCAGGAATGGTATGACCGCATGGACACGATCAAGACCTACGAGGAAGACGCCTCGGCCCTGGGGCGCATCAACGCCTGGCATACCGCATTCAATGTGGCGAAGAACCAGATCACCGGCGGCGGGTTCGAAATGTTCAGGGCGCCGACCTTCCGCCAGTATGCCCCCGAGCCCTTCAGGGTGCACGACGTGCACAGCATCTACTTCGAGGTGATGGGCGAGCACGGCTTCATCGGGTTCGGCATGTTCATCCTGCTGGCGGTGTTCGCCTGGTTGCGCGCCAATCAGATCATCCGTGCGTGCAAAAATGATCCCGAGCGAAAATGGGCGGCCGACCTGGCCGCGATGATCCAGGTCAGTCTGGTCGGATATGGGGTGGGGGGGATATTCCTGGGGCTGGCCTATTTCGACCTGACGTATCACCTGATGATTATTCTTGTGATGGTGGCCAAGTTCTCGGGTGTGCTTGACAAGACCCGGGCCACGCCCATGATGGCCCCCACGATGGCCCCCGCGAAAAAGCCGCTGCCGCACCCGTCCAGCAGGTTTGGCCATGAAGGTGCTGGGCGGCGCATATAGGCCGGCAGGCGGGTCGTCTTCGCTGCGATTTTCGAACTGAATCCCTGAAGGGGTGGAGATTGGCAGTATCCACAGATGCCGGGTTGTGGTGATTGTGACCCAAAACCATTATGATCATAATGGTCGATATGATTGATCGGAGGGACTGAAATGATTACCCAGACAAGTGCCGTGACCTTTCGTCAGAACCTGGGCGAGATGCTGAACCAAGTGCAATATCGCCACGACAGCGTGGTCATCAACAAGGATGGCAAGCCCGTCGCGGCCTTGGTCGACGCGCGGCTGTTTGAACGCATCCGGCGCATGCAGGCGCGTTTTGACGCGCTATGCAAGCGGATTGAGACGGGCTTCGCCGGCGTGCCCGAGGAAACCGGCATGGCAGAGATCGAGGCAGCCATTGCCGAAGATCGCCGTGAACAAAGGCCACGGACCACGGACTGAACATGGCATCCGCCTTGCGGGTCGTGCTCGACACCAATGTCCTGCTTTCGGGGGTTGCCTATCCAGGCAGCCTTCCAGGCAAAATCATCACGGCCTGGCAGCATGGATCAGTCGAGGTTGTGTTGTCGACCTTCATTATTGAAGAATTGCGGCGCGTGTTGCCGCGCCTCGCCGCCCGCCACGGCCTTTCGGCCAGCGAAATCGACGATCTGGTGGATATATTGTCCATCCAGGCCGAACTGCTTGAGCCTGCTTTGGTGGAAGACCCGGCGCTACGTGACAGGAATGACCTGCCAGTGCTGGGGACCTTGCTGGCCGCCATGCACGCCGGAAATATCGATTACCTGATCACCGGTGACAAGGACCTGCTGGCGCTGGCAGAGCGTTACCCGGTTGTGACGCCCGCCGAATTCTGGGCACGACATGGCAGTGTGTAGCACTTCGAGACAATCGGAGGCTATCGGGCCTGAAGCCCCTTGTATGCTTGAAGCAACGGTGCCCAACGCACTCAACAGCACGGACCTGCGGCATTCACCGTAGGAGCGGCTTCAGCCGCGACCGATTTCGCTATCGGGGCTAAAGCCCCTCCCACAGGTACAGCGGCAATCCGGTTTTGGAGAAGTCGCCGGGTTTTTGTAGGAGCGGCTTCAGCCGCGATAGGATTTCAGCTATCTGGGCTAAAGCCCCTCCCACAGGTACAGAAGGAGCGGCTTCAGCCGCGATTGGATCTCGCTATCGGGGCTGAAACTCCTCCACAGGTACAGCGGCAGTCCGGTTTTGAAGAGGTCGCCGGGTTTTTGTAGGAGCGGCTTCAGCCGCGACCGGATTTCGCTATCGGGGCTGAAACTCCTCCACAGGTACAGCGGCAATCCGGTTTTGGAGAAGTCGCCGGGTTTTTGTAGGAGCGGCTTCAGCCGCGACCGGATCTCGCTATCGGGGCTAAAGCCCCTCCCACAGGTACAGTAGGAGCGGCTTCAGCCGCGATTGGATTTCAGCTATCGGGGCTAAAGCCCCTCCCACAGGTACAGCGGCAGCTACTGTAGGTTGGGCTGATAAGCCCAACGCCTCAGCCTCAGTGCTCGTTCGCCGCCAGCCACTGTTCCAGCATCATCACCACCCAGATCATCACCCCGTAATAACTGGCATGCTGGCCGCGCTGCATGGCCAGCATGTGGTCCAGATACGCCGGCTGGATCAAGCCGCGCTTTTTGAAGTCCGACAGGCTGTCGCCGACGAGGTCGCCGAGCGGGGCGTATTGCGTGCTCCACACGCCGAACGGCAGGCCGAAGCCGTGCTTGGTCTTGTTGATGATCTTCTCCGGCAGCAGGTCGTCCAGCGCTTTTTTGAAGAACCAGCGCAGCGTTTGCCCGCGCACCTTGTAGTCCACCGGCAGATGGTTGGCGAACGCCACCATGCGGTCGTCGAGCAGCGGGTAGTGCACCTCGATCCCCGCCGCTTCCGTCATGGTGCCGACCTTGCGCAGGTCGTTGTCGGCCAGGGTGAATTTCAGGTCCAGGTGCATCATGCGGTTGATGTAATGGTTGGAGCGGGTGCGGTCGTAGACTTCGCTGAGGGCGGCATCCGTCGAAGCGGGGTCGACGGCACGAATGAAATCCGCAGAAAAAATCTGGTCGAGCGGGGTGCGGTGCAGGAAGTTGTAGCTTTCCAGTCGCAGCGGCAGCCTGACATGGGCCTGGGCGACGTAGCTTTTCAGCTTGGATAGCGGAAACCGGTCCGACAGCCCCGGCAGGTTTGCAACCGGCCCGATCAGCCCGCGCCGCAGTATGGCGGGCAGGCGGGCATAGGCCTCGAACAGGCGCTGCCTGGCGTAGCGCGCATTGCCGCCGAAGATTTCATCGCCGCCGTCGCCGGCAAACATGTTCTGGAATCCCGCCTCGTGCGCGGCCTTGGCGCAGAACCAGGTCGGCACCGCCGAGGCATTGCCGAACGGTTCGTCGTATTCCTGCGCGATGACCGGGACCGCGGTCACGATGTCGGCCGGCTTCAGGTAATACTCGTGGCTGCGGCTGCCGTAGCGCTCGGCGGCGCAGCGCGCGTATTCCATTTCGTCGAATCCGTCGGCGTCGAAGCCGATGGAGAAAGTATCGACCGGTGCGCCGCGCGCGGCGGTGAGGGCGCCCACGATGGTCGAGCTATCGGTGCCGCCGGACAGGAAGGCCGCGGTTGCCGGCGCATCGGCCTCGCGCACCGCCCGGTCCAGCACGTTGCGGAAATCGCGGCGGCGAGGGTCGAAGCCGGCATCGATCGGGGTGTAGTCGGCCTCCCAGTAAAACGCGGTGCTGACCTGGCCGTTTTTCAGGGTGAGGGTTTGCCCGGGCAGCAGCTTGTGCACGCCCTGATAGAGGCTGCGCGGCGCGGGAATCGCATGAAAATAGAGATAATCGTAGATCGCCTGCGGGTCTATGACGCGGCCGACGGCGGGGTGGGCCGCCACGCTTTGCACGCTGCTGCCGAACACCAGCTGGTCGCCGTGCTTGGCATAACACAGGCGTTCGGCGCCGACACGGTCGAGCGCCAGAAAGGCTTCTTTCTTCAACGGTTCAAGCACGGCAAAAGCGAAGGTGCCCTGCATCAGCGTGGGCAGTATTTCGCCGAAGCGGGCCCAGCCGTGCGCCACCGCCATGGCCGGATTCTGGTCGCGGGCGATGAAGGTCAGATCGGCATCGAGAAAGCGCGGTCGCCCGTACAATGCCGCGGCCAGCCCGTTCTCGATGTGGATATCGGCCTTGCCGAGGCGCGAGCAGCCCGCCATCCCCAGCACCTGGCTGCTGTGCGTATTCAGCGCGCCTTCCGGAGACAGGCGTGCCGCCTGCCCCATATGCTTGATCAGGTCCTGATGCGCGCCGTGGTCGCCCAGCCAGCCAAAAATGCCATCCATGGTGTCGTGTGCCAGAGTGATGCAGGATAATGTCCGCCAATATAAACGAGCCTGCCGCTTGGCACGAATCCTGTAAGTTGCGTTATGTTGAGTTCGCGATGTGGCACGGATGATTTCGTCATTCCGGCCTGCGCCGGAATCCAGTTAAACCCAGATTGTTCAATAGAGCGCGAGATGCTTGGAGTAGGGTGCACTCCGTGCACCGATTGCCCGAAGGTGCACGGAGTGCACCCTACGCGCTACAAATTGCCTGATGAACAATCCGGGTTACGTCAGATTCCTGGACCCCGGCGCCGTATTTGATGCGGCCATACCCGTTGCCCTAATGTCAGAAAGCCCAAGCCGTTGAATGAATTCCTGATCAAAGTAAGCAAAACACTGGCCCATCACGCGCGGCGCATCCAGCGTGGCCTGCGCAGCGCACGCTGGGCGCTTTCGCGCGTGCCCGCGCAACGCCCGATCATCGTGGTCGGCTGCTCGCGCGCCGGCACCACCCTGGTCTACAAGACCCTGTCCGAATCGCGCGAGATCGGCAGCCTGCAACGCGAAACCCATGATTACTGGACCGACCTGCATCCGCCGGCCGGCAAGCGCTGGGACACCCATGCGCTGGATGCCGGCGACGCCAGCCCGGCGGATCGCGACACCGTCAGCCGTTATTTCTACAGCTGGACCGGGCAGCATCGCTGGGTCGACAAGAACAACCAGAACGGCCTGTGCGTGCCCTATCTGCAGGCGCTGTTTCCCGATGCCGTATTCGTCTTCATCAAGCGCAGCCCCGGCGACAACCTCAATTCGCTGATCGAGGGCTGGCGCAAACCCGACGAATTCGCCACCTGGTCGAACGACCTGCCGGCGACGGTGGCGGTGGAAAACGGCACCCTGACTCAGTGGTGCTTCTTCCTCGCCGACGGCTGGCGCGAGTATGTGAATGCGCCGGCCGAAGACGTCGCCGCCTTCCAGTACGCCGCCATCAACCAGGCCATTCTCGACGCCCGCGCCAGCGTGCCCGCCGGGCAATGGGTCGATGTGTTCTACGAGGACTTCCTGCGCGACCCGGTGACCACCTTCCGCCAGGTGTTCGAAGGCTGCGGCCTGGCATTCGATGCCCGCCTTCAGGCGCACTGCGCCGACGTGCTCGACATCCCCTACAACGCCTTCTCCGAAATCCGCCTGGACAAATGGAAAGACGGCCGCAACCGCGAGAAGATCGAACGCGTGCTGCCGCAGGTGGCGGACGTGGCGGCGAGGATGGGGTATTGATGAGCGTATTACAGCCCCCTCTTTCGTCATCCCGGCGGACGCCGGGATCCAGTGCCCTTATTGAACTGGGCACCGGCGTCCGCCGGTGCGACGCACATTCCGTCATTGCGAGCGAAGCGCGGCAATCCAGCGCCCTTATCAAACTGGATTCCGGCGCCCGCCGGGATGACGTTATGAAGGAGGCCCCCCGGTGACGATTCCAGCGCTCGCCCTCGCCGCCATCCTCCTGCTATGGGCCGCCGTCCTGCTCGCCTTCGCGCGTCCCCTTATCGCCCGCTGGCGCGAACCTGTCCTGCGCCACCCCGTCCTCATCATCGAAAGCGACGACTGGGGCGCAGGCCCGCTGGCGCAGGCCGACGCGCTGACGCGCCTGACCGGCACCCTGCAAGGCATCCGCGACCGCAGCGGCCGGCCGGCAGTCATGACCCTCGGCGTCATCCTGGAAGTCCCCGACGGCCCCCGCATCGCCGCCGCCCACTGCGCCGAATACCACGCGCTGCCCCTGGCCGATCCCCGCTTAAACGCCGTGCGCGCAGCCATCCAGGCCGGCATCCGGTCCGGCGTATTCGCCCCGCAGCTGCATGGACAGTGCCATTACTGGCCGCCCGCGCTGCTGGCGGCAGCACAGGACAACCCCGTCGTGCGCGACTGGCTCACCGCCCCCGACCCTGCCTCCACCGAAAACCTGCCTTCAGCCCTGCAAAGCCGCTGGGTCGATGCGTCCAGCCTGCCGTCGCACGCGCTGACGCCCGCCGCGATCCGCCAGGCCGCCGCTGCCGAAGCACACGAATACCAGGCCCTGTTCGGCAGCGCGCCGCAGGTGGCCGTCGCCACCACCTTCATCTGGAACGACACCGTCGAAGCCGCCTGGGCGCAGGCCGGCGTCGAGGCCGTCATCACCCCGGGCCGTCGTGCCACCTGCCGCAATAGCGCCGGCCAACCGGGCTGCGTGGATGCCACCATGCTGACAGGCGAGCGTTCACTCGCAGGTCAAACCTGGCTGGTGCGCGATGTGTATTTCGAGCCGGCGCTGGGGCATGCGCCGCAGCGTCTGGTCGACGGCCTGCAGGCGCGCACCCGGCAGGGACGCGCCTGCCTGGTCGAGACCCACCGTTTCAATTTCCTGCAGGCGCCGGACGCCAGCCTGGCCGCCCTCGAAAGCGGCCTGCGCGAAGCCCTCGCAAGCTGTCCCGACCTGCGCTTTGCCGCCCCGATCGAACTCGCGCGCGCGATCCGACAGCGCGACCCGGCCTGGATCGAAACCCGGCTCAAGCCCCGGCTTGCCGCCTGGCGCGCTCGTCTCGACGAAATCCCGCGCTTTCGCCGCCTGTCGCAATTGAGCGGCCTGGCCCTGCCGCTGGCTTTGCTGGGAGGCCGCGCATGAACCCGCGCTTCTCGGTCGTCATCCCCGCCTTCAATTCCGCCGCCACGCTGGCGCGCGCCATCGAATCGGTGCGCGCGCAAAGCTGGCCCGCGCACGAAATCATCGTCGTCGATGACGGCTCGACCGATGCGACCGCAGAAATCGCGGCCGGCTTCGACGGCGTGCGCCTGATCCGGCAAAAAAACAGCGGCGTCTCGGTCGCCCGCAACGCCGGCGCGGCGGCTGCCAGCGGCGACTGGCTGGCGTTTCTCGACGCCGACGACTGGTATGCCCCCGACCGCATCAAACTGCATGCCGAGTGGATCGCCGAAGACGCGGCGCTCGATTTCCTGACCGGCGATTACGAATACCGCGACGAAACCGGCGCCCTGCTCGGCACCTCGATGGCGCAG
Source organism: Thiobacillus sp. (assembly GCA_030692355.1). Lineage (GTDB taxonomy): Bacteria > Pseudomonadota > Gammaproteobacteria > Burkholderiales > Thiobacillaceae > Thiobacillus. The sequence goes on from JAUYCF010000041.1 coordinate 143,686, forward strand.
CACGAATCGGGCCGCATGATGCTTGCAAAGGCGGCGGGCGCGGCGCGGGTGGTGATCGAAACCCCCGCCGAGATCGCCGCCTTCGTCGCTGACCACTTCGGCGACACCCACACGCTGTCGGTGCCGCGCGCGCGCTTCATCGAACTGGGCGGTTATCCCACCGGCTACAAGGTGTGCGAGGACGTGCACTTTCTGACCCGGCTGGTGGCGAAGAGCCGCCGCATCGGCGTGGTCTGCCAAAGCCTCGGCGCCTACGTGATCCACGGCGGCAGCGCCACCCGCCGCGACCCGGTGGCGGCGCAACGCGAGAACGTCCGCACCCTGAACGATCTTTCCCGGCTGGCGAACAACTTTCCGGAGCCGGTCAGGCAGGGCGTCACGGCACGCATGCAAAGCGCCCGCTACAACCTGGGCTGCGC
>JAUYCF010000068.1 GCA_030692355.1 Thiobacillus sp.
AGCCTGGCGCAGGCGCTGGTCGACCAGGCGCAACGACTGCATGCGCAGACCGGCATCCGGTCGGTCGGCCTCACCGGCGGCGTGTTCCAGAACCGCCTGCTCGCCGAGGCCGCCATCGAGCGGCTCGAATCCGCCGGCTTCAAGGTTCATCTGCCGCAATGTGTCCCGGTCAACGATGCCGGGTTAAGCTTCGGCCAGACCATCGAATTCCTTCACGCCTGAAAAATCCATGGACGACACCCGCATCCTCCTCGCGCACGGCAACGGCGGCCGCCTCATGCGCGAACTCATTACCGACATCTTTGCCCGCCATCTCGGCAACCCGCTGCTCGATACCGACGCCGACGCCGTCACGCTGCCGCATGTGGATGGCGAGATCATGGTCACCACCGACGGCTTCACCGTCGAGCCGCTCGATTTTCCCGGCGGCGACATCGGCTCGCTCGCCGTCCATGGCGTGGTCAACGACCTGGCGGTGGCCGGCGCCGATCCGCTCTACTTCACCCTGTCCGCCCTGATCGAGGAAGGCCTGGAAATCGCGAAGCTGGACCGCTACATCGCCAGCTTTGCGCGGGCTGCCCGGCGCAACCATGTCGCCGTGGTGGCCGGCGACACCAAAGTGGTGCGCCGCGGCGAGGGTGGCGGCCTGTACCTGACCGTCACCGGCATCGGCGTCCGGCGCGCGGGCGCCAATCTGGCGATGGCGCGCATCGCGCCGGGCGACGTGGTGCTGGTGTCCGGCCCGGTGGGCGATCATGGCATTGCGGTGATGCTGGCGCGCGAACAGTTCGGCCTGTCCGGCGAGTTGCATTCGGATTCTGCCTCGGTGCTGCCGCTGACGCGCGCCATCCGCGATTTTCCCGACCTCAAGTTCATGCGCGACCCGACGCGCGGCGGGCTCGCCACCGTCGCCCACGAAATCGCACGCGCCAGCGGCCACAGCGTGGCGCTGGAGCAGAACGCGGTGCCGCTGCGTCCGGAAGTCGTGTCGGTGTGCGAAATGCTGGGGTACGACCCGTATTTCCTGGCGTGCGAAGGCCGGGTCGTTGCCGTCGTCGACCCCTTTGCCGCCGGCGACGTGCTCGCCCGCTGGCGCGCTCTGCCGGAAGGCCGCGACGCCTGCATCATCGGCCGCATCGAGGTGGGGGGCGGGCGGGTGATCCTGGAAACCAGCCTCGGCGGCCGTCGCGTGCTCGACGAACTGGAAGACGACCCGCTGCCGCGGATCTGCTGAAAGATCGCTTAGGGTCCGGGAGCCGTCAGGCAGCCAGGAACCGGGTGAACAATTTGTCATTGCGAGCGCAGCGAAGCAATCCAGCGTATTGATTAAGCGGGCATTTCTGGATTGCTTCGCTGCGCTCGCAATGACAGCCCTGTCGAATTAATCAGCACTTCCCTGGCAGCCTGTTCCGTGTCTCCCGTGAGGAATGGTTGAAACGCTTCATCCCGGATTGTTCATTATTGATCCGGCACGAATTAAACATGACTACCGTTCGCCCTGAGCCTGTCGAAGAGCTGTGCTTCGACAGGCTCAGCACGAACGAACTCACGGATAAATCTGGCCGGATCAATAAAGCCGCTGAAGCGTCAGCAACCACGCACTACCTTGCGGGCGGCACGTAACCCGCGGCGGCATCGACGTTGCCGCCGCCGAAAAAGTAGCGCTCCATCTGTTCCATCAGGTAGCTGCGTGCCTGCGCGTCGGCCAGGTTGAGGCGATTTTCGTTGATCAGCATGGTCTGGTGGCGCTGCCAGCCAGCCCAGGCTTCTTTCGACACGTTCTCGAAAATCTTCTTGCCCATCTCGCCCGGCACCGGCTGAAAGGCCAGGCCTTCGGCCTCGCGCCCGAGCTTCACACAATTCACCATCCGCGTCATTTTCTGCTCCTGAAAAAATCAATCGTCCGATTTTAACCCAAGCGGCTTATTGATCGGCGCGGCCTCGATTCGCCGTGCAAACACACCCATTTCCCTGGCCGCCTGCTTGTCGCCACGCGCCTCGGCTACCGCGATACCCTGCCGGTAGGCCGCCAACGCTTCGCTCCAGGCCTCGCTGTCGGCAAGCGCGCGGCCCAGCAGCTTCCAGGCAGCGGAATACTTCGGGTCGTGCCCGACTGCCCGGCGCAGGTGCTCGGCCGCTTTGATTGCATCGCCCAGCTTGAGATATTCGTTGCCCAGCGAGAAGCGCAGCAATGCGTTGTCGCGGCCGGCGGCCAGCATGGCTTCGAAATCGGCGATCGACGGCATACGCTTTTACTTACTTTCTCCAGAACACCGGGGTCAGCACCACCAGCAGGGTGAAAAACTCCAGCCGCCCGAGCAGCATGGCAAAGCTGCACACCCAGGTCTGGAAATCCGTCAAAACGGCATAGGTGCTGGCGGGGCCGACCTGTCCCAAGCCGGGGCCGGTATTGTTGACCATCGCCACCACCGCGGTGAACGCGGTAAAAACATCCAGCCCGGATGCGGAGAGGATGAACGACAGGATAACAATCGAGGCGACATAGATGAACAGGAAGGCCAGCACCGCATAGATGATCTTGTTGGGCACCGATTGCTGGCCGATCTTGGTGTGGATTTCCGCGTTGGGGTGGATCAGCTTGATCAGTTCGCGGTAGACCTGCTTGTAGAGCAGCACCGCGCGCAGCATCTTGATGCCGCCGCCAGTGGAGCCGGAGCCGGCAACGAAGCTCGACAGGAACAGCATGAACAACGGGGCGAAATAGGGCCAGACATTGAAATCGGTGGTGGAAAATCCCAGCGTGGTGGCGATGGCGATGGTGTTGAATGCCGCATAGCGCAGGGCCTCGGGGAAATCGAGATAAAACCCCTTGTACTGCAGATAGAACGCCAGCCCAAGAACGCTGGCGCCGAGCACGCCAAAGTACCAGCGGATTTCCGCGTCGAGGCGGTAGGCCAGCAGATTGCGCATGCGAAACGCCATGAAATGGGTGGAAAAGCTGATGCCGGCGATCAGCGCGAACACCATGACGATGATTTCCAGCGTGACGGAATCGAAATAGGCCATGCTGGCGTCGTGCGAGGACATGCCCCCCAGGCTCATCACGCTGAAGGCGTGAACGAGGGCATCCACCCAGCTCATGCCGCCGATCCACAGCGCAAGGAAGCAGAATGCCGTGAAGATGACGTACACCAGCCACAGCCCCTTGGCGGTTTCCGCCATGCGCGGAGTGAGCTTGCTGTCCTTCATCGGCGTCGGCGTTTCAGCCTTGAACAGCTGCCGGCCGCCAACCCCCAGCATCGGCAACACCGCCACCACCAGCACGATGACGCCCATGCCGCCGATCCAGTGCATCTGGGTGCGCCAGATGTTGATCGACGGCGGCAGGCTGTCGAGCCCGGACAGCACGGTGGCGCCGGTGGCGGTCAGGCCCGAGACGGCCTCGAAATAGGCGTCGGTGAAGCTGAGGTCGGGGATGTACGACAGCAGCGGGATGGTGGAAAACAGCGGCAGAATGGTCCAGATCATCACCACCAGCAGGAAGCCGTCGCGGGTATGCAGTTCGCGCTTGCCCCTGCGGGAGAAAATCCACAGCACCACCCCGGACAGGAAGGTGACGACGATCGCCTCATCGTAGGCCCGGTGCGCGCCATCTTCCAGCCCCAGCGAGATCGCCAGCGGCAGCAAAAAGGCGGCCGAAAACAGCATCAGCACTTTCGACAGGATGTGGACGACAGGCAATATTTGCGACATGAGTCGATTGGTGCGTGGGGCCGGCTTCGGTTAGCGCGATGTTACCAGCGCGGCGAAGAACTCGTCGAACGCGTACTGCGCCGCATCGTGCGCAACGAGCGCCGTCACCAGCGGCGCCGGCATGGTGAAGGAAAAATCAGGGTCACCGGGCCCAGCACGTGCAGGAGAGGCGCGAGACGGTGCATGGAAGCTCAGAAGAAACCGAAACCGACCTGGAACAGCTTTTCGACCTTGGGAATGATGCGCTTGTTGAGCGCGAAGACGATGAGATGATCCTCCGCCTCGATCAGGGTGTCGTGGTGCGCGATGATGACTTTTTCGCCGCGGATGATGGCGGCGATTGCCGAGCCCTCCGGCAAGGCCACGTCGCCGATGCGCCGTCCCACCACCTTGGAGGTCTTCAAGTCGCCATGAACGACGATTTCAAGCGCCTCGGCCGCGCCGCGCCGCAGCGAATGCACCGTCGCCATGTCTCCACGGCGGATCTTCGACAGCAGCGGGCCGACCGTCGCCTGCGCCGGTGAAATGGCGATATCGATCTCGCCGCCCTGCACCAGGTTGACGTAGGCCGAACGGTTGATCAGCGCGATCACGCGGTGCGCGCCCATGCGCTTGGCCAGCAGCGCCGACATGATGTTGTCCTCATCGTCGTTGGTGAGCGCGCAGAACACGTCCATCGACTCGATGTTTTCCTGCTCCAGCAGATCCTCGTCGGTCGCGTCGCCGCACAGCACCAGCGTCCGATGCAGCTTTTCGGCCAGCAGCGTGCAGGTGGCCTTGTTGTGATCGATCAGCTTGACCTCGTAATCGCGCTCCAGACTCGCCGCCAGGCGCCGCCCGATGTTGCCGCCGCCAGCAATCATGACCCGCTTGACCGGGCGCTCCATGCGCCGCAGCTCGCGCATGACGGCGGAAATGTCCTGCTTGCGGGCGATGAAAAAAACCTCGTCTCCCGGCTCGATGACGGTGATGCCCTGCGGCACGATGCCATGATTGCGCCGGTAGATCGCCGCCACCCGGGCGTCGATATCCGGCATGTGGCGGCGCAGGTCCTGCAGTTCGTGGCCTACCAGCGGCCCGCCGTGGTAGGCGCGCACCGCCACCAGCCGCACTTTGCCGCCGGCGAAATCCAGCACCTGCAGGGCTTCGGGGTGCTCGATCAGGCGGCGCAGGGTTTCGGTGACCTCCTGCTCGGGGCTGATGATGTGGTCGACGCCGAAATGCTGGGCAAGAAAGCCGCCTTCGGTTTCCAGGAAATCGGCCGAACGGATCCGCGCGATGCGCGTTGGCACGTTGAACAGGGTCGACGCGATACGGCACGCCACCAGATTGGTCTCGTCGCTCTGGGTGACCGCCACCAGCATGTCGGCGTCTTCCGCCCCGGCCATTTTGAGGATCGAGGGATGGGCGGCATGGCCGTGCACGGTGCGCAGATCGAAGCGGTCCTGCAGCAGCGCCAGCCGCTCGATATCGAGGTCGACCACGGTGATGTCGTTGTTTTCGGCAACCAGGCTTGCGGCCAGGTTGGCGCCGACCTGGCCGGCGCCGAGAATGATGATTTTCATTGGGGCGTGAGGCGTGAGGCGTGAGGCGTGAGGCGAAAAGCCTCGCCCGCATCACAGGTCTTCGTCGAGGCGCCGGCCATGGCGGATGTTGAGCTGCTTGAGCTTGCGGTAGAGGTGGGTGCGTTCCAGCCCGGACTTGTCGGCGACCCGGGTCATGCTGCCGCCTTCCTGCTGGATCAGGTGCTCGAAATAGGTGCGCTCGAAAGCGTCGCGCGCCTCGCGCAGCGGAATATCGAGCGGGATGCCGTGGGCCACCGCGGGGGTCGACTGCTTCATCGGAGCCAGCACGCGGTTGACGTCGGCGGCGTCGATTTCGCTCGCCAGCGCGGTGACTGCCAGCGTGCGCACCACGTTGTGGAGCTGCGGCAGGTTGCCCGGCCAGTCGAAGTTGCGCAGCTGGTTCAAGGCCGGCGTGGTCAGCCGCCGCACCGGGCAAACGCCTTCCTCCACCAGCTGCGCCAGCATGAAGTTGGCGACCTCGGGCACGTCCTCGCGATGCTCGCGCAACGACGGCACCTGGATGGCCAGGCTGGACAGGCGGTAATACAGGCGGTTGTCGAACTCGCCCGCCGCGACCATGATGTCGAGGCTGCGCCCGGCCGCGCACACCAGGCGCGCGCCACTGCCCTCGATGCGGTCGAGCAGCAGCCCCAGGCCTTTCTGCTCCAGACGCGCCAGCTCGCACACTTCGGGCAGATAGAGCGTGCCGTTGCCGAGCGCCTCGACAAAACCAAGCGGATCGGACACCAGCCGCGCGCGATCCTTGATCTCGACCCACGGACTGGCGGGCTGGTGCAGGAAGCGGGCGCAGACTTCAAAGCCGCTGCCGATCTCGCCCTGCAGCAGGACGGGGGCGGTATTGCCGGCAATCTGGGTGAGGCGTTTTTTCAGTTCGAGGATCAGCGGACTGCGGCCGAGCGCCGACAGGTCCATGCCGGGCGAGCGGCGGGGCAGGGCGACGCCGCGCTTGATCGCCTTGCTGACGGTGTCGATCAGCTTGGCCAGCGAAACCGGCTTTTCCAAAAAGTCGGCGGCGCCGAGCCGGGTGGCTTCGACCGCGGTATCGATGGTGCCGTGGCCGGACATCATCACCACCGGCATGGTGAGCAGGCCGCCGGCCGCCCATTCCTTCAGCAGCGTCACGCCATCGGTGTCGGGCATCCAGATATCGAGCAGAACCAGATCCGGGCGCCGCAGGGCGCGGAAGGCGCGCGCCGCCTCCGCGTTTTCCGCCAGGTGCACGTCGTAGCCCTCGTCGGTGAGGATTTCCGACAATAACTCACGAATGCCCACTTCGTCATCGACAACGAGAATATGTCCGCTCACGCTTGCTCCCCGGCTGCATCGGAAACAGGCAGTGCGATGCGGATAGCGGCACCGCCCGATTTGAGATTTTCAATCTGGATTTTGCCATGATGCTCTTCGACGATCTTTTTGACGATGGCCAGGCCCAGACCCGTTCCCTTGGCCTTGGTGGTTGCATAGGGCTCGAACAGCCGCGTCATCAGGTGCTCCGGAAAGCCGGCTCCATTGTCCGTTACGGTCAAATAAGCAGCATCGTTATCAAGGTGCGTGCCGACCTCGACCCTCGGCGCGGGATGGCCGGTCAGCGCATCCTGCGCATTTTGCAACAGATTATGAATCACCTGACGCAATAATGTGGAGTCGCCCGCGATGCGCGGCAGGCCGGCACCAAGATGCAGCTGCAGCCCGAGCGCCCTGGCGTCGTACAGCGCCAGCACTTCGCGCACCAGCGCATTCAGATCGATCGCCTCGAGCCGGGCGCGCGGCATTCGCGCATAGTTGGCAAAAGCGTCGACCATGCTTTTCATCGCAGCGACCTGGTTGACGATGGTTTGCGTGGCGCGCGCCAGGAATTCGGCGTCCGCCGCTTCCAGCCGCCCGTCCAGCTTCTTCGCGATGCGCTCGGCCGACAGCTGGATCGGGGTGAGCGGATTCTTGATCTCGTGCGCCAGCCGGCGCGCCACCTCGCTCCAGGCGGCATTGCGCTCGGCGTTGATCAGCTTGGTCACGTCGTCGAACACCAGCACATAGCCACGCTCGACCCCGGGCGGCAGGCGGGTGCCGCGCAGCAGCAGCGACTGGCTGCCGCCGTGACCCGCATAGTCGATCTGTTCCTGCCATTCGCCTTCATGCTCGGCAAAACGCGCCGCAACCGTGGCCCCGAACGCGTGCATCGCCTCGCCCGGCTGGCCCAGTTCGGCAAGCGGGTGGGCGTCGAACGCGGCATCCGCCACCCCGAGAATCTGCGCGGCCGCGCTGTTCACGGTGCGTACCCGCAGCGCTTCGTCGAGCACCACCACGCCGGACGACAGGTTGGCCAGCACGCGCTCCAGAAAAGCCTTGGCCTGCTCGGTCTGCTGATGGTTCCGCGCAACCTGTTCGCGCGCCTCGGACAGCTGGCGCGTCATGCGGTTGAACGACTGGATCAGCACGCCCAGCTCGTCGCGGCTCTTCACCGACGGCATCTGCGAGAAATCGCCCTTGGCCACGGCGCGAGTGCCGCGCGCCAGCGAGCGCAGCGGCGCGCCAAGGCGCTCCGACAGCAGATAGGCGATGACAAGGGTCATCAGCAGCGCCAGCATCAGGGTCAGCGTCAGCGCCACGCCGTAGATGCGCTTCAGCCCCAGCCGCGACACCGCGATCTGCTGGTATTCCTGGTAGGCCAGCTGAACCGCCTGCGCGTCGCGCGCCAGGCCGGCGGGCACCGGCTGCACCAGCTGCAGCACGCGTGTTTCGCCGGCCAGCGCGCTGGTGTACACCGGTACGATGACACGCATGATGAGTCCGCGCTCGGCCACTTCCTCGATCCGGCTGTAGGGCTGCTGCTGGCGCACCTGCCACAGCACGCTGCGCTCGGGCAGCACCGGCAGCAGCGTGCCGCGTTCGCCGCTGAGGTGGGCAATGACGCCGCCGCGTTCGTCGAACAGGGTCAGCTCCTGCACCGCGCTCTGCTCGCGCAGGATCGACAGGCTGGTAATGGTCGAGCCGATACCCTCGTCCGACAGGGTCAGCGCCATGCGCTGGGCTTTTTTGTCCAGCTCGCGCAGCAGGTCGTCGAGCGCGGCGTGGCCGAGGTTGACGCCGGAAGTCAGCGCGTTGTCGACCCGCACGTCGAACCAGGTCTCGATCGAACGGTTGAGAAAGAACACCGAGGCGCCATACACCACCAGGCCGGGCAGCATGGCGACGACGCCGAACATCAGCAACAATTTCAAGGTGAGCTTGGCGCCGAACACCCCGCGGCGGATGCGTTTTTGCAGCCACCACAGGCGCCAGCCCAGCAGCGCCAGCAGCGCCACGCCGAGCACGCCGCCACCGATGAACAGGGTGGGCAGGGTGTCGGAGAGGGGGCTGCTGCCGCTGCTGGCATCGAACAGCAGGAACAGCAGCACAATGCCCATGATCAGGGCGGCGACAATCAGACTTCGCATCAGGGCAAAGGAGGTGGGGCAGGTAAAGCGGGCGCCTCAAACGACCAGCCGTACCACGGGGTGGAGAATTCCCATTTGTCGCTGGTGACCGCGCCGATGGACAGCGGCTTGGGCAATTGCGCGGTATCAAGACGCAGGCGCAGGCGGGCATCGTAGCGCTGTCCGGTCTTAAGCGCGCCGCGCTCCAGCACCTGCCAGCTTTCCACCCGCCCCAGCAAGGCCAGCGCCTCGTCCAGCGTGGCGGTGGTCTGCGTGGTATAGCCGGTTTCAACGACATAGCGGCGCAGCAGCAGGTGGTAATAAATTCGCATCTTGCGAACCGGCTCGGCGATGCTTTCGTCAAACCACCACTTGCGCGGCCGGGTCAGTTCCAGGTTCAGCTGGAAGTGCAGATTGATGCCGCGAGTCAGCGCGTCTTCCAGGGTAGGGTTGAGCGCGACATCGATGTCCGCATCCAGCACATAGCCCTGTGGCGAGGCCTGGATAACCGCCTGTCTGACCGCACTCCTGTCGCTGGCCAGCGCGCTGCCCGCCACCCCCAGCCAGCAGCCCAGCCACAGCGCCGCCAGCCAGCGCAAAGCCGGTTCAGGTCTTGCGCAGCAGGGCGTAAAAAAAACCATCATGCTCGGCATCAGGCAGCAGCGACCCATCGGACAAAGGTTCAGGAAGCGGACAGCGTTCGGCGTCCCCCGCGTGGCGCGCCAGAAACGCACGCACCTGTCCGTCGTTTTCTTCATTGAAGAGGGAGCAGGTTGCGTAAAGCAATGTACCACCCGGGGCCAGCAGTCGCCAGAGCGCCTCCAGCATCACGGCCTGCTGCGCGGCAAATTGCGCGATATCGTCGGGGCGGCGCAGCCATTTGATGTCGGGGTTGCGCCGCACCACGCCGGAGGCGCTGCACGGCACGTCGGCCAGGATGCGGTCATACGGCTGGCCGTCCCACCAGGTCCCGGGTTGCGCAGCGTCGCCTTCGATCAGCGTGGCATCCAGCTGCAGCCGGTTGAGGTTTTCCTCCACCCGCGCCAGCCGTGCCACATCCGCGTCGACCGCTGTCAGGATCACGTCGGCACGTTCCAGGATATGGCCGGTCTTGCCGCCGGGCGCAGCGCAGGCATCCAGTATCCGCTCGCCCGGCTGCGCATCCAGCAGGCGTGCCGCCCATTGCGCGCCGGCGTCCTGCACCGACACGTCGCCCGCATCGAAGCCGGGAAGCGTATGCACCGGCACCGCCTTGTCGAGGGTGACCGCATCCGGGCCGGTTTGCCGCGCCGGCAGCCCGGCTTCCGCAAGGCGCCGCAGATAGCCCGCCACGTCACCGTGGCGGCAGTTGACGCGCAGGGTGAACGGCGGGTGCTGCTGGCTGGCTTCGAGGATGCCCTGCCAGTGCGCCGGGTGTTCGGTCTGCAGTTTGGCGATCCACCAGTCGGGATGCGACCAGCGCGCGCGGGGCTGCTCGTCCGCGAGCTTTTCCAGCTCGGCGCGGCGGCGCTGGAAATTGCGCAGCACCGCGTTGGCCAGCCCGCGCCGCCAGCCCTCGCCCGCCGCAGTGACCGCGTTGTGCACCACGGCATGCGCCGGCGCCCGTGTGTAGGCCAGCTGGTACAGCGCCACGCGCAGCAGCCAGCCAAGCTCGGGGTCGGTCAGCGGGCGCTCCAGCAGCGCTTCCAGCCAGGCATCCAGGCGCCCCAGATGGCGCAGGCTGCCGTACACGATGTCCTGCAGGGCGCCGCGCTCGCCCGGCGTTTCCAGTTGGTGCAGGCGCCGCGGCAGCACCTGATGCAGCGCCGCCCCGGCAAGCACTTCTTCGAGCGCGCCGGCGGCCAGTTTTTGCAGATTACGCATGGTGGGACATACCCCGGTTAGTCGGTTGATTCATGGGATTCCAGCCGCAGCGATGAGCGGCGGATGATAGCAGGACGCGCGCGAATCGCCGGATGCCGACACCGGCGGCCCGAAGCCGGTCTCAGGTGCCGAAACGGGTGCCGGCCGGCAACGGCCGGCCGGCAAGAAACGCCGCGGCCGTCATCCGTTTGCCGCCCGCCGGCTGGATCTCCTGCAAGGCCAGCGCGCCGCTGCCGCAAGCGACCAGCAGCCGGTCCGCCTCCGCACGCAGCACGGTGCCGGCTTCATGCGATCTTTCATGGGCGTTTGGGGCGCCCGAGCCGGCGACAACCTGCGCTGACCAGATCTTCAGCGGCACGCCGTCCAGCAGCGTCCATGCGCCGGGCGCCGGATTGTAGGCGCGCACCGCGCGCGCCAGCGCGTCGGCGGGCCGGCGCCAGTCGAGCCGGGCTTCTTCCTTGCTCAGTTTGGCGGCATAGGTGGCCTGGGCGTCGTCCTGCGCCTGCGGCACCCGCGCGGGGTAATTCGCCAGCGCCGCGACGATCGCGGCGGCGCCGGCGGCGGCCAGGGTGTCGTGCAGGCTGGCGGCGGTATCGGTTTCAAGGATCGGCACCACCGTTTTGGAGAGCATCGCCCCGGTGTCGAGCCCGGCGTCCATCTGCATGATGGTGATGCCGGTCTCCGGGTCGCCCGCCAGGATCGCGCGCTGGATCGGCGCCGCGCCGCGCCAGCGCGGCAGCAGCGAGGCGTGGATGTTGAGGCAGCCCAGGCGCGGCAGGTCCAGCACCGCTTGCGGCAGAATCAAGCCGTAGGCGGCGACCACCATGACATCGGCATCCGCCGCGTGCAGTACGGCCTCGCCCTCGGCGGTTCTCAGGCTGGCGGGCTGAACCAGCGGCAGGCCGCGCGCCAGCGCCGCCTGCTTGACCGCGCTGGGCGCGAGCTTCATGCCGCGCCCAGCCGGGCGGTCGGGCTGGGTCAGCACCAGGACGATATCGTGCCCGGCGTCCGCCAGGGCGTTGAGGGCGGCTGCCGCGAACGGCGGCGTGCCGGCAAAGACGATGCGCACGGGCCGGCTCAGAGCGACGCGCGCACCGGCGCGGCGTCGGGCCGGTGTTCGCGCGCCTGCTTGGCCAGTTTGGCCTTGATGCGGTTGCGTTTGAGGTTGGACAGATAATCGACGAACACCTTGCCCATCAGGTGATCCATTTCATGCTGGATGCATACCGCCAGCAGGCCGTCGGCGTCCAGCTCGAAGGACTTGCCGGCGCGATCGAGCGCACGCACGGTGACGCGCCCGGCGCGCTGGACCCGGTCGAAAACGCCGGGCACCGACAGGCAGCCTTCCTCGCTTTCCTCGCGGCCCGACTGGGCGACGATTTCAGGATTGATGAAGACGCGCAGCGCATCATGGGTTTCGGAAATATCGATGACGACGATGCGCTCGTGGACGTTGACCTGGGTCGCCGCCAGGCCGATTCCGGGAGCCGCGTACATGGTCTCGGCCATGTCGTCGACCAGTTTGCGGATACGCGCATCGACCGTGACCACCGGTTTGGCGACGGTGTGCAGGCGGGCATCGGGATAATGCAGGATATCGAGTCTGGCCATAAAAAGGTTTACGAATGAAGGAGCTGGGTGCACACTTTGATGCGAAATCCGCATCCAGATTCGCAACGCCCTAAATATAAGGCGGCGGATAGCCGTAAGCTAAGCGCACAGTATATTTTCAACGCAAAATTAGACAAGATTCAAGTGGAGGGTTCCCCCGTGCGTCAATTCGTAATTTCTCTTGCCCTGTTGCTGGCGATGCCTGCGTTGGCCGACACCCTGAAACTGCAGGACAACGCGCCCGACACCTATGTCGTGGTCAAGGGCGACACCCTGTGGGACATCTCCGGACGTTTTCTCAAGGATCCGTGGCGCTGGCCGCAAATCTGGAACCTGAATCGCGAGGCGATCAAAAATCCGCACTGGATCTATCCCGGTGACCTCGTTGTGCTCGACCGCAGCGGCAAGGAACCGCGGCTGTCTCTGGTCAAGGGCGGCAACGGCCTGCCGACGGTCAAGCTGTCGCCCGGCGTACGCGCAACCGACATCGGGGATGAAGCCATTCCCGCCATTCCGATCAATGCCATCCACGCCTTTTTGAACCAGCCGCTGCTGGTCGGCCGTGACATGCTTGAAAAAGCACCGCAGATCATCGGCACCAACGAAGAGCGCGTCATCATGACCACCGGCGATACCGTTTACGCGACCAGCGATGAATCGGGTGCCACGCGGTGGCAGGTTTATCGCAAAGGCCAGGCCCTGACGAATCCGGACGATGGCGAGCTTCTCGGCCATGAAGCGGAATATCTGGGCGACGCGGAAACCGTGGCGCCCGGCAACCCGCAAAAACTGCGGATCACCCGGGTTAGCCAGGAAATCCTCCCCCAGGACAAGCTGATCCCGGCCCGGGAAGATACGCAGTTCGAGTTTGTGCCGCACGCTCCGGAAAAGCCGATTTCCGGCAAGGTGATTTCCGCCTACGGTGTGACGGGACTCGCAAATTCTGGACGTTACCAGACCGTCGTCATCAATCGCGGCGCTCAAGACGGCCTCGAACCGGGCCATGTGCTGGCCGTTTACCGCGCCGGCAAAGTGGTCAAAATCGACAAGGCCGGTCGCCAGCGCTGGGTTTATCTGGATTCCGGCTGCATCAAGCCAGGAGAAGAGGTCAGCTACGACCAGTTTTACCAGCCCGGCAAGGTGATGAAAGACTGCACTCCAGGCGCGGAAGTGCAGGCCGGCCCCTGGGCCTACCTGGACGTGGGCTGCCTGAAACCGGGCAAGAAGGTCAGCTTCAACCAGTTCTTCGACCCCCGGGAAGTCTACGACCGGGGATGCACGGACAAAAAACAGACCGAATCGGTGCAGCTTCCGGATGCACGGACCGGCCTGATCATGGTGTACCGCGTATTCGACCGCGTGTCCTACGCGCTCATCATGCAGTCCGAGCGGCCGGTCTATCTGCTCGACACGGTGAAAAACCCCTGAGCATGCACGCTCCCGAAAGGCGCCACGAGCGTGCCTGACGCCTGGCTGCGCCTGACCCTCACCCCCGGGGTCGGCAACACCAGCCTGATTCGCCTGCTGACGGCCTTCGGTTCCCCGGAGGCCGTTTTGGCGTCCGGCCGCGCTGCGCTGACGGCGCATCTTTCCACTGCGCAATGCGACGCGCTGCTGGCCGAACCGGACGCCGCGGCGATGGAAGCCACCCACGCCTGGCTGGCCCAGCCTGGCAACAGCCTGATGACGCTGGCGGACGAGGATTATCCGAAAAACCTGCTGGAAATTGCCGATCCCCCCGCCGTGCTGTTCTGCAAAGGGCGGCGCAGCCTGTTGAGCCAGCCCAGCCTCGGCATCGTCGGCAGCCGCAATGCCACGCCGCAGGGCGTGCGTGACGCCGAAGCGTTTGCCCATACCTTATCCGACGCCGGACTGACCATCGTCAGCGGACTGGCGCTCGGCATCGACGCGGCGGCGCATCGCGGCGGGCTGGCCGGTGCCGGCTCGAGCGTCGCCATCATCGGCACCGGGCTCGACCGCATCTATCCCGCGCGCAACAAGGCGCTGGCGCACCAGCTGGCCGAAAACGGCTTGATCGTGTCGGAGTTCCCGCTTGGCACCGCGCCGCTGCCCGGCCACTTTCCGCGCCGCAACCGGCTGATCAGCGGCCTCTCCCGCGGCGTGCTGGTGGTGGAGGCCGCACCCAACAGCGGGTCGCTCATCACCGCCCGTGTGGCGACCGAGCAGGGGCGCGAGGTGTTCGCCATTCCCGGCTCGATCCATTCGCCGCTGGCGCGTGGCTGTCATGCGCTGATCAAGCAAGGCGCCAAGCTGGTCGAATCCGCCGCCGACATCCTCGACGAACTGGCCTGGCAGCAGCGGCTGACGCCGCCGGTGCTGCGCGAAACCCCCTCGGATCCGGTGCTGGGCGCGCTGGACGGCGCGCCGACCACGCTCGACACGCTGGTGCAAAGAACCGGGTTGACGCTGGAAGCGCTTTCGGCGAAGCTGTTGGCGCTTGAACTGGACGGGCGGATTGCATCCTTGCCCGGCGGGCGTTACCAAAAAATTCACTGACACTATGCTCGACATCCTGGTTTACCTCTACGAAAGCTTCCGCATGGCGGAACTGGCGCCCGATCGCGACGCGCTGGAAAAGCGCCTGTTTGCCGCCGGCTTTGAAGAGACCGACATCAACGCCGCGCTCGACTGGTACGCCAACCTGACCGGCAGCGCCACCCATGAACGACTGGCGCTGGCCTACGACCGTCATTACGCGCCCGAAGAGCTGGAGCGCCTGAACAGCGCCTGCCGCAGCGAAGTGACCTATCTGGTCAGCGCGCATGTGCTCGACCCCGAATCGCGCGAATGGGTGATTTCCGGGCTGATGGCGCTCGGCGGCGAAGACATCGAACCCGAGCACGTACGCTGGATGACACTGATCGTGCTGTGGAGCCGCGGACTGATCGAACACTTCACCCACCTGGAAGACATGCTGCTGAACCACGAGCCAGGACGTCTACATTAAAGAAATGCCGAACAAGTACACTTTGTCGTTCCGGCGAATGCCGGAATCCAGCCAAATCAAGCACCTGGACCCCGGCATTCGCCGGGGTGACGACGTGGTCGTGCTGCCCTAATCAAACAACCATGTCCAAACTCGTCATCGTCGAATCACCGTCCAAGTCCAAAACGCTGAAGAAATACCTCGGCGACGATTACGACATCCTCGCCAGCTACGGCCACGTGCGTGACCTGGAGCCGAAAACCGGCGCGATCGATACTGAAAATTTCAGCATGAAATATCAGGTCATCGAGCGCAACGCCAAGCACGTCGAGGCCATCGTCAAGGCCGCCAAGAAGGCTGACGAAGTGCTGCTGGCAACCGACCCGGACCGCGAAGGCGAGGCAATTTCCTGGCATATCAGCGAAATCCTCAAGGAGCGCAAGGTCAAGACGCCGATGAAGCGGGTGGCCTTCTACGAAATCACCGAATCCGCGGTGCAGGACGCGGTGCGCAATCCGCGCGAGATCGCGACCGATCTGGTCAACGCGCAACAGGCGCGCCGCGCGCTGGATTACCTGGTCGGCTTCAACCTGTCGCCGCTGTTGTGGCGCAAGATCAGCCCCGGTTTGAGCGCCGGCCGCGTGCAGTCGCCCGCGCTGCGCATGATCGTCGAACGCGAACTCGAAATCGAAGCCTTCGACCCGCGCGAATACTGGACGCTGCATCTCGACAGCCACAAAGGCACGCAGGCCTTCGTCGCCAAACTCACTCATTTCAAGGGCGAAAAGCTCGAACAGTTCACGGTCGAGCACGAGGCGCGCAGCAAGGAATGGCTGGCGACGCTGGAAGGCCGCGATGCCACGGTAATGCGCATCGAGAAGAAGCGCCGCGCCCGCCACCCCGGTGCCCCGTTCACCACTTCAACGCTGCAGCAGGCCGGCGTGCGCCAGCTCGGCATGACCACCGACCGCGTGATGCGCACCGCGCAGCAGCTGTACGAAGGCATCGATCTCGGCGAAGGCCCGGTCGGCCTCATCACCTACATGCGTACCGACTCGGTGAACCTGGCGCAGGAAGCCATCACCGACATCCGCAAGTATGTGGGCGCTAACTTCGACAAGGATTTTCTGCCGCCGACCGCGATCGCCTACAAGGCCAAGACCAAGAACGCGCAGGAAGCGCACGAAGCCGTGCGCCCGACCTCGGTAACCCGCAGCCCCGAAGCGGTGAAAGCGTTTCTTTCGCACGACCAGGCACGGCTGTACGAGCTGATCTGGAAGCGCACCGTTGCCTGTCAGATGACGCCGGCGCAGTTCGACACCGTCGCCGCCGACATCACGGTGGGCGAGGGCACCTTCCGCGCGACCGGGCAGACGCTGGCGTTTGCCGGCTTCCTCGCCGTCTACCAGGACGACGAGGACGAGGAGGAGTCCAAGCTGCCCGCGCTGGTCGAAGGCGAAACCCTGCCGGTCGACCGCCTCTACGGCGAGCAGCACTTTACCCAGCCGCCGCCGCGCTATACGGAAGCCAGCCTGGTGAAGGCGCTGGAGGAATACGGCATCGGCCGGCCTTCCACCTACGCCAGCATCATTTCCACCCTGCAGGACCGCGAATACGTGGTGCTGGAGAAGAAGCGCTTTCAGCCGACCGACGTCGGTCGGCTGGTCAACTGCTTCCTCACCCGCCATTTCGGCCAATATGTCGACTACGACTTCACCGCCAAGCTGGAAGACAAGCTCGACGACGTGTCGAACGGTAATCGGGTGTGGACGCGCCTGCTGGGCGAATTCTGGAAGGAATTCGACGGCGACCTGAAATCCAAGCAGGACGTCGAACGCGGTTGCCCGATTGCGGAGGCCTGCCCCAAGTGCAGCAAGCCGCTGTTCATGCAGGCCAGCAAACGCGGCCTGTTCATCGGCTGTTCCGGCTATCCGGAATGCGATTACACGCGGCCACTGCATGCCGCCACCGCCGAAGGCGACAACATCCTGGGCAAGGATCCCGCCAGCGGACTCGACGTCAAACTGCTGTCCGGCCGTTTCGGTCCCTACGTGCAGATCGGCGAAATGCCGGAAGACAAGAAGGCGCCCAAGCCGCGCCGCGCGTCATGGCCAAAAGACATTCCACTGGAAAACGCCACGCTTGAACTGGCGCTCAAATTCCTCTCGCTACCGCGCGAAGTCGGCCACCACCCGACCACCGGGCTGCCGATCGTCGCCAACAACGGCCGTTTCGGCCCGTATCTGCTGCACGACGGCAAGTTCAAGTCGATTCCCAAGGCTGATAGCGTGTACGAAATCGATCTGCCGCGCGCGCTTGAAGTGCTGGCGATGGAACGCGAACCGCGCGGTGGCGACTCCGCCGCATCGGTGCTGAAAACCCTCGGCCCGCATCCCGAAGACGGTAAGGACATCACCGTGCGCAGCGGCCGCTATGGCCCCTATGTGAAGCACGGCAGCACCAACGCCACGCTGCCCAAGGACATCACGCCGGAAGAGATCACAATGGACGAAGCGCTCAGCCTGATCGCCGCGCGCGTCGCCAAAGGTCCGGCCAAGAAACCGGTGAAAAAGGCCGCTGCCAAACCCGCGGCAGCCAAGAAGGCGAAAGCCGCCGACGCCACCGAAGCGAAGAAACCCGCCGCTAAAAAGGCAACCACCAAAAAAGCGCCCGCCAAGGCCGCCACGACCAAGAAACCGGCCAGCAAAAAAGCCGCTGCATGAGTCCGGCCCCCAGCCTGCTCATGGTCAATGCCTTCATCGGCACGGCCGGCTACAAAAAGCTGTATCAGGAACTGGGCTACACCGTGGTTGCCGAATGGTCGGAGCGCAAGGCCATCAGCCTGCTGCGTAAAAACCCGCCCACCGTCATCGTCGCGGATTTTTACCACCAGACCGATTTCCGCGACCGCCTGTCCAACCTCGAATCCCTGCTCGCCGCAGCGCAAAGCACGCCCGCCACCCGCATCCTGGTTTTTTACGAAGCGGCGCACCAGGACGTACTCGACAAAGTCCGTGTCCGCCTGCGCATCGATGCCGCCTTGATGCTGCCGGTGCAGGAAGAACAGTTACGTTCCACGCTGCTGGGCTGGCTGGAAAACACCGCCGCATCGTCCTGAGCCTGCCGACCCGCCCGGCGTAAGAAACCTGGCTGGACGATGGCGACGAGCCCCCAAAGTGGAAGAGGGTGCGCGAGCCTCGATTAATAACTTATAAATTATATTGCGATTGTATATTTATAATATATATGCTATGTTCACAGCATTATTTTATAGCATATGGGTTAT
Source organism: Thiobacillus sp. (assembly GCA_030692355.1). Classification (GTDB taxonomy): domain Bacteria; phylum Pseudomonadota; class Gammaproteobacteria; order Burkholderiales; family Thiobacillaceae; genus Thiobacillus. The sequence goes on from JAUYCF010000068.1 coordinate 18,421, forward strand.
TACCATGCGTCCCTCAGACCGTGCATCGGCCCGCCGTCAGCTCGACAAACGCTTGAGCACGCTGGGCAACATCGAGGCCCTGACTCGCCCCCCGCGCGGCTGGGTGAAAGCCATCCGCGAAGCCCTGGGCATGACGAGCGCCCAGCTCGCAAAGCGCTTGGGTGTCAGCCAGCCGCGC
>JAUYCF010000040.1 GCA_030692355.1 Thiobacillus sp.
TCATGCGCGAGTTGGGCGATACCCAGGCGTAGCCGACGCATGAAGGCCACGCTTCAGACGTCGATGCCGGAGTTTTTACAGCGTCTGCTCAAACGGATTCACAACCGGCCGGATACCGAGTTTCAGCAAGCGCTGATCCGCCTGTGCATCGTTGTGGGTTTCTACCTGTATTTCTCACTCGGATGGCTGGAGCATAGTCCCGCCATGGCTGAACAGGTCCATTTCATCGGGCTGACTCTCACGGCTGTTTCCCTGACCCTGCTGATCGGCGCAATCGCCGATCCGGGTGTCTCCGTTCCCCGTCGCAGCATCGGCATGCTGCATGATTTCACCGTCGCCACCTACCTGCTGGCCATCACGAATGAAACCGGTGCGCCCATTGTCGCGACATATCTGTGGGTCACACTGGGCAATGGCTTCCGCTATGGAATGCCCTATCTGCGCATCTCGACGCTTGCATCTGCAATCGGGTTCATCGTTGTCTATCAGTTCAATCCCTTCTGGCAGACCCACACCCCGCTCTGGTGGGGCATATGGCTTACGCTCATCGTGATTCCCCTTTACTCGTCCAGCCTGCTGAAACAACTTCATGCTGCGGTCAAACGCGAACAGGAGGCCAACCAGGCAAAATCCAGCTTTCTCGCCAACATGAGCCACGAGTTGCGCACGCCGCTGAACGGCGTCATCGGCTCCGCCGATCTGCTGGCGGAAACCCCGCTCAACAAGGAACAAAAGGAGTATTCCCAGATCATTCTCGCGTCGGCCCACGCCCTTCTGGAACTGATCGACAACGTGCTCGATATTTCGCGCATCGAAGCCGGACGAGTCGTCACCACAAACGAGGATTTCGACCTGCATCGCCTGGTCAACGGCACGGTCGCCATGATGCAAACCCTGGCCCAGGGCAAGGGCATGGTGCTGGCGGCGCACATTGCGCCGCAGACACCGTTTCACCTGCATGGCGATGCGCGTCACCTGCGCCAGGTCCTCATCAACCTGATCGGCAATGCCATCAAGTTCACCGAACAGGGCCGGATAGACGTGTACGTCCGCCCGACCGGGCAAAGCCACCCGCAACGGTTGCGCTTCGAGGTCGTCGACACCGGCATCGGCATTCCGGAAGCCGCGCAGGCACGCATTTTCGACAGCTTCACCCAGGCCGATCCGTCCGTCACCCGCCGCTTTGGCGGCAGCGGGCTGGGCACCACCATCGCCAAGCAACTGGTGGAGACGCTGGGCGGGCAAATCGGCCTGCACAGCCGCGAGGGCGAAGGCACGACCTTCTGGTTCGAGCTGCCGTTTGCCCTGCAGGCTGCCCCAACCGCATCCGGCGAACACTTCGACGCACCGATGCGGGTGGCCATCCTGGCGGGGAGCGAACTTGCGACCCGCCTCCAGGCGGTCATACGCAACTGGGGGGCCGAAACCGTGACGGTGGACAACACCAGCCGGCTCGCCGCCGAGCTGTCCGCCAATGCGCCGGGCGGAACGCTTGTGGGCGCGGTGGTGGTGGAACGATGCGCGCTGCCGGGCGACCCGGTGGCCTTTCTGCATTTGCTGCGCGACGACGCCAGGCCGGCCGCGCTCCCGGTCATCCTGATCGAATCCGACGCCGGCATCGCCCCGCCACAAGACGACTCCTTGCTGATGCGCGAAGGCTATGCCTCGGTGCTGCGCACACCGGTCAACACCACCCTGCTGTTCAACGCCATCCACGCGGTCGTCAGCCACGGCATGCCGCACAACGTGGTGTCGATGGCCAGTCGCTTCCTGGCGCAGTCCTGTCAAAGCGCCCGCCTGCGCATCCTGGTGGCGGAAGACAACCCGGTCAACCAGCGGGTGATCCGCGGCCTGCTGGAGCAGGCCGGCCACGAGGTCCACCTGGCGCACGACGGCGAGGAAGCCCTGGCGATGCTCGAATCCGCCGGGCAAATCTATCACCTGGCCATTATCGACATGCACATGCCGCGGCTGTCCGGACCCGAGGTGGTGCAACGCTGGCGATTCATGGAAAACGGCCACCTGCCCATCATCATGCTCACCGCCGACGCGCGCGCCGAGGCGCAGGCCGCCTGCGAGGAAGCCGGGGGCGACAGCTTCCTCACCAAGCCGGTCAACAGCCGCGATCTCATCGATGCCATCGCCCGACTGGTCGCCCGGCAGACGCCCGCCACCGCGAACAAGGCAACGTCACCGGAACAAGGGGAAGGGGAGCTTGATGAGCGCGTGCTGAACGAGCTGGCGCAACTGGGGGGCGCGGCCTTCGTGGAAGACCTGCTCGCCAGCTTTGAGGAAGAGAGCGGACGCACGCTGCGCGACATCGAACGTGCGCTGGCCGCTCGGGATTACGGCCAATGGCACCATCAACTGCACATGCTGAAAGGCGGCGCCCGCGATCTCGGCGCCAATCCGCTGGCCGAGCGATGCGCCGAAGCCGAACGCATCAAGGCGTTCGAACTTGCAACCCGGCTGGCGCATGACAGGCTGGACGCTGTGCGCGCTGCGCTGGCCACGACGCGGACCGCACTGGCCGCCTATCAGGCCAGCAAGCTACGCGCCGACCACAGCTGACCCGCCGCTGTTCACGCCGTCGGCTTTTCCGGTCTGACGCGTAACCAGACGCTCCATCATGCGCAAATCCCTGGCCTCGAGCCGCAAGGCCGCATCGACCCAGACTTCGGTGATGCGTATCAATTCATCGTAAGACACAGGCTGGCTGATCTCTCGCGCGGCGCGCAGTGCCAGGATCCCATTGCGGGATTTTTCCTCGCGGCGGATATAGCCATAGACCGCGCTTTCGCCCTCGCCCGGCTCGGCCAGCACATCCACCACCCTCATCTCGTACAATTCTTCCGCCAGATAAAGCTTTCCGCTGAGGATGATTTTTTCGGCCTGGTGATGGCCGACACGACGCCCCAGAAAGCTCATCGCGCCCATCCCCGGAAACAGGTTGAACAGGATCTCCGGCAGACCCATCCTGGCACCGCGCTCGGCGATCAAGACATTGGCTGCCAATGCACTTTCAAACCCGCCACCGAGCGCCTGCCCCTGAACCAGGGCAATGCTCGTTACATTGGGTCGATTCAGATGGCTGTGCACGGCATACGAGCAGTCGATGCAGGAAACCGCGTAGCGATACAGCGCATCGCGGTCACGCGCCGCAATATGCCGCAGGAAAAGATCGAGGTCGCCCCCCAGGCTGAAGGTATCGGGTACTTTTGATGCCAGAACAAAATATTTCACGCCCTCCTGCGCGGGGTCATCGACCATGCCGGCCATCTCGCTTCCCCAGCCCAGCAACTCCTGCAGCAAAGTCGGGGTAAAGCAGGGACGCGGTTCCGAATGCATGTAGCCCCAGGCAACCTGGCTATGCGGATCGAAATACGTGGTGAGTTGCGTATACGCGCTTTGCTGCGGTTGCAGCATGGTGTGAACTGCTTGCAAATGTGCCATGTATATCTCCACGGGTTAGTGAATCGACCATGCGACGAAAATCGGCATGTGTCGGAAGACTAACGTGGGCAACACGGCCACTCAAGCGCCAAATCGTTACGCGCAGCGCAGCTCAATTCATTGATGAAATCAGGCGTTCAGGGACAGGACTCCGCAACATGTCGCCTAAAACGTCCAGACCATGCGCAGCGCCAGCACCCCCAGCAGCAGCGCAAAAACCCGCTTCAGCGGGCGCACCGGCAGGCGGTGCGCGGTGCGCGCGCCGAGCGGCGCGGTCAATACGCTGCCCAGCACGATGCCGGCGAGCGCCGGCAGATAGATGTAGCCGAGGCTGCCGGCGGGCAGGCCGCTCGCATTCCAGCCGCCCAGCAGATAGCCGGCCGCGCCGGCGACGGCAATCGGGAAGCCGATCGCGGCCGAGGTGGCGATCGCCCGGTGCAGCGGCACGTTGTGCCACAGCATGAACGGCACCGACAGGGTGCCGCCGCCGATGCCGACCCAGCTCGACACCGCACCGATTATGCCGCCCGCCAGCGTCGTCCCGGCGCCCCCCGGCAATTCGCGATGCGGCGCCGGCTTGAAGTCCAGCCACATCTGGATGGCGGCGTAAAACAGGAAGGCGATAAAAAACAGCTTCAGCACCAGGGCCGACATCTGCGCCGCCAGCATGGCGCCAACCAGCGTGCCGAACAGGATGCCGGGCGTAATGCGCCGCAGCAGCGGCCACTCGACCGCGCCGTGGCGATGGTGCGCGCGCACGCTGGAGAGCGAGGTGAACAGGATCGAGGCCAGCGAGGTGCCGAGCGCCAGCTGCGGTTCCATGCCGGCGGCAAGGCCCTGCGCGTGCAGCAACATGATCAGCACCGGCACGACGATGAGCCCGCCGCCGACGCCGAGCAGGCCGGCGACGAAGCCGACCACCAGCCCCAGCGCGACGTAGGCCACGAGCAGGGCGGGGACCAGTTCCGGCATTAAAGATGCTTGACGATGAAGGTGTATTCGGCCGGATCGACCGGGGTGATCGACAGCCGGTTGCCCTTTTGCAGGATGCGCATGTGGGCGAGCTCGGGATAGCCACGAATTTCGGACAGCGGCATCGGCCGCGTCTTTTTCACCAGCTTCACGTCCACATTGAACCAGCGCGGCGTTTCCGGCGTGGCCTTGGGGTCGAAGTACTTGTTCGCGGGATCGAACTGGGTAGCGTCGGGGTAGGCCGCCACGCCGACCTCGGCCAGACCGGCGATGCCCGGCTCGGCGCACGACGAATGGTAGAACAGCACCTTGTCGCCGGGCCGCATCTGGTCGCGCATGAAATTGCGCGCCTGATAGTTGCGCACGCCGTACCAGGCGACGCTTTGATTTGGCATGGCGGCGAGGTCGTCGATGCTGACGTCGGAGGGCTCGGATTTCATCAGCCAGTAGCGCATGGGATCGTGAGGCGTGAGGCGTTAGGGGAGAGACGCCGGGGTCAGGCGCGCTTGATCAGGGTGCCGACGCCTTCGGGGGTCAGGATTTCCAGCAGCAGGGCGTGCTCGACCCGGCCGTCGATGATGTGCGCGGTCTTGACGCCGCTGTTCACCGCGTCGACCGCGTAGCCGACCTTGGGAATCATGCCGCCGGAGATGGTGCCGTCGGCGATCCTCTCGTCCACCTGCCGCGGCGTCAGGCCGGTGAGAAGCTCGCCCGCCTTGTCCAGCACTCCGGGGGTGTTGGTGAGGAAAATGACCTTCTCCGCCTTCAGCACGCCGGCCAGCTTGCCGGCCGCGACATCGGCGTTGATGTTGTAGGCATTGCCTTCCGCGTCGGTGCCGAGCGGCGCGACCACCGGGATGAAATCGCCCGAGTCGAGCAGCTGGATGATTGTCGGGTCGATGCCGGTGATCTCGCCCACCTGGCCGATATCGAGAAACTTGCCGGACTCTTCCTGGCTCGCCACCAGCATTTTCTTGGCGTGGATGAAGTTGCCGTCCTTGCCGGTCAGCCCCACCGCCTTGCCGCCGTGCTTGTTAATGAGGGTGACGATGTCCTGGTTGACCAGGCCGCCGAGCACCATTTCCACCACGTCAAGCGTTTCCTCGTCGGTGACGCGCATGCCCTGGATGAAGTCGGACTGCTTGCCGATTTTTTTCAGCAGGCTGGCGATCTGCGGACCGCCGCCATGAACCACCACCGGATTCATCCCCACCAGCTTCAGCAGCACCACGTCCTTGGCGAAGGCCTCCATCAAATGCCGCTCGGTCATGGCATTGCCGCCGTATTTGATGACGATGGTCTTGTCGTAGAAACGCTGGATGTAGGGCAGCGCCTCGGACAGGATGCTGGCCTTCTCGGCGGCGGTGTGGAGGGGGATCATGGCGGCTCCGGGTTGAGTTTGCGCGGATTTTACGCCAATAAAAAAGAAGACGGCGCGAAGTCACCCCGTAACCGCAAGACCTGATCGCCGCCGCCGTCAGCGCCACATTCACTGCATGGCGCCATTCGGGGACCGGGTCAGCCGGGCGGGTGCGAAATTCGGCCCGGTGGCGGGCCTCCTGCAGCAGCACTCACTTGCAAGAAGCCCGCCCCGGGCCGAAGGGTGCGCCATGCGCACCGTATTGCCGGAATGCTTAATGGCGATGATTGTGCTGCATGGGCATGGCGCCGCCCATGGGTGCGCGGGCTTCCGCCTTCACTTCGATGGTCTGCTGCTTGCCGCCCGACTCCACCGTCAGGACCAGCGGGATGATCTCGCCAGCGGCAATCGGTTTCGCCAGGTTCATCAGCATGATGTGATAGCCGCCGGGTTCGAGCGAAACCGTCTTGCCCTTCGGCAACTCGATCGCCTTCACTTCGCGCATCCGCATCACGTCGCCGTCCATCTTCATTTCATGCACTTCCACCCGCGGCACCGCCGGGCTGGATGCGCCGACGAGCCGCGCATCGGCGTCCGAGCGGATCTGCATGTAGGCGCCGCTGACTTTTTGCCCCGGCATGGTGGCGCGCGCCCACGCGTCGGTGACGCTGACATTGGCGGCCCAGGCGGGCAGGGTGGCGGCACTGGCCAGCAACACGGCAGCAACAAGAGCTTTCATCGGTTTCTCCTCAAAGAAAGTAAAACTATTAGAACTGGACATTGACCGCAGTGTAGATCGAACGGCCCATGCCGGGAACGGGAACGCCCCACGGAACGCCGGTTCCGGACATGGTCTTGCCCTCGCCGAAGTAGGCGCCGCCCAGCGGGTGTTCATAGAACCGGTCGAGGACGTTCTCGACGCCGAGATCGAGGCGCACCTGCTTCCACGCATAGCTGCCGCGCAGGTTCAAGAGGCCGTAGCCGGCGGTTTCCATTTCGTTGCGTTCCGCGGAAACCTCGGTCTTCGCAGCGACCAGGTGCACTTCGGCTGTGCCGGTCCATTTGCCCAGTTGCTGCACCACCGCCAGCTTGGCGTTCAGCGGCATCATGTTGTACAAGTTGTCGCCGGTGGTTTCATTTTCACCGCGAACGTAGCTCAACATGCCGGTTGCGGTAAAGCTGCCGTAGGGGGTTTTCTCGGCCAGCGGGAAATGGCCGGAAATATCCAGGCCATACAGGCTGGCGGACTGATTGACGAACCGGAGATAGACGAACCCATCTGTCCTGTCCAGGTTTGCTTGAGTGCATTCGCCAGTCGCGGCACCGGAGCAACGTTCAGCATCGATGTAATCATCGACGTACGTGTAGTAGGGCGTGACTTTCATCCCCCATTTTTCCTGGGCGGCGTCATGCAAATCGAACGTCGCGCTCAGGGTGTGGGCAATTTCCGGTTCCAGTTCGAGGTTGCCGACATAGCCATTGCCGTCGCCGAACCAGTTGATCATGCGCATCGCCATGCCGCCGGTCGACCAGGTGTAGCGCTCGTAGAGGTTGGGGGAGCGGGTCTTCTGCGCATAGCCGAATTCGAGGGTCCGTGTTTTGGCTGGCATAAATCGGGCCAGCGCAGTCAGGTCGATGTTGTGGTCGGTTTTCTCGCGGTCGGCATTATTGAAGGCGGTCGCGTCGGCCGTGTACGTGGCGTTGTACCCCTGCACCACGCCGGCATCCATGTCGACCTTTTCGTAGCGCAAGCCGAGCTGCGTCAACCACTGCGGGTTCCATTGCGCTTCCCATTCGCCGAATGCCGCCAGGCGGTCACGCTCGCCGTTGTTGATGTTCCAGAACACGTTGGGCGCCATCCCCTTTCCGGCCGGATCCCACCAATCGTCCAGACGGTAACGCTGGGCTTCGCCGCCCACCCTGAGCAGATCACGAGCCGACAGCGGGATGTCCGCCTTGACGAGCGCGCCGGTGTTTTTACCTTCGGTGTCCATCGGCATGCCTGCCGCACAACCGGCGGGACCAGCGACCCAAGGATCGCAAGGCGCCCCATCGGCATATGTGGTAGCAGGGGGATTGGAGCCATACCAATAAAGCTTGTCATCAAAAAACTGCATCTTGTGGCGCGTGTGCTCGTTGTAGGCCCGCGCTTCCAGCTTGCCCCAGTCGTATTGTCCCTCGTAGCGCAGGTTGACCTGCTCGCTGTCGTTGCCGGTCATGTCCATGCGCTGGTTCGGCCAGCCCTGGTAGGGAATGTCCTGCAGGCCCAGTTTCAGTTCGACCAGATGGTTTTCATGGCGCGCGGCCAGGGCGATCGACTGGTTGGTCGACTTGTACATGCTGGAGCCGACTTCGTCGGCACCGACGATGTGCCCGTCATCGGCGTCGATGTAGGCCGACTTGAAACTGTCGCCGGCATGGTAATTGTCGGCCTTCACCGTCGAGCCGCTGTAGGTCACGCTCACCTTTTCGCCGGCGATCGTCGCCGACAGGTTGCCGCCGCGGGCGTCGCCGTTGCTGCGGTAGAACACGCCGGCCTCGCCCTTCTTCAATATGCCTTCGCCGGACTTCGCGAACGCCGGCGCGGCCGAATCCACCAGGATCGCGCCGCCGATGCTGTCGCCGCCGACGCTCACAGGAACAATGCCGGCGAACACCTTGATGCCGCCGACGCTGGTCGGGTCGATGTACGAGAGCGCAGGGTTCATGTGGTTGCCGCACGCCGAGATCAGGTCCATGCCGTCGACCTTGATGCGCAGGCGGTCGTCCGCCAGGCCGTGGATCGCGGGCAGGCTGGAAACGCCGCCGGCGCCGTACAGGCTCACGCCGGGGACGTCCCTGAGAAGACTCGCCGAATCGCTGGTCGCGGGCCGCAAGGACTGCACGTTTTTCACCTCAATGCCGAACGGCGTGACGGCTTCCGGTGTGCCGGTCACCACAATCGTCATCAGGGGAGCGGCGTCTTCCGCGCCGGCCGTGGCGGGCAAAAGGCTGGCGGCAATCAGCAAAGGCAGCAGGCGGGGAACGAAAGCAGGCGTTTTCATGGCGCGTGGCGGGATAAAAGGGGACCCGATTGTCTCTTATTGGCTATTTCAGCGGAATGTGACAAATCGTCGCAGGGCAGGCCGGGAGCGTTTGGCCGTGCGGCTTTCAGGCCAGGTCCAGGCAAAAAATACGCAAGCGGGCGACAACCCGCGACTTGCCCGCTTGCGGGCCTGGCCGATTGCCTGGCCGTTCCCTCAGGGCAGGGCCGATTCGCGGTGAAGCGCCGTCGACGCTTTGAAAAAAAGGCACGCTCCATCCACGGCCGGACAAATTGCCGCAGCCCGCAACGCATCGTGAGGCGCGCATTACAATGCCGTCATGCCGCCTTCGACCGATTCCACGCTACGCTCCACCCTGCCCGCGCGGGCACTGCTGGGACGCCTGCTCGCCGTGCGGGTGTCGCTGATCGCCGGCTGGGCGGTGGGCATCGTCTGGCTGCACTGGGGCCTCGACATCCGCATGCCGCTGCTGCCGATGGCCGCGGTGCTGGCACTGATGGGGCTGTTCTCGCTTTCCACCGCGTGGCGGCTGCGGCAGGACGTTCCCGCGACGCAGATGGAATTTTTGGTGCACCTGCTGGTCGACCTCACCGCATTTGCGGTGCTGGCGTTCTTCAGCGGTGGCGCAACCAACCCCTTTGTGTCGCTGATGCTGGTGCCGGTCGTCATCGCCGCGATCAGCCTGCGCCCGCGCTGGGTGTGGCTGCTGGCGGCGGTGGCGGGCGGCTATTACGCGCTGCTGCTGTTTGTCTACCAGCCGCTGGCGGTGGCCGATCCGATCGCGGCCTACGGCATGCACCTGGGCGGCATGTGGTTCAATTTCCTCATCAGCGCGGGACTGATCGCGTTTTTCGTCACCCGCATGCACGCCGCGCTGCGCCTGCGCGACCAGGAGCTGTCCGCCCTGCGCGAAAAGCAGCTGCGCGACGAGCGCATCGTCGCGCTCGGCACGCAGGCGGCACTGGCGGCGCACGAACTCGCCACGCCGCTCGCCACCATCCAGACCACCGCGCACGAACTCGCCGCCGAATTCGCCAACGACCCCGACATCGGCGCCGATTGCCGCCTGCTCGAAAAGCAGGCACAGGCATGCAAGCGCATCCTCACCCAGCTCGCCGCGCGCGCGCAGGACACCCCGCCCGCCGCGCAGCCGCTCGACACCTGGCTGGCCGCACTGGCCGAGCGCTGGCAGATGCTGCGCCCCGATGCGCAGATCGCGACCGAACTGCCGCCCGATCATCGCGACTTCGCCGCGCCCGACGGGCTGGAGCAGGCGATCCTGAATGTGCTGAACAACGCCGCCGATGCTTCGCCCGATGTCGTCGAATTGAGTGCCGCAACCGTAGGCGACGCCCTCTTCATCGACGTCGCCGATCGCGGCTCCGGCTTCACCCCCGAGCAGAAGGCGCAGGCCGGGCGCGTACTGTTCAGCGGCAAGCCGGGGCGCGGCTGGGGCATGGGCCTGGCACTCACCCACGCCACGCTGGAACGGCTCGGCGGCAGCCTCACCCTCACCGAACGCGACGGCGGCGGCACCCGCGTGCGCATCACCCTGCCATGGAAGCAAACAGCATGAACCGTACACTTTTGATCGTCGAGGACGACGTCGATTTCGCCAATGCCTTGTCGCGCGCCATGAAAAAGCGCGGCTTCGAGGTGGCGCTGGCGCACGACGCCGCCGCCGCCCAGGCCGCAGCGGAAGCGTTTGCCCCCAGCCATGCCGTCGTCGACCTGAAACTGCCCGGCGAATCGGGGCTGAAAGTCGTCGCCATGCTGGCCGCGCGTGTGCCCGTCCCCGCCATCGTCGTGCTCACCGGCTATGCCAGCATCGCCACCGCGGTCGAAGCGGTGCGGCTGGGCGCCCGGCATTATCTGGCAAAGCCGGCCGACGCCGACGAAGTTCTCGCCGCACTGCTGCGCGACGAGCCGGACGCTGCGCTGGAAGTCAGCCCGGAACCGCTGACGGTCGCGCGAATGGAATGGGAGCACATCCAGAAAGTGCTGACCGAGCACGACGGCAACATCTCGGCCACCGCGCGCGCGCTGAAAATGCACCGCCGCACCCTGCAGCGCAAACTCGAAAAAAATCCGCCCAAGGCGGATTAGCGGCTCAGTACACCACGCCCCAGTCGACCAGCCCGCTGTAGGCGGTGGCCAGCACCACGCCGCCGAACACGATGCGGTACCAGGCGAACACCGTGTAGTCGTGGCGGCTGATGAACTTGATCAGCGTGCGCACGGCAATCAGGGCGCTGACAAACGACGCCACCCCGCCCACCATAAACAAGGGAATGTCGCCGGCATCGAACAGCTGCCAGTTCTTGTAGAGGTCGTAGGCGGTGGCGGCGAACATGGTGGGGATGGCGAGGAAGAAGGAGAACTCCGCCGCGGCTTTTCTGGAAAGTCCGAGGAACAGCCCGCCGATGATGGTCGCGCCCGAGCGCGAGGTACCGGGGATCATCGCCAGCGCCTGCGCAAAACCCACCGCCAGCGCGCGGCGCCAGTTGAGATCGTCCACCGTCGGCGTGCTGACGACATGCTTGCGGCGCTCCGCCCACAGGATCAATACGCCGCCGACAATCAAGGCGGTCGCCACCACGATGGGGTTGAACAGGTAGTGCTTGATTTCCTTGTAGAACAGGAAGCCGAGCACCGCCGCCGGCAGAAAGCCCGCCATCAGGTTGATCGCCAGCCGCTGCGACGCCGGTTCGGTACGCAGTGTCACCGCCACATGCGAAAGCCGCACCCGGTATTCCCACACCACCGCAAAAATCGCCGCCAGCTGGATGGCGATCATGAACACCTTGGCCTTCTCGCCGTTGAAGCCCAGCAGCTGCCCCGCCAGAATCAGATGCCCGGTGCTGGAGATCGGCAGGAATTCAGTGACGCCTTCGACAAGGCCGAGAATGAGGGCATGCAGCAGCAGGGTGGGATCGATCATCGCGGGCATAAAAAGCGCGCCACAACGGCGCGCTCGTGATTATAGGGGCCGCTCGTGTAAGCCCAGTTAATACACCGCTAATACACCGCGTCGTGGTCGCCCACATTCACCGGGATAATCTGTTCGTCCTGAATCAGGATTTCCAGGGTAATGCGGTAAGACAGATTGATCGAAACCGAATGCAGGGTATGCAGCTTGCCGCTCAGGGCATGCAGGCGCAGCGACGGGTGATGCGGGTTCAGCTCAAGCAGTTGCAGGGTTTTGAGATACTGCTTTTCCAGATCGGGATGCCGCTTGAGAAAACGTGCGGCGCGTTTGGTGTACTGATCGGTAAAAATCAACCGATAACTCATGCCGACGATTTCACGCGCGCCAGATGTTCTTCCGGTGTGGCCTCAGTAAAACGTCCCGCCGCCACATCGGCACGCGTCTCGGCCAGCGCCGCCTCCAGCTCGCACTCGCGCAAATAGTGATACTGCGCAATATCCATCACCACGAAGCGCTCTTTGCCGCGCACCGAAACAATCGCTTCGGAATGCTCGGCAAGAACAGACTCAATCGCAGCTATCCCTTTGGTTTTAAGGTCGTTTGCAGTGAGATGTGACATGGCACGCACCAAAAAATACAGTTAATAATGCGTTTAATAGTGCTATACACAATCCGATTAATCAAGCGCTAATCTCCAGATAGTCCCCAGATAACAGCAGACAGCCGTTGGCGCCGAATCACTTCACTCCGCCGCATCCGCCTTTACAAACGCCAGAATCACCTCGCGCACGACCTTGCGCTGCGCCACGGGCAGCTTGAGGAAGGCTTCGAACACCTCGCGCTCCTGATGGCCGACGCCTTCGTCCCAGCGCTTTTGATTGACGCGCACCTGGTTTTCGATCTCTGCCCCATATCGCAACGTCTGCGGCGAAACCCCCAACCATAACGCCAGCGCCTCCAGCTTGTCCTGTCGCGGCAGCGATTCGCCGAGCAGCCAGCGGCGCACCCCATGCAGGGTCATTGGCTTGCCCATGTAGTGCAAATTGAATTCACGCTCCAGCACCGAAGGCTTGGCTTCATAACCGGCCGCCGCCATCGCGGCGCGTAACCGTTCCGCAAATTTTTTGCTTGCGCTATCCATGCCGGGAAGTTACCGGCGGTACGCAAGACAAGGGTAAGAACGGCGTAACGTTTAGTTACGTCATGAACGTAACTATTGATCCGGCCAGATTTATCCGTGAGTTCGTTCGTGCTGAGCCTGTCGAAGCACAGCCCTTCGACAGGCTCAGGGCGAACAGTAGTCATGTTTAATTCGTGCCGGATCAATAGTGTAGTGCTGCATTCTTGACGGCACTTATGTGCAATCCCTTGTAGGTCGGGCTTCAGCCCGACATGTCGGGTTAAAACCCGACCTACGAGGCCGTACTGTCTTGCCGCTTTACCTTGCTCGCGCAAGCGCCTCCTGCCAGCTATTGTTCCGGCCAGATTTATCCGTGAGTTCGTTCGTGCTGAGCCTGTCGAAGCACAGCCCTTCGACAGGCTCAGCACGAACGGTAGTCATGTTTACTTCGTGCCGGATCAATAAAGCAAACCACCTCTTGCACAGCGCCACCATGCTCAAATGCCGCCAAAGCAAACATTATCAATCAACGGTCGTTGATCCATCGCCTCAGCGCCGGCCCCGCAAGATATTCGCCAACATACGAAAGTATAGCGGCAATTTGTCCCGCCGTTTCCGGCGGCGGCAATGGCACGTTGATGCTTTCAGTCACGGCCGTCACGTTCGGCGGTGCCACAAGTCGCCATCCGGACGGATATAAATACTGATAACGCACAATATTTTGCTTGTCGTCGATAGATAAGGAATCGATTTTCATAAACCTGAAAACCTCACAGGGATACCGCCCCTGCGGGACATATCCCTGTGAGATTTTCAGGTTTAAAACTTGTAGAGCTTTTTTACCGTCATTTTTACCATCTACGGGTGTCTATGCCTCGTCTTGCCATATCCTGACAGAACACTTGATGAGAAGCTGCGCACTGCCACGTTTGCGCGAAGAAGCGCTGATTAGCGCCACGCCTCTCCGCAAAATCGGCAGAATCGGGGGGCAGACCCAATGCTCCCGAGCTCGACAGTTAATCACGTAACTCGTTGATATTATGAAACTCCGGTTTCAAACGTGCCCCTACAGCAGCGCGAGTTGCTGGTGGGCGGCGGGTTTTTTCACGTTTAGCGCACGAAGAATTTCCGTCTGTTCATTCTGGATGGTTGAGACACCGCTGACAGGATTGGCGGCGTCGATCTGGATGCGGTGATACTGGATTCGTCGCAGACGCTCGAGCGCGCGCTCGGGCGACAGCCCCGCATCGGCCGCCTTCAGGCGCATGCGCATGAGCACCTTGAAGCCGCGTTCGATGTCGGCCAGCGATTTGTAGCGGGCGACGATGTCACCGGGCGCCTGATCCGGGGTGTTGGTTACCAGCAGACGCTTGCCGTCCATCATCTCGGCCAACGTTTGCGCGTGCTCGTCGACTTCGTAACAGAACATCTCCGCCTTCAGGTCGACCTTGATGATGCGCGACAGGTGCGCCTCGCTCACCGCATGGAACAGGCGCGCCTTGGCGCCGCTTTCCGAGTTCCACTCATCTGGCGGGCGGCGCACTGGCTGTTACCCGACAGAGGTTCACGTCAACCTTCCGCCACCACCTCCAGCACCGCCTCCCCATACGCTTCCAGTTTCTTCGTCCCCAGCCCCGAGATCTCGCCCAGTTCCGCCAGCGTGGCGGGGCGGCGGGCGGCGATTTCGCGCAGGGTGGCGTCGTGCAGAATGACGTAGGCGGGGACGCCTTTTTCGTTGGCGGTTTCGCGGCGCCAGGCGCGCAGGGAGAGGAACAGCGGATCTTCGTCGTTGTGGACGCCTTCGCCTGAGCTGGGCGCGAAACGGGATTTTTTGCTGCGTGCCGGTCGCACTTCGATGGCGCGCAGCATGACGGTTTCCTCGCCCTTCAGCACCGGCTTGGCGGCCTGGGTGAGCTTCAACGCACCGTAGGCGGTGTGGTCCACTTCCAGCAACCCGCGCACGACGAGCTGGCGCAGCACGGCACGCCAGACCTTGTCGGTCTGGCTCGCGCCGATGCCGAACACGCTCAACTGGCTGTGGCCGAAGCGGTCGATTTTTTCCGTGGTCTTGCCGAGCAGCACGTCGAGCACGTGACCGGCGCCGAAGCGCTGGCCGGTGCGGTAGACGGTGGAGAGCAGCTTTTGCGCGGCTTCGGTGCCGTCCCACAAGGTCGGCGGGTTGAGGCAGACGTCGCAGTTGCCGCAGGACTGGCTGGCTTCGCCGAAGTAGCTCAGCAGCGCGACGCGGCGGCAGCTGGCGGCTTCGCACAAGCCAACCAGCGCGTCGAGCTTGGCGTGGCCGACGCGCTTGTGCGCGTCTTCGGCTTCGCCCTCGTCGATGAAGCGGCGCTGGGTGACGACGTCCTGCAGGCCCCACGCCATCCACGCCTCGGCAGGCTCGCCGTCGCGGCCGGCGCGGCCGGTTTCCTGGTAATAGCCTTCGACCGATTTCGGCAGATCGAGGTGGGCGACGAAGCGCACGTCGGGCTTGTCGATGCCCATGCCGAACGCGAGGGTGGCGACCATGACAATGCTGTCCTCGCGCAGGAATTTTTCCTGATGGCGGCGGCGCGTGTCGTTGTCCATGCCGCCGTGGTACGGCAAGGCAGTGAGGCCGGCCTGCTTGAGCGCATCGGCGGTTTCCTCGACCTTCTTGCGCGTGCTGCAGTAGACGATGCCCGCCTCGCCCTTGTGCTCGGCGAGAAAATCGAGCAACTGGCGGCGCGGCTCGGATTTTTCGGAAATTCGATAACGGATGTTGGGGCGGTCGAAGCTGGCGACGAACACCCGCGCGGCGCCGAGATCGAGCCGGGTGAGGATTTCCGCACGCGTCGCGGCATCGGCGGTGGCGGTGAGCGCAATGCGCGGCACCTCGGGAAAGCGCTCGTGCAGCGCCGACAGGCCGAGGTATTCCGGGCGAAAGTCGTGCCCCCATTGCGACACGCAGTGCGCCTCGTCGATGGCGAACAGCGCAACGCGGGCCTGTTCGAGCAGGGATTGGAAACGCGGCGTGAGCAGGCGTTCCGGGGCGACGTAGAGCAGCTTCAAGTTCCCCGCCACGAATTCGCGCTCGACCCGCATCGCCGTGGTGTTATCCAGGCTCGAATTGAGGAACTCGGCCGCGATGCCCAGTTCTTTCAGCGCCGCGACCTGGTCCTGCATCAGCGCGATCAGCGGCGACACCACCACCGCGCAGCCCTCGCGCAGCAGCGCGGGAATCTGGAAACACAGCGACTTGCCGCCGCCGGTGGGCATCAGCACCAGCGCGTCGCCGCCCGCCACCAGGGTGTCGACGATGGCCGCCTGCTCGCCGCGGAATGCGGGGTAGCCGAAGACGCGGTTGAGCAGGCTTAAGGGGGTATCGGACATAAGCAAGAAATGGGTGGCAAGTGGCGTGTCACATTGACTATAATTGTGTCACGTTTTGCCGCCAAGCTTGATATTTACTCCGAGGCTGACCCATGAAAACCCTGACCATCCGCGAGGCCCGCGAAGGCCTGTCGCATCCCGACCAGATGTTCGCCGATTCCGACGAAGTCCTTGTAGTGTGTCGAGGCGAACCGGTGGCGCGCATTCTGCCTGTCGAACCCCGGCGCAAGATTCGTTCGCTGCGCGCGTTTCTGGAATCGCAGCCCATGCAGGACGTGCCCAGCGAAGTGCTCATCTCCGAAGATCGCGAGGAGCGCTTTTGAGCGCTTATATCGACACCAGCGCACTCGCCAAGTGCTACATCCGCGAACCGCGCTCGCTCGACGTGCTCGATTGGGCCGATGCCGAGGATGAGGTCTGTACCAGCCCCCTCGCCCTTGTGGAGTTTCGCTGCCTGCTCGCGCGCCGCCGCCGCGCGGCGCAGATCGAAGCCATGCTGGAACGCAGCGCCCTCGCAGAATTCGACCGCGACACGCTCGGCCGAATGTGGCGTGTCTATCCTGAATCCGCCGGGCTTTTCGACGAAGCACGGCACTTGATCGATCTGCTGCCCGAAGTCCCGCTGCGCGCACTTGATGCGCTGCACCTCGCCTACGCCCGCCACTTCGGCGCACAGCGTTTCGCCAGCGCCGACAAATCTCAGGCCGACGCCGCCCGCGCGCTCGGTCTCGACGTGATCACCTTTTATTGAATCATTACTCATGAACAACGAAACCACCGCCCCCGCCCTCGACGAGAACCAGATCATCATGGAGCGCCGCGCCAAGCTCGCCGCGATCCGCGAGCAGGGCGTCGCCTTCCCCAACGACTTTGAGCGCCACGACTACGCCGGCAAGCTGGCTGCCGCCCACGGCGACAAGTCCAAGGAAGCGCTGGAAGCCGAGGCCGTCCCGGCCCAGCTGGCCGGCCGCATGATGCTCAAACGCGTGATGGGCAAGGCCAGCTTCGCCACCCTGCAGGACATGAGCGGGCGCATCCAGGTCTACATTTCGAACGACCTCACCGGAATCGAACCGCACGACGCATTCAAGCACTGGGACCTGGGTGATTTCATCGGCGTGACCGGCACCCTGTTCAAGACCAACAAGGGCGAACTGACCATCCAGGCGAAATCGATCCGCCTGCTGTCGAAGGCGCTGCGCCCGCTGCCGGAAAAATTCCATGGTCTCGCCGACCAGGAGCAGAAATACCGCCAGCGCTACCTCGACCTCATCACCAACGATGATGCGCGCGAAACCTTCATGCGCCGCTCGAAGATCATCCAGGCGATCCGCGGCTTCATGGTCGAGCGCGATTTTCTCGAAGTCGAGACGCCGATGATGCATCCGATCCCCGGCGGCGCCGCGGCGAAACCCTTCGCCACCCACCACAACGCGCTCGACATGGAGCTGTTCCTGCGCATCGCGCCCGAGCTGTATCTCAAGCGGCTGGTGGTCGGCGGCTTCGAGAAGGTGTTCGAGATCAACCGCAACTTCCGCAACGAAGGCTTGAGCACCCGGCACAACCCCGAGTTCACCATGATGGAGTTCTACGAGGCCTACCGCGAATACCGCTACCTGATGGACTTCACCGAGGCGCTGATCCGCCACGCTGCGGTCGCCGCCACCGGCTCGACCACGGTCAGCTATCAGGGCCACGAAATCGACCTCGGCAAGCCGTTCGACCGCCTCACCATCGTCGACGCCATCCGCAAATACAACCCGCACTACACCGTCGAACAGCTGAACGACCGCGAGTGGCTGGTCACGCAGTTCGTCGCGATGAAGGCGAAGTACCGCCCGCAGGACGGGTTAGGTGGCCTGCAGCTTTCCTTCTTCGAGGAAACCACCGAAGCGCTCCTGATCCAGCCCACTTTCATCATCGACTACCCGGCCGAAGTCTCGCCGCTGGCGCGCCGCTCGGATACCCAGCCCGACATCACCGAACGCTTCGAGCTGTTCATCACCGGCCGCGAAATGGCCAACGGCTTCTCCGAACTGAACGACGCTGAGGACCAGGCCGAGCGCTTCATGGAACAGGTACGGCAGAAGGAGGCCGGCGACGAGGAAGCGATGCACTACGACGCCGACTTCATCCGTTCGCTGGAGCACGGCCTGCCGCCCACCGGCGGCTGCGGCATCGGCATCGACCGCCTGGTGATGCTGCTGACCGATTCACCGAGCATCCGCGACGTCATCCTGTTCCCGCAGATGAGGCGGGAAAGTTAAATGAGCCCGCAAATGCGGCGCGAGGGCTGATCCCATCGCCATGGGGCAATACGCACTCAAGATCGCCCTGTCCGCGCTGATCCTCGTCGTCGTGGCCGAAGTGGCCAAGCGCAGCACGTTCTGGGCGGCGGCCGTGGCTTCGCTGCCGCTCATCTCGCTGCTCGCGTTTGTCTGGCTGTACCTCGACACCGGCGACGTGCAGAAGGTCGCCGCGCTTTCCAGCGGAATTTTCTGGCTGGTGCTGCCCTCGCTGCTGCTGTTTGTGCTGCTGCCGATCCTGCTGCGCAGCGGCCTCGGGTTCTGGTTCAGCCTGGCAGCCTCCAGCGCCGCCACGGCACTGGCCTACCTGGGCATGGTCAAGCTGCTGGGCATGTTTGGCATTCGCCTGTAAGCGTATCCCTTGGCCCATTTATCCCAGATTGTCCATTAGACGATTTATGGCGCGTAGGGTGCACTCCGTGCACCGATTGACGCCCGAAGGTGCACGGAGTGCACCCTACCCAAAGCATCTCGCCCGAATGGACAATCTGGGTTTATAGGCGCTGCGCTTCCGGTAAAATCGGGCCTCCCGGCCATTTTTCACAGTCAATCATTCAACGAATCAAAACCATCATGACCGACACCTTCAACACCTTCGATTCCATTTCAACCGCTGCCGGCAAGCACCACTTCGCCTCGCTGAAGAAACTTGAGGCCGCGCTGGGCGTGTCGGTGACGCGGCTGCCGGTGTCGATCCGCATCGTGCTGGAGTCGGTGCTGCGCAACTGCGACGGCGTCAAGGTGACGCCCGAGCACGTCAGACAGCTGGCGAACTGGCAGCCCAATTCCGAGCGCACCGAGGAAATCCCCTTCACCGTGGCGCGCGTGATCCTGCAGGACTTCACCGGCGTGCCGCTGCTGGCCGACCTCGCCGCGATGCGCTCCGCCGCGCAGAAAATGGGCCGCGACCCGCAGAAGATCGAGCCGCTGGTGCCGGTCGACATGGTGGTCGACCACTCGATCCAGGTAGATAAGTTCGGCACTCCGGACGCGCTCGATCTCAACATGAAGATCGAGTTCGAGCGCAACCAGGAACGCTACCAGTTCCTCAAGTGGGGCATGCAGGCCTTCGAAACCTTCAAGGTGGTGCCGCCCGGCGTCGGCATCGTGCACCAGGTGAACATGGAATATCTGGCGCGCGGCGTGATGGAAAAGGACGGCATGGCCTATCCGGACACGCTGGTCGGAACGGACTCGCATACAACCATGATCAACGGCCTGGGCGTGGTCGCCTGGGGCGTCGGCGGCATCGAGGCGGAAGCGGCGATGCTGGGCCAGCCGGTGTATTTCCTCACCCCGGACGTCGTCGGCGTCAACCTCACCGGCAGCGTGAAGCCGGGCGTCACCGCCACCGACGTGGTGCTGACCATCACCGAGATGCTGCGCCGCGCCAAGGTCGTCGGCAAGTTCGTCGAGTTCTTCGGCGAAGGTGCGGCCGCGCTGCCGGTCACCGACCGCGCGACCATCGCCAACATGGCGCCCGAATACGGCGCGACCATGGGCTTCTTCCCGATCGATGAGGCGACCTGCCAGTACTTCGCCGCGACCGGCCGCAAAGCCGCGCAGGTCGATCTGATCCGCGCCTATTACCAGGCGCAGGGCCTGTTCGGCATCCCCCAGGCGGGCGACATCGACTATTCGCAGACGCTCAGCTTCGACCTCTCGACCGTCGAGCCCTCGGTCGCCGGCCCCAAGCGGCCGCAGGACCGCATCGCACTGTCCGCGATCGAAACGACCTTCGATACGCTGATGCAGAAGCCCAAGGCGGAAGGCGGCTACGGCAAGACCGTCGAGGACCTGCGCCGCACCTACGCGGTCGAGGGCGGAGGCGAACTGCGCCACGGCAGCGTGGTCATCGCGGCCATCACCTCGTGCACCAACACCTCCAACCCCGGCGTGATGATCGCCGCCGGCCTGCTGGCGAAAAAGGCGGTCGAACTCGGCCTGTATACCCCGTCCCACGTCAAGACCAGCATGGGGCCCGGCTCGCGCGCGGTGACCGAATACCTGAAGGCCGCCGGCCTCTTGCCCTACCTCGAACAGCTGGGTTTCGGCGTAGTCGGCTATGGCTGCACCACCTGCATCGGCAACTCGGGTCCACTGCCGGAAGCCATCGAGAAAACCGTGCTCGACAACGACCTCGTCGCCTGTTCGGTGCTCTCCGGCAACCGCAACTTCGAGGCGCGCGTGCACCAGAACGTCAAGGCCAACTTCCTCATGTCGCCGCCGCTGGTGGTGGCGTTCGCGCTGGCCGGACGCGTGCCCTTCAACGTCGAGAAGGAACCCATCGGCTCCGGCAAGAACGGCCCGGTGTACCTGAAGGACCTCTGGCCGGGCAACGAGGAGATCGCGGCGCTGCTGCACCACTCCACCGACGCCGGCGCCTACAAGCGCTACGCCGATGTCGGCGCCGACAACCCGCTGTGGGACGGCGTGAGCGCGCCGACCGGGGCGGTGTATGAATGGGACGAGAAATCGACCTACATCCAGCAGCCGCCGTTCTTCCTCCCCGCCCCCGCAAGCGCGGGAGAGGGTGCTTCCATCAAGGGTGCGCACGCGCTGGCGATCTTCGGCGACTCGGTCACCACCGACCACATCAGCCCCGCCGGCGGCATCAAGCCGACTTCGCCGGCCGGCCTCTACCTCGCCGAACACGGCGTGGAGAAAGCCGACTTCAACAGCTACGGCGCACGCCGCGGCAACCACGAGGTGATGATGCGCGGCACCTTCGCCAACGTGCGCATCAAGAACCTGATGATTCCCGGCAGCGAGGGCGGCATCACCCTGAAAGATGGCGCGGAAAAACCGATCTACGACGCCGCCATGGAATACCAGCGCGACGGCACGCCGCTGATGATTTTCGCCGGTGAGGAATACGGCACCGGATCTTCCCGCGACTGGGCCGCCAAGGGCACCGCCCTGCTCGGCGTGAAGGCGGTCGTCGCCAAAAGCTTCGAGCGCATCCACCGCGCCAACCTCGCCGGCATGGGCGTGCTGCCCTGCCAGTTCAAGGACGGCATCGACGCCGCCGCGCTGAAGCTCGACGGCAGCGAGACCTTCGACCTCGAAGGCGCCGAAGCCGGCATCACGCCGCAGCAGGACGTCACGCTGGTGATCCACCGCGCCAATGGCAATGTTGAGCGCGTCGCGCTCAAGCTGCGCATCGACACCCCGATCGAAGTCGAGTACTACAACAAGGGCGGCATCCTGCCCTTCGTGCTGGAGCAGCTGGTGGGCTGACTTGAAGGAAATCGGCTGCGGGTCCGCCTGGCTTTTGCCGGGGCCGCGCAACCGCCGGCATTCGGCCCGGGGCGGGCCTCCCACATTCCATCCCGGACGCGCCAGTTCAGTCGGTCAGAATGTGAAATTCAGCGCAAACAGCTCGCTGACCTTGCTCGGCGTCAGCGGTTTGCTGACGACATAGCCCTGAATTTCGTCGCAGCCATTCTGTTTCAGAAACGCCACCTGCTCGAACGTCTCGACGCCTTCGGCCACCACGCGCAGCTTCAGGGCGTGCGCCAGGCGGATGGTGGCGTTGACGATTTCCGCATCGTCGCTATCGGTCAGCACATCGTTCACAAAGCTCTTGTCGATTTTCAGCGCGTCGATCGGCATGCGCTTCAGCTGGCTCAAATTGGAATATCCGGTGCCAAAATCGTCGATGTAGACGTGCAATCCGCGCTGACGCAGCGCGTCGAGAATGCCGAAGGTATGCTCGGGATTCTCCATCGCGGCGCTTTCGGTCACTTCCAGTTGCAAATGCGCGGAATCCATTCCGGTTTCCTTCAGAATGGCATCGATATCGTCGGTCAGGCGCGCATCGGAAAGCTGTCGCGGCGACAGATTGATGGCCACCGGCGGCGGCTTGAGCCCGGCATCGCGCCAGGCGATCCACTGGACGCACGCCGCCCGCGCCACCCAGCGTCCAATCGGCACGATCAGGCCGGTTTCCTCCGCCACAGGAATGAACCGATCGGGCCCGATGATGTTGCCCGAGCGGGGAAGCCAGCGAATCAGGGCCTCCAGCCCCACCACCCGGCCGTCGGCAAGATCGACCTTGGGCTGATACACCAGCACGAATTCATCGCGCTCGAGTGCCTGGCGCAGGCCGCTTTCCAGGGTTAGTTGCTGCTGCGCCACGGTGTTCAGATCGTCGC
This sequence comes from Thiobacillus sp., assembly GCA_030692355.1. GTDB lineage: Bacteria > Pseudomonadota > Gammaproteobacteria > Burkholderiales > Thiobacillaceae > Thiobacillus. Next base: position 22,711 of record JAUYCF010000040.1, read on the forward strand.
TGAAATATTCGAATCCGCTGCGGCGATGCTTGGCCTGGTACATCGCCAGGTCGGCCTGGCGCAGCAGGGTGTTGGCGTCGGTGCCATCGTCCGGATACACGCTGATGCCGATGCTGGCGCCGAGGGCATAACGCCGCGACCCCAGCCTGAACGATTCGGCCAACACCTGGTTCAGCTTGCGCGCCACCCGGCTGGCGCCGCGCGAGGCCGGGGGGTGGGTCAGGATGACGGCGAACTCGTCGCCGCCCAGACGGGCGACAAAATCATCGGCGCGCAACTGGTCGGACAGCCGGCTGGCGACGATGCGCAGCACCTGGTCTCCCACTTCGTGCCCCTGCGAGTCGTTGATGTGCTTGAAGCGGTCGAGGTCGATGAACAGCAGCGAAACCTGGGATTTTTCGCGCTGCGCCTGCGCCAGCGCATGATTGAGAAAATCCTGGAAATACGAACGATTGGGCAAGCCGGTCAGCGGGTCGTGGTTGGCCAGCATGTTCAGCCGCATTTCGGAATAGCGGCGCTCGGCCAGGGCCGCCGATACGAACAGTCCGCCCAGCGCCATGGTCACCATGCTGATCTGCAGGGCAAACACGTCGCCCGGCATCGTGGTGCCGGTGATCCCGTCGTAAGAAACAACCGTCACGCCCAGCACGATGATCGCCGCCAGAAAGATGGCGAGGCTCGCCCCGGTCACCGAAAACCGCAATGCTGCCCACAGCACGGCCGGCATCATCACGAACAGGACGATTTCGGCAGGCCGCAAGGGGTCGGCGTACGCCATCATCACCAGCGTCAACGCCAGCATGCCGAGCACCAGCGCCAGACCTTCCAGCCGCGCCCCCCGGTTGGTCGGCAGCAGATCCCAGCGCGACGCCGTCAACAGGAGCGGTGCAACCAGGAACACCCCCAGCAAGTCGCCCAGCCACCACACCCACAATCCCCGCACCACCATGTCGGCCGGCAGGTCGCCAAAGAAGTACAGGCTGAGCACGCCCGTCAGCGCGCTCACCGCACACCCCAACGGCGCGGCGACCAGCGCAAATTTGGCGACGCTGGACACATAATCGAGGGTGGAGCTGAAGGGCTGAAGATAGCGCGGCAGCGTGCCGATGATCCCTGCTCCGGCAGTGGCGCCAAGCGCAAAGCGAAACGCGACTTCCAGCGGCAGGATCTGGCTGTTGATCGCGAACGCCCCCAGAAACACCCCCGCCATCCCCGCCGCGCCGAAGCGCAGGCTCGCCATGGCGCCAATGCCGGCCGCCAGCCAGAGGGCAGCGACCACATCGGCCACATACGTTGCAAGCTTGAGGCTGAGCCAGCCCGCCAGCGCATACGCCAGCGCCGTCAGCCCGACGATCAGCGCAAAGCGCCCGAATTCAGCGGAACTTGGCAGCGACAAACGGGCCAAGAGGTGAGGCCCGTCTATTGCACGGGATCGACTTCGGCGCGCACCGACTCCAGCGCGTCCTTGAGGGTTTCCTCGGACAGCCCGTTGAGTTGTTCGGCCAGCATTTCAGCCGCATCGATGGTGTCGGTATCGTCGGGCAAGGTATCGGTATCCAGATTGGCGACGAATACTGCTGCCGCGCCCGTCACCTGCAACAGCTGGCGGCGTTCGCTCATCAACATTTCGATCTCGCCGCGCAGCAGGCGGACCTCGTCTTCTTTCATGGCGTGCAGGGTCATGCTTGTATCCTCATACTGGTCATCCGAACAGGGTCAACACCCCGGTGTAGCCATATAAACGGTTGTGGGAAATTTCGCCGTTGGCAAAAAAACCCACCAACGGAAAATCCCCCAGGGCATCGCGAATCAGTTCCATTTCGCGATTCGGCGCGCCGAACATGTGCTGGCCGCGCCCCAGGCAGGAATAATACACGCCGCCCCGGATCGGCGCGTTCAATTGCGCCCCGATGGCCGCGAGCATCCGCTGCAGGTCGGCCTCGGCCGACTGCCGATCGCGCCGGCAAAACAGCAGCTCGTCTCCCGGCTCGACGGTTTCGCCGACTGCCACCAGGTGATTCTGCGGGTCGACACCGAGGATGTTGCGCACCAGATAGTCGCCGGTGTCCGAACCGCGTACCGGCAGGCCGACAAAAATATAGCCGGCCGCGCGCCGCAGGTCGTGCGCCAGCACTTCACCGATTTCTTCCTTCATCACGTCCAGCGCCGGGCGATGATCAAGGCTGCCGATGACGTTTTTGTTGGCTGCGGTGACGCGGTGGCGCGGCCCCAGCGGCGAAACCCCCTGCGTCAGCCGCGTCGCCAGCTTCACCCGCTCGCTGAACAGCACGCCCGACAAACCGCCGCTCACCACGCCGTCGCAGACCTGCGCGGTCACGCCTTCCGAACTGGACAGCCCGCCGACGACAAAGCCGCTCGACACACGTTCGCTGAGGCCTTCGATCAGTTCCTGGATGCGGGTGCTGGCCGGGTCGCCATGCACCATGGCGAAGTAGGCATCTGGCAACGGCTGTGCGGCGATATCCTGCGGCGTCCGCAGCAGCGGCAGCATGCTGAAATCGGTCGGCTCGAACTCGCCCAGCATCACCGCCATCGCCGGTTGCCCCAGGTATTCCACCCCGCTGGCGCAGACCCCCACGCCCACGCTGCCGGTCCAGTGCGGCACCGCCGTCGCGCTTTTGAAAAAAGCCAGGATTGCGTCAAGCTCGCCCGTGAAGGCGTCCGACACATACAGAAACCCCAGCGTCGCCGCGGAGGGAATCGCGCCCAGCTGCTTCATGCAGGCCTGCGCGGCGCGGGTCCAGTCGGGGTCTACAGCGTGGGCAAACTTGAACGGTGTGGTCATGGCGGTGGGGTGAGCATGGACGTCCACGATATTATGCGAAACTCATTTTCAGGTCTCATCCCATGCCAGAAATTTCAGCGCTCTATCCGCCGACCACGCCCTACGCCAGCGGCATGCTGGAAACGGCAGGCGTCCACCGCATCTACTGGGAGACCTCCGGCAACCCCGACGGCATCCCGGTGCTGTTTGTGCACGGCGGGCCCGGTTCCGGCACCTCGCCGATCCAGCGGCAATTTTTCGATCCGGCGCGCTACCGGATCGTTTTGTTCGATCAGCGCGGCAGCGGCCGCTCGACGCCGCACGGCGAACTCACCGACAACACCACGCCGCACCTGATCGCCGACATGGAAGCGCTGCGGCGCGAACTCGGCATCGATGCCTGGCTGGTGTTCGGCGGCTCGTGGGGTTCGACGCTGGCGCTCGCCTATGCCGAAACCCACCCCGAACGCTGCCGCGGACTGGTGTTGCGCGGGATATTCCTGTGCCGGAAAAGCGAAATCGACTGGTTCCTCTACGGCATCCGCGCCTTGTTCCCCGAGGCGCAGCGGCAACTGGCGGAATTCATCCCGGAAAGCGAACGCCACGATCTGCTCGCCGCCTATCACCGCCGCCTGCTCGACCCCGACCCGGCGGTGCACCAGCCCGCCGCGTTTCAGTGGGCCACCTTCGAGGCGTCCTGCTCGACCCTGCTGCCCAACCCCGGCCTGGTCTCCGCGTTCTGCAACGAAAAAACCGCGCTGTCGCTGTCGCGCATCGAGGCGCATTATTTCGTCAACCGCATCTTCCTGCCCGACAACAGCCTGCTCGCCCATGTCGACCGCATCCGTTCCATCCCGACGGTGATCGTGCAGGGACGCTACGACGTCGTCTGCCCCATCGTCTCGGCCGACGAACTGGCGCGCGCCTGGCCCGAGGCGCGCTATGTCATCGTGGCGGATGCCGGCCATTCGGCGTTTGAACCGGGCATCGCACGCGAACTCGTCGCCGCCTGCAACCGCTTTGCCGAGACCGGAGGATTCGTATGAGCCTGTCGCCTTATGTCTTTGACGCCAGCGCCGAGAACTTCAACCGGCTGGTGCTGGAAAACTCGCACAAGGGCCCGGTGCTGGTGCACTTCTGGACCCCCAAGGCCGGCCCCTGCTTCATCCTGATGCCGCGCCTGGTCAAGCTCGCCGCCGAATACGGCGGCAAATTCCTGCTGGTGATGCTGAACACCGACGAACTGCCCGAGCTTGCCCGCCGCTTCGGCGTGACTTCGGTGCCCACGGTGAAGTTTTTCTGGCGCGGCGAGGTCGCCCACACCATCCACGGCGCCGATCCCGACAGCAGCTTTCGCGAAGTGCTCGACCGCTTCATCGCCGGCGACGCCAACCGCGCCCACGCGCTGGGCGTGGCCGCCTGGCAGGCCGGCAATATCCAGCAGGCGCGCATGCTGCTCGCCAATGCGGCGATGGCCGAGCCCGACAACCTCGCGATCCCGCGCGACCTTGCCAAACTGCTGTGGGCCGAAGGCGAAGGCGAGCAGGCGCTGAAGCTGCTCGACAGCCTGCCGCCGGACGCGCGGGCGGAGCCCGAAATCGCCCGCCTGCACGCGCACCTGAGCCTGGCGGAAACCGCGCGGCGGGCGCCGCCGCTGGCCGAACTCGATGCCCGCCTCGCCCACGATTCAAACGACCTCGATGCACGCTATCAGCGCGCTGCGGTATTGCTGGCGGCGGACGAGTTTGCCGGTGCCCTGGAAGAACTACTGTTTATTGCCCGCACCGACCGCGGCTTTCGCCACGACATCGGCCGCACCAGCCTGCTGGCGCTGTTCGACCTGCTGGGCAGCGCCCATCCGCTGACGCGGCAATACCGCCAGGCCTTGTCCGAAGCGCTGCATTGAACCCGGTTTGTTCATTCGGGGGACGAAGTGGTTCCGTAGGGTGCGCCGTGCGCACCATGGAGCATGGATCGGTGCGCATGGCGCACCCTACGGGCCATCTATCGTCTAATGGATAATTCGAGTTGAACTTCGCCCACCCCGCCTTCACGCCCTACCGGGACCTGATCGGCGCACTGGGGCTGGCGCACGCGCTGCCCTCGCTGGACGCCCTCAACGCACTGGCCGCTGCTCGCGGCACAACGCAGTCACGCGGGTTGCCGCTGCGCTTTTTTGCCGCGGACGGCCGCCTGCCGGCACGCGATTACGAAACCCATATCCTGCACACCGGCCTGGTACCGACCCGCCCCGATACCTGGCACGACGTGCTGAATGCGCTGGTGTGGTTGCGCTTTCCGCGCTTCAAGTCCGCGCTGAATGCGGCCCACGGCGAGGCCATCACGCTTGAAACAGACAGCCGACGCGGCCGCCGGCGCGACGCGCTGACGGTGCTGGATGAATCGGGTGTATGGGTCATCAGCCGCGACCCGAGCTTGCCCCAATGGCTGGCGGACCGCGCCTGGCACGCGCTGTTCTGGGAAGCGCGCGCGCGGGTCGAAACCGGGATGTGTTTTGTGGTGGTGGGCCATGCGCTGCTGGAAAAGACACTCGCGCCCTACCCGTCGATAACCGGAAAATGCCTGCTGCTGCGTTCGGATTCGCTCGACCCCGACGCCGCCGATGCCCTGGCCGTCACGGCGCTCGGCGCGATCGGCACCCCGCGCCAGCTTGCCCCGCTTCCGGTGCAGGGAATTCCGGGCTGGGATGCGGCCAACGCCCACGCCGCGTATTACGCCAACAAGGAAATTTTCAGGCCGGCGCGCATTTAACCGATCAAGCCGCCGATCATCACCTGTTCCAGAAACGATGAGCAGCGACCTGCACACTTTCCGGATGACCGTTGCGAGCATCCAGAGGGCGTAAACGAGCGAAGCAATCCAGCGTCTTGATCAAGCAGGCACCCTGGATTGCCCCCGAGCGGGTTCATCGCGGCCAAGGCCGCTCCTACCATCCTTACGCCCCGCGCCGCCGCATCGCGCTCACCCCGAACAGCCCCATCAGCCCGGCCAGCATCAGCATCGCCCATTCGGACAGCGTCGGGATGGATGCCGCGCCGCCCGGCACGCCGGGGCCGCCCTGGTCGACGATGGTGCCGTTGGCCGTCAGGTCGTCGTCGCCCAGCCCACCGTCGGTGATGCTGAAGGTGGCGGTGTTGCCGGCAATCACGGCGGGCAACTGGTACCAGTGGTAGCTTCCGTCGGTCGGGGTGGGGCCGTATTTCCAGTACACCGTGCCCGCCGGCAGGGCTTGCGGGTAGGTGACGACCAGGGTGATGGTCGATCCCGGTGTACAGCCGCCGGTGGTGAAGTCGAACAGGCCGTGCGGGAAGCTGACGCCCGCCGGGGCGCTGCCGGCGGGCGGCGAGGCGCCGTGGCCGGTGAGAGGGATGAACTGGCTGACGGTATAGCCGCAGCCTGGCCCGCCGCCGCTGAAGCTGGCGGTGATGTTGCCCGTGCCGGTGGCGGAGGGAGCGGTGTAGCTGGTGACGACCAGGGAATCAAAAGAGTCGAATAACTGTCCGCCACGCACAAGCCGAACATAGTAGGTACTGGACTTAACGTAGGCGTCGGTGCTGCCATCGTAGAAAAAGACGAACCAGGCATCGGCCGGATTAGACGCAAAATTCGTGGAACTCCAATACAAGTCACTCATTGTTCCGGGGAAAGCGGTGGTGTCGATGGCCGGCGCGTAGGCGTCGATCTTCACCAGGGACTCCAGTTCATTCTTGCTGGGCAGGCGCCAGTCGTTGCGGCCCTTGTGGCTCGCGCCATTGGCGGCAACCGCCACGCCCAGCGCCTGGGTCCAGGTATGAAGGCTGGCGGCTCCCGCGGCGCAGCCTGCGCCGCTCAGGCCCCATGAGCACTGGTCCCACGTCAGGCCGGTCACCGTGTCGGTGATGGTGCCATCATTGTTGTCGGTGAAGGCGGCATAAGTCGGCCAGGCGACAAGCAGGGCAAGGATAGCCGGGAAGAAACGATAAAAGAAACGCGATAGGGTGGTCATGAAACACCTCGAAAATCGGATGGCAGAAAAGAAGGAAACAGGGAGCGGCTCGGCTTGGCATGGGGAAGTAATTTCCCTATCTTGAGCGCATGGGCAGGATACACAGCGGGAACGGCTGGATCATCAAGGTGCAGGCCAACAAGCACCCGCCGATTCACGCCCATGTGCTGCACCCAAACGGCAAGGCGACGGTCACCCTGGCCGGCGAAGTGGCGAATGCCGGTGTGCCGCGCACGGTGGTCGCGCGGTGGTCGTCGCCGCCCGCGCCTGGATCCGTCGCCCATGCCGAGATCGTCGAGGCCGAATGGCAACGCATGAATAACCCGCGCAGGAGATGAATCATGAAAAAACAAGCCGCCCGCATCGTATCCGTCAGCACCGAACCCGGTATGGCCGTGGCTGTGGGGCTTTCCGATGGTCGTGCCTTGCGTGTCGCGCTGAACGGCCTTGCCGAGAGCCTGAGCGTTTTCTCGCCGCTGGAAAATCCCGGTGAATTTGCCACCGCCAGAGTGGCGGATTTCGGCTGGACGCTGGAATGGGCGTGCGGCGCTTCGCTGGATGTCGATCGCGTCGAGTTGGCGCTGGAACAGGTCGGCATGGCGGCCAATGTGGCTTTCCGCCACTGGCAGGACGCGCACCGCCTGAGCCTGTCGCAGGCGGCGGCCATCGGCCTGTCGCGCCGCACGGTGAGCCAATACCGCACCGGCGTAAGGCCGGTGCCGCGCACGGTAGCCCTGGCCTGTAAGGGTTGGGAGGCGGAGCAGGCCGCTCTCGGAAATTCCGCCGGGCATCGTTGAAACGGGGCTGCGCGAAAAGCGCCGCACCGCGTGCTCCAGATGCACCGCCAGATCGAGCGCGGCTTTCCAGACGGGTAAATGTCGGTAATGAGCCATGATAAAAACAATCATTTCGCGGGCTTGTGGAAGGCCCGCCCCGGGCCGAATGCGTGGCGCTTGCATGGGAGCGACATTCGCGGCGAGGGCGCCGCTCCCACAGGGGGGCGGATCAGAAGAGCCAAATCACTGTCCGCTACGCACAAGCCGAACGTAGTGGCTATCGGCCTTAGTGTCAGCATAGGGGTAGCCATAGCCGAAATCGACGACCCAGGCGTAGGCCGGATCAGACGCATAAATATCGGCGCTCCAGTACCAACCGCTCTGCGTGGCGGGAAAGTAGGCGCTGTCGATGGCTGGCGACCATGCGCCGTTATGCGCGATGGAGAGCAGTTCGCGCCGGGTGGGCAGGCGCCAGCCGGTGTTGTAGCCGCAGCGGGTGGCGGCGTTGGTTGCGGTGGGAAGCGTGGTGCTGGCGTAGATCGTCCAGTCGCCTTGACCGCTTTGCAGCGACCAGATCAGGTTGGTGACGTTGTCCCGGGTGCAGGCCCAGTCGGTGGATGGCGTAGCGGTCGCCGTGGCGGTGGTGTTGGCGACGAGGGTGCCGGTGCAGGTACCGCTGCCTTCCGCGTTGCCATTGAAGCAGATTTTGGTGTAGTCGAAGCCCTTCGCGCCCGCGCCGGTTTTGGTGAGCTGCCCCGCAGCCGCAGCCGCATCGCGCCCGAAGCGGCCGTCCTGACGGGGGTTGGCTGCGGCATCGCCGCTGTTGGCTGCGGTGCAGGCGACCAGGGCGGCGCCGTCGTAGCAGGTATCCTGGCCGGTGTCGTTGAGCAGGCCGGTGGGGCCGGCGGCATGCACGGAGAGACTGGCGGCGAATAGCAGGGCGAACGAAGGAATACGCGGAAGACGGATCATGGTTTACGGTTCCGTGGAAGGATGTGAATAGAGAGGTGTTGATGGGCTGGAGGGGCTTGCTCCCGATAGCCGTATGCGGCGCGATGCCGTTGCGCCGATCGCGGCCAAGGCCGCGCCCACAAGCCTGGTGCGAACCCATAGAAGGGAGCTTGCCCCCGATAGGATTCACCGCGACCGCACCCGCAAGGGGTTGTAGGTTGTGTTGAGCGAAGCGAAGCACAACGCGGTATTGCCACGTATTCGTCAGCACCTGGTTTTTGGGCTGAGAGTAAGCATATGGGAGGTGTTGGGCTTCCTGCGTCAGCCCAACCTGCAAAATGCCGATCGCGGCCAAGGCCGCTCCTACCGGGGTGCGATTCGGTATGGCGCGGGGTGCTGCCTGAAAGCGGAACGAATATGGCGCGCGCCGCGGACTTCATCGCACGGGCGCGGAATGGGAAGGAATTATTGGCTTGACCTGGCAGCATGATGCGCCCCCCCCCTGAATCGATTTTTTAAATTTGATATCAGGGAGGTAAAGAATCTTCCCGTGAATGGCTTTTTAACATTGAAATAATTCCCACACAAGCCACATGGCCTAAGCCTTTCGGCCTGGTCCGACCAGGCAAGCCGAGTACGCCGGGAAAAGCGGGGCAAGACTCGCAGTCCGGCGGAGCGCCGCCGCACGGCGCCCTTGCCGAACCGGGCTCTTCAGATCAGGCCGTTGACGATGTCGAGCGCCATCGACGGCGCTGTCGAATACTTGCCCGTATCGACGGACAGGTAGCGGCCCAATCTGAAAACCCCGAAATCGGAGCGGCGGTGCAGGGTCGAGTCGGGATTGGACAATTCCCCCTGGCCGGCGGCGAATACCCAGCCGCCCCGTAGCGCCACCGATTTGCTCTGCTGCCTGATTTTGGCAACGCCTGGAAGCAGGGCTTCGAGATGCCGCAGCACGTCATCCTGGATTGCGGATTGTTGCGCATCGTCAAGCGACGGCGGAGAAGGAGGAGTCACATCCGAACTTTCCATCCGCAAGCCCGACGGATACCAGGACAGGTAAAAATCGCGCTGGTTGTAATTCTTGATGTCGCCAAAGGGTCCGGTGGCGATGATCGCGCTCGGCAAATCGACCGGCTCGGCGGTGCGCACGAACAAGGACAGCCGGTACCGGTTTGACCAGGGCCCGGCAGGCCTGAGGCCCGCCGTCTGGTCTATGGCCAGGCGCCCCTCCCACAGGGCATTGATGACGTGATCGTAGGGACCATATTCCCCCTGGCTGGACTCCAGCCGCCAGGGGCCATCCACTTCACCCGCAACGACGGGGCGGGCCGCCGTTATACGGACGCCCATGCATTTCTCGATCCTTGATTCGGCGTCCAGGGCATCGAGCAAACGATCCGCGACCCAGTTGGTTGAAACCGAACGCTCGGGAACGCGGAATCCTGCAAGGATCTCCGGCGAGTCGGTGATCGCGCCCAGTTCACGGGAAGTCAGCCTTCCTACCCGGCAGTCCGATACATCGACGAAGTAGCGTCCGGCATCCGGATGTTGATGAATCAGGTGCGCGACCCGATGGAAATAGTCCTCCATCGCATCCGGCTGCACCACGGTCCGCCGATGGCATAGATAGATGTCGTCGGTCATGGTCGCGACCGGGTCAAGCGAACAGCCGGTCAGGGTTTCCAGAACGGGCTTGAACGATAGTCCGCCGCCCAGAACCTGGCGGGCCGTTTTCAGCGAGGGGTCCCCGCTGTAAATGAAGCCGAGATGAATCTTGCCCTCGTTCCATCGGCTGGCGCACGACATTGGCTGCGGCGCGGCATCGAACAGGGTGACCGGAATCCCCCGGCGCGCGAGGAAAAGCGCGAGGGAGCTCCCCATGATGCCGGCGCCGAGGACGGCGATTCGATGGCTTTTTTTTATCATTCCGCCCTGCATCCTGACTGCCTGGAGGCTGACTCGGCCGGCCTCAGGTCCATTGTTCGATGTAGGAAGCCGGATCGTAGGGCTCGCTGGCAAAAACCAGAAGGACCGATCCTTCGTCCAGATATTTTTGCTGGCACCAGACGCCAGGACCGAGCAATAGGCCAACGCGCCCGGAATCCAGCAACAAGATGACTTCCTCGTCATGGCAGCGCATCAACACCTCGATGCTCCCATTCAAACACACCAGCCATTGCTGACCGCGCCGGTGCGCATGCCCGCCGCGAACCATCCCGGCTGGAACATGGGTCACCACAAACGCCCTGGCAGGCAGGAACGGCATGGATTCGAATGGAAACGGAAGCAGGGAGCCCCGTGTGTCGGAAAGAACCTGGCAAGGCGTCAGTCTGGCTGCTCCGCCGAAAAATTCAGTCGCAGCTGTCGCGCTCGCGGGCTCCGTAAAGGTTGGCAAACCGACTTCTCCAAAGTTGTGATCAGAATAAACGCCAGGGATGGGAGGCTGAACCAATCTGGCCGGGAACGGTGATTTTTTGCCCATTGGCTTCCATTCGCACCGTTGCGGCCTGATAAGGCTGGGAGTAGCCGGTCGGCTCACGCTTGAGTTGAGAATGAACCTGTGTCAGCCAGTTGATCAAAGGCACGCCGAGTTCGAGCTTTTCATCGCAGCCCAATTCCGAGTCCCACAATTCACGCATGCAGGCGGCGCTGACTTCATAATTTTGCCTGGCCGAAAAAGCCCAACTCCTGGACAGGCTGCCTGGCTTGTAAAATTTCAGGCACAAGGTTTCGGGTACACGGGCGAACTCACCGAGCAGGCTCATGTGAAACAACCATGGCCAATCGGCGGAAAACTCCCCAGCCCCATTGGTCTTCAGCCCCTGAATCTTGCCGGCCTCGCGCAGACGAAAAACGCCCCGGTTCGGCGCCCACCAATGCCCTGCGCGCAACAATATTTTCTTGCCGCGCTCGACCCTGTCGCGCAGGCCATCCAATTCGGTATACGCACAATGCGTCTGGCTGCCATCGACCGCGGTCAGGAGCAAATCCGAATAGCTCATCACCACCTCCGGCCGGCCATCCAGGACGGCGCACAGTTTTTCCACGTAAGTGGGTTCCAGGGTGTCGTCGTGGAAGGCAAAGTGCACGTAATCCGAGTCAGCCTGGCCGAGCAGAAAATTGCAATTCCCGACATAACCCAGGCGCCGCTCCTGCCTCACCACCCTGAACCGGGTATCGCGCTCGCAATGCTTCCGGCAGACGCTATAGGTGTCGTCGTCGCAAAGGTCCACGGAAATGAGAACGTCGAAGTGATCGCGCGTTTGCGCGGACAACGAATCCAGGGTGGGCTGAATGAACTCCGCCGCCTGGTAAGCGGGCACAAGGGCCGTTACTTTTGTAGGTTTCTTCATTCCGGATATTGATGCCGCGGTTACCCCAACAAAGCGTTACGCCGACCCCGATAAGCTTAACCGATCATCCATCCACGGGCTACGCCCCACTTGCCTGGGGACCCGCTTCCCGCTTGCAGCTGACCAATGAATCGGCGATTCCCCGGCGCAGCTCCATCAGGGCTGGTGAGAGGGAAGGAAGGTTCAATCCGCACACCAGCCTGAATACGGGTTCGTCCTTTTCAATCGGCTGCCATTCGGCATGGCGCGGATGCGCCGCCAGGTGATCGATCAGCGCTTCGTCGTCGGAAAATACCGCACGCGACAGGTGGCGATGCGTCGGGTTTGACAATCGATCATCCGCTTCGCCAGAACTTCACGCGTGCGGCGCAGGCTGTGGGGGGCGGTCTGAGTGAGGGGTCGATCGCAACCACTTCAGCCGGGGGTTTCAGCACCACCCGCCACGGCCCGTCTGCCAGGCCGGCATGACCAGCAGGCTGGCAAGCATGCCGGACAGAAAACGCATCAGTCTTCCGACTCGGGCAACTCGCCGCCCGCCACCCAGGCTTGCGCCAGTTCCAGTTCATCGAACAGACGGATATCCGCCGACATGAACATACGGTTCACCCACATGCTCCACGCTACCCACTGGTCGCCGGTGAGGATGGCGATGCGGCCGAAATCGTTCTTGTGTTCGCGTGAAAACTTAAGTTCTTCCCACGCCACGTCGACGCTGTAGGACAGCATGTCGCGCAAGTCGAACAGCAGGTTGACGGTACCCTGAAACTGGATGCCGTAGCACACCGCCTTCTCGAGCTCACGGTAATCGTCCAGCGTGAACTGCCCCATCACGGTGACGGCAATCAGGTTGTCCTTGGTGTTCAGGCTGATCATGGTGCTCTCCTTTGAAATGTGACCGAACTATAGCGAATCGGACTGCGCAGGTGTCGACGCGCGCACGGCCCACACACCGGCTGCCGCCACCACCGCCATGCCGATCCAGGCCGGCAGCGGCAGCCGTTCGCCAAACAGCAGCACGCCGTACAGGGCGGAAAACCCGACCGTGGTGTAGGCGAGCGCGCCGACCATGAGCGTGCGGCCGCGATGATACGCACGCGTCAGCGCCAGCTGCGCCAGCGTAGCGGTGACGCCGATGCCGGCAAGCCACAGCCAGTCGGCTGACTGCGGCGCGTGAAATCCGGCCACCAGCATCCATGCGCCGCCGCCCACGGTCGCCAGCAGGGTGAAATAAAACACCACCCGCCACTCGGGTTCGCCCAGCCGGCCCAGCTGCTTGACGTTGACATAGGCCACCGCTGCGAGCATGCCCGACGCCAGCCCGGCCAGCGCCGGCAGCCAGGCCTGGTCCTGCAGCTGCGGACGCAGCAGCAGGATGATCCCGGCAAAGCCCAGCAGCACCGCACCGACCAGTCCCCGGCCGTGGTGCTCGCGCAGCCACCAGACGGACAGCGCCGCCAGGAACAGCGGCGCGGTGTAATTCAGGGTGACCGCGGTGGCCAGCGGCAGCCGCGCGATGGCGTAAAAAAACAGCACCAGCGCGATAAAGCCCGACAGTCCGCGCCAAAAGTGCGCCCGCCAATGGCGCGTGGCGAGCGGCGCCAGCAGCCGGCGACGGCTGAGGGCGATCCCCCCCCAGATGGCGACCAGTCCAAACACTGAGCGGTAAAACACCAGTTCCGCGGGCGAGAAGGTGGTGGACGCATGCTTCACCAGCACGCCCATCAGCGCGAACAGGGCCGCCGCCACCAGCATCCAGCTTGATTTCATCGATGTCCCCGCTCCACTTCCATCGCCGCGATGTGCCGCCTGTCCGGCCTCGACGTGGGCGCGCCATGCCGATTACTGTTAAGGCAGCGGGCTAAATTTGTTAAAGTATCGCCCTTTCCCCGCTGGATTCGATATTCATGGCCAAATCCCGCGCCACCCTCCCGCCCAAGGACTACGAGTCCGCACTGGCCGAGCTGGAGGCCATTGTGGCTGAAATGGAATCCGGCCAGTTGCCGCTGGAAGCCTCGCTGACCGTGTACAAGCGCGGCGCCGAACTGTTGCAGTATTGCCGCCGGCAGCTGGCCGATGCGGAACAGCAGGTGAAGATTCTCGAAAACGGGGCCCTGCAGCCTTTCAAGACCGAAGACACCGATGACTGATTTTGCCGCCTGGATGCAAGGCTGCCAGGCACGCATGGAAAGCGTGCTGGCCGAGTGGCTCCCCCCTGCCAACATTGCCCCACAACGCCTGCACGATGCAATGCGTTATGCGGTGCTGGGCGGCGGCAAGCGGGTGCGCCCGCTGCTGGCGTTTGCCGCCGGCGAAGTCACCGGCGCGTCCCCCGAACGCGTGCAGCACGCCGCCGCCGCGGTGGAACTGATCCACGCCTATTCGCTGGTGCACGACGACATGCCGGCAATGGACGACGACGCGCTGCGGCGCGGCAAGCCCACGGTGCACGTCGAGTTCGACGAGGCGACCGCCCTGCTGGTGGGCGACGCCCTGCAGAGCCTGGCGTTCGACATCCTCGCTTCGCAGCCGCTGGCCGACGATGCGGCCAGCCAGCTGAAGATGGTGCAGTTGCTGGCGCAGGCGGCCGGCTCGCGCGGCATGGCCGGCGGCCAGGCGATCGATCTGGCCAGCGTGGGCAAGCCGCTCGACCTGACCGAACTCGAATTCATGCATATCCACAAGACCGGTGCGCTGATTCGCGCCTCGGTGCTGCTGGGCGCGCAATGCGGCAGCGTCCCCGACGCCACCCGCACCGCACTCGATCATTACGCCAAATGCATCGGCCTTGCCTTCCAGGTGGTCGACGACGTGCTCGACGCCGAAACGCCCACCGCCACGCTGGGCAAGACCGCCGGCAAGGACGCCGCCAACAACAAGCCCACCTATGTCAGCCTGCTCGGTACGGCGCGCGCGCGCAAACTGGCGCAGGAACTGCGCGCCGACGCCCACGCCGCGCTGGCCGACCTCGGCGCACCCGCCGCGCGGCTGCGCCAGCTGGCCGACTTCGTGGTCGAGCGGACGTTCTGAGATGACCATGCCTTTGCTCGACACCCTCGATACGCCGGCCGACCTGCGTGCCCTGGCGCCCGCCGACCTGCCGCAACTCGCCGCCGAACTGCGCGAATTCCTGATGGAATCGGTTGCCCGCACCGGCGGCCACCTCGCCTCCAACCTCGGCACGGTGGAACTGACCCTCGCGCTGCATTACGTGTTCGACACCCCGGCGGACCGCATCGTGTGGGACGTCGGCCACCAGACCTATGTGCACAAAATCCTCACCGGGCGCCGTGCGGCGATGGCCGGCCTGCGCCAGCCGGGCGGCATCGCCGGCTTTCCGCGCCGCGCCGAAAGCGAGTACGACGCCTTCGGTGTCGGCCATTCCAGCACCTCGATCTCGGCCGCGCTCGGCATGGCCGAGGCCTTCCATCAGCTGGGCTCCAGCCAGCGCGCCGTAGCGATCATCGGCGACGGCGCGATGACCGCCGGCATGGCGTTCGAGGCGCTGAACAACGCGGGGGCGACCGATCTGCCCTTGCTGGTGGTGCTGAACGACAACGACATGTCGATTTCGCCCAACGTCGGTGCGCTCAACAATTATCTGGCGCGCCTGATGTCGGGCAAGTTCTATGCAGCCGCGCGCCGTGCCGGCGAGAAAGTGCTGTCGGTCGCGCCGCCGATCCGCGAACTGGCCAAGCGCGCCGAGGAACATATGAAGGGCATGGTGACGCCGGGCACGCTGTTCGAGGAATTCGGCTTCAACTACATCGGCCCGATCGACGGTCACGATCTCGACGTGCTGCTCGAGACCCTTTCCAACATCAAGCAGCTGAGCGGCCCGCAGTTCCTCCACGTGGTCACCAAAAAAGGCAAGGGCTACAAGCCCGCCGAAGCCAATCCCTGCCTTTATCACGGCGTTTCGTGTTTCGACCCGGAAAATGGCGTCGCCGAGAAAGCCGGCGCCAAACCCGCCTATACCCAGGTGTTCGGCGACTGGCTGTGCGACATGGCCGCCGCCGATACGCGGCTGGTCGGCATCACCCCGGCGATGCGCGAAGGCTCCGGCCTGGTGCGCTTCTCGCAGGAATTCCCGCAGCGCTATTTCGACGTCGGCATCGCCGAACAGCATGCGCTGACCTTTGCCGCCGGTCTCGCCTGCGAAGGCGTGAAACCGGTGGTGGCGATCTATTCGACCTTCCTGCAGCGCGCCTACGACCAGCTGATCCACGACATTGCGCTGCAGGACCTGCCGGTGATGCTGGCGATCGACCGCGCCGGGCTGGTCGGCGCCGACGGCCCCACCCACGCCGGCAGTTTTGATCTGAGTTTCCTGCGCTGCATTCCCAACATGCTGATTGCTGCGCCCTCCGACGAGAACGAGTGCCGCCGGCTGCTGACCACGGCGTTCCTGCACGATGGTCCGTCGGCGGTACGCTACCCGCGCGGGAGCGGCGCCGGCGCTGCAATCGACCCCAGCCTCGATCCGGTCGAAATCGGCAAGGGCGTGCTGCGCCGCAGCGGCCGCGAGGTGGCGCTGATCGCCTTCGGCAGCCTGGTCACGCCGGCGCTTCAAGCCGCCGAGGCGCTCGACGCCAGCGTGGCCGACATGCGTTTCGTCAAACCGCTGGATCTCGGCCTGCTGCGCGAACTGGCGCAAACCCACCGCCTGCTGGTCACGCTGGAGGAAAATGCGGTGGCAGGCGGCGCCGGCGCCGGGGTGGCCGAGGCGCTGGCCGGACTCGGCATCCCGGTTCCCGTGCTGCACCTGGGACTGCCCGACACCTTCATCGAACATGGCGACCCGGTCAGGATGCTGGCCGCCTGCGGGCTCGACGCTGCAGGCATCGAACAAGCCGTGCGCGGAAGGACAACCCAATTACCTGAGTAGTTTACTCAACTACTCTGGCGGTTTATACTTGGTCTAAACTGCACTCAGCCATGTCTGATCACATCAAGGAGCCCGCCATGAACCAGATTTGCGATACCGCCGTTTGCATGCCAGACGTGCAAAGCTCAGCCGACACGCGTCAAATCGCCATCGACAAGGTCGGCATCAAGAGCATCCGCCATCCGGTTCGGGTGGCGGACAAAAGCGACGGTGTCCAGCACACCATCGCCAATTTCAGCATGTACGTATACCTGCCGCACAATTTCAAGGGCACGCACATGTCGCGCTTCATCGAAATTCTCAACACGCGCGAGCGCGAGATTTCGGTCGAGAACTTCGAAGGCATGCTGCGCCAGATGGTCGAACGCCTGGAAGCCGAATCGGGCTACATCGAAATGACCTTCCCCTACTTCATCAACAAGACCGCGCCCATCTCCGGCGTGCAAAGCCTGATGGATTACGAGGTCACCTTCATCGGCTCCATCGAAAACGGCGAATTCGCCCATACCACCAAGGTGGTGGTGCCGGTGACCTCGCTGTGCCCGTGCTCGAAGAAAATCTCCGACTACGGTGCGCACAACCAGCGCTCGCACGTCACCGTCTCGGCCAGAACCAACGGCTTCCTGTGGATCGAGGACCTGGTACGCAAGGTCGAGGACCAGGCCTCGTGCGAACTGTTCGGCCTGCTGAAGCGGCCCGACGAGAAATACGTCACCGAGCGCGCCTACGACAACCCGAAATTCGTCGAGGACATCGTGCGCGACGTCGCCGCCGCAATGAACGACGAGCCACTGATCGATTCGTATGTGGTGGAAGCGGAGAACTTCGAGTCCATCCACAACCACTCGGCGTATGCGCTGATCGAACGTGACAAACGGACCAAGGCGTAACACGCCCTGGTCCGTTTGCGGCGCAGGCTAACGTGAGCGAAGCGAATGTAAGCGCAGCGGCCGTAGCCACAAGCGGAAAATCGCCTGAGCTTCGTCTGTTCTAAAAAATAAGGCCTGCAATTGCACTAGCCGTTACGTTAAGGAAGCGCTGATTAATTCGTCATTGCGAGGAGCGTAGCGTCGTGGCATACGATTCCACATGGGCTTCAGCCCATAGTGGATCGGAGTCCTTCAGGGCAATCCAGAAATGCCTGCTTGATCAATACGCTGGATTGCTTCCCGCCGCGCTGCGCTCGCGGTCGCAATGACGGCCATATTGAATTGTTCAGCGTTTCCTTAAGCTGTTGATGGCTGGCCCTTAACCTGCGCGGCGGCGCCGGCGCGTGGCTAAAAGCTCTCGATCAAGGAGCTTCCGGTTACGCGCTATCAACAGGTCTTCAGGCGGCACGCTCACGGCATAGGATTCCGCATCGTCGTTACTTCCCCGACGTTTCTCGCATTTACACATAAAACTATCATGTATAATTTGCTTTATGTCTGTATTAATGACATATTTATGTGCAAATGAAACACGAGGCCACCATTCAACTCTTTGCTGCCGGGCAGTGGCAGGACGTCGCCAGCGTCACCTTGCTGGGGGATCCGGCATTGGGTTGGCGCGCGCCCGCTTACACGGCTTACGCAGCTGAATGGGCCTTGTTGCACACCGAGGCTCGAGATGCCTGGGCGCTAGGTAGCCAGCTTCCAGTTGGGCTACGGCCCTGGAAACCTGGGCACTGGCCCGTCTTCCTCCTGGACATGCTGCCTCAAGGTTATGGTCGCGGGGAGCTTCTGCGCCAACTCGGTTTGCCGGAGACCGCCGAAGCGGATGCCGACTGGCCCCTGCTCCTGACTGGGGCCGGCAATCCCATCGGCCACCTTCGGGTGAAGGAGGCCGCCGACTGGCTGGCCACCCGCACGGGTATTGTCAGGGGCTTCACCGACGAGGAGATCGCGGCCCGGTCTGAGGATTTCATGCACTATCTCAGCCTGCACGGCCTTTTCATTGCCGGCTCCTCGGGGGTGCAAGGGGAATGGCCAAAGATTCTCATGACGCGAGCCCGGGACGGTCTGCTTTACCTGGACCACACGCTCCCCGACACGGAGGCGGTGACGCACTACATCATCAAGTTTGGCCGCGGCCCCAACGAGCAGCTGGCCGCCATCCTGCGGCATGAGGCACCCTACATGAGCATTGCCGCTCATCTTGGCCTGCGCGTGCACGCATCCCTGACCCTGCGTGAGCGGGCCCTCTTCATCCCGCGCTTTGACCGGGTGGCGGAGTCCGGGGAAGTCACGCGCCTGGGGCAGGAAAGCCTGGCGGCGCTTATGGGCATGGCGGGCTTCGGGGTTGCGCCCACCCACGACGACGTCTGCGTCCGCCTCGCCACGGCCTGCACCCAGCCAGACGACGAATTGCTTGAGTACCTGAAACGGGATGTCGCTAATCTCGCCTTCGGCAACAAGGACAACCATGCCCGCAATACGGCGATACAGCGCGACTTCGCGGGCAACGTCCGGTTGACGCCGGTCTTTGACTTCGCCCCCATGTACCTGCACCCGGACGGGTTGGCACGGCGCATACGCTGGCAGGGAAGGGAGCAGCAGGGGGTGGACTGGAAGGCGGTCCTGGACACCGTGTGTGCGCGCACGGAACTGGCTCGGGAACCGCTGGTATCCGGACTACGGGCCATGGCCGGTCCCTTGCGTGACGTGGCCGAGAGGGGCGATGAGTTTGGACTGGAGCCAGAGATACACCAGTACCTGGTGCGCGGCATCCTGGCCCAGGCCCAGGCCCTGGAGCTGCTTCAGTAAGGAAATCCGCATGGACAAACGCTACAAACCCTTGACCTTGTCGCAGCAGATGGAGCTGCGTCAGCAAGTGATGAATGACCTGCTGACCCACCCAGAGTGGTCCTTGCGGGAAGCGGTGTGCCACCTCAAAAAGGGCCTGCGTCTGACCACGGCTGATTTGGCCAAGCTGTCCGGCGTATCGTTTCGTACTGTTCAGAACATAGAACGAGGCGCTAGCCTTGGCTCCGTTCAAACAATGGATCGTATCCTTGGAGTGCTCGGACTTCGACTCACCGTGGCCACAGTTCAAGGGCCTGAACAACCCGGAACTTGACGGGGTAGTCGTGGTGCCGAAGGAAATTTCTCCTTCAACGAAAAAGGCCGCTACCCCAACAGGAGCGCGGCCTTCAATTAAAGCATCCGTGCTTATCCGGTTGTCACACACAGCCCACGAATAAGCTGTCGTTGCGAGGAGCGTAGCGACGCGGCAACCCGAAAGGCCCGCTGAATCAAAGCGCTGGATTGCTTCCCGCCGCGCTACGCTCGCGGTCGCAACGACAGGCTGCCATGGCTGTCTGTGACAACCGGATAAGCACGCAATGCTGAATCAGCATCACCCTGATAAAGAAACGTCCGGAACCGGGCGCCGGCCACGAACAATCCGGCCTCCCGGCTCGCCAGCGAAACAAGCCTTGCCTATTGCGCGGCGGGCAGTGTCAGGACCGCCCGCAACCCCCCCAGCGGCGAATCCGCCAGCACGACCTGACCGCCATACATGCGGGCCAGGTCGTCGACGATGGCCAGCCCGAGCCCGCTGCCGGGAACCTGCTGATCGGCCCTGACGCCGCGGCGGAGCATGGCCTCCCGCTGCGCCGCGGCGATGCCCTTGCCGTCGTCGTCGACGCGGATCACCAGCCGGTCCTGTTCGATTCCGGCATCGATCTCGACGCGGCGCGACGCCCATTTGCAGGCGTTATCGAACAGGTTGCCGAGCATTTCCTGCAAATCCTGCTCTTCGCCACGAAACGCCAGGCTTGCCGTCATCGGCTGGGCCACCAGCTCGAGATCGCGCCCGGCATGAATACGCCGCATGGTCCGCGCCAGCCCGTCGACGACGGGCTCGAGCGGCGTCCGCGCGCCCGGCAGGCGAACCGCGGCCGCGGCCTGCGCCCGCGCCAGGTGGTAATCCACCTGCCTGCGCGCCATCTCGACCTGGGCAGCCACCAGACGCGCCAGCGCATCGTCCTTACCGTCGGCGGCATTGGCAAGGACGCTCAAGGGCGTTTTCAGCGCATGGGCGAGATTGCCCGCCTGGGTGCGGGCACGCTCGACGACTTCGGCGTTTCGCGCCAGCACGGTGTTGAATTCCTCGACCAGCGGCATGATTTCCACCGGGAACGCCTCCTCCATCCGCTGCGCTTCACCGCGGTGCACGCGCCCGAGCGCAGCGCGCAGCTTCCGCAGCGGCGCCAGTCCGATGAAAACCTGCACCAGCGCCGCCAGCGCCAGCCCGAGGCCCAGCACACCCAGCGCCAGCCAGAGCTCCTTGTTGAAGCGGGCCACCGGCTCGATCATCAGGCCTTCGTCGGCGGCGACGATCAGCCGCAGCGGCAACTCGTCGATCCGGACGCTGCGTTCGACCATTCCCAGCATCTCCCCTTGCGGGCCGGCGATGCGGTGCTGATGAACCTCCCCGCTGGCGGGCGAATCCGCGGGCACGCGCAGCACCTGATCCCACAGGGAGCGCGAGCGCATCACGGCCAGGTTTGCCGGAAGACCGGCACCGGCGAGGCGGTCGATCTGCCAGTAGAGGCCCGCAAAAGGCTTGTTGAGGCGGGGGTCGCTCAGCGGCATCGCCAGCGTCGGCCGGCCCTGGTCGTCGAGCGCCAGCTGGGCGGTCAACTGGTCGAGATGGGTTTTCAGTTCGGCATGAAACTGCAGTTCCACATGCTGGCGAAACATGTTGCCCAGCCCCCAGCCGGCAACGAGGATGGTGGCGGCAATCCAGAACAGCGTGCCCAGCAGCAGACGAAAGCGCAGCGAGCCGCGCAGGGTGGCCAGCGTCATTGCGGGTTGACGAGGCGATAGCCCATGCCGCGTACGGTTTCGATCAATCCGGGCGGCAGCTTCTTGCGCAGGCGGCCGATGAAAACCTCGACCGTGTTCGAGTCGCGATCGAAATCCTGCGCGTAGATGTGCTCGACCAGGTCGCTGCGGGAAACCACCTCACCCGCGTGGTGCATGAGATACGCCAGCACGCGGTATTCGTGGCTGGTCAGCGTCAGGGCCCGGCCCTCGACGGTGACGCGGTTGTTGCGGGTGTCCAGCGTCACCGGGCCGCAGGCCAGCTCGGCGCTGGCATGGCCGCCGGCGCGACGGATCAGCGCGCGCAGGCGGGCCAGCAGCTCTTCCATGTGGAAGGGTTTGGTCAGGTAATCGTCGGCGCCGGCATCGATGCCGGCCACTTTTTCGTGCCAGTTGTCGCGCGCGGTGAGAATCAGCACCGGCATGGTGCGCCCGGCAGCGCGCCATTTCTTCAGCACCGTGATGCCATCCATTTGCGGCAGGCCAAGGTCCAGAACGACCGCGTCGAAGGGTTCGGTGTCGCCCATGAAGTGGGCATCGAGACCGTTGTGCGCCACATCGACCGCATAACCGGCCTCGCGCACGCCCTCGGCCAGTTGCTCGGCCAGGGTCGGTTCATCTTCCACCACCAGGATGCGCATCAGCGTGCCGCTCCACGGCGGCCATCCTTGCCCTTCGGCCCCTTGATGCCGAGCAGCGCGCCGTCGCGGGCATCGATCTTGAGCTTGACCAGCGCCCCGCCCGTGCGCAGCAGCTTGATCTCGTACATCCAGCGTGCGTCCTCGTGCTCCAGTTCGACTTCCATGATCTGCCCCGGATAGTCGCGCTCAACCCGTTCCAGGATCGTCCGCAAAGGCAGAATCTCGCCGGATTCCAGCGCGCGGCGGGCGCGATCATGGTCGTGCCCGTCGCCGGCCTGGCCCGCCCCGGCGCCCAGCAAGGCCAGCAGCAGCGCGGCGGAAAGCGCCGCGCGCAATCTCTTCGACGATTTTCTGCCTGACATCGCGGACTCCAGAAAGGGGTTTTTCATAAGTTTGTTTTACCCCCGCAAGCCTGAACGCAGGATGAACGGCGGATTCACCTTCGGTTCAGTCCACTGCGGGCAAAGTGCAGCTTCACACCCATCGTAAAGGAGAAAAACCATGCGCCGAAAGCTTGCCGTCCCCCTGGGCATTGTCGCCACGATCCTGTCCACCTCGCTCTTCGCCGGCCCGCGCGAAGACCTGCTGGCTCAATACGCTACCGCAGCCAGGACAGAGACGCCAACTTTTTCCGGGTTCTCCGCCGCGCGCGGGAAGACCCTGCACACCCACAAATTTGCCGGCGGCAAACCCGACACGCCAGCCTGTACCGCCTGCCACGGCAAGGACCCACGTGGCGCCGGCCGCACACTGACCGGCAAGAACATCGAAGCCGTGGCGGCATCGGTCACGCCGAAGCGCTATACCGACCCGGCCAAGGTCGAAAAGTGGTTCAAGCGCAATTGCAAGGAAGTGCTCGGGCGCGAATGCACGGTGCAGGAGAAAGGCGACTGGCTCAGCTACATGCTCAGCCAGTAAGCGATCCGAACAAACGTATTTTACAAGGAGCACCCCATGAACATCCCCTACCGCCCGCTCGCCCTTGGCCTGGTTGCGCTCGCCTTTTCCGCCGTCGTGCTGCAAAGAGCCCAGGCCGGCGGCGACGACTACTTCCCCCCGGTCGTCGACCCTCTGGTCAAGGAAGAATGCGGCAGCTGCCACATTGCCTTCGCCCCCTCGATGCTCCCCGCCCGATCGTGGAAACGCATGATGGCCAATCTGAACGACCACTTCGGCGACGACGCCAGCGTCGATGCGGATACCGCCGCCAGAATCTCCAGCTACCTCGTCACCAATGCAGCCGATACGGGCGGCAAGCGCTACAGCAGCAAACTGCTGCGCGGCCTGGCGCCGAACAGCGCTCCCCTGCGCATTACCGAGTTGCCGAAATGGGTCAGTGAACACCGCGAGGTTCCCACCTGGGAATGGAAGCACAAGGATGTGCGCACCAAGGCGAATTGCGTCGCCTGCCATGCCGATGCCGAGCGGGGCTTCTACGAGGACTGATGCTACTCCGGCATGGTTCATGAATGCCGGATGAACGGACGCTTCAGAACAGGTTCAGGCGCCGCCTCGCACAATCCATGCACGGTCATCGATCCGACCACAACACAAGGAGATTTTCATCATGCGCACCACGACTATTCTTTCTGCTTTCGCCCTTGGCGCCGGACTGGTGGCCGGCGGCGCAGCGCTTTCCCCCGCGTTCGCCGATGACGACCGGCCCGCCCGCACCAGCGAGCGCCAGTGGCTGTCGATTCCGCAGATCCACGACAAGCTCGTTGCCGCCGGATATCGCAACATCGAGAAGATCGAACGCGAGGACGGCGCCTATGAAGCCCGCGCCACCCACCGCAACGGCGAGCGGGTCAAGCTGTATCTCAATCCGCAGACGGGAGAGATCCTCGATCGGCGACAGCGCAAGTCCGGCCGCGACGGGAACGACAGCCGGGGGTACACGCAGGGCCAGCGCGATTCGGCCGACTGCAACGAGCGGCGCTGCCGCGACGACCTGCCGCAGAAGGCCGCCACCACGCCGCCGGCAGGCAAATAATCCGTGCGGAATCCAGCCATGAAAACCCTGCTTGCCGGTCTCATCTCCCTGGTCACCCTGGCCTGGGGGTGGGACGTCCTGGTCGCGGGCGGCGCCTCCGGTGGCAGCGCCCCCTGGGTCATGCGCCAAGAGGGCCTGTACCTGAGCGGCCTCCTGTCGATCGCCCTGATGTCCCTGGCCATGCTGCTGGCTGCGCGGCCGGCCTGGCTCGAAGGGCCGCTGGGCGGCCTCGACCGCATGTATCGAACGCACAAATGGGCGGGCATTCTTGCCGTCAGCTTCGCCGCCCTGCACTGGCTGATCGAGATGTCGGACGACATCCTGAAGGCCCTGTTCGGCCGTTCGGGACGCCTGCCGAAGGACAACGACACCGGCCTTCTGGAAATCCTGCGCGACCTCGCCGAGGACATGGGCGAGTGGGCGATTTACGCCGTGCTCGCGATGCTGGCGCTGACCCTGTGGAAACGCTTTCCGTACCGGCCATGGCGCTTCCTGCACCAGGCGATGCCGGTGCTCTATCTGATGCTCGCCTTCCATGCGCTGCTGCTGGCGCCCGTCGACTACTGGGCGCAGCCGGTGGGCGGGCTGCTCGCCCTGCTGCTGGGCGGCGGCGTGTATGGCAGCGTGCATTCACTGGCTGGGCACATCGGTCGCTCGCGCCGGGTGCAAGGCAAGATCGTTGCCGTCGAGCATCCGGCTGCGGACATCGTTGCCGTGCGCTGCCAGCTCGACCAGGGCTGGCGCGGCCATCGTCCCGGCCAGTTCGCCTTCGTC
Source organism: Thiobacillus sp. (assembly GCA_030692355.1). GTDB lineage: Bacteria > Pseudomonadota > Gammaproteobacteria > Burkholderiales > Thiobacillaceae > Thiobacillus. Next base: position 47,686 of record JAUYCF010000040.1, read on the forward strand.
ACCTTCGACCGCGGCGAGGGGCAGCATCCCTTCACCATCGCCAGCGCAGACCGCGGCGACCGCACCATTTCCTTCCAGATCAAGGCGCTGGGCGACTACACCCGCGGCCTCACCGACCGGCTGCAGCCGGGGCAGGCGGTGACGGTCGAAGGGCCCTACGGCCGCTTCGACCTCGCGCGCCGCAATCCGCGGGCGCAACAAATCTGGGTGGCCGCCGGCATTGGCGTCACGCCCTTCCTCGCCTGGCTCGAATCGCTGCAGGACAAGCCCGACCAAGCCCCTGTCGCCGACCTGCATTACTGCACGCGAGATCGCGACGCCGACCCTTTCATCGCCCGTCTGGAATCGCTTTGCGCGTCCCTGCCCGGCATCAAGCTGCAGGTGCACGGTTCCCGGCAGGGAGAAGTCCTGACCGCCGCCGGCATGGTCGCCGCCAAGGATCGGTCCCGCCGCACCGAGGTCTGGTTCTGCGGGCCGCAGGGCCTCTCGGAAAAGCTCAGGAAAGGTTTGGACGCCGCCTGGCCGGGGAATCTCCGGTTCCATCAGGAAGCGTTCGAAATGCGCTAGTGTAGTGCTGCATTCTGTTTGGAATTTATAGCCATGTAATAACGGCCTCGTAGGTCGGGTTTTAACCCGACATGTCGGGCTGAAGCCCGACCTACAAGGGATTGCACATAAGTGCCGTCAAGAATGCAGCACTACACTGGATGGATGATGATCGGTCCAGCGGCTTCGTCAGCACGCTGGCCGATATTAATGGCGGTTGATTTGCATACCGCGAACGGTGTGCAAATCCGTCAAGCATGACAGGCAGACTAAGCGTCTCGAAGCGACGTTCGCTCGTCTGGTTACGTTTTATATTCTATAGGGAGTGAAAAAATGCTCGGAACAATTGCAATTATCCTGATTGTCCTCTGGCTGCTTGGAATGGTTTCCGCCTACACCATGGGCGGTTTCATCCACATTCTTCTGGTCATCGCGATCGTGGTGATCTTGGTGCGTGTCATTCAGGGTCGAGGCGTGTAACGACCTGCGATGTTTCCAGGCGTCGCCAATATAAATAAATTCATTTTTCAGGGAGAAGACAGGATGAACTCAATCAAGATGCTGGCAATCGTGCTGATCGTGGCCGGTGGCCTGGCGTTGGCGTATGGCGGCTTCACGTATACCAAGGACACGCATCAGGCCAAAATCGGTCCGATCGAGATGTCGGTCAAGGAGACGCAGACGGTAAACATCCCGATCTGGGCCGGGCTGGGATTGATCGTGGCTGGCGTGGGCCTGCTTTTTGTGCGCAAGTAGCATGAGCTGGCGCAACAAAATTGCTGCCAGGTATTTAGAATGGGCCATTGTATCGGGCAGCCGCATCGCGGATTTTCCCGGTTCAACGGTGTAACCGTACGAAAAAAATAGGAATATTCCTATGCGCACGATAGAAACGGCAATGGAGAAAAGCATGGAAAAATTATTGGGTGACGTCACCAAGGAACAGTTGATCGACGATTTCAAGGTGGTGGTGGCCGATGCGGAAGCACTGCTGAAAGCGACAGCCAGCCAGGGCGGCGAAAAGGTGGCCGAGGTCCGCGCCAAAGCGGAAGAGTCGCTCCGGATTGCGAAAGCCAAGATGGCGGACGCGCAGGCGGCATTGCTGGTCAAAACCAAAGAGGCAGCCAGGGCAACCGACGTGTATGTCCATGAAAATCCCTGGAGAGCCATCGGCGCTGCCGCCGGTGTCGGCCTGGTGATCGGCCTGCTCATCGGCCGCCGCTAGTCGCTTCGCCATGAGCGATCAAACGCCCGGCGAAAGCCGGGGCCTGCTCGAGTCGCTGAGCACGCTGGCCGCCACGCTGGTTGCCATCGTGCACACGCGACTCGATCTTCTGTCCGCAGACGTGGAGGAAGGCGGGGCGCATGTGCTGTCGCTATTGGTGTTGGCATTGGCCGCGCTGTTCTTCATCGGGGTGGGGGTGGTGCTGGCGGCGATCCTGCTCGTGGTCGCTTTCTGGGACAGCCACCGCCTCCTGGCGTTGGGGGCGCTTGCCGGATTCTTTTTGGCGGCGGGCGTGGGGGCATGGGCGTACGCCTTGCACAAAGCGAGAACAAAGCCGCGGCTGTTTGCGGCGAGTCTGTCGGAATTGTTAAAGGACCGGCAGCAGCTCGTTTCCAGGCCGTAAAGGACGATCATGAACGAAAAACTGATCCGGCTGGCTGAACGCCGCGAACACCTGATTGCGCAGGCTGCAGCCCAACGCTCGGCGCTGGCGCAGAATATCGAGCCTTGGCGTCGCCCGCTGGCGCGGGTCGACCAGGGGTTGGCTGTGCTGCGTAAGATCAAGCGCCATCCCGCCTGGATCGCCGGTGGCGTCGCCTTGCTGGCGGCGTTGCGGCCTGGTCGCGCCAGAGCCGCTGGCGTCGGTAAATGGCTGACGCGCGGCTGGGCCACCTGGCAGCTGGTACGGAAACTCCGCGGCAGGTAGCCGCAAAGCCGGAAAATCCTGACGAGCAGCCGGGCTGCCTGTCGCATCCCGGAATCAAACCCGAAACTCACGATTAAACCCAGATTGTTCAATAGGGCGATTTGTAGGTGCGTAGGGTGCACTTTGTGCACCTTCGGGCGTCAATTGGTGCACAGAGTGCACCCTACTCCAAAAGGCTGTTAGCCCGGGTGTTGTTGTAGCAATTCGTCATTGTCGGTAACGAGCAACTGCGCGAAGGCCTCGGCGGATACAGGATGGCTGAAGTGGAAGCCCTGCCCCTCGCCGCAATGCCGGGCCTGCAGGAATTCGAGCTGCTCGTGCGTTTCGACGCCTTCCGCGATGACGCGCAGCTTGAGGTTTTTCCCCATTCCGATCACTGCGGCCACGATGGTTGCATCGTCCGCATCGGTGCAGATGTCGCGCACGAATGATTGGTCGATCTTGAGGGTGTCGATCGGGAAGCGCTTCAGATAGCTCAGGCTCGAATAGCCGGTGCCGAAATCGTCGATGGCAAGCTGCACGCCCATGGCCTTTAGGGCAGTCAGCACCGATGTCGAGGACACCGCGCCGTGCATGAGGATGCTTTCGGTCAGTTCCAGTTCGAGATAGCGCGGCGCCAGGCCGGTTTCCTTCAGGATCCGTGCAACGCCATCGAGAAACCCCGGGTGCCTGAACTCCACCGCGGAAATGTTGACTGCCACCGGCACGGCGCGAAGGCCCGAATCCAGCCAGGCCTGAACCTGCCTGCAGGCCTCGCGCAATACCCATTGGCCGATCGGCACGATGAGGCCGTTCTCTTCCGCGATCGTCACGAACTGCGCCGGGTAGACGAGTCCGAGATCCGGATCCTGCCAGCGGATGAGGGCTTCTGCACCGGTCATCGCGCCTGAGGCGAGGTTGATCTTCGGCTGGTAATGCAGCAGGAACTCCCCCAGCTTCAGGGCGCGGCGCAGGCTGCTTTCGACGAACTGTCGGCGGACCGCGCGGGCGTTCATGTCGGCCCTGAAGAACTGGTAGTTGTTGCGGTCGCTGGCCTTGGCGTGATACATCGCGGTGTCCGCGTTCTGCATCAGGGTATCCACGTCGATGCCGTCATCCGGAAAGATACTGATGCCGATGCTCAGGGTGACGTGGAGTTCGTGCCCGTCGATCTGGTGCGGCATGTCGAGCGTGGTGCGCAAGGTTTCCACAACGTGGGCTGCATCCTGCGGGTGTCCGATTTCGGCCAGCAGGATCACAAACTCGTCACCGCCCTGGCGGCAGACCGTGTCGGTGGTGCGCACACACTCCACCAGGCGGTTCGCAACCGACTGCAGCAGCAGGTCGCCGACCGCATGCCCCAGCGAGTCGTTGATGTGCTTGAAATTGTCCAGGTCGAGAAACAGCAGCCCGACCTGCTTCGTGTGCCGCCGGGCCAGTCCGATCGCGTGGGAGAACTGTTCTGTCAGCAGGAGCCGGTTGGGCAGGCCGGTGAGAAAGTCGTGCTGGGCCAGATGGGCCATCTCCAGCGCCATGGCCCGCGATTCACTGACGTCATGAAAGACGATCACCGCGCCGGTGACCTGACCGTCGCGGTTGTGAATGGGCGCGGCGGAATCCTCTATCGCGGATTCCGATCCGTCGCGGCGGATCAGCACAGTGTTGGCGGCCAGTCCTACCGCCATGTTCTCCCCGATGGCGCGCAGCATCGGGTTCGCAGCGGCCAGGCGTGTCGTGCCGTCGACGATATTGAATACCTCGGCAATTGGCCGGCCCAATGCCTCGTCGTGTGCCCAGCCGGTCATCGCCTCCGCCACCAGATTAAGATAGCTCACGTTGCCCAGGGTGTCGGTGGTCAGCACGGCGTCGCCGATGGAGTTGAGCGTGACCTGGGCGCGCTCTTTTTCCATGAACAGGTTCTCTTCCGCGACCCGCAACGTGAACTCCGCCGCTTTGCGCCCGGTGATGTCCTCGACCGTTTGCACCAGGCCGAACCATCTCTTCCCGTCGAGCATGGCAGCACTATTGACGCGGGTCCAGACGATGCGCTCGTCTTTCTGAAGGAAACGGAACTCCGTCTGAAAGGGCGCCTGGTCACGCGCGGCGACGCGCCACTCGGCCAGGACGCGCTCGCGATCCTCCGGGTGAATTGCCATGCTCCAGTTCGTGCCCAGCGTTTCTTCCAGACTCAGCCCCGATATCGTGTGATACGCCGCGTTGGTGTAGATGCAGCTGCCCTCGGCATCGGAGACGAAAATCCCCAGTGGGGAGGCATCGCTCATCGCGCGAAAGCGTTCCTCGCTGCTCTGCAGCGCGCCACGGGCGGCTTTGCGCTCCATGACGTAGCGCAGGGCACGCGGCAACCAGTGGGCGTCGACGTGGCCTTTGGAAAAATAGTCGTGGGCGCCGCGCGCCATGGCCTCGCGCGCGGTTTCCTCATCGGTCAATCCGCTCAGGACCAGGACCAGGGCGTCGGGTGCAGCCTGGAATACCTGGTCGAACACTTCGAGGCCATTACCGTCGGGCAGCGACAGGTCGAGCAGGACCACCTCGAATTTTTCATTGCCCAGTCGCTTCAGCGCATCGGAAAGGCGCGTCACCCATTCGACCCGGAATGCGCTGCTTACCGTGCCCGCCAGCGCATCCTGGATCAGCCTGGCATCGGCAGGATCGTCTTCGATGAGAAGAACGGTGGTCGGGCAATCGGCGGGATCATCGACGCGAAGGGCGGTGGTCCGGATATCATTCATGCGTGGCCTTCCGTTGGAATGGGCCGGGGCCATCCCCCACTGACGGGGGATGGGTGCAGGCCCCTCGCGTCATCGCGGCGGGTCGAACTGGGCGGTTACAGTAAAGTCATAAGGAACCGCTGAACAATTCAATATAGCCGTCATTGCGACCGCGAGCGCAGCGCGGCGGGAAGCAATCCAGTGTATTGATTAATCAGGCATTTCTGGATTGCCCTCAAGGACTCCGATCCACTATGGGCTGAAGCCCATGTGGAGTCGTATGCCACGTCGCTACACTCCTCAATGGCGAATTAATCGGCGCTTCCCTGGTGGTTGCGACCCTGGCCGCGATCATTGTCGTGGCGGTCATTTTTTTCCCGCGACGATCGTCACGACGGTCATCGCGGCCGCCACGATGCAGTTTCTGGTAATGCGGAACGTATTCGCGGTCATACCAGCTGTTTTGCACGAAATAGACCCGCTCGCCGCAGGCGTTGTACTTGCCGCAATGCTTGCGCCAGTCTTTGGCATGGCCCGGGGGCACGTTCAGGTAGATCGGCGGGCGGTTCACCGAAACCCGCTGGATGACGCGCGGCTCCCGATAGATGATTCGGGGCGGCGGATAGCCGCCGATGTCGATCTGGCCGTAGAAGCCGGGCTGGCCGATGCTGATGGACACGCCGACGTCGGCCGCGAGTGCCGGGACGGTGGCGACGGCCAGCGCTGCCGCGAAGAATAAACGTTTCATGCTGGATCTCCTGTGACGAGAGTTCTTGCCGATGGATCACGGCTTACGATAAGGCTATCCGAACGCCGCCCTAAACTCTGTTCGCCAGCGCGCATAGCCGGTTTTTTTGCCGGATTTTGAACACAGCAGGGCCGTCGTGCATGGCTTGTCGCGTCGAGGCTTTATGCCCGGGGCTCCCCCAGCTCGTTGACGGTCACGGTCGGCCCTGGCGGCGCGGTCATCTGCATGCGATGCGTCTGGCCGTGGAAATTGTAGGTGACGTCCCAGTAATCGGGATTGGCCTGGCTGGGCACATTGTCGCAGCGCTCGACGTCCCGGGTTTGCACCGCTTGCTCGCTGCCGCCGCGACCGATTTGGGCGCCCACTGCGGCCCCCGCGACAGCCCCGCCGGCCGTGGCGATGTCCTGGCCCCGTCCGCCGCCGACCTGGTGGCCCAGGATGCCGCCGATGATGGCGCCGGCAATCGCACCGGGGACGTTGACGCTGCGCCGTTCCTGCGCGACTTCTTCGCGTTCGACCCAGCAGCGCTGCTCGGGCGTGCCGAGCACCGCGCGCACCGAGGTGACATTTGCCTCGTACAGCCGCTCGTTGTTGCGACGATGGAAGTTATAGCCCGCAATCGGCGCCGGCGCATAGCGATGGTCGTCGACGCGCGCGTTGATGTTCACGGCCCGTACCGATGAAACGCTGTTGTTCAAACCCATCGCGGCCAGCGACGGATACCTGCCCGGACGCAGGATGGCGCACTGGCCGTTGTAGCGGACGTCCGTGCATACCTCCCAGCGGTTGTTGCGCACGACAACCGATGAGGCGTGGTTGCTGAAGCCATGGCGCAAGAGATTTTTGACCGGATCATCCGTGGTGAAAGACCGGCCTTCAAAGCCTTGACGTTCGTAAAAGGTGACCTGTGCGGCCGCTTGCGCGGCAATCATCATGCCGGTCATCGCCAGCGCGATTCTGAATTGTGCATTCATTGCGGACTCCTGTAGGGGAAGCCGGAACCCGTGTCGAACCTGGAGATCGATCCCGGCGCTCGGCACATCCGAATCCGCAATATGGCGCGCCGTCGAATCCGGGTCTGTTCGCGAACGTACATAGCGGGCTTGTTGGCCTTCATGCGATTAATCGTCCCTATGTTCGCCAGCGCACTGAACGGCGCGCGGCATTCGCTTACGCTATTGATATACCGGGTGCGACATCCCACGTCGAGCCGGTTTCTCGCGGACGGCTTGATGCCCTTCGTGCCACGATTGACCACTTTAAAAGGATTGACCATGAACCATACGCTACTGATTTCCGCCTTGCTCGCAACGCTCAGCCTGGCCGCCTGTGACAATCCGACCGTCGTCAATGTGCCCGCCACGCCTGTCGCGGTGCCCGGTCCCGCGGGTCCGCAGGGTGAAACCGGCAGCCAGGGCGCAACCGGCTATCAGGGCGAGACCGGCAGCCAGGGTGCAACCGGCTATCAGGGCAATGAGGGTGTCCAGGGCGAAACCGGTGCGACCGGCGATCAAACCACGGTAATCGTGGTGCCGGCCGAAACGAACTGAATCCACTCATTCATTCGAGGCGCGCAACATGTTGGGAACTATACTGTTGGTCGTCCTGATCCTGATACTGCTTGGCGCGATTCCGCGCTGGTCGCATAGCAAGAATTGGGGCTACGGTCCCAGCGGCGGTCTGGGTCTACTGGTGATCATCCTCATCATCCTGCTGTTGATGGGAAAGTTGTAACGGCTTGTTGCGTGCTGGGGGCCGGCTGATGTGCCCCTGCAGTCGTGCCTGCTTGATGGAGGATTGATGGTTTCAACGACACTGAAATCGACGCGCCGGCAGCCGCATCCGCAGTATTGGCCGGCCACTTTTCTGTTCGTTCTGGCCGGTTGCAGCAGCCTGCCGACCATCGTTCCCGACCTGGCGCGACGCCCCGGCCCGCCCGTGCAACTTGAAAGCGCGGGTGGGCCGTTATCCGTTGCGCACAGCAAGGCGATCCTCGACCGGCTTGAAGGCAGCGGTCAGAGCACTGGCCTCTTCGAGCGCCATCTGGCGCTCGAAGAGGCCATCGTGGGCAGCCCGCTGACCATCGGCAACCAGGTGCGCTTGTTGCAGGACGGCCCAGCCACCTACCAGGCGATGTACGCCGCCATCCTGGCGGCGCAAGACCACATCAACCTGGAAACCTATATCCTCGACGACGACGAGGTTGGCCAGCGTTTTGCGCAGGCGCTCATCGCCAGGCAGGCGCAGGGCGTGCAGGTCAACCTCATCCGTGACAGCGTGGGCACCCTCGGCACGCCCGCGGCCTTCTTCCAGCAACTGACCGACAGCGGTGTGCAGGTGCTCGAATTCAACCCCATCAACCCCCTGCTGTCGCGCAAGGAATGGACCCTGAATCAGCGCGACCATCGCAAGCTGCTGATTGTCGACGGGCACACGGCGTTTCTCGGCGGCATCAACATCAGCAGCGTCTACTCCGGCGGCTCGTTCAGCCATCGCTCACGTCACCCGCCCGACGGCGGGGTGGCGTGGCGCGACACCGATCTGCAACTGCAGGGACCGGTGGTGGCCGAGTTGCAGAAGCTGTTCCTTGCGACCTGGGAAAAGCAGAAGGGCGAGCCGCTGCCCGGGAAGAACTACTTCCCGCCCCTCGAACACGTGGGCCCGCACGTGGTGCGGGCGATCGGCAGTTCGCCCGAGGAACCCTTCAGCCTGATCTATGCCACGCTGCTGTCGGCCATCGCCAGCGCCGAAGTCAGCGTGAATATTACCAACGCGTATTTCGTCCCCGACCCGCAGCTGCTCGACGCGCTCGAAGCGGCCGCCGGACGCGGCGTCGGCGTCACCCTGATCCTGCCCAGCCAGACCGACTCCTGGCTGGTGTTCCACGCCGGACGCAACTACTACGACCGGCTGCTGCGCGCGGGGGTGAAAATCCATGAGCGGCAGGGCGTGATCCTGCATTCCAAGACCGCGCTGATCGACGGCGTCTGGGCCACGGTCGGCTCGACCAATCTCGACTGGCGCAGTTTCCTGCACAACTACGAGCTGAACGCGGTCGTGCTGGGGGCGGAGTTTGGCAAGCAGGTGCAGGCGATGTTCGACAAGGATCTGGCGGCGTCCGAGACCATCACGCTCGAGCAGTGGCGGCGCCGCCCGCTCGATCTGCGACTCAAGGAATGGTTCGCGCGGGTCTGGGAGTACTGGCTGTGAGCCGGGGCCACGGCTACAAGCATGTCGTGATGGTTGTCGTGGCCCGCTTCGCCCTCACCGCGGGCTGAATGCCGGCGCCCGTCCAGGGCGTACCTGGCAACCTCATCGCGCGAGCGCGCGGTCGATCTTGTCGTCCATCTCGCCGACCAGAGCGGCCAGGCCGTTGGTGGCCTCGTCGATGGATTGCTTCGTCGACTGCGTCACCGTGTCCATGCGCGTGTCGACAGCCAGGATCACCCCGCGCAATTGCGCAAACTCCTGCTCGATCTGCGTGCGCAGTTCATCGATGCGCGAGGTCTCGGCACTTTCCGCCAGTTTCCGCTGCGCCTGCAGTTCCTGATTGTGGCGGCGCGACTCCATCAGCATGTTGGTGCGCAGCGCCAGGGCATAGAGGACGAAAAGCGCCACCAGGACCAGCGTGACGCCAAGCAGGATCACGCCCAGCGGACCCTCGACATCGAATGCTACGAATGACAGCGTGGTGGGCGCGATGAGTACCGGCCAGTTGACCAGGGTGAAGACGCCCAACAGAAGCAATGCCACCAGGATGATTGCGCCGAGAAAATTCATACGTTCCCTTTCATTGATCGAAAATAAACCATTGGCCCGGCTTTCGCCGGAATGACGCAGTTTTACTTGCGTAAGCTTTGCGCTGTCTGCTGACGCAGATATTCACTCCGTTTCATGTCCATATAAGCGGTTCGGCTGACTTCGCGCAATTGGCGGGGATATTGCTCGGTGGCGTTGAACCATCTGTGCAGGCGTTTCTGGAGCTGAATAGACGGCGGCTCGGACAACGTACCCATAAAGGTGTCGATGGCGAGGTAATAGCGCATGGTGTTGCGTTCCGCCACGCCACGCATGCCTCCAATATATTCAGGCTGGCCGCTGGATTGCCTGCCGATAACGGTGAACCCCACCTTGCCGCTGCCAAGGGTGGCGAGGTAGGTCTTCATGGCAAGTCGGCCAGCCAATCCGTAGGCATAAGAATAGGTGAGATGCAGAAAGGTCTGGCCGTTTCCAACCGGCACAGCCTGCAGCTGGATGTGATAGTCGCGGGTACTCAGCGGCCCCTTTTCGGCATCAAGCTGGATATTCAGGTAATTCGCTGTCGCTGTGGTCACGCGATAGGTGAATTCGATCGGAAAGGCATCCTTGATGGGCTGGGGGGTTTTCTTGCCGATATAGACCGTCAGGACCGTGCGGGTCTCATCGGTCGTGGCACGGCAGTACTTGGTGTTGATATGCAGGATCAGCACATCGCACCAGCCCTCTGCGCCATTGAGTGCAGCACTGAAGGTGGAAAACGGGTAATCGACCAGGGCGTAGATGTCGCCCTTCAAGTTCTTGGACGATTCGGCGGAGTCGAGGGCCAGCGCGCGTTGAAACGGATTGTGCTGGAGTCGTTGAGCCAGAGACGCGTGTTGGGCGTGGAGCGATGCGGCGGATTGCGTGTGCGGCACGGAGGCAAAGGCCAGCCCCGCGCTGGAAAACGCGATCCCGACGAGCCACAGCCGCGTCAGCCAGGCCAACGGGTTTTTCCGGAATGCGTATCCATCGGTCTTTGCCTTCTGCCTGTCGAGATGTTCGTCACGGATTTCAGCGGCAGCTGCCATGAGGGGGCATGTCCGCTGTCATGCCGCTCACCCCGGTCCCTGCATCAACCAGGGATGCCGCTTCATGCGCAGATTGCCTACCCAGCCGCAGTCCGTCGAACTGCAGCGGAAGCGGCTGACTGAGATGAACATGCTCATGAGCAAATCAACGAACCGGCGTGGCACGCGGATCGCAGGGCCGTTGCAGCGAGGGCATGCGCATCCTGGAGAGGAATAGCCCGTGCCGTCAGGCCGTCTGAAACGTGTCATGAAGAGATGACCAGACGGGACATCAGGCGGGGTCGTTCTTGTTTTTTTCTTCAAAGTCCTTGATCTGCTTCTCGGCTTCGTCCTTCGTGACGCCATATGACTCCTGGATCCTGCCCATCAGCTGATCGCGCTTGCCGGCGATCACGTCGAGGTGGTCGTCGGTAAGCTTGCCCCACTGCGTCTTCACCTTGCCCTTGAACTGCTTCCAGTTGCCTTCTACGATATTCCAGTCCATTTCAATCTCCTTGGGTTTGGTTCCGACTGGCGGAATTGCCAGTCGGGGTCCACTGTTCCAGCCCACCGTCCGCTGCATGCTCACCTGCGAGCGCAGCAGAAGGCGACTGCCTGGACGCTTTTATAGAAGCGCCCGATTAAAATTCAACCCAGATTGTTTAGTAGTCGATTTATGGCACGTAGGGTGCACTCCGTGCACCTTTGGGCGTCAATCGGTGCACAGAGTGCACCCTACCCAAAGCATCTCGTCCTAATGAACAATCTGGGCTCAAGACTAGTCGCATACTCAAGCGCCGTCTGTACGGTGGCGTACGTAGTGCGACGTTCGGTGATGGCTTTGGCGTTGATGTTTGATGTCAGGACGCTCGCACTGTTTGGGGGCGCGAGCCTGATGAAGAATCAACTCAGGTCTTCTGGGTCCACAGGGTGCACCAGCCATCGGGGCTGATCTGGCCTTCGACCAGTTTGCAGCTATTCGACCCGGCGATGAAATGCAGGCATCCGTCGCACTTCTGCCCGTCCTTCGGCTGAGCCTGGTACTGCACGCTTTCCTGGGACACTTTCGCCGCCGCCGGGGCGGCAGTGTCCGCGCTGGTATCTGGGGCGCCGGCCGGGGCAGCACCGGTTGCGGTTTCGCCCTTCTTTGAATCACAGCCAAAAAGTGCGGCCGGCAGCAGCAGGCCACAACCCACCGCCAGTGCGCCGCGCAACACCACCCTGCGGGGCGGGATTTCTTCTATTGCCGCACCCTTGAACGGCTTCCTGTTGCCTTCTTCGATATCCGTATTCATATCAACCCCCTCTGTTTCTGGACCTGACTGGCGGAATTGCCAATCGAGCATCCTTTGTCGCAACCGGCTTCTCGCCACGTGTTCACCTCGCGCAGCACCAGGCTGCAGCGAGGCGAACTGGCGTCTGCCCAGACTGCTTTTATAGAATCTCCCGATGAAAGAGCAAGGCAAGTCGCTTGCTCGCATGGTCCGGCGGCATACCTGGGACGGCGTTCGGCGATGACCTTGGTGCGGGTATCAGGACGCTCGCGCTGCACGGGGCGCCCACCCCTGTTCGCAGACGGCAGGCTGGCTGAGCAAACCGGATGGTTCGTGTCGTAGCCGAGCCATTGCCGGGACGCGGACTCGACAGGCTCAACCGGTCTGGCTTTTGCTCGCCGGGCTGCTTTTTGCAAGCTGCACCAGCGCCCCCAGGAGCTTCTGAATGAACTGTCGGGTCGGCTCATCGGTCAGCCTGCCGTCCGGGTTAAACCGCTGCGAGGCATTGCCGATCATCACTTCCGGTTGATTGACCACGGGCATGTCCAGCGCGACGAGGATTTGCCGCAGATGGTATTGCGCGCGGGCCGTTCCCAGGTTGCCGGTCGATGCGCCCATCATCGCCGCCGGTTTGCCTGTCCAGGCGCTTTCGCCATACGGTCTTGACGCCCAGTCGATTGCGTTTTTGAGCACGCCGGCAACTGAATAGTTGTATTCCGGCGTGGCAAACAGGATGGCATCGGCAGCCAGAATCTGTTGCTTGAATTCAAGAACGGCAGCTGGCAGCGCCATTTCGGTATCCTGATTGAAGACCGGAATGCCATGAAGTTCGACCAGACTCAGCACCACGCCGTCCGGCACCAGTTTTTGCGCCGCCTTGAGCGCAAAACGGTTGTAGGAATCTTTGCGCAGACTCCCGACGATGCCTAGAATAATTATTTCGTCCATTTCAAAACTCCTTGTCCTGATGCGGTAAAGCCCAGGCGGCACCGGGCACGTGCGTGGCCACCTTCGTCAGCGGCCCGGGCCCCCCGCGTTGGCCGTACGTGCTGTCGGCGGAGACCAGTACCTCGCTCAAGCAAAAGGCCTTCAAGGACATCAAGGATGGCTGATGGGCCTCGACAAGCGGGGGCGCTGCAGGTGGTCGACGATGTGGGAAATGTGCTTGGGCCTGTTAGCACTGGGCAGCGCCAACAGGCCCCTGCGGCAGGACGAACGCGTTCATGCCATGTTGGTGTCCTTGCTGTCGCCGACCGAAGCCTGGATAACTTCCCTTGCGATCGCCGTTTCCTGCTCCGACCGGGTCTCCGCCACCAGCACGACCTGACCGCTGGCGATCGCATCGCCAATCAGATCAGACAACCACCCGTCCTTGTTTCCGGCCCCCGGCGTGGCGCCGGCCGCAGCACCGATCAGGCCACCGAGGCTGGCACCCCAGCCCAGCATCATCAGGGACGCGACCAATGGGCTGGCGACGAACAGACTCACGCTCGCCGCTGCCAGCGCCACGGTTCCCAGCGCGCCGACGCCGGTGCCCACCGCGGTTCCGACGGTGGCGTCTACCAGTACGTCCTTCAACACCGCATCGCTGCCCTCTTGAGGCGCGGTGTCGGGCGCAGCCGGGTCGTTTGTAAAGAGTCGCAGCCGTTCGTGCGGAAGCCCCTGCTCGACGAGCCGGGAAAGCGCACTTTCGGCTTCTTCGCGGTGGGCAAAAAAGCCCGATACGTGGTGGCGGTATTCGTCCATGATTTTTCTCCTTGAAAATGATCCGTACGAAACAGATGGTGTAAGCCTACCCGGCGGTCTCTGAGGCGTCTGTGCGTTGTCGTACAGCGCGCCATGCTGACCTCTGGGAGCCATCACCCTGATGGCTTATTTGGGTCGCGGACGCGACAGCGCCGGCTGCACCGCCTGAAGCCGGCCGGCGCGCAGCTCAACCACGGCCTTTGCCACCGCGCGCGCCACATTGCGCGTTTCTTCCTGCACGGGTTCGTCCCGGTCCAGGCTGTCGTGACTGGTGGCATACGGTTCATAGTAGCCAATGTAGCGGTCGAGTCGCGCCTGTACACCGGCGTCGATGAACCCCATCCAGTCGAGCCAGTCCGACAGGGCGCGGCGCGAGCCTTCGATTCCGGCCACGTCACCGTGGACGATCAGCCCGTAGGCGCGCCCTGCCAGATGCTGCGGATAGTCCCAGCCGGCCATCTCGAGTGTTTTTGCCTTGCCGGGATTCTTGCCCGAGGTCGCGGTGGGATCGGGGTTGCCGCCGTCGGCGCACACCAGGCGGTCGATCATCAGCTTCAACGGGCTGGGACTCTGGTACCAATACACCGGCGAGACGATGATCACCGCGTGGGCGGCAGTCCAGCGCTCGTAGATCTCGGCCATCCAGTCGTTGGTCTGGTCGAGCGCGTGGTTCGGGTAGCAACTGCACGGCCAGTTGCACAGGGGCATCGCGGTGGATACGCAGCCCTTGCAGGGATGGATCTTGCGGCCGTATTCGGAGGCGAGCAGGCTGAGGTCGAGCACGTCGGCCTGGATGCCGGCCTGCTCCAGGGTTTCGCGCGCGATTCCCAGCAGCCGGAAGGTCTTGGACATCTCGCCCGGGCAACTGCCATCGTTGCGTGCCGAGCCGCAGATCAGCAACACCCGGGACGGGCTCGCCGGGTCGGCCCAGCGCAGTTGCGCCGCGTCGATGCGCTGTTTCGTGGCAATCCACTCGGATGACAAGTCGTAATCCGGATCGGCATAGCCCGGCCCCGCCTTCTGCGTGAAGGGGGATTTGCGGTACTCGGTGTGGGCCTGCCAGGCTATCTCTTCGAGACGGGCAAGGGAAGCGTCTTCGGCGCGGAACGCCGGATCGATGAAGGAGGCTTTAAATCGGGCACTGAATTCGGCACGTGTAAGGGGGGCCGGTGCCTGGCCCTTGCGGATTTCAATCATGGTGGTCTCCTTTTTCCGCCAGCCTGACAAGGCAGCGGCGCGTCGACGTAACGGATTTCATGGGGAGTTTCTCCTTGTGAAGCGACGTTGATGGCTTGGCGAGCGTTCGTCTGTACGGTGCCGAACAAGATACAAGAAGGAGCCTAGGCCCGTGGCAGACCCCTGCGGTACCGCATGAAGCGGCTCATCAGCGGCTTGACGCTGGTGCCGTGGACGAGAATCGAAAGCGTGACCGCAATCAGCGTCAACTGGATCAGATCCAGGGCCAGATCTTCGGGGAGGCCATGCTGGATGGCGAACATCAGGTAGTACAGCGAACCGATGCCGCGCACCCCGAACCAGCCGACCATACCGCGTGTTGGCCACAACGTGCGCGTGCCCAACAGGCCGACGATGACGCTGAGCGGACGCGCCACCACAAACAGGAACAGCGCGAACCCCACCGCACGCCAGCTCCAGGAATCGAGAAACAGCGTGCCACCGATCAGCAGGACGAGCATCAATTCCGAGAGCCGCTCCAGATGTTCCTTGAATACCAGCGATCCTCCGCTGACGGTCGGCGCGATCTCGTTGTCCGGGCTCGCGTTCGCCGCATGCGCCTCGTTCGGATCGGTTTGCAATCGATCCGGGTTGTCCTGAGCGGCGCTGTTCATATCGTTGCTGGCGAGTTTAAGTTCGGTCTGGCGCAGCGCAACGGCCGCGAAGAAAACCGCCAGAAACCCCCACGCATCGACCCACACGCTCAGGCCGTACACCACACCGATCAGACCGAGTCCGAGGAAGTCGTCCATCAGCTTGTGCCGGGGCGGATGGCCGCGCAGCTTCCGTCCCAGATGGGCCAGCGCAGCGCCGGACGCGACCCCGATGGCGACGCCCGCTACCGTGGCCCACAGCACATCGACCAGCGCCCAGCGCAGGCCGAATTCACCGAGCTCGTGCAGCCCGAGCAATCCCATCCCCAGCATCACGAAAGGAAAGGCGCTGCCATCGTTCATGCCCGCCTCGCAGGTCAAGGTGAAGCGAAGCCGGTCGCGATCACCGGGATGGCGGGTCTGCACATCGGTCGCCAGCACCGGATCGGTGGGCGCCAGAATCGCGCCGAGCAAGATGCCCGCGCCCAGTGGCAGGCCAAGCAAATAATAGGCAAAGGCGGCGACCAGCCCGACGCTGACCGCCATGGAGACAGAGGCCAGCAGAATCGGGGTGCGCCAGCGGGCGAAGCTGAACGGCACCGGCATTTTGACGCCGGCGGAAAACAGCGAAATCAGCACAACCACTTCGGTCAGCACTTCCAGCAGTGCCGACTGCTGGAGCGGATTGAAGTGAAACAGACCGAGTACCGTCGGCCCGACCAGCAGCCCCACGGCCAGATAGACAATGGCCGGAGTGACCGGCAGGCGCTGGAGCAACGGAGCCGTCAGGCCCCTGGCGAGCAGCAGGCCGCCCACCAGCAGAAACCATTGTGCGTTAGTCATGGTGGTTCGTTCGGTTCATTGGAGTCCAGTTCGACGTGACTGCTTTGGCGGTGTTGTTGGGCAGGGAATTCGCCAGACAGGATTCGATTATCCGCCGCAGCCTTGGAGAGCAGCCTGGAATATTCATTCATTGCGGTTGATCGGCGTCTGACGCGTTCAGCGTAACCCGGTTCAATATTTTCGGGTGTACGCCGCCGTACAGACGCATGGGCTATGCCTGCCTAAGGTGCAGCGGAGACAAGCACGTTCATTTGTGACCACCAAAGAGCGGGAAAAACACACGCTGTTTGATCCTGCGTGGCTTGTCAAAAATCGTCTGGTGCCTATAACTTTGACTCGGACACCTCATCACACATCATCCGCCGACAGTTGGTAGGCCGACGTGACTCACCCAGGAGACCGATCATGAGCAAAGCTAAAACAACGGATAATTCCGGAAAACGCAAACCGGAAAAAGGCCCCACTCCGGCCAAAGATACACACCAGGCAGCCGGTGGTGAGCTGCATCAGGTTGCGGGGGGCGGGCATCCGGCGCTCACCACCAACCAGGGCGTCGCATTTTCCGATAATCAGAACTCGCTCCGGGCCAGCCCGCGCGGCCCTACGCTGCTGGAGGATTTCATCCTCCGCGAGAAGATCACCCATTTCGATCACGAGCGGATTCCCGAGCGCATCGTCCACGCACGCGCGACGGGCGTGCATGGATTCTTCGAGCTGACCGCCTCGTTGGAGCAATACACCACCGCCAGGATTCTTACCGGGGTCGGCGAGAAAACACCTGTATTCACGCGCATATCGACCGTGGCAGGCGGAGCCGGTTCGGTCGACACCCCGCGTGACGTGCGCGGATTCGCCGTCAAGTTTTACACCAGGGAAGGCAACTGGGATCTGGTCGGCAACAACATCCCGGTTTTCTTCATCCAGGACGCCATCAAATTCCCCGACCTCGTCCATGCGGTCAAGATGGAGCCCGACCGCGGCTTTCCGCAATCGGCGACCGCGCACGACACCTTCTGGGATTTCATTTCGCTCACGCCGGAATCCATGCACATGGTGATGTGGATCATGTCGGATCGCACGATTCCGCGTTCGCTGCGGATGATCGAAGGTTTTGGCGTGCATAGCTTCCGCCTGATCAACGCCGCCGGCGAATCGACCTTCGTCAAATTCCACTGGCGTCCCAAGCTCGGCCTGCAGTCCACCATCTGGGACGAGACGGTCAAGATTTCCGGCGCCGACCAGGATTTTCACCGCCGCGACATGTTCGACGCCATCGCAGCCGGCAATTTCCCCGAATGGGAATTCGCGGTGCAGCTGTTCACGCAGGAGCAGGCCGACAGTTTCCCGTTCGATCATCTGGACGCCACCAAACTGATTCCCGAAGAACTGGTTCCGCTGCAAGTGATCGGCCGCATGGTGCTGGATCGCTGGCCGAACAATTTCTTCGCTGAAACCGAACAGGTGGCGTACTGTCCCGCGAATATCGTTCCGGGCATCGACTTCTCGAACGATCCGCTGTTGCAGGGACGTTTGTTCTCCTATCTCGATACCCAGCTTTCGCGCCTGGGTTCGCCCAATTTCCACCAGATCCCGGTCAACGCGCCCAAGTGCCCATTCGCCAACCATCAGCGCGACGGTCACATGCAGATGGCGCAGCCAACGGGCCGGGTCGCCTATGAGCCCAACTCTCTGTCCGAAAACTCGCCGCGCGAAGCGCCCAAGGGTTTTCATAGCGCCGCAGTCACGGAAAGCGGCGAGAAAGGCCGCATCCGCGCCGAGAGTTTCGCCGACCACTACAGCCAGGCGCGGCAGTTCTATCTCAGCCAGACCACGTACGAACAGGCGCACATCGCTTCGGCGCTGGTGCTCGAACTGTCCAAGGTCGAACATCTGCATATACGCGAAGCCATGGTCGGCCACCTGCTTCATATCGAAAAGGATCTGGCCAACCGCGTTGCCGACGGCCTTGGATTCGACGCCATGCCCGATGCGCCGGTGGCGGCAGCCCCTGTGCAGGAGATGGCGCCTTCGCCCGCATTGCAGATCATCGGCAAGATGAAAGCCACGCTGGCCGGGCGCGCGATCGGCATCCTGATCGCGGACGGTTCGGACGGCGCGGCCATCCGGAAGATCAAAAAGGCCGCGGCCGATGCAGGCGCCAGCGTGAAGATCATCGCCCCAAAAGTAGGCGGCGCGAAGCTTGCCGACGGCACGCTGCTGGCGGCTGATGGACAGCTGGCGGGTACGCCTTCCGTGCTGTTCGACGCCGTCGCCGTCATTCTTTCCGACAAGGGCGCAAAAGCCCTGTCGATGGAAGGCGCTGCGATCGATTTCGTGCGCGATGCGTTCGGCCATCTCAAGGCCATTGCCGTCGACCAGGGCGGCCAGGCGCTTCTGAAAAATGCGAATGTCGGACAGGACGCGGGCGTCGTCGATGTCAACGACAGGAAAGCATTTATTGCTGCGGCCAAAACGCGCCAATGGGACCGGGAAAAGTCCATTCGAACTTTGGCATAAAAGAAATGTAAAAAATCAGGAAAAACGTCAACTCTGAAAGAAAGGAAGTGCGCTATGCGTAACAAAGAAGAAGGAAAGATAGGGTGGATTTTGCTTTGGCTTGTGGGAGTCCCGATCCCGATCTTGCTGGTGTTGTATTTCCTGCGTGGATGCACCTGAGGCAGCGCTGCTGGAAAAGATACCTGAGGTGATGGGCTGGATCGCTCAGCGGTCACGTTCGATCAAGTTGGAGGCAAAGCAATGAGCACGATCACCACGCAAGACGGTACGCAGATCTATTACAAGGACTGGGGCGCAGGACAGCCTGTGGTGTTCAGCCACGGCTGGCCCCTCAGTTCGGATAGCTGGGAGGCGCAGATGCTGTTTCTGGCGGCCAACGGCTATCGCTGCATTGCCCATGACCGGCGCGGCCATGGCCGTTCGAGCCAGCCCTGGAATGGCAACGAGATGGACACCTTTGCCGACGACCTCGCGGCGCTCATCGAAACGCTGGACCTGAAGGATGTTGTGCTGATCGGCTTCTCAATGGGCGGCGGTGAAGTGGCCCGCTATATCGGCCGCCACGGCACCAGGCGATTGGCCAGGGCCGCGCTGATTTCTGCCGTTCCGCCGCTGATGCTGAAAACGGCAGCCAACCCCGGTGGCTTGCCGATCGAGAAATTCGACGAGATTCGCCAGGGTGCGCTGGCCGACCGTTCGCAGCTCTACCAGGATATCGCCAGCGGCCCGTTCTTCGGCGCCAACCGGCCGGGCGCCAAGGTTTCGCAAGGCATGATCGACTCGTTCTGGCTGCAGGGGATGCAGGCCGGTCACAAGAACACCTTCGACTGCATCAAGGCGTTTTCCGAAACGGATTTCACCGAAGACCTCAAGCGGTTCGACGTGCCCACGCTGATCATCCACGGTGATGACGACCAGATCGTGCCGATCGGCGCCGCGGCGCTCAACTCGGCAAAGCTGGTCAAAAACGCGGTTCTGAAAATCTACCCGGGCGCCCCGCACGGTCTCGCGGACACGCACAAAGACCAGCTCAATGCCGACCTGCTGGAATTCCTTAATACCTGATTTGTTAACCAAGGAAATCAATCATGAATAATGCAGAAGACACGGCACCCGAAAGTGAAGATCTGATTTACGACGCGGTCAAAGACTTGACCCAGGACGAGCTTGATCAAACCGTCAGGAAAAATGCCGCAGCCAGAAACTTCGATCTGACCGACGAACACCTGAGCGTGATCCATTCATTGATCGAACACTATCAGCAGGACTGCAAGACGCACGACTGTCTTGCCGCGCACGAGCATATGCGTTTTCTCGAAGACGCATACGAATTCAAGGGCGGCAGCCAATATCTTTACAGGTTGTTTGACGCCATGCCGGGTACGCGCGGCGTGCTCATGCCTATTCATGAACTCGCCGGTTTGCCTCCGCTGCGACTGGAAACGGATGAGGGTTTCGGGACGGCATTTTGAGCGAAGGTCGCGGATCAATCCGCTGTTGCGACGTTGATGGCCGGCCCCAGGCTTGATGGGTTCGGTCTGAAATCCGGAGTTCGCCAATGATTGGCCAGAGCCTGAGCGCTTGCCATTATCTGGATACCGGCCAACGCACCTGCCATGCCGACGATGGATGCGAGATTCCGTGCGAACGGTCCGGCCAGGACGCCTCGTTCGGCGTCGGCGCGTCCTGGCCGGAACTGCGCTTCGAGGTGCGCGACGACGCCGTCACCGATCGTCTGACCGGCCTGATCTGGTGCCGCAGCGCCAATCTCGCCGAATTCCCCCTCACCTGGCAGGAAGCACTGGATTTCGTCGCTGCCATGAACCGCGAACAGCGCTTCGGCCGGCGCGACTGGCGCATGCCCAACCGCCGCGAACTGCGCAGCCTGCTCAGCCTGCAAACAAAACTTCCCGCCCTGCCCGTGGGGCATCCGTTCATCGATGTGTTCAACGGCTGGTACTGGACCGCGACGACGGCGGCCATCAGCCCGGCGCACGCCTGGTACGTGGCGCTCGATGGCGCGCGCATGTTTTACGGCGGCAAGGACCAATCCTTCATGCTCTGGCCGGTACGCGGTGAAGGTCTGGGCGTGGTCGCGCGCACCGGCCAAAGCCTGTGCTACGACACCGCCGGCCAAGTCATTGCCTGCACCGGTTCCGGTCAGGACGGTGAGTGGCGTGTCGGCGCACCGTGGCCCCAACCCCGCTTTGAAATGCGTCAGGCCGGCGTGCTGGATCGTCTCACCCGACTGCTCTGGCACCGCAGCGCGAACCTGACGGCGCAACCGGTGGTCTGGCGTGAGGCATTGGCAGCGGTGGGCGAACTTAACCAGAAAGGCGAGGGCAGTGCCTGGCGGCTGCCGACGATCAACGAACTGGAATCGCTGGTGGATTGCGCCACTCACAGCCCGGCCTTGCCGTCCGGGCATCCTTTTGCCGACGTGCAGGACATTTACTGGTCGTCTACCACCAGCCTGTTCGAGCCCGATTGGGCCTGGGCTCTGTATCTGGAGAAAGGCGCGACGGGCGTAGGTCAAAAGCGGTTTGCACAATTTTCGGTATGGGCCGTGGCAACTTTCGATTGAATATGACCATGCCAAGGGCGATAAACGACGGGTGACTACCCGCCCAGGCCACCACCCGGAAAGTATCCAAGGCGTTGCCGATCTTCTTCAGTACAAGCGTCATTCAGACACAGAAATTTTGTTCCATTGTCTTCAAGTGATGCGAGATTCGTATCGGGTTCGTCGAAGCCCTCGGCGTCCGTAAAGATGAAGTGAAACGCATCGGCGACCTGCAGTTCCAGCATTCCTTCGTTGCTTTCTCCATAAACATGCCAACGGTCCCCCGTCCCTCCAGGAATTGCGGGAGCGAACTTGCCAGTCCTGTCATCCTTCCAAGCGACGATCACGGGCTTCGTAAGGATCTCGTCGGCTTTCCCCACAGCTGTTAGGCGCGCTTGCGTAAAGTTCATAGGGGTATTTTGATCGGGTAATTTGATGGTCTGCATTTTTAAGTTCTCCATAGATAGAGTAAATGTGGGCATACAAAATGCCAGCCAACCTGTGTCCGCGATTATGTCGGCCCAGTGCTTGTTCCGGAATCGTTTCGACTCTTTAGCGTAGACCACAGTACGGGTGGCGCGCGACTCGAACACCATCCGCGTCCCGATCCGGTAATGCATGCCCGGCCACCAGTCCTGCCAGCGCGGGAAGTGTTGATGGCTGCGTACACCGCCTCCAGCGGCCCCCGGCCCAAGCCTTGCCGGCTCGCCGGCCTGTAATCGCCGACAGGCGCTCAGGACAAGGGCAATGACTGGATTCATCTTCTAGCACGGGCTTTCGAGCGCATTCGAGCCTGGGTTGGCTCATCCGGCCAGCCTGAGCAGCGGAAACAGCCCGAACCACAGGACATACGTCAGCGAGGCTGCCATGAGCCCGTCGATGCGGCCCGGCGGCCTGCCTGATTCAATGCGCTTGCGCAACAGCCACACCAGCCAGATTGCATGGAGAATGACCACGTAGGCGATCCCCGCGAACGCGCCCTCGGCCAGGTTCATCAACTGCGCCATCAGCGCGGCCCCGGCTGCCAGCACGGTAAAGACGAGGCACAGCCACAGCGCTCCGCGTTGCCCCAGGCGCACCGCCAAGGTGCGTTTACCGGCGGCTGCATCGGCTTCCAGATCCGGGATGCCGGACAGGGTGATGGACGGCACAATCGCCAGCAGCAGCGGCAGGCCCAGCACCCACGGCAGCGGATCATTCCAGGCGCCGCCCAGAAATATGTAGCCGCACAGGATGACGATGATGCTGTGGGTGAGCGCCACGTCCAGTTCGCCCAGGCCGCGATAGCAGAGCTTAAGCGGCGGCGCGGTGTAGCCGATGGCCAGGAGCGCCATCACGCCCAGCACCGCCGCCACCGCGGACGTGCTGGCCGGTGTCAGGGCCAGCAGCCATGCCGCGCTGGCGAGGGCGCCTGCCAGCGCCAAGGCGATCCCGGTCTGCAATTCGCGCCGACTGAGCAGGCCTTCCACCAGGACGCGCGAGCCCCCGGTGAAGGGGCTGAAGAAACGGTTGTTTCGGTCGCTTGGGAAATCCACGACTTCGTTGATCAGCACGGTGGCCACCTCCCCCAGAAACAGGCAGAGGTAGCCGACCCAAAACAGCGGATTGCCGAACACGCCGTCAACGGGGAACGCTGCCAGGGCGCCAACTGTGTAGGCCAGCCAGGTCATGGGATAAAACTGCAAGCGCATGGCTTTGAGCCAGGCGCCAGACTTGTGCAAAAACTGTTCCCACCGGGTGATGCGGCCCTGTTCCAGGTTGCTGCCCCGACGACCGGCTAGTTCCAGCCAGTGTTGCCGCTGTTGCAGGCTGGAGTCCTTGACCGAGCCGCAGACCAGGGAACGCACGGGGCGGATGCCGCAGAAACCCAGGGTCGCCCGCGCCATGGCATTGCGGCCGGGCTGCCGGTAGACCAGACGGTGGATCAGAGGCGGTGTATCCATGGTGGTAATCAGTTGCGCCGATCGGCCGCCGAGCAGCCCCTGGTAGCCGGTGCCGCCCTCGCAGGTGTTGAACGCGAAACCCGGTGTCAGGACGCGGTCGAGAAATCCCTTGAGCAGCGCGGGCAGGGTGCCCCACCAGGTGGGATAGACGAACACCAGGTGTTCGGCCCAGAGGATCAGCGCCCGGGCTTTGCGGATATCGTCTTCAAAAGCCTGTTGATTGGGAGAGGGGGTGTGAACGTCGGGGTCGAAATCCAGCGTCGCCAGGTCCAGCCGGCGTACCTCGGTGCCTGCTTCACTGGCGCCCTTGCCGTAGGCATCCGCCAGTGCCCCGCAAAGACTGTCGGTGCGCGGATGTCCGAGAATGATGAGTACGTTCATGAACTGCGTTCTCGGGCTGCCTTGGGTTCCGGATCGACCCCACCGAGCGCTGCCGCTGGTGGGGCGGTTTCCACCATCAAATCGATGTTTTCCTGACTCACCAGCGGTGCGTCAAGCTGACGTGCGAGTCCTTCTGCGCCCTGCCGCATGAGAACCCCGTGGTTGCGGATAAACATCGAGCGGGCAAATGGGGCGATCAGGTTCATCCACCAGCGGGTGCTGCGGACATGCCACTCGTAACGGATGACGCTGACCGTGTCCTCGTTGCTGAAATGCCAGCGGCCGATTCCTTCAAGGTCGCCCTGGACGGATCCCTCGATAGCCACATACTTTTCGATTCGTGTGGCGCGCACCTCGAACACCATCCGGTAAGGCAATCGCCCCTGCCAGTAATAACGCAGGATGCTGTTGATCCCATGGGCATCACCGGCTGCAACTTCCTCCACTTTCTGCATGCCCTGCCACCAGTCCGGCCAGTGCGGGGCGTTGTGGATGGCTGCGTACACCGCCTCAAGCGGTGCATCGAAGCGCCAGATTGTCAGCAAGCGATATTCCGCCACGGTGTCTCCTGATAAGTCCTAAAGTGAATCTGCGGTGGATGAGGCAATCAGTGGTGAGGATCGCCGCAGGCTTTGGCCACGAATTTGCCAGGCGCAGTGTGCGTTCTCGTAGAGAGCCGTGCTTTCTCATGAATAGCATAGCTGGCAAGCACACCATGCCAGACAGGTAATTGCTGTCGTTCACTTAATCTGACCTACACAACGGCGCGTCATGAAATTCAAGGATTACTACGAGGTTTTTGGGGTGCCGCGCGATGCGACACAGGACGACATCAAGCGTGCTTACCGCAAGCTGGCCCATAAATTTCACCCGGATGTCAGCAAGGATGCCGATGCCGATGTGCGTTTCAAGGAACTGGGGGAGGCCTATGCCGTCCTGAAGGATCCAGAGAAACGCGCGGCATACGATCAGGTGGGCAGTCAGTGGCAGGCCGGACAGGATTTCCAGCCGCCACCGGACTGGGATGCCGGATTCGAATTCAGTGGGCGCGACTTCGGGTCAGGCGATGACCCGACTCACAGCGACTTCTTCGAAGCGCTGTTTGGACGCCAGGCTCGCGGCAGACAACGGCCCGGCATGGATGCCCGCGGCCAGGACCACCACGCCAAGGTGTTGATCGATCTGGAAGATGCTTACCATGGCGCCCAGCGCAGCATCTCACTGCGGATGCCGGTGCCGGATGAGCACGGGCGCATCGCGTTGCGGGAGCGCAAGCTCGACGTTCGCATCCCCAAAGGCATTCGTGCGGGCCAGCATTTGCGCCTGGCCGGACAGGGCGAGCCGGGCGTGGGCGAAGGGCCGCCCGGCGATTTGTTTCTGGAGATTGAATTCAAGCCGCACCCGCAATTCCGCGTCGTCGGCCCCGATGTCTATCTGGACTTGCCGCTGGCGCCCTGGGAGGCCGCGCTCGGTTGTTCGCTGACCGTGCCGACGCCGGAAGGAGCGGTGCAACTCACGATTCCGGCGGGGTCGGCGGCGGGGCGGCAACTGCGGCTGAGGGGCAAAGGCATTCCGGGCAAAGCGCCCGGCGATCTATACGCTGTACTGACCATCGTCTTGCCACCGGCCGTCAGCGAAAACGAGCAGGCGGCCTACCGCGCAATGGCCGCAGCCTTTGATTTCAACGCGCGCGCGCCAAAGAAAGGCTGATCCGTCATGAGCACAACAGAAATTCAATCCTTCTATGGCCTGATTGTTGAAGAGGATATCCAGCTGACACTGGAAGACTTGTGTCAGGCGTGCTGCGCCTCCCGCGAGCACGTGGTCGCCTGGGTCGTGGAGGGCGTGCTTGAGCCGCTCGGTGAAACCCAGCAGGACTGGCGTTTCACCGGTGCGTCCCTGCATCGCGCACGGCTGGCCTTGTGGCTCACCCGCGATCTCGAAATCAATCTGCCCGGCGTGGCGCTGGCACTGGATTTGTTTGATGAAATCGCAGCGCTGCAAGCGCATCAGCAACGCCGTGGACCGCGCTGAGCGACAAACCGCTCAGGTATTGCTCAACGGCCCCGCGCCCGTTCGGCCGAGCATCGCCAGAAACTCGCGGCGGGTCGAGCTATCCGAGCGAAAGGCACCCAGCATGCGGCTGGTCACCATGGCCGCCCCCACTTTGTGGACGCCGCGCGTGCTCATGCATTGATGGGCTGCCTCGATCACCACCGCGACGCCTTTCGGTTGCAGCACGTCGTTCAGCGTATCGGCAATCTGCACCGTCATTCTTTCCTGGATCTGCAGGCGCTTGGCATAGATGTCGACCAGGCGGGCCAGCTTGGAAATGCCCACTACCCGGCGGTCGGGGAGGTAGGCAGCGTGCGCCTTGCCGATGATCGGCACCACGTGGTGCTCGCAATGGCTTTCAAAACGGATATCGGTCATCACGATCATTTCGTCGTAGCCATCCACTTCGGAGAACGTGCGCGACAGCGTCTGCACCGGATCCTCCAGATAGCCGGCGAAGAATTCCTCGTAGGAGCGCATGACGCGCGCCGGGGTATCGAGCAGGCCTTCGCGATCAGGATCATCACCGGCCCAGCGGATCAGCGTACGGTCTGCGTCTTCGGTGTCTTCGGCGGCCTCGCGGTCGGGACGGGCAGGGGGGCTGTGGATGCATCAAGCGGTTTGGAGGTCATGTTGATTTTCCTTTTGCGTGTGAACACGTGGCTTGGGATGAACTTTCCTGTCAAACGGCATGGCTGTTCATTTCCACATGACGTCGGACTCCGCCTTGGCCGCAGCTGCCAGCAGTTCAATCAAAGGCAGCGCGCGGTGTGCCATGCTCACCATCGGCTCATCCGCATCCTTACCGTACGCATCGCAGTCGCCTTCGCTAAAACGTCGTGATGAGCAGCAGCCGGACGCCTCGTACGGTGGCGTATAGACGTTTGTCGTCCTATGGTAAGGAGTGAGAAGAGGGTATTACGATGACTGTCGAAATTATCGCGGGTTGTCGTTATGCCTGGCAATGGCGCCACGACTCACTTTTTGGAGATAGGACATGTCAATAGGAACAATTCTGCTGATTATTGTAATCTTGCTGCTGATCGGTGCGATCCCTGCCTGGCCCCACAGCCGGGGATGGGGTTACGGTCCCAGCGGGGGTCTTGGGCTGGTGCTGGTGATCCTGCTCATTCTGTTTCTGTTGGGCAAGATATAGCGCGCCCGCGCGCTGAATCCTGTCGCCTGTGTTCCTTTATTCGGCCATCAATGGGGGAAGGCAGGCGATACGCCTGTCTGCAGCAAGACAGCGAGCGCTCCTGCCCCCACCGGACGGCCGAAAAAGAAGCCTTGACCCTCGTCGCAGTGCTGGGCCAGAAGTAAAGCAGCCTGCTCTGCTGTTTCGACGCCCTCCGCAATGACGCGTTGCTTGAGGCTTTTGCCCATGCTGATCACGGCACTGACGATGGCGGCATCGTCCGGATTGTGGGTCATCCGGCTGACGAATGACTGGTCGATCTTCAGGGTGTCGATCGGAAACTGCCGCAGATAACTCAGGCTGGAATAGCCGGTACCGAAATCATCGATCGCGAGCTTGATGCCCAGGTCTGAGAGCGCATGCAGCACGGAACCCGTGGCCTTGGCATCGCGCATGAGGACGCTTTCGGTCAGTTCGAGTTCCAGGTAGCGCGGTTCCAGACGCGACGCTTCGAGGGTCGCGCGTACATGTTCAAGAAAATCCTTGGCGCGGAATTCGAGGGCGGAGGTGTTGACGGCGACGGTGATCGGCGGCAACCCCGCGTCCTGCCAGGCCCGGGCCTGGCGACAGGCTTCGCGCAGCACCCAGCGGCCGTTCGGCAGGATCAGGCCGCTGTCTTCGGCAATGGGCACGAACTGCGCAGGCGCCAGCAGCCCGCGCTGCGGGTGCTGCCAGCGGAGCAACGCCTCGACGCCGACGATCGCCCCGCTGTGAAGATTGATTTTTGGCTGATAGTGCAATACGAATTCCTGCCGTTCCAGTGCGCGGCGCAGGCCGGCCTCGATCGATTGCCGCTCGACGGCCCGGGCATTCATGTCCTGCTCGAAGAATATGTAATTGTTGCGTCCGCCTTCCTTGGCGTGATACATCGCGATGTCCGCATTCTTGATCAGGGTTTCCGCATCCTGGCCATCTTCAGGGTAGATGCTGATGCCGATGCTCGCGTCGATATGGATTTCGTGACCGTCGATATGGTGCGGCGGCGCCAGCGCTGCGAGCACCTTCTGCGCAGAGAGCATCGCGTCTTCCGCATGCTCGATATAGGGCAGCAGCAGAACGAATTCGTCCCCACCCTGACGGCTGACGGTGTCCGAGTGGCGGACGCTGCCGACCAGGCGCTGGGCCACCGACTGCTGCAACTGGTCGCCCACCGCATGCCCCAGGGAATCGTTGATGTGCTTGAACTGATCCTGATCCA
>JAUYCF010000004.1 GCA_030692355.1 Thiobacillus sp.
ATATGGTGCATCCATTCCAACCAATGATATTCTTACCGGGTATTACAGGAGATCATTCATGGAAACAACATCCGTAACCAGCAAGGGGCAGGTCACCATTCCCAAATCCTTGCGCCAGCAACTGGGCATCCGGCAGGGCAGCAAGGTGGAGTTTTCGCTGGTTGACGATCATGTTGAGCTGCGGGTGCGGAGTTCGCCCACCGAGGTGGTCACCAGCGGATTTGGCATGTTGAGCAGCCGCAAGCGTGCCGTGCCCGCAGATTTTGACCCTGCCACCTTGCTCAATCCATCGCCCAAAAAATGATCGGGCTGGATACGAATGTGCTGGCCCGCTATTACATCGCGGACAAGGCCGATGCCGAGGCGCAAGGTCAGCATGAGGCCGCGCGCCGGTTGATTGAATCTGGTCAGGCTTTGATGGTGTGCAAAACCGTAGCGTTGGAACTGGAATGGGTGATGCGCGGCTATTACGGTTTCAACCCGCAGGAAATCGCGCGCGTATTTCACCATCTTCTGAGCCTGGATCATGTCACGGTGGAAGACCGTGAAACGCTACTGCAGGCGCTGGCGCAGAGCGAAGCCGGGCTGGAATTAGCCGACGCCTTGCACCATGCGAGTTATCGCGGCTGCGATAGCATGGCTTCGTTTGACGACCAGAAATTTGCCCGCCGGGTAAAGCGTCTGGGGCTGATGCCCCGGGTTTGTTGTACCTGACTGAGCAATGTTGTCCCGGCTTATTGAAGCCGCTGACTTCGCCACACGATTGAATCATGCCCAACCCCCTCGACACCGCCACCGCCCTTTCCCCCGCCCGCTCGGTGATGGTCGAAGCCTGCGCCGGCAGCGGCAAGACCTGGCTCTTGGTGTCGCGCATGCTGCGCCTGCTGCTGGCGGGTGCAACGCCCTCGGAGTTGCTGGCGATCACCTTCACACGCAAGGCGGCGCAGGAGATGACCGACCGGCTGCACGAGTGGCTGCGCGTGCTGGCGCTGGAAGACGACGCGACGGTGCGCGCGTTTTTGCGCGAGCGGGCGGTGCCGGATGGCGAGATCGACGCGCTGCTGCCGCGCGCGCGCGGGCTGCTGGAAACGGTGCTGACCGCGCAGCCGGGGCCGACGGTGACGACCTTCCACGGCTGGTTTCTCGATCTGCTGAAACGCGCGCCGCTGGAAGCCGGGGTGCCGTGGGGCGCGCCGCTGCTTGAGCGCACCCGGCTGCTGCAGGACGAGGTGCGCGACCGCCTGCTGGCGAAATGGGCCGGTGCACCGCAATCGCCTGAAGGCGCGGCGCTGCTAACCTTGCTGACCGACATCGGCGAGCACAATCTGCGCGCGCTGCTGAAGCATTTTGTCGATGCCCGCGCGGAATGGTGGGCGTTTACCGATGAGGCGCCCGACCCGGTGGCGCATGCGCTGGATCAATTGCGGGCCGGCCTGCATCCCGATCTGGACAGCGACCCGGTAGCGGCGTTCTGGGCCGACGACCTGATGCTGGCGCGGGTGAAGCGGGTGGGCTTTGCGCTGGAAAAGGGCAGCGATGCCGAACGCAAAACCGGCCAGTCAATTTTGCACGCAGCGGCGGCTACGGATTTTGCGTGTTTACGCGGGTTGATCCTGAAGAAGGACGGCGGACGGCGGGTGAAAAAGGCTAATGCGCCCACGCTCAAAGCCATGGGTGCGGAAGCAAATGGGTTTTTGCGCGATTACGAGACCCTGGAAATAGCGCTCGAAACCATCGCCGCAATCCAGACCGACCAGCGCATCTGGGCGCTCAACCGCCACGGCCTGCTGCTCGGCCACGCGCTGCTGGCGGCCTATCAGGACGCCAAGGTGCAGCAGGGGGTGATCGATTTCGCCGATGCCGAATGGCAGGCCTGCCGCCTTTTGCGCAGCGAGGAGCACGCGCCGGCGCTGGCGCTGAAGCTGGACGCGCGCTACCGGCATCTGCTGCTCGACGAATTCCAGGACACCAACCCGCTGCAGTGGCAGGCGCTTTCGACCTGGCTTCTGGAAGCGCGCGGCGCCGACAGCGCGATGACGGTGTTCATGGTGGGCGACCCCAAGCAGGCGATCTACCGCTTCCGCCGCGGCGAGGCGCGGGTGTTCGACGCGGCGGCGGATTTTCTGTGCGCGCATTTCGACGCCGCGCGCTTCAGCACCGACATGACGCGGCGGCTGGCGCCGGTGGTGGTCGCGGCGATCAACCCGGTGTTCGCCGGTGTGGCGGGCTTTGCCGAGCACACGCACGCGCCGGAACACGCAAGCCGCCCGGGCGCGCTGCGCTGCCTGCCGGTCACGGTTGAAAAAACCGAAGCCGAAGCGGTTGACGTCCTTCGCAACCCGCTCACCACGCCGCAGCCGGAAGCCGACGACCGCGCCGTGCATGCGGAAGCGCGGCAGTTTGCACGGGTGTTGCGCGACGAGGTGCTGGGACGCTGGGGCGTGGCAGACAAAGCCTGCGCCCTGCGCGCGGCGCGTCCCGGCGACGTCATGGCGCTGGTGCGAAAGCGCACCCACCTGCACCTGTACGAGCGCGAACTGGAAGCCGCCGGCATCCCCTTCATCACCTCGCGCCGCGGCGGCCTGCTGCACGCGCTGGAGGCGCAGGACGTGATCGCGCTGATCGAAACCCTGCTGCTGCCGCACGCCGACCTGAAGCTGGCGCACGTGCTGAAGTCCCCGGTCTTCGGCTGCAGCGACGACGACCTGCTACGGGTGTTCGCGCCCGGCGCCGAACCGCGCGGCTGGGAACGGCTGATTGCGCTGGCTGCCGAGCCCGGTTGCCCCGCCACGCTCCACCCGCAAGGGGCAGGCCGTGGTTGTAAAGGCGCTGAAGCCCTGAAGGACACCGATCCACTACGCGCCCAGACGCGTGTGGAATCGTATGCGCCAACAACCACGCTCGCACGCGCGGCGCGGCTGTTGACCCGCTGGCGCGCCCATTGCGGCGCGCTGCCGGTGCACGACCTGCTCGACCGCATCTACTTTGAAGGGGATGTCGAGGCGTGCTACGCCGCCGCCGTGCCGGAGGCAATGCGGCCGCAGGTGGCGGCCAACCTGCGCGCCTTCATGCAGCTGGCGCTGACGCAGGACGCGGGGCGCTACCCCACGCTGGCCGGCTTCGTGCGCGAGCTGGCCAGCCTGATCGACGACGCCGACGCCGCGCCCGGCGAGGGGCTGGCGGCCGACGGTGAGAATGCGGTGCGCCTCTTGACCATCCACGGCGCCAAGGGGCTGGAAGCGCCGATCGTCTGGCTCCTGGGCGGCAGCGACCACGCGCGCGGCGACTGCTACGCCGTGCTGGCGCCGTGGCCGCCCGAAGCCCCCCGGCCGGTGCACTTTTCGCTGTTCGGCAAGCTGGAGGACCGGGGGGCGGCACGGGAAGGCTGGTTCCAGGAAGAGGCGGATCTGGCGCAGCGCGAATCCGACAACCTGCTGTACGTGGCGCTGACCCGCGCCGCGCAGGGACTGATCGTCAGCGGCGACGCCGCCAAAAACGCCTGGCTGGCGCGCGTCGACGCCGCCTGGCAAAACCTCGGCCTGCCGGCCGATCTGCCGCCCGCCGCCGCCGAGGCAACCGGAACCGCCGCCGTGCCGGTCCGCATCGACGCCCCGGCGGTGGGGCAGCGCGTCGCCCCGCCGGCCGCAAATCCGGTGGCGGCCGGCGGCGAATTGTTCCATGCGTGTCTGGAGGCCCATGCGCCACCCGGCGCGCCGCGCGACCTGTCCGCGCTGGCGGCGCGCCTGGGGCTTGAAGCCGAACTGGACGCCACCGAGGCCGCGGCCCGCGCCCTGCTGGCACAGCCGCGGCTGGCGCACCTGTTCGACCCGGCGCGGTATCGACGCGCCCACAACGAGTGGGCGCTGCTGGATGCCGACGGGCACCTGCAGCGGCTCGACCGTGTGGTGGAATTCGACGACGCGGTGTGGCTGATCGACTACAAGACCGGCGACGACAGCCGCGCGCTGTCCGATGCGCAACTGGTCGAGCGCCATCGCGCCCAGCTCGCCGGCTACCGGTCGCTGCTCGCTGAACTCCATGCCGGCAAGCCGGTGCACGCCGCGCTGCTGCTGGCCGACGGCCGGCTGGTCGACATGATGTCCGGCTGAAAACCATTGGCCCGCACTTTTTCTCTTGCCGCCGGCAAGCGGCATTCTCTGACACCGGAGCAACAAACTTGATCGACAAGCCCTTTTCCGAATCCTGCGTACAGAACCGTGAGCCGATCCTGGCGGTGCTGCGCGAAGTATTTGCCGACTGCCGCCAGGTACTGGAAATCGGCAGCGGCACCGGCCAGCACGCCGTGTATTTCGGCGCGGGTCTGCCGCACCTCGTCTGGCAGAGCGCCGACGTGCCGCCGCATCATGCGGGCATCCGGGCCTGGCTGGATGAAGCCGCGCTGCCCAACGTGCGGCCGCCGATCGCGCTCGACGTCAGCCAGCCCGGCTGGCGCAGCGGGCGCTACGACGCGGTGTTCTCGGCCAACACCCTGCACATCATGGGCTGGCCCGAGGTGGAAGCCTTTTTCGAAGGCGTGGGCGAAGTGCTGCGGAAGGGTCGCTGCGCAGCAGCGGGGGCCCCGCCGGCGTACCCCTCGCGGGCGCTGGAGGCCGGCGGCGTGCTGGCGGTGTACGGCCCGTTCAACACCAACGGCGCCTACACCTCGGAGAGCAATGCCCGCTTCGACGCCTGGCTGAAGGCGCGCGACCCCGCCTCCGGCGTGCGCGACTTCGAGGCGGTGGACGCGCTGGCTCGCGCGCAGGGGCTGGTCCTGCAGCAGGACATCGCCATGCCGGCGAACAACCGCACGCTGGTGTGGCGCCGCACTGGCTGAATCCGGCTATCTCTTGCGAAGGGCTTTGCTATAAACAAGACATTGTGAGACCGGGGAAATCCCATGCGTATCGCCGAACTGATCCAACGCTGGAGCAAGGAGGGACATGCGCGGACAGACGTGCGCGCCTACATGGTTCATTTGCCGCTGCGCGACGTTGCGCGGATTGAAGCCCTGCACAGGATGTATCCCGGCCGCAACGCTTCCCAACTGATGTCCGACCTGATCCGTGCCGCGCTGGACGAACTTGAGGTGGCCATGCCCTACATCCCCGGCAACCGCGTCATTGCCGAAGACGACTACGGCGATCCGATCTATGAAGATCTCGGCCCCACGCCGCAGTTCTATTCGCTGTCGCACGAGATCCTGCGCAAGCTCGCCGCCGATCCGGAAAGCAAATAGCTGTCGAATTAATTTACATTTTTTATGGGGACGGTCAGGCATGGAAATGTAGTTCCTTGTATTGGCTGAGGTTTCCCGATATGGAACGAGGCTTGCTTGGCGTTCATGCACAACAACTCCAATGATGGAAACACCATGTACCTCGGCCCGGCTTTTCTTTTTGCGGCCTTTGCCAGCCTGTTTTACATTCCCGGCTTCCTGGACATGCCCCTCGGCATGCTCACCCCCCGCCAGCTCGTTTCGCAACTGCTGTTTTCCGTCTTCGCGCTGATTTCACTTGCCTCGCTGGCGCGCTCCATCGAACTCGATCCGGTGTGGCCGTGGCGGCCTGGATTCCGCCGCGCGATGAACTGGTTGCTTGGGCGCACGCAGTAAGTCCCCGCATCCATTTGCCGGCCGGCCGGCATAAAATGACGGTTTTCCGATTCGCGAAACCGCCATGCCCGTCAAGCTCGCCGCCCCCGATCCCGCTTCCCTGCTGCCCATTCGTGGCGTGCGCCTGGGCATTGCCTCGGCCGGGATCAAGAAACCCGGACGGCGCGACATCACCCTGATCGAGCTTGCGCCGGGCGCCCGGGTGGCCGGAGTGTTCACGCAAAACCGCTTCTGTGCCGCGCCGGTCGTGCTGTGCAAACAGCATCTGACGCATGGCAACATCCGCGCGCTGGTGATCAACACCGGCAACGCCAACGCCGGCACCGGTGACGATGGCCTGCAACGCGCGCGCCAGACCTGCGCGGCGGTGGCGCAGCTGATGGGCTGTGCGACTGAGGCCGTGCTGCCGTTCTCCACCGGGGTGATCCTGGAGCCGCTGCCCATTGACAAGATCCTGCCTGCGTTGCCCGCGGCGCAGGCCGATCTCGCGCCCGACCACTGGTCGGAAGCCGCGCACGCGATCATGACCACCGACATCGTCGCCAAGGGCGCGTCGCGCCGGGCGCAGGTTGGCGGCAAGACGGTGACGGTGACCGGCATCGCCAAGGGCTCCGGCATGATCCATCCCAACATGGCGACCATGCTGGGTTATGTGGCGACCGACGCGGCCGTCGCCCCCGACCTGATGCCGCAGCTGGTGAAGGATGTCGCCGACGTGTCGTTCAACTGCGTCACCGTCGACGGCGACACCTCGACCAACGACAGCTTCATCCTGATTGCCACCGGGCAGGCCGCCAACGCGGAAATTTCCGACGCCACCGGCGCCGACTACGCCGCGCTGAAAGCCGCCTTGAGTGAGGTCGCGATCGAGCTGGCGCAGGCGATGGCGCGCGACGGCGAAGGCGCGACCAAGTTCATCACTGTGGCGGTCGAAGGCGGGCGCGACCGCGCCGAATGCAAGCAGATCGCCTACGCCATCGCGCGTTCGCCGCTGGTGAAGACCGCGTTCTTCGCCAGCGACCCCAACCTCGGCCGCATCCTCGCTGCCATCGGCTATGCGGGGGTGACGGACCTCGACGTCAACACGTTGCAGGTGTATCTGGGCGACGTGCTGGTGGCGGAGAAGGGCGGCCGCGCCGCCAGCTACACCGAGGCGCAGGGCGCGGCGGTGATGCGGGAAGCCGACATCACCGTGCGCGTGGCGCTCAATCGCGGCAACGTGAATGCCACCGTGTGGACCTGCGACTTTTCCTACGACTACGTGAAGATCAATGCCGAATACCGCACCTGAACGAAATACCGGAACGGCTGCCGGCCAGACTCGACGCACGCCAATGCGCCACGGTTCCATCGTCGAAGTTTCCGCCGCGGTGCTGACCCAGCCCGACGGCCGCGTGCTGCTGGCGCAGCGTCCGCAGGGCAAGGCCTACGCGGGTTACTGGGAATTCCCCGGCGGCAAGGTGGAGCCGGGCGAGTCGCTGGAAGCCGCGCTGGCGCGCGAATTGCACGAGGAGCTCGGCATCGTCGTCACCCGCGCCTGCCGCTGGATCACCCGGGTGTTCGAATACCCGCACGCCATCGTGCGCCTCAACTTCTTCCGCGTGTTCGACTGGCAGGGCGAACCACACCCGCACGAGGGACAGGTGTTTTCCTGGCAGCAGCCCGATGCGGTCGAGGTGACGCCGCTCTTGCCGGCCAATTTCCCGATTTTGAAGGCCTTGTCGCTGCCGCCGCTGCTGGGGATTACGCATGCCGAGTCGCTCGGCGTCGACACCTTCCTTGCGCGCCTCGACATCGCGCTCGCCAACGGCCTGCGGCTGATCCAGCTGCGCGACAAGACGCTGCCTGAAGACGCACGGCTGGCACTGGCGCGCGAGACGGTGTGCCGCGCCCACCGGTACGGCGCCCGCGTGCTGGTCAACGGCGATCCGGCGCTGGCGGGCGCGGCGGGCGCGGACGGCGTGCACCTCGATTCGGCCGCCGCCGCCCGATTGACGGCGCGCCCGGACTACAACTGGATCGGGGTGTCATGCCACGATGCCGCCGAGCTGGTGCACGCCGCCGCGATCGAGGCCGATTTCGCACTGCTGTCGCCGGTACTGCCCACGCTCACCCATCCGGGTGCCGCCACGCTTGGCTGGGACAGCTTTTCCGCACTCGCCGCCGCCAGCCCGATCCCGGTCTACGGCCTCGGCGGGCTGGGGCGCGACGATGTGGCGCTGGCGCAGTCGCACGGCGCGCACGGCGTGGCGCTGCTGCGCGGGGCGTGGACGTGAAGCGGGGGCCGCGCCGGGATCGCCCGCAGGCCGGGCACCCCGAAGGACATAAAAGCCCGGCGGAGGCGTACCCCATGCGGGTGCTGGCGCCGCTGCTGCTGCTGGTCGCGCTGGTGGCGATCGCGGCGGCCGGCTACTGGCTGAAGCGTCCGCCCGAAGCGGTGGCGGTGCCCTGCGCCGATCCCTTGGCCGGCTGCGCCTTCAGCCACCACGGCGCGCCGGCAAGCGTGCGCTTTTCGGTGCGGCCGGCACCACTGGAAGCTTTCGAACTGAACGTCCGGGCAGTGAACGCCGCCCGCATCAGCGCGGAATTCCAGATGGTTGGCATGGACATGGGCTTCAACCGCTACGACCTGCGGCCGGTCGCGGACGGCATCTGGGCCTCGACGGTAACCCTGCCGGCCTGCGTCAGCGGACAGGGCAGCTGGGTGTTGTACCTGGACCTGGACGGTTCACGCTACGCGCTGCCCTTCTACACACAATGAACCCTGCCGCGTTGCCGGTCATGTAATCTTCACAATGCGCAGCCTATAATCGAAAGTGAATTATTGGGGATACCAACACGATG
Organism: Thiobacillus sp.; assembly: GCA_030692355.1. Lineage (GTDB taxonomy): Bacteria > Pseudomonadota > Gammaproteobacteria > Burkholderiales > Thiobacillaceae > Thiobacillus. The sequence goes on from JAUYCF010000004.1 coordinate 8,456, forward strand.
CCAACCGAACACACCTACAAGCAGTTTGATGCCGAGCTGGAAGCCGTGCGCGCCAGCGTGCTGAAAATGGGCGGCATGGTCGAAGAGCAAATCATCAACGCCGTCGAAGCGCTCGTCTCGGGCGACATGGACCTGGCTGAACTGGTGGATGCCAACGACCATAACGTCAATGGACTGGAAGTCGCCATCGACGAGGATTGCACCCGCATCATCGCGCGTCGCCAGCCGACCGCATCCGATCTGCGCATGGTGATGATGGTGGTCAAGACCATCACCGACCTCGAACGCATCGGCGACGAAGCGGCCAAGATCGCCCGCATGGCCAAGCTGATCCACCAGTCCGGGCGCATCAGCATGCCGCGCTTCTCCGAAGTCAAATATATGGCGGACATGGTGCTCGACATGCTGCGCAAGGCGCTCGACGCCTTTGCCCGCCTGGACGCCACCAAGACGGTGGAAATCGCCCGCCAGGACCAGCAGGTGGACGAGGAATTCCGCCTCAACCTGCGCCATCTCATCACCTACATGATGGAAGACCCGCGCACCATATCGGTTTTTATCGACATCCTGTTCGTCACCAAGGCGATCGAGCGCATGGGCGACCACGCCAAGAACATGTCGGAATACGTGGTCTACATGGTCAAGGGCAAGGACGTCCGCCACACCTCCCTGGAAGAAATCGAAAAAGAAGTGATGTGATTTTTGCAGCGGCCATGCAAACGGGCTCCCGCGAGGGAGCCCGTTTTACTTGAACGCTGCCGGTTGTCCCCGCAAGGGGGAGGCCGTGGTTGTACAGCCGATGAATCGGCAACAACCACGCACTATTGATCCGGCACGAATTAAACATGACTACCGTTCGCCCTGAGCCTGTCGAAGAGCTGTGCTTCGACAGGCTCGGCACGAACGAACTCACGGATAAATCTGGCCGGATCATTAGGACGAGATGCTTTGGGTAGGGTGCACTCCGTGCACCTTCGGGCGTCAATCGGTGCACGGAGTGCACCCTACGTGCCATCAATCGTCTAATGAACAATCCGGGTTGATTGCTTTTCAGCATGGCGGTGGGCGCGCATGGTCGATTTTTTTGTTTTCGGCAAGACGGAGTGAACCTATCGGTTCGATCTTCCGCCCATAATCCGGTATCCAATAAAGACCGGTTTTTTCATGCGCCACCTGACCCTGCTCCTGATCGCCGCTCTGCTTTCCGCTTGTGCGACCCCGCCCCCGGCGCCGATGCCGCCTGTCCCGCCCCCGGTCGTGGCGCCCAAGCCGCCGCTCAGAATCGCGCTGGCGCTGGGCGGCGGCGCGGCGCGGGGCTTCGCTCACATTGGCGTGATCAAGGCGCTGGAGGCCCAGGGCATCGTGCCGGACATCGTGGTGGGCACCAGCGCGGGCTCCGTGGTGGGGGCGCTCTATGCCTCGGGCATGAGCGGCTTCGAACTGCAGAAGGTGGCCCTGCAAATGGAAGAAAGCATGGTTGTGGACTGGACCCTGCCCAACCGGGGCGTGCTGAAAGGCGAGGCCCTGCAGGATTTCATCAACCGGAACGTGAAGAACCTCACCATCCAGAAAATGCACAGGCCCCTCGGCGTGGTCGCCACCGACCTGCAAAGCGGCGACCTGATGCTGTTTCGCCGGGGCGACACCGGCATGGCGGTGCGCGCCTCCAGCGCCGTGCCGGGGATGTTCCAGCCCGTCGAGATCAGCGGCCGCGATTACGTGGACGGTGGCCTCACCTCGCCGGTACCGGCCCAGTCGGCGCGTGCCATGGGGGCGGACTTCGTCATCGCCGTGGACATCTCCAACGTGACCCGCCGGGACAAGCTCGCCGGCACCCTGGACGTGCTGCTGCAAACCTTCGCCATCATGGGCCACACCATCAGCCGCCACGAGCTGGAAGATGCGGACGTCGTGATCCGGCCGAAGACGGCAGCGGTGAGCAGCACCGATTTCGAGGGCCGTCACCTGGCCATCATGGAGGGCGAGAAGGCCGCCGCCGCCATCATGCCGGAGCTGAAGGCCAGGCTCGCCAAGGCGCGGATGCGCTGAAGCGGGCGCAGGAAAAGCGGTTGGCCGAAGGTGCCGAGCCGATCAAAACCCCGTGAAGAAATATCCAGCCAAAGCGGGCAGCGTTATCCCGCTCAGGCCTGCCAGACTCCGTACCCCGCTTCCCGGAAATCGATGGCCAGTTCCACTTCCAGGCTGCGTGCGGCGTCATAGGGCAGCGGGTTATAAAGTTCGTACAGATCGGGCAGCAGGCGCAGGCCGAATTGCTTGACGAAGCGGTTGGACTGGATCCCCGCCTTGTGTTTGTCGAAGCGCACGTCGGGATCCAGCCCCGTCATGCCGACGTACACGCACGGCTTGCCCGCGACGTAGCCGGGGTTGGATTTCCTGAAGCGGCCTTCGTACAGGACGTCTTTCGACAGCTCGATCACATAGACGTGATAGTGGTCCCGGCGTCCCATCGTGAGCGCGGCCTTACACGCCCGGGGCGCCGGCCTCACGGTAGGTGCGCTTGCCGTCGCGCTTGGCCGCGTAAAGCGCCGCGTCTGCCTTCTTCAGCAGCTCGCCCAGCGTTTCGCCGCCGGCGCAGCACATTGCGATCCCCACCGACGCCCCGATGCGTGCGATTCCGCCTCCGGCAAGCGGGACGGGCTGGCTCAGGCTTTCCACCACGCGGCCGGCGACCTCGCGCGCGGCCCCTGCATCGTCGACCTGCCCCAGCACGATGACGAACTCGTCGCCACCCAAACGGGCGATCACATCCGCCTCGCGGAGCAACTGCTTCATGCGTTCCGCCGACGTCACCAGAACCGCGTCGCCGGCAGCATGCCCATACAGGTCGTTGACCGCCTTGAAGTCGTCCAGATCGATGGCCAGGACGGCCATCTGCTTCCCCGAGCGCTTCGCGCCGGCGATCAAATGCCTTTCGTTTTCGTTCAGGAACCGCCGATTGGCCAGGCCCGTCAGCGGGTCGCGAAGACCGAGTTGGCGGATCGTCTGCTCGGCACGGATGCCCGCTTCGATCAGGCGGCCGGTTTCCCGGTACAGCCCGAGCAGCGCCAATCCCGTCCACAGCCCGGCCATCCCCAACAGCGCCGACGACAGGTTCTGGTCGCGGATTCGTGCTGTTTCGCGCGCTTCCAGCTGGCGCAGCTCCTCCCGCCCGGCTTCGATCAGAATGCGGTGGATCTCCTCGATGGCGGACTTGTCGAAGCCCGCAAGCTCCCGTTCCGGCGGCGTGACATCGGCGTCCGCCTCCGCGCGCTGCTGGAGCGCGCCAAATCCGGCCTCCAGCGCCGATTGCAGCGCCGGCAGGGGCGCCAGGCGGGTAGCCTGGGCGCCGTCGGCACCGATCAAGGCGATCAGCCGCCCGGCACTGGGACACTGCGATGGGCGGCATATCAGCCCGGGGTCGAGATCGGCGGGATCGTGCGACTCGGCGTACTGGCGGACTGCGGTGTCCAGGTTGAGCAGGTAGGTACGCAGCGCGTCGATGTACGCAATGACCTGCCGCGTGTGCGCCACCGAGCGGACGGCTTCTTCCGAGCGCTGGTACTGGTAGAGGATCATGGAAATCAGGACCATGATGATGAGGGCAAAGATCAGCGCGCCCTTGCGGAGCACCTGCCGGAAGCCGGCAAAGACGGATCCTTCGATTTCAGTTTGCTTCGGTGGCGTGCCTGAATTCATTTTGCGCGCGGCGTCGTTCATCGAGGCTTTCTTGCTCTGGTGCATGAATAAAAGAGTGCGGAAACGGCGGATGCAAAAACGCCGGCAACGGCCCGAATACCAACCGGCATTTTCACCAAGGCAATGCATGGCACGGTGCGGGCGCAGCGGGTGCGTCAGTCGTACCGGCAGTCGTCCAGATGCGCCCGCCATTGGGCGAGCAGAGTCGCACGGGCCTCTGCGTCGCCGCCGATCGCGGCCAGCAGTTCAGGGCCTGCCCGCAGTTCCACGCGCTGCCAGCCCGACCCGGTGGCGCATTCCACGATCACCGCCCACTGCCCTTCCCTGGGCTCGACGGCATAGAGGTGGGCGGAAAGCCGCATGCCTTCGAGGAGAGTGGCCACGGCAGTCGTGGCTTGCGCCAGATCGGCTTCGCTGGGGTTCGTCATGGTTCAGTCGCCGAAGCGGTGCAGGCGCAGGTGCGCGTGCCCGATGCAAAAAGAATGTTTCATGACCCCTCCCCAAAACAATGGCTGGAAGATTCATCATAGTTCCTGGATGGGCACGCCGCTTAACTTGATTCGCTTCGGGGCAAGATCGCGGAGGCGCAATTCCCGCTCCAAATAGTTTAATCTTCATGCGTTTGCAAATGCCTGCGACCGCAATCGTGTGCGTCGATGGCGAAAGTCGAACAGGCTAGAGGATCGTTTGACCGATGGACGAGGTGGAACAACGCATCAGAATTGATCAGGTAAGAGTCGGGCTGCATATCCGGATGGAGTCCTGGATGGATCATCCCTTCCTTTTTAGCAGCTTCAAGATCCGCACCGAGAAGCAGCTGAAGCTATTGCTTTCCCTCGGGATTTCGCACGTGCTCTACGATAGCAGCAAGAGTGATTTGCCACCCTTGCCCCCGCCCAAAGCGAACACCCCGCCGCCCCCGCCGGCGCCGCCCGACCCGGAAATCGAGGCGATGTGGGCAGAGAAAAAGGAACGACGGGAAAAGCTCTCGCGTCAGCGTGAGGTGCTGGGGCGCTGCGAACGACAATTTGCCACCGGAGCCTCCACCGTCAAATCGTTGCTGCGCGATATTTTTTCCCGTCCGGAAGAGTCGGTCCAGCAGGCGCAGGCGCTGGTGTCGGACATGGTGGATTCGATGCTGGCGGACAAGGACGTTGCCCTGCACCTGGTGAACGCCAAGGCGGGTGACGAAAACGCGTATTACCATGCCCTCAATGTCACGATGCTGGCGTTGATTCTGGGAAAGGAAGCGCAATTGAGCGCCGAGGCAATGCGCGCGCTGGGAATCGGCACGCTGCTGCACGACATCGGCAAGAAAAAGATACCCGGCCAGATCCTGATGAATAAATCGCCCTGGACGAAGGCCGAACACAGTTTCTACCAGCAGCATGTAGCGTATGGCGTCGAAATGGCGCAATCCCTGCCTGAACTTCCCGCCGCCGCGCTGGACGTCATCGCCATGCATCATGAACTGCTCGACGGGAGCGGGTACCCCGGCAAACTTGAAGGCGAGAAAATCGCGCGCATCGCGCGCATCGCATGCATCGCCAATACTTTTGACAACTACTGCAACCGCAACAATCCGGCGGAATCGATGACGCCCGCCGAGGCCATTTCCTTTATGTTCAAGAAGGAAATGGGCAAATACGATCCGGTCTTGCTGCAATTGTTTATTCGCTGCATGGGGGTATACCCGCCCGGAAGTGTCGTGCAGTTGAGCAATGGCCAGATCGGCCTGATCATGAGCGTTAACCCGGGTCAGCTCTTGCACCCCTCGCTATTGATCTACGATCCCGACGTCCCCAAGGAAGAAGCCTTGTGGCTGGACCTGCGCGAAGCGCCCGAACTCTCCGTGGTAAAAACCCTGCACCCCGTGGAACTCGACGTGGCCGTGCGCGCTTACCTCGATCCCCGCACGCGCGTCAGCTACTTCACCGGAAATAGTCTTTCGGGCAACCAGGCAGATTGAGGCATCCCGAAAAGAGGTGTGGGTGATGGTGCGGGATGGAGTCCGAGAATCACCTGGCCGACCTCCCGCCGCGGTGAGGCGGAGGTACTATTGATCCGGCACGAATTAAACATGACTACCGTTCGCCCTGAGCCTGTCGAAGGGCTGTGCTTCGACAGGCTCGGCACGAACGAACTCACGGATAAATCTGGCCGGATCAATAGCTGGCAGGCGGCGCTTGCGCGAGCA
>JAUYCF010000034.1 GCA_030692355.1 Thiobacillus sp.
CGGGATGCCGAAGAAGGATTCGGTGATGAGGCTGCCCATGAACAGCAGCGGCAGCACCACCACCGCACCGGTGAGGATCGGGATCATGCCGTTCTTCAGCACATGGCGGAACAGCACGCGCACCTCGGAGAGCCCCTTGGCGCGCGCGGTGCGCACATAGTCCTTGCCGATTTCCTCAAGGAAAATGGTGCGGTACCAGCGCGATCCGCTGCCGATGCCGGCCACCACGCCGACCAGCACCGGCAACAGGATGAAGCGAATGCCGTCGATGCCGCCGGCGAAGCCCGAGATCGGCAGCAGGTTCCACAGTTTGGCGATGAAGTACTGTCCGGCGATGATGTAGAACAGTCCCGAGATCGACATCAGCACCACGCACAGCACGACGCCCCACAGGTCGAGATAGGTGGCGCGGAAAAATACCATCAGCAGTGCAAAGGTGATGTTGACCAGCAAACCGATGACGAACACCGGCAGCGCGATCGCCAGGCTCGGTCCCATGCGGGTGCGGATTTCGTTGCCGATGTTGCGGCCGTCGTCGCCCTTGCCGAATTCAAACACGAACATCGCGGCCGAGTGCTTGAAGAAAATCGTGTCGGTGAACTGTGTGCTGCCCTTCGCCTCGGCGTTCAGCAGCAGCGGCTTGTCGTAGCCGTGTTCGACCTTCCAGCGCTCGATCGCTTCCGACGTTACGTGCTTGGCGCCGAGCTGAAGCCGCGCCATGTCGTCCGGCGTGTTGACGACGAAGAACAGCGTAAACGTCAGCAGGTTGACCCCGATCAGAATCGGGATCGCATACAGCACGCGCCGCAGGATATAAGCGAACATCAGCCGGTTTTCCTTTCATGCCGCCGCCACCCGATCGCGGCCGGCGCGATGACGGCGACCAGCGCGGCAACCAGCAGGATGATCGGCCACAGCACCGGGCGGTTCCATTCGTCGCGCCGCATTTCGCGCAACTCAGGATCGATACGCCGGTATTTCAGCGTGTTGTTGGCCATCAGATTGGGTTTGACGTTGTGCACCCAGCCGTGACGCAGGCCAAAAGACTTGGGGTAGTAGGCGAAAATCCACGGCGCATCGCGGCGCACGATCTCCAGCATGGCGTCGATCACCTGCTGTCGCTCGGGGCCATTGTCCATGTCCTTCATGCGCTCGAACAGGCGGTTGAATTCCGGGCTATCGTAGTTGGCCGCATTCTCGCCGCCGGTGCCGACCTTTTTGTGCGGGCCGTACAGCAGGAACAGGAAGTTCTCCGGGTCGGGGTAGTCGGCGTTCCAGCCCCATTCGAACAGCTGCGCATTGCCCTTGCGGATCTTGTCCTGGAAGCGATTGTAGTCGGTGCCGCGCACCACCAGCTGCACGTTGAGCTTGTCGAGCTGCTTCTTCATCCAGTCGAGCCGCGACTTGGCGTCGGGGCCGCTCGCCATGGTGTCGAAATACAGCACCAGCGGGGCGCCGGTTTTGACGTCGCGGCCGTTCGGGTAGCCCGCCTCGGCCAGCAGCTTTTTCGCCACCTCGATCGGGCGCCGCTGGATGACCCCGTCGCGCGCCTCGTACACGTAGGGATTCAGCCCGGCCACACCCTCGACATAGCCGAACAAACCGGGGGGAATCGGTCCCTGTGCGGGTATGCCGCGGCCGTTGAGGAAGATCGAAATGAATTCGTCATAGTCGAAGGCGATGGAAAGCGCCTGCCGCAATTTCTGGCGGTCTTCGCCCAGCCCCCCCACCACCGGGTCGAGCATGTTGAAGCCGACATACCAGAGCGAAGCCGCCACCGCGGTGATGAGGTGGATGTCCTGCTCGCGCATGCCGTCGGTGAGCTGCGGGGCGCCACCGGAAGTGAACTGCACGGCCTGGTCGAAGCTGTCTGAGCTGATGCCGGAACTATCGTAGTAGCCCTGCAGAAACTTGCTCCAGTAGGGAATGGTTTCCTTCTCCAGGCTGTAGATGGCTGCGTCGACAAACGGCAGCGGCTTGCCGGCGTCGGCGAGCAGGCCGGCCTGGTGGTCCTCCTCGCTGCCTTCCGCCGGATAGGCTTCGCCGTGGAAGTGGGGATTCTTCTTCAGCACCATACGGCGGTTGGGATCGTTCTCCGCCAGATAGTAGGGGCCGGTGCCGACCGGCTGCCAGTCGAGCGTGAGGTTCTTGTCCGCCATCCCGTGCTGCGCGTAGAAAACCTCTGCTTCCCACGGCACCGGCGCGAAGAACGGCATCGCCAGCCAGTAGATGAACTGCGGGTATTTGCCCTGGATACGGATGCGGTAGGTGTGGCGATCCACCACTTCGGCCCCTTCAAGCGGAAAATCGTCGAGTTTCAACACCGCATCGGGATCGGCCTTGGCCGCTTTCTCCAGCGCCTCGCCCAGCGCCTTCAGGCCGACGACATGCTCGCTCATCAGGCCGAAAATCGGCGAGCTGAGCCGGGGGTTGGCCAGCCGTTTGATCTGATACACATAATCCGCTGCCACCAGTTCGCGCGTGCCGCTGTGTTCAAAATCGTTTATACGGGTTTTTTTGGCGATATCCGAGGCTGTAAGCGCATGGTAGCGGTAGTGTCCAGCCGCATCGCGCGCAAACGCCGGATGCGGCTGATAGCGGATACCGGGGCGGATGCTGATTTCGTATACGCTTTCGGCAATGCTCGCTGCCGGCGCATCGTCCGGCAGCGCTTTTCCGGCGGCGTCGAAATAGCGAGGCCTGGGCACCGCCTCGGCGGTCAGCGGGACCAGCGTGTAGGGACGCTTGAGGAAGTGGTATTGCAGCGGCGGTTCGTAAATCTGCCCGGTGAATTCGACTTCATTCGAGCTGTAGGAGCGTGCCGGATCGAGATGCTTGGGGCGCTCGGAAAATGCGCTGTAAAGCACATTGGCGTCGGCCTGGCTGCCCGGGTAGGGGTTGTTCCAGCTGTCGGAGCAGCCTGCCATCAAGCCTAGCCCCAGCAGGCCCGTCCCCAATAAAATCGCCCCGATGCGCACCATCCCGCAAGTGTACCCAAGCGCGCCGCCAACGTCAGCCGTTATAATCCCGTGCTACACAACTTTCTTCGAGACCATCATGGGATTTCTTGCAGGAAAACGCTTGCTGATCACCGGCGTAATATCCAACCGTTCGATCGCGTACGGCATCGCCGCCGCATGCAAGCGCGAAGGCGCCGAACTGGCCTTCACCTACCAGGGCGAGCGCATCAAGGATCGCGTCACCGAATTCGCCCAGGAGTTCGGATCCAGCCTGGTCTTCCCGTGCGACGTCGGCAGCGACGAGCAGATCGACGCCCTGTTTGCCGACCTCGGCAAACACTGGGACGGCCTCGATGGCCTGGTGCACTCGATCGCCTTCGCGCCGAAAGAAGCGCTGGCCGGCGATTTTCTGTCCGCAGTCACACGGGAAAACTTCCGCATCGCCCACGACATCAGCTCATACAGCTTTGCTGCACTGGCCAAGGCCGCGTTGCCGATGATGGAAGGCCGTCAGGCTGCATTGCTGACGCTGACCTACCTCGGTGCGGTTCGCTCCATTCCAAACTACAACGTCATGGGCCTGGCCAAGGCCAGTCTCGAATCCAGCGTGTACTACATGGCGCAGAGTCTTGGGCCCAAGGGCATCCGCGTCAACGCAGTGTCGGCAGGCCCGATCAAGACGCTGGCCGCCAGCGGCATCGCCAACTTCGGCGAGAAACTTGACGTCGTCGCCAAGAATGCGCCGCTGCGTCGCAATGTGACCATCGATGAAGTTGGCAATGTGGCGGCCTTCCTGCTCTCTGACCTGGCCTCCGCCATCACCGGCGAAATCACCTACGTCGATGCCGGCTTCAACACCACCGCCGGCGCTGAGCAGTAACACTTTTTCACCCCAACAAAAAACGCGCCTCGAAGGCGCGTTTTTTGTTGGGGTGAGCAGTTCGGTTTATCTGCCTTCGATTGCATTGGGCTGGATTTTCACTTTCTGCCCGGCGGTGATCAGCGCGACCATCGCCTTCATGTCCGCACGCTGCTGCGCCTGCACGACACCGGATTCGATCGATGCCCGCAGCACGGGGTCCAGCGCAGGCGCCTCCAGCACGCGGCTCACCCGCACGATGCGATAAGCGCCGTCAGGGCGAGTAAAGCCGGTGTAGGCAGGCAGCTTGTCGGCGCTCACCCGGAATACCGCCTTGGCGCCTGCGGCATCCAGCACAGCCGAAGGCTGACGCCCGACCACCTGGAAATCCGACCAGTTCAAGTCCGCTTCCTCGCCCTTGGCCAGTGCCTGGACCGTAGCCTCGCCCTTTTGCGCCAGCAGCCGTGCGCTCAGCGCGGCATGCAACTTGGCCTCGATTGCCACCGACACTTCGGCCAGCGGACGCAGGCGCGCCTGGCGATGCTCCACGATCCGCGCAGCCACCAGGGTGCCGGGCTGAACCTCGATGGCCTCGGTGTTCTGCCTGGATTTGATTGATTCCGGGCCGAACAGCGCAGCCGACAGTGCGGGATGATTGAATGGTGGCGGCGCATTTTTTGCGGTCATCCAGCCGCTTTGCTTGACGGTCAGCTTGGCCGCTGTCGCTGCGGGCTGCAGGGAGGTCGCGTTTTCATACACCAGGTTGCTGAAGTTCTCGGCCAGATCGGCAAACACCTTCTGCGCCTGCTGCCTGCGCAACTCGTCCACAACCGCTGCACGCACCTCGGCCAGCGGTGCGGTCTGCGCAGGCTCAATGCCATCCAGACGGATGATGTGATAACCGAAATCGCTTTCCACCGGATCACGGATCTCATTCGGCTTCATGCTGAACACGGCATCCTCGAAAGGCTTGACCATCATGCCGCGACCAAAACTGCCCAGGCTGCCATCCTGCGCAGCCGAGCCGGGATCCTGCGATTCGGCGCGCGCCAGTTCGGCGAAACGCTCCGGTGCTTTCCGCAGGGCTTGAATCAGTTCGGCTGCTTTCGCCTTGGCCTGGGCGCGCGTTGCTGCGTCCGCATTTTTATCGACGGCAATCAGGATATGGCTCGCACGACGCTGCTCGGGTTGCCCGAACTGCGCAGCGTTGGCCGCGTAGTACTCCGCCACCGCCTGCTCGTTCACGGCAATGCCCGCTGCCACGCTTGCGATGTCCAGCACCAGATGCTCGGCGCGAATCTGCTCCGGCTCGGTGAATTCGGCCTGGTTGGCCGCGTAATACTGCTCCACGTCGGCGGTCGCCACCTGGACCTGCGACGCCACCGTGGAAGCCGGCAGATCCGCCCAGGCGATCTCGCGCTGCTGCGCCACCAGGCGGGCAATCTGCGTCAGCGAGGTATTCGAGGGGAAGGCCGCGAGCGAAACCGGACTGGTAATGGCCTCGAGCATGAAGGCCTGGCGCAATTCATTTTCAAACTGGGCAGGCGTGCGGTTGTTCTGGCGCAGCACCGCCTCATAGCGCAGCTGCGAAAATGTGCCGTCCTGCTGGAAGGACGGAATCTGCCCGAGTACCGATGCGACATATGCATCCGGTGCCAGGAACCTGAGCTTTTGCGCTTCCAGCAGGAGCGCCTTACGCTCGATCAGGCTATCGAGCACCTGTTTGCGAAAGTCGGCTGTTTCGATGACGGCGGGATCAAATGCAGGGCCGAGCGTCTCGCGCATGCGGTCACTCTGCGCCTGGATTTCCCGCGTCAGTTCCTCACGTGAAATCCCCACATCCCCGACCTCGGCGATCTTGCCGCCGCTTTTGTCGCCCGATATGTAGGAATCCACGCCGAACAGGGCGAAGGTAACAATAATCAAGGCCAGTATGATTTTGGCCAGCCAGCCCTTTGCATGCCTGCGGATTGCTTCGAGCACGGTCTTCTACTCCGAAAAAAATCGCCAGCGCGAATTTTCGCGCACTTTGCGTCTCGCGTCTCGCCTTGCTGTGATGAAAAGACGCAGTATGAAATGAAAAAAGGCGAACTTGCGTTCGCCTTTTTGATGTTGGCGGAGTGGACGGGACTCGAACCCGCGACCCCCGGCGTGACAGGCCGGTATTCTAACCAACTGAACTACCACTCCCTGGTGCTACAAAAAACGTCAGTGAACAACGTTGCACTGCAATCGACTGCTTGTCCTGATCCCTGCTGGTGGGTGCTGAGGGGCTCGAACCCCCGACATTCGCCGTGTAAAGGCGACGCTCTACCAGCTGAGCTAAGCACCCGACGAAGCCAAAGATTCTACAACAGATTTCCGACCTTGCCAAATGCAAACTGCATTTTTTTATTAATTGACGGCGTCCTTCAGCCCTTTGCCTGCGCGAAACTTCGGCACTTTGGCAGCCTTGATCTTGATGGCTGCGCCGGTGCGCGGATTGCGGCCCGTGCGTGCGGCGCGCTTGCCGACATAGAAGCTGCCAAAACCCACCAGCGTCACCATGTCGCCTTTTTTCAACGCTTTCTTGACCGCGTCAACCGTTGCATCCAGTGCGCGGCCGGCAGCGGCCTTGGAAATATCAGCCGAGTCGGCGATGGCATCAATCAATTCGGATTTATTCACGTGTTATCCCCTTCGCTCAAGTGGTACAGGAAAACCCCTGTGGGGGCTTTTATAGCAACCCGTAAAACCTTGTGTCAAGCGGTTTTCCGGGCGCACCAAAAAAATCCCGCGGCTGGCGCGGGATTCCGGGGAGCGGTTAAAAAACACTCAGTGCTTGATTGCCGCGGTGGCGGTTTTTTTCTCTTCCGGCACGGCAATTGCTGGCGTTTCCGCTTCAGGCTCATCCTGCAAGGGCTCGGGCGCATGCTCCAGTGCCAATTCAAGAACCTGGTCAATCCACTTGACCGGATGAATGTCGAGCTTGTTCTTGATGTTGTCAGGAATCTCGGTCAGATCCTTGACATTCTCGTGCGGGATCAACACCGTCTTGATGCCGCCGCGATGCGCGGCCAGCAGTTTTTCCTTCAGCCCGCCAATCGGCAGCACTTCGCCCCGCAACGTGATTTCTCCGGTCATCGCCACATCGGCACGCACCGGAATCCCGGTGAGGATCGACACCATCGACGTGCAGATTGCGACACCCGCCGACGGACCGTCTTTCGGCGTTGCGCCTTCGGGCAGGTGGATGTGGATGTCGCGCTTCTGATAGAAGTCGTCCTGGATTCCCAGCTTGCGCGCACGCGAGCGCACCACGGACAGCGCGGCCTGGATGGACTCCTGCATCACCTCGCCGAGTTTGCCGGTCGTGATCATCTTGCCGCGACCCGGCAGCGAGACCGCCTCGATGGTCAGCAGCTCGCCGCCCACTTCGGTCCACGCCAGACCCGTCACCTGCCCCACCTGGTTCTTCTGTTCGGCGACCCCAAAGCTGAAGCGCCGCACCCCGAGGTATTTCTCCAGATTGCGCGACGTGACCGAGATTCGGGTCGATTGCTTCTTCAGCAACAAGGCCTTGACCGCCTTGCGGCAGATTTTTGAAACTTCCCGCTCAAGGCTGCGCACGCCGGCTTCGCGCGTGTAGTAACGCACGATGTCGCGAATGGCCGATTCGGCGATAACAAGTTCGCTTTCCTTGATGCCATTGACCTTGAGCTGTTTGGGCACCAGGTAGCGCATCGCGATATTTATTTTCTCGTCTTCGGTGTAGCCCGACAGGCGGATCACTTCCATCCGGTCCAGCAAGGGCGCGGGCAGATTAAGCGAGTTGGCGGTGGCGACGAACATCACGTCGGACAGGTCGTACTCGACCTCGATGTAATGATCCTGGAAGGTGTAGTTCTGCTCGGGATCGAGCACTTCCAGCAACGCCGAAGACGGATCGCCGCGGAAGTCCTGTCCCATCTTGTCGACTTCATCGAGCAGGAACAGCGGATTCCGCACCCCGACCTTGGTCAGGCTTTGCAGGATCTTGCCCGGCATCGAACCGATGTAGGTGCGACGGTGGCCGCGAATCTCGGATTCATCGCGCACGCCGCCCAGCGCCATGCGCACGAACTTGCGGTTGGTCGCACGCGCGATGGACTGGCCGAGCGAGGTCTTGCCAACGCCGGGGGGGCCCACCAGGCAGAGGATCGGCGCCTTGACCTTGTCGACGCGCTGCTGCACGGCGAGGTATTCGAGGATGCGTTCCTTGACCTTGTCGAGACCGTAGTGGTCTTCGTCGAGCACGCGCTCGGCCTTGACCAGATCCTTGCTGATCTTGGTTTTCTTCTTCCACGGCAGGCCGACCATGGCCTCGATGTAGCTGCGGATCACGGTGGCTTCGGCCGACATCGGAGACATCATGCGCAGCTTTTTCAGCTCGCCCATGGCCTTGGCTTCCGCCTCCTTGGACATGCCGGCCTGCTTGACGCGGCTTTCCAGTTCCTCCAGTTCGGCACCTTCCTCGATGTCACCCAGTTCTTTCTGGATCGCCTTGACCTGCTCGTTCAGGTAGTACTCGCGCTGACTCTTCTCCATCTGCCGCTTGACGCGGCCGCGAATGCGCTTTTCCACCTGCAGGATGTCGAGCTCGCCTTCCAGCAGGCCGAGCAGATGTTCGAGGCGCTTGTTGACGCCGATCATCTCCAGCACTTCCTGCTTCTGTTCCAGCTTCAGCGGCAGGTGCGCGACAATGGTGTCGGCCAGTCGGCCGCCCTCGTCGATGCCCGACAACGAGGTGAGGATTTCCGGCGGAATCTTCTTGTTCAGTTTGACGTACTGATCGAACTGCGTCAGAAGGGCGCGGCGCATCGCCTCGACTTCCACCAGTTCTTCGCCCTCGGCGGGCAGAATTTCGGCACGTGCGGAGAGATGGGTCTCGGCATCGGTGACTTCCAGCACGCGGGCACGCTGATTGCCTTCAACCAGAACCTTGACGGTGCCGTCCGGCAGTTTCAACATCTGCAGAACGGTGGCGACGCTGCCGGTGTCGTACAGGTCTTCCGGCGTGGGGTCGTCCTGGGCGGCGGTCTTTTGCGCGACCAGCAGGATGCTCTTGCCGGATTCCATCGCGGTTTCCAGCGCCTTGATCGATTTGGGACGACCGACAAACAAGGGGATGACCATGTGGGGAAACACCACCACATCCCTAAGCGGCAACAGCGGCAGATCGACCTGTTCCTTGGATACGTTGTCGCTCATCATGATTTCCTGGTAAGAGTTGAGGAAAGGATGCGCGGCATTCAACCACGCTCTACCCGTAAAGGGTAGGCCGTGGCTCTAAAGCCGATAAATCGGCAACAACCACGCTCATCCATAATTGGGGAGCATAGGTTGGAATTCAAGATGGCTGGCAGGTTCCCCGTCAGCCATTTGATGTTCAGGCTCCGGCAGCCAGCGGTTGCTCGCCCTGATCCGAGTAAATCAGCAAGGGCTTGCCGTCGCCGCTGATCATCCCGTTGTCCACCACCACCTTGCTGACGCCCTTGAGCGATGGCAGGTCGTACATGGTATCGAGCAGGGAATGCTCGATGATCGAACGCAGGCCGCGTGCGCCGGTGCGGCGCGCCAGCGCGCGCTTGGCGATGGCATTCAGCGCATCCTCGCGGAATTCGAGTTCGACGCCTTCCATCTTGAAGAGCTTGACGAACTGCTTGGTCAGCGCGTTCTTCGGTTCGGTCAGAATCTGCACCAGCGCGGCCTCATCCAGCTCATCCAGGGTTGCGACAACCGGCAAACGTCCGACAAATTCCGGGATCAGACCATATTTGATGAGATCTTCGGGCTCGACCTGGTGCAGCAATTCAACGTCGCGCTTGGTTTCGTCGACATTCTTGACCTGCGCGCCAAAGCCGATGCCACCTTTTTCGGTGCGGCCACGAATGACTTTTTCCAGCCCGCTGAACGCGCCGCCGCAAATGAACAGGATGTTGCTGGTGTCGACCTGCACGAACTCCTGGTTCGGGTGCTTGCGCCCGCCCTGCGGCGGCACCGAAGCCGTGGTGCCTTCAATCAGTTTCAGCAGCGCCTGCTGCACGCCTTCGCCGGACACGTCGCGGGTAATCGAGGGGTTGTCGGCCTTGCGTGAAATCTTGTCGATTTCATCGATGTAAACAATGCCCTGCTTGGCCTTCTCGACATCGTAATCGCATTTTTGCAGCAACTTCTGGATGATGTTCTCGACGTCCTCGCCCACATAACCGGCTTCGGTCAGCGTGGTGGCATCGGCAATCACGAACGGCACGTTCAGCGTGCGTGCCAGCGTTTGCGCCAGCAGGGTCTTGCCGGAGCCGGTCGGGCCGATCAGCAGGATGTTGCTCTTGGCCAGCTCGACTTCGCCCGTGCCGGCGTTGCTGCGCAGGCGCTTGTAGTGATTGTAGACGGCAACCGCCAGCGCTTTTTTCGCCTGCCCCTGGCCGATCACGTATTGATCGAGCATGCCGCTGATTTCGTGCGGCGTCGGCAAGTCGGACCCACTGCTCTTTTGGGTGTCGGCCTGCTGGATTTCCTCGCGGATGATGTCATTGCAAAGCTCGACGCATTCATCGCAGATGAATACCGACGGCCCGGCAATCAGCTTGCGCACCTCGTGCTGGCTTTTGCCGCAGAAGGAGCAGTAAAGAAGTTTGTCGCTCGAGCCTTTGTCTGCCATGCCAGTTCCTTGCTTAATTGCCTGACGCTTCGATGCGGCTGGTCAGCACCTTGTCGATCAGGCCGTAGTTCACCGATTCGTCCGCGCTCATGAAGTTGTCGCGGTCGGTGTCGCGCTCGATCACGTCGATGTTCTGCCCGGTGTGCTTGGCCAGCATGTCGTTGAGGCGGGATTTCAAATAGAGGATTTCCTTGGCGTGGATGGCGATATCCGATGCCTGGCCCTGAAAACCGCCCAGCGGCTGGTGAATCATCACGCGCGAGTTCGGCAGGCAATAGCGCTTGCCCTTGGCGCCCGCGGTCAGCAGGAACGCGCCCATGCTGGCCGCCTGGCCGATACACAGGGTGGACACGTCCGGCTTGATGAACTGCATGGTGTCGTAGATCGCCAGGCCGGCCGAAACGGATCCACCGGGCGAGTTGATATAAAAGAAGATGTCCTTGTCGGGGTTTTCCGACTCGAGGAACAGCATCTGCGCGACCACCAGGTTGGCCGTGCCATCGTTCACCGGACCCACCAGGAAGATGACCCGTTCCTTGAGCAGGCGCGAGTAGATGTCGTAGGCGCGTTCGCCACGGCCGCTTTGCTCGACGACCATGGGCACCAGCCCCAGACCTTGAGGCTCGAAGGACCGCGAATTGGAAATACCGCGTTCAAAATCAATGTGCATCAGGCACGTCCCATCAATTCTTCAAAGGAGGTTGTCACGTCTTCCACTTGGGCCTGACCTGCAACCCATGCTACCACATTCTCTTCCAGCGCCAGGGACTCGATCTCCTGCATCCGCTCCGGGTTCTGGTAGTACCACTGCATCACCTGCTCCGGCTCTTCATAGCTTTGCGCCTGCTCGGCAATCAGAACCCGAATCTGCTCGGGCAGTGCCACCAGTTTGTGCGCCTGCACGACCTCGGCCAGGATCAGCCCCAGGCGCACGCGGCGCTCGGCCTGCCCGCTAAACATATCGGCAGAAAGTTTCGCGGTCTGAACCCCGCGCGACTGCATATCGGCTTCGGTCATTTTCATCAGACGCTCGGTTTCCATCGCCACCAGGCTTTGCGGCAGATCCAGCGTGCTCTTCTGCAGCAGCAGTTCCATTGCCTGCTCTTTCAGTTTCGCCTGCACGCGACGTTTGGATTCACGTTCCAGGTTGGATTTCACCTCGGCCTTGAGTTTCTCGACGTCGCCGTCTTCGACCCCCAGCGCCCTGGCAAATTCCGCGTCCACCGGCGGCAGCACCGGGGCCTGGACGTCCTTGACCTGCACTTCGAAATGCGCGGCCTTGCCAGCCAGTTCCTTCGCACCATATTCAGCCGGGAAGGTCAGGTCGAATCCCTTGCTGTCACCCGCCTTGAGTCCGGTCAGGTTCTGCTCGAAATCCTTTAGCAGGCGCCCCTCGCCGATCACTGCGGCGAAATCTTCGCCGTTTCCGCCTTCAAATGCTGTGCCATCGACCGTGCCCTGGTAATCGAACTTGAGCAGATCGCCTTCTGCCGCAGCCCGATCGGTGGATTCGAACGTGCGACGCTGCTTCTGCAGCACTTCCAGCGTCTTCGCCACATCGGCCTCGCCCAGGTCCACGACCGGACGGCTGATCTTGCCCGCGCTCAGGTCGTCGATCTTCACTTCAGGATAGACCTCGAAGCTGGCGCTGAAGGTCATTTCCGTCGTGCCGGTCTGCCCCGCTTTCGGCTCGAATCGCGGATAGCCCGCAATTTTCAACTGATGCGACTGCACCGCCTCGCCAAAGCGGGTCTGCAGGGTTTCGCCCAGCACTTCCTGGCGCACGCCGGAGGCATGCCGGAGCGCCACCGCGGCGAGGGGCGCCTTGCCGGGACGGAAACCATCCATCTTGACGTTGCGTGCCAGGCGCTTGAGACGGCCCTGTACTTCGGTTTCCAGCTGGTCCATGGGCACGCTGATGTCCAGGCGGCGGACCAGTCCTTCGAGAACTTCAAGATTTGCTTGCATCAAAATACTTCCTGGCTGAATTTAAGGATGGGTGAAGCGCAAAAAAACCGATGGTGCGAAAGGGGGGACTCGAACCCCCACGCCTTACGGCGCTGGAACCTAAATCCAGTGCGTCTACCAATTCCGCCACTCTCGCGGCGTGGCCGCAAAACTATCGACTAATAAGTGTAATATAATCAATACGATGCTGTCACCCAAGCGAACCCGGCATCCCACCTAAGTCATTATTCCCATTCCGTTTTTTTGTTGCCGGTGCCGGTCGATCATTACGAAAATTTCCCCGTTGCGTCCTGGTTGCTGCCCAAACGGCTGCGCCAGCCGGTCGAAGCCATCTACCGGTTTGCCCGCAGCGCGGACGATATTGCCGACGAAGGCGATGCCCCCGCAGCCACGCGCCTGGACCAGCTGGCGGCCTACCACGCCGAACTCGACCGCATCGAGCGCGGCGAATCCTCCCGCCATCCGGTTTTTGTTCCGCTTGCGGCCGCCATTCGCGAGTACGCCATCCCGCTATCGCCGTTTCGCGACCTGCTGTCAGCCTTCGCGCAAGACGTCGAAAAAACCCGTTACGCCAATTTCGGCGAAATCATGGACTACTGCCGCCGCTCGGCCAACCCGGTGGGACGCCTGATGCTGCACCTGTACGGCGACCGCGACCCGCGTCACCTGGCCTATTCGGACGCTATTTGCAGCAGCCTGCAACTGATCAATTTCCTGCAGGACATCGCAGTCGATTACCGGAAAGACCGCATATACCTGCCGCAGGACGAGTTGGACGCGCACCGCGTCAGCGAGACGCAAATCGCGCAGGGCGACACGCGCGGCCTGTGGCACATGATGATGCACAAGCAGATCGAACGCGCCCGCAAGTTATTGCAGGCCGGCGCCCCGCTCGGCCGGCAACTCAAGGGGCGCATCGGGCTTGAGCTGCGCGTGACCATCCTCGGCGGCGAAACCATCCTGCGCAAACTGCACGCCGACCCCGGGTGCGTGTTCCACAACCGGCCGGTGCTGACCAAAAAGGACTGGATCGTCATGCTCGGACGCGGGGTTTTTTGAACGTGGACGCCCATCGGTATTGCCAGGAACGCGCCGCGGCCAGCGGCTCCAGCTTCTACTACAGCTTCGTCCTCCTGCCGCCCGAGGCGCGGCGTGCGATCACCGCGTTTTACGCCCTGTGCCGCGAACTCGACGATGTGGTGGACGAATGCCACGAACGTCAGGTGGCCGAAGCCAAGCTCGACTGGTGGCGCGGGGAAATCGCGCGGTTTGCCGCCGGCGTGCCGGAGCATCCGGCGACCCGCGCCCTGTTCGATACCCAGCAGGGCCGCAACGCGCCCCCCGCCCTGCTGCTGGAAATCGTCGACGGCATGACAATGGATCTCGATTGCCTGCGCTATCCCGATTTCAAGTCGCTCAATCTGTACTGCTACCGCGTGGCCGGCGTGGTCGGCGAAGTGGCGGCAGCGATTTTCGGTGGGCCGCGCAGCGAGGACGACCGCGACATCCGCCGTTATGCGCACGAGCTGGGCCTTGCGTTCCAGCTCACCAACATCATCCGCGATGTCGGCGAGGACGCGCGGCGCGGACGCATCTACCTGCCGCAGGATGAGCTGGCGCGCTTCGGCGTCGCCGAGGCCGACATCCTGAATGACCGCAGCACGCCCGAATTCCAGGCGCTGATGCAGTTCCAGTTCGAACGCGCCAGCGCGCATTACGAAAGCGCCTTCGCTGCCCTGCCCGCCCGCGCGCGCCGCGCGCAGCGCCCGGGGCTGGCGATGGCGGCGATTTACCGCACCCTGCTGGACGAAATCCGACGCGCCGGCTTTCCCGTGCTGAATGCGCGCGTCTCGCTCACGCCGCTGCGCAAGCTGTGGCTGGCCGGCAGGACCTGGCTGTTTCCATGAAATCACGTGTGGCCGTCATTGGCGGCGGCTGGGCCGGTTGCGCCGCCGCGCTGACGCTGGCCGAAGCGGGAGTCGCCGTCACGCTGTTCGAAGCCGGGCGCACCCTGGGCGGGCGCGCCCGTTCGGTCGACATCGAAGGCCAGCCGCTCGACAACGGCCAGCACATCCTGCTCGGCGCCTATGAACAGACCCTGCAACTGATCGACCGCCTGCGTCCCGCCTCCTCCCCCGATGGCCTGTGGCGCCTGCCGCTTGCCCTTAACCAGCCGCCGGATTTCAGCCTGGCCTGCCCGCGCCTGCCGGCGCCGCTGCATTTGCTGGCAGGCCTGCTCGGCGCCCAGGGCTTAAGCTGGCGCGACAAGCTGGCCGCCGCCCGCTGGGCGCATGGCCTGCTGAATGACACGGACACCTCAACCCACCTGAGCGTCAGCCAGCTCACCCGCAGCCAGCCCGAAAAACTGCGCCGCCTGCTATGGCATCCGCTGTGCGTATCCGCGCTCAACACGCCGCCGGACATGGCTAGCGCCAGGGTCTTCCGCGACACGATCCGCGCCGCCTTCGGCGGACGCAACCATCACAGCGACCTGCTGCTGCCGCGTCGCGACCTGACTGCGCTGTTTCCCGCACCCGCTGCCGCCCGTGTCATCGAACTCGGCGGCGAAGTGCGTCAGTCCTGCCGGGTGACCACGCTCACCGCCGCAGCGGACGCCGTCACCGTCGGAACGCGCGATGCGTCGATGGCCTGCAGCCACGTCATCCTCGCCGTCGCGCCGCAGCATCTGGCGGGGCTGGCTGCTGCGATTCCGCAAATCGAACCCGTGTTGCATGGGATGGCGGCCTTTGCCTACCAGCCGATTGCCACCGCTTATCTGCAATACGACCCGGCTTTTCGACTGGAAAAACCGCTGTTCGCCCTGACGGATGGCCCGGTACAGTTCGTTTTCGACCGTGGCCAGAGCCACGGCCAGCCGGGATTGCTGGCGCTGGTTGCCAGCGCCGCGGCCAACCTGCCGGCGGACTGGATGGATCTGGCCGCCGCCCAGTTGCAGAGGATTGCCCGCCCCGGCCCGCCACGCTGGCGCAAAAGCATCATCGAAAAACAGGCGACATACGCCTGCGTGCCGAACATGGCACGCCCCACCGTCCGCACCGCGCACCCGCGCATTTTTCTGGCGGGCGATTACACTGCCGGGCCTTACCCTGCCACCCTCGAAAGCGCAACACTGAGCGGAGTACAATCGGCTCGCACTTTACTCGAACAGCTATGAAAAACTATTCTCCCCGTCCCGACCTGCTCGCAGGCCGCGTCATCCTCGTCACCGGCGCCAGCTCGGGCCTCGGCCGCGCCGCCAGCCTGGCCTTTGCGCGCCACGGCGCCACCGTCGCCCTGCTGGCACGCAACGAAGCCAGACTCGAAGCGGTGTACGACGAAATCCTGGCCGCAGGCGGTCCGGAGCCTGCGATGTTTCCGTACGACCTCGCCTCTGCCGACGACCGCAGCCTGGAAACGCTGGCCGGCGCCATCGCACAACACCTCAAACGGCTCGACGGCGTGCTGCACAGCGCGCACCAGTTCTACAGCCTGACCCCGCTGGAACTGCAGACGCTGGAACAATGGCAGGCCCTGATGCGGGTCAACCTGATCGCGCCGTTTGCGCTGACCCGCGCCTGCCTGCCGCTGCTGAAACAGGCGACGGACGCGTCAGTGGTGTTCACCGGCGAAACGCACGGCCATCAACCCAGCGCGTACTGGGGCGGGTATGCCGTGGCCAAGTCGGGGCTGGAAACGCTCACCCGCATCTGGACCGATGAGCTCGGTTCGTCTGCAAGCCCGCGCATCAACACCCTGATCCCCGGTCAAGCCGCGACCACCCTGCGCTCACGCACCCACCCCGGGCTCGCTCCCGAAACAGTGCCCAGCGTGGACGAGCTGATGCCGTGGTACCTGTACCTGATGGGTGCGGACAGCCGCGCGATGCGTGGCCAGATTGTGGAATGCCAGACCTGACGCTCGCCGTCCCTATTGTGAAAATCGGCCGCTACGAAATTCTCGATGAAGTGGGCCAGGGTGCGATGGGCACCGTTTACCGGGCACGCGATCCGCTGATCGAGCGTACGGTTGCCATCAAGACGGTGCCCATCGCGCAACTGCGGCAGGAAGGCGCCGACGCGGAATCGCGATTCCTGCGCGAGGCGCAAAGCGCCGGCCGGCTCTCGCACCCCAACATTGTGACCATCTACGATGTAGGCGAAACCGACGGGCTCGCCTACATCGCCATGGAGTACCTTTCAGGCGCAACCCTGCGCGATGTCATGGACAAGGGTCCGATACCGCTCGAGCTGGCGCTCGACACCGCCACTCAGATGGCCGAGGCGCTGGCCTTTGCCCACGAGCACGGCGTCATCCACCGCGACATCAAACCCGCCAACGTCGTCATTACCAGCCAGCACGGGCGCGTCAAGCTGACCGATTTCGGCATCGCGCATCTCCTCAACAGCGACCACACCCAGACCGGGCAGATGCTCGGGTCGCCACGCTACATGTCGCCGGAACAGGCGATGGGGCGCGAGATCGATGGCCACTCGGATATTTTCTCGCTCGGCGCCGTGTTGTATGAAATGCTCACCGGGCAATATGCATTCGACGGTGACAGCCTGCCCGCCATTGTGTATCGCGTGGTCCATGAAACATCGGTGCCGGCCGCATCTTTGCGCCCCGAATTGCCCGCCGCACTGGCCGGCTTGCTGGCGCGCATGCTGGACAAGAACCCGCAGGTGCGCCCGGACGCCCGCGACGTGGTCAACGCCCTCCATACGCTGACGCTGGCGCAGGCCCCGGACGCGCCGCAAGCGCCTGCATCACCGCCTTCCAGCCGCACTTCACGCCTGCGGCCCATGCCGGTATTGGGCGTGCTGATCGCCGTGACGCTGCTGATCGCAGGGGGAATCATGGTCATGGACCATTTCATCGCCCCCTCCCAGCAACCGGCACTCACCCCCACGCCGCCGCTCGCCCCCACGCCGCCTGCCGCCGACGCCTCGCAGGATGCCGCTGCACAGCCAATTGAAGCGGCGGGATCGGACGGGCAGCCTTCATTGATGCCCGCTGAAACCGACAGCCCGGCACCCAAACCGCCCATCAAACCGGACGAATACCTTGCCGGTCTCGACAAAAAACAGGTTGAACTGCGCATCAAGCGCACCGAGATGCTGCTGCAATACACCGAACAGCATCCCGACGTGGTGCAAATCGACCGGCAGCTCGAACAACTTCGCATCGAGCGCCGCAACTATCTGCGGCAGAAAGGCTAGGAAAGCCTACCGGACTCCTTCAAGTCCGACAGGCTCCCAGGCTCCTGAACCAGCTACCAGTTGGTCTCATGCTCGGCGGTCGCCGACACTTTGTGAATGCTCAGGTCGGCGCCGGTGAATTCCGCTTCCGGGTCCAGCCGCAAACCAATGGCGCGCTTCAGGATGCCGTACACCACCAGGCTGCCAAGTGTGGCCACCGCCACGCCGCCCAGGGTGCCGATCAGTTGCGCAGCCAAACTGACGCCGCCCATGCCGCCCAGTGACTTGGCCCCAAAGATGCCCGCGGCAATCCCGCCCCACGCGCCGCACAAGCCGTGCAGCGGCCACACCCCCAGCACGTCGTCGATCTTCCACTTGTTCTGCGTGACCATGAACATCCGTACGAACAGTGCGCCAGCGATCGCACCGGTGGCGAGCGCACCGAGCGGATGCATCAGGTCCGAACCGGCACACACTGCCACCAGACCGGCTAGCGGGCCGTTGTGGATGAAGCCGGGGTCGTTGCGGCCGATCACCAGCGCGGCCAGCGTGCCGCCCACCATCGCCATTAGCGAATTGACCGCCACCAGTCCCGACACCGCCTCGATCAGCTGCGCCGACATCACGTTGAAGCCGAACCAGCCCACCGTCAGGATCCACGCGCCGAGCGCCAGGAACGGGATGTTCGACGGCGGGTGCGCCGAGACCAGGCCGTCCCTGGTGTAGCGCCCACGCCGCGCGCCCAGCAGCAGCACGGCAGGCAGGGCGATCCAGCCGCCCATCGCATGCACCACCACCGAGCCGGCAAAGTCATGAAAGCGGGCGCCAAAAGTCACGGCCAGCCAGTCCTGGATGCCGAAGTTGCCGTTCCATACGATGCCTTCATAGAACGGGTAAACCAGTCCCACCAGCGCGAACGTGGCGGCCAGCTGCGGGTTGAAGCGTGCGCGTTCGGCAATGCCGCCCGACACGATGGCGGGAATCGCCGCCGCGAAGGTCAGCAAGAAAAAGAACTTGACCAGTTCGTAGCCGTTCCGGGCCGACAGCACCTCGGCACTGGAATAGAAACTGACGCCATAGGCGACGCTGTAGCCGATGAAAAAATAGGCGACGGTGGAGACCGAGAAATCGGTGAGGATCTTGACCAGGGCGTTGACCTGGTTCTTCTTGCGCACCGTGCCGAGTTCGAGAAAGGCAAACCCTGCATGCATGGCCAGCACCATGATGCCGCCCAGCAATACGAACAACACATCACTGCCTGATTTCAGCGCTTCCATGCCCGGCTCCCAATTGAACTGGGACAAGCTGAAGCAAATAGCATTCCGACTGATTAAGGCACTGAATTCAAACGGTTTTACGTGTTATCGCCGGAATGGATGGCACCACATGAGTGCCTGGCGGCGCATTGCGCACCGCCAAGGTGCATCATTTAGGGTCGTGTGACCCGGATTCAGACTGGCCGGATTCGATGCGATCGAGCTCAGCCTCCATGTCGGACTCGGACATGGGCGTGTACTCCGCTTCGGCTTCCGGCTTGGGCTTGGTGATCATCGAAGCAACGACAATGCCCAGTTCGTACAGAATCCACATCGGCACCGCAAGCATGAACTGCGAAATTACGTCGGGTGGGGTGAAAATCGCTCCAATGACGAAGGCCCCGACAATGACATAGGGGCGGATTTCACGCAGTTTCGCAATCGACACCATGTTCATCTTGACCAGCAGCACCACCGCGACCGGCACTTCAAAGGTGATGCCGAAGGCAAGGAACAGGGTCATCACGAAATCGAGGTATTTGCCGATGTCGGTCATCACCGCCACGCCTTCCGGCGCCACCCCGACAATGAAACCGAACACCACCGGAAACACCAGGAAATAAGCGAACGCCATTCCCAGCAAAAACAGCACCACGCTGGCGATTACCAGCGGCACGCCAATGCGTTTTTCGTTCTGGTAGAGGCCGGGCGCGACGAACGCCCACGCCTGATAGAACACCCATGGCAGCGCCAGCAGAAAGGCGGTCATCATGGTGACCTTGATCGGCACGAAGAACGGCGTGGTGACCTCGGTGGCGATCATCTGCCCGCCTTGCGGCAAGGCGGCCAGCATGGGCTTGGCGAGCAGTGCGTAGAGATCCTGCGCCCATGGAAACAGCAGCACAAACAACACCACGACCGCAATCACGGCGCGCAGCAGGCGGTCGCGCATTTCGACGAGATGCGAGATAAAGGTGTCTTGCGGATTGTTCATGTGGATTTTCCGACGCCTTCGGCGTGCGCCTTTTCCGCCTCGGACGGCGCGGGCGTTGCGGGATTCTGGCCGGGTTCTTCGAGCGGCAGACTCTGCTGCGACGTTTGCAACGTCTCGATCTGCTTCATCGCGGGCTCAGTCAGCGGACGCTCGCCTTCGGCCTCCGCCATCTCCGCAACCACTTTTTTGACGCTGCTCGCCTCGTCGCGCAAATAGCCATCGACTGCCGTCGCCTGTTGCTCGACGCCCGACACCGCCGACTCGACCGACGCCTTGAAATCCTGCCCGACACGGCGCATTTCGTCCAGCTGGATTTCGTTACTGATGTCGGACTTCACGGACGACACATAGCGCTGCATGCGGCCATACAGAAGCCCGGCCGTGCGCGCCACCTTGGGCAGGCGCTCAGGGCCGATGACGACAAGCGCCACCACACCGATCGTGATGAGTTCAAGAAAGCCGAAATCGAACATGGGTCAGATACAAGAGATTCAAGCTACAAGCCGCAAGTCGCAAGGAAAGTCCTGGTACCTTGCATCCTGCAAATTGGCGCTTAACTCTTCTGTTTGTCCTTCACGACTTCGACGTCGATGGTCCGGTCACCCTGATCGGCACCGTCGCCGATCTTGGGTGCATCGTCCTTCACGCCATCCTTGAAACCCTTGACAGCGCCACCCAGATCGCTGCCGATATTGCGCAATTTTTTCGTGCCGAAAATCAGCAGCACGACGACCAGAACGATCAGCCAATGCCAGATGCTAAAGCTACCCATGGTGTTTCTCCTTTTGGTTTTAACTGCGCTTGACGGGGTCCCCGCCGCCAAATACGTGAGCGTGAATGTGAAACACTTCCTGACCGCCGCCGCGCCCGGTGTTGATCAGCGTCTTGAAACCTGCGTCGAGACCCTGCTCCTTTGCCAGACGCGGCGCCAGCAGCAGCATCTTGCCAAGCAGTCTCTCATGCTCGGGAGTGCAGTCGGCCAGCGTCGCGATGTGCAGCTTCGGAATGATCAGGACATGCACCCGTGCGAACGGATGGATGTCGTGAAACGCCAGCACCTCGTCGTCTTCGTAGACCTTGCCGCACGGCAACTGGCCGGCAGCGATTTTGCAGAAAATGCAGTCACTCATGTCGGCCCGCCTTTTCAGCCAGCCCGGACAGACCCTCGCGGCGGGCCAGTTCGTTCAGCACATCCGCCGGCTTGAGTCCCTTGTGCGCCAGCAGCACCAGGGTATGAAACCACAAATCGGCGACTTCGTAGATGATCTTTTCGGCCTGGTCGTCCTTCGCCGCCATCACGGTCTCGGTCGCTTCCTCGCCGATCTTTTTCAGGATGGCATCGGTGCCCTTGGCATACAGTTTGGCCACGTAGGAACTGTCGGGCGATGCCTGCTTGCGCGCCTCCAGCGTTGCGGCGAGACGGTCGAGGATGTCGCTCATTTGCGGTAGATCTCGTCGGGGTTTTTCAGCACCGGGGCGGCCGTCACCCAGTGGCCGTCTTCAAGCTTCTGGAAAAAGCAGGAGCGCCGGCCGGTATGACACGCAATCCCGCCAAGTTGTTCAATTTTCAGCAGTACTACGTCGCTGTCGCAGTCGAGCCGGATTTCGCTGACGGTCTGCACGTGGCCGGATTCCTCGCCCTTGCGCCACAGCTTGTTGCGCGAACGCGACCAGTAGACGCCGCGACCGGTGCGCGCGGTTTCCTCCAGCGCCTCGCGGTTCATCCATGCCACCATGAGGATTTCGCCGCTGGCGGCATCCTGGGCGATCACCGGCACCAGGCCTTGCGCGTCCCATTTGACGGCATCGAGCCAGTCGCTCACAGCCGCACCTCGATGCCGTGCTGCTTCATGTATTTTTTCGCCTCGTCGATGCCGTATTCGCCGAAGTGGAAAATGCTCGCTGCCAGCACCGCATCGGCATGGCCTTCCCTGACCCCGTCGACCAGATGCTGGAGATTACCGACGCCGCCGCTGGCGATGATGGGAATGTCGACCGCGTCGGAAATCGCACGCGTCAGTTCCAGGTCGAAGCCGCTCTTGGTGCCGTCGCGGTCCATCGAAGTGAGCAGCAGTTCGCCTGCCCCCAGGCTCGCCATTTTCTTCGCCCACTCGACCGCATCGAGACCGGTGGCCTTGCGTCCGCCGTGGGTGAAGACTTCCCAGTGATCATTCACCCGCTTGGAATCGATGGCCACCACGATGCACTGGCTGCCGTAGCGGTCGGCTGCATCCTTCACCAGCTGCGGGTTCACCACCGCCGAAGTATTGATGCTGACCTTGTCGGCGCCGGCATTGAGCAGGCGCTGCACGTCGCCCACCTCGCGCACGCCGCCACCGACCGTGAGCGGAATGAACACCTCGGCGGCGACGTCCTCGATGATATGCAGGATCAGGTCGCGGTCGTCGCTTGACGCGGTGATATCGAGAAAGGTCAGCTCGTCGGCGCCCGCCTCGTTGTAGCGGCGCGCAATTTCGACCGGATCGCCGGCGTCCTTCAACTCGACGAAGTTGATACCCTTGACCACGCGGCCATGGGTGACGTCCAGACAGGGGATGATGCGCTTAGCAAGCATGGCTGTCCTGATTCAGATCAGACGCCGAACACGCCGCCGGCAAGTTCGTCGGCGAGTTTCTGCGCCTCGACAAAATCGAGCGTGCCCTGGTAGATCGCGCGGCCGGTGATCGCGCCGATGATGCCATCCCTGGCGACGGTGGACAATGCCCTGACGTCGTCGAGGTTGGTGACGCCGCCGCTGGCGATGACCGGAATCGATAGCGCCTGTGCCAGTCGCTGGGTGGCTTCGATGTTGACGCCGCTCAGCATGCCGTCGCGGCCGATATCGGTGTAGATGATGGCTTCGACGCCGTAGCCTTCGAAGCGCTTGGCCAGATCGATGACATCATGGCCGGTGATCTTGGACCAGCCCTCTACCGCGATCTTGCCGTCACGGGCGTCGAGCCCGACCATCACGTGGCCGGGGAAGGCGTCGCAGGCTTCGTGCAGGAAGCCGGGATTCTTTACCGCGGCGGTGCCGATGATGACGTAGCGCACGCCGTCGTCGAGATAGCGCTCGATGGTGGCGAGGTCGCGGATGCCGCCACCCAGCTGCACCGGCATGTCGTCGCCCACCGCATCGACGATCGAGCGGATCGCCGCGTCGTTGACCGGCTTGCCGGCAAAGGCGCCGTTGAGGTCGACCAGATGCAGGCGGCGCGCACCGAGTTCCTTCCAGTGGCGGGCGGTCGCTGCCGGGTCCTCGGAAAACACGGTGGCACGGTCCATCTCGCCTTGTTCCAGGCGCACGCAGTGGCCGTCTTTAAGGTCGATCGCAGGAATAATTAACATGGCTGATCAGCAGGGTCGCACAGAAAATTAGGCGCAGGCAGCGCCGGACATGTCGCAGGCAGAATCGATCTCGCCCGGATTCCAGGTTACAAAATTGCCGAGCAGCGTCAAACCGTCATTCTGGCTTTTTTCCGGGTGGAACTGGACGGCAAATATATTCCCGGACGCCACCGCACAGGTGAACGGGAAGGGGTAATGCGAGAAGCCCGCAATCACCGCGGGCGAGGCCGGCTGCACAAAGTAGCTGTGGACGAAGTAGAAGCGCGCGCCTTCCTCGATCCCTGCCCATAGCGGATGCGGGACCGCCTGATGGACGTTGTTCCAGCCCATGTGCGGCACCTTGAGCTTGTTGCCGGCCGCGTCGACCATCGCCGCGTGCGGAAAGCGCTGCACGGTGCCGGGCAGGATGCCGAGGCACGCAGTATCGCCTTCCTCGCTGTGCTCGAATAGCACCTGCATGCCCATGCAGATGCCCAGAAACGGCTTGCTGCGAGCGGCATCGATAATGACCTGGCGCAGGCCGCGCGCGTCGATTTCGCGCATACAGTCGGGCGCGGCGCCCTGCCCCGGAAACACCACGCGCCCCGCCTCGGCAATCACCGCGGGATCGGAGGTGACCACCACGCTCGCCGCCGGCGCGACATGCTCGATGGCCTTGGACACCGAACGCAGATTGCCCATGCCGTAGTCGATGACGGCGATATCGACGCTCACAGGGATGCTCCCTTACTCTGCGATGCGCTCACAGGGCAGCCATGTAATTGAGGTGCGCTCACAGCGCACCTTTGGTCGACGGCAGCACATCGCCCATGCGTACGTCGGCTTCCACCGCCATGCGCAACGCGCGGCCGAAGGCCTTGAAAATCGTCTCGGCCTGATGGTGCGCGTTGATGCCGCGCAGGTTGTCGATGTGCAGCGTCACCCCTGCGTGATTGATGAAGCCGCGGAAGAATTCGAGGAACAGGTCGACGTCGAATTCGCCGATGCGTGCACGGGTGTAGTCGACGTGGTATTCCAGTCCCGGCCTTCCCGACAGGTCGATCACCACGCGCGACAGCGCCTCGTCGAGCGGCACGTAGGCGTGACCGTAGCGACGGATGCCCTTCTTGTCGCCGAGCGCCTGCGCGAAGGCCTGCCCGAGCGTGATCCCGGTGTCTTCCACCGTGTGATGGGCGTCGATGTGCAGGTCACCCTCGGCCTGGATGTCCAGATCGATCAAACCGTGACGCGCGATCTGGTCGAGCATGTGATCGAGAAACGGCACGCCGGTGGCAAGCCTGGATACGCCCGTGCCATCGAGATTGAGACTGACCGTGATCCGGGTTTCGAGGGTATTGCGAGTGACTTGTGCGGTGCGCATGGCGTCGGAAAATAAGACTGTAAAAGGATTCTAGCAGTTCACGATGGCTTTCAACGCGGCGAGCAGCGCGTCAATTTGTGCATCGGTGCCGACAGTGATGCGCAGGAACGGCGCGATGCGGGCCGGATTCTTGAAATGGCGCACGATGATGCAGCGCTCGCGCAGGCTCGCCGCAAGTTCGGCGCCATCATGCGACGGATGCCGGGCGAAGATGAAATTGGCCGTTGAGGGCAGCACCTCGAAGCCTATTTCGGCCATCGCGGATGCCAGCCGGGTACGACTGGCCATTACCCTGGCGCAAAGGGACTCGAAATAAGCGTGATCCTCGATCGAAGCCAAGGCGCCGGCCTGGGCCAGGCGGTCGAGCGGATAGGAGTTGAAGCTGTCCTTGACCCGTTTGAGCGCCTCGATCAGATGCGCCTGGCCAATGGCATAGCCGACGCGCAGGCCGGCCAGCGCATGCGACTTCGACAGGGTGCGGATGACCAGCAGCTGCGGATAGCGCGCGACCAAGCCCACTGCCGATTCGCCGCCGAAGTCGATGTAGGCCTCATCGATGACGACGACCGAGTCCGGATTGCCGTCCAGCAGACACTCGATTTCCGGCAGCGCCAGCAGGCGCCCGGTGGGCGCGTTGGGGTTGGGGAAAATCACCCCGCCGTTGGGCGAAAGGTAATCGCCGACCCTGATCTCGAACGATTCCGTCAGCGGAATCTGGCGATAGGCGATCTCGTACAACCCGCAATACACCGGATAAAAGCTGTAGCTGATGTCGGGAAACAGGATCGGCCACTCGTGCTTGAGCAAGGCCAGAAACGCATGCGCCAACACCTCGTCGGAGCCGTTGCCGACGAACACCTGCTCGGCGGCGACGCCATGCAATGCGGCAATGGCCGCGCACAGCCGGTCGGAACCCGGGTCGGGATACAGGCGCAGCGTGTCGGCGGCTTCCGCACGCACGGCGTCCAGCACCCGCGGACTGGGGCCATAGGGGTTTTCGTTGGTATTGAGCTTGACCAGGTTGGCCAGCTTCGGCTGCTCACCCGGCACATAGGGCGTCAGGCCGTGCACTACGGCACTCCAATAGCGGCTCATTGGAATAGCGGACTCACTTATGAATCAGGCGATATTCGGCGGAACGCGCGTGCGCCTGCAGGCCTTCGCCGTAGGCCAGCGTGGCCGCGATCCGCCCCAGCGTCTGCGCGCCGGCCTGGGACACGTTGATCAGGCTGCTGCGCTTCTGGAAGTCGTAGACGCCCAGGGGCGACGAGAAGCGCGCTGTGCGCGAGGTCGGCAGCACGTGATTCGGCCCGGCGCAGTAATCGCCCAACGCCTCGCAGGTGTTCCTGCCCATAAAAATCGCACCGGCGTGGCGCAGCCCGGGCAGCAGCGCATCGGGGTCGGCCACCGAGAGTTCCAGGTGTTCCGGCGCAATGGTGTTCGAGATCATTACCGCATCGTCGAGGTCGCGCGTCTTGATCAGCGCGCCGCGGTTGGTAAGCGAGGTGCGGATCACTTCGCTGCGCGGCATCTCTTCGATCAGCCTGTCGATCGCCGCCGCGACCGCGTCAAGGTAGGCCGCGTCCGGTGACAGCAGGATCGACTGCGCCATTTCGTCATGCTCGGCCTGCGAGAACAGGTCCATCGCCACCCATTCCGCGGGCGTATTGCCGTCGGCGATCACCAGAATCTCGGACGGGCCGGCGATCATGTCGATGCCCACGGTGCCGAACACGCGGCGCTTGGCCGCAGCCACGTAGGCATTGCCGGGGCCGACGATCTTGTCGACCTGCGGCACGGTCTGGGTGCCGTAGGCCAGCGCCGCCACCGCCTGCGCGCCGCCGATGGTGAACACGCGATCAACCCCGGCAATCGCGGCGGCGGCGAGCACCAGCTGGTTGTGCTCACCGCCGGGCGTCGGCACCACCATGATGAGTTCGCCGACGCCGGCGACCTTGGCCGGAATCGCGTTCATCAGTACCGACGAGGGATAGGCGGCCTTGCCGCCCGGCACATACAGCCCGACGCGGTCGAGCGGGGTAATTTTCTGCCCCAGCACGGTGCCGTCGTCCTCGGTGTAGGTCCACGATGCCTGGGTCTGCCTCTCGTGGTAGCGGCGCACGCGATCCGCCGCGGCTTCCAGCGCCTGGCGGGTGTCGGCGGGCAAGTGCTCGAGCGCGGCACCCAGTTGCGCCGCATTGAGTTCCAGGCTGGCCAGCGAGTCTGCCGGCAGGCGGTCGAAACGCGCGGTGTATTCCAGCACCGCGGCGTCGCCGCGCTTTTTGACGTCGTGCAGGATCGCGGCAACCGTCTGTTCGATGGCGGCATCGGCGGCGTCGTCGAATTGCAGCAGGCGGGCGAGGCGTGCCTGAAAATCAGGCTGCGCACTATCGAGGCGGGTGAGCGTAACCACAAGATTCCAGCTTCAAATTTAGGATTAAAGTACAATTTCAATTGTACCGTTATTTAGTGTTCCACCGCGTCCGCTTGGGCCTTTCAAATAGTAGCCATCCCCTGTTCCAGACATTAGACAATGTCTAAATCCACGCTTATCATACGTAAATGCTCTACACACGAGACACCATGGCCGACCTTTTGCGCAGCCACGACATCAATCCGACCCACCAGCGGATCGAGAT
Source organism: Thiobacillus sp. (assembly GCA_030692355.1). Classification (GTDB taxonomy): domain Bacteria; phylum Pseudomonadota; class Gammaproteobacteria; order Burkholderiales; family Thiobacillaceae; genus Thiobacillus. The sequence goes on from JAUYCF010000034.1 coordinate 27,262, forward strand.
TGCGCACGCGCTGTTTTCGCGCCAGGAACACCTCTCGGCTGACCAGGTGATGGCGTTCGTCAACACGCGCCATTCCGAGACGTCCAAGGCCACGGTCTACAACACGCTTAAGCTGTTCGTCGAAAAAGGCCTGGTGCGCGAACTCATCGTCGACCCCAGCAAGGTGTTTTACGACCCCAACACCCATCCGCATCATCATCTCTACGAGATCGACACCGGCAAGTTGTCCGACATCGGCGCCGAGTACATGCAGGTTTCCGGTCTGCCGCCGTTGCCGGCAGGAACAGTGATCGAAGGCATCGACCTCATCGTGCGTGTCCGCCGCGCAAGCTGACGTTCCTGCCCGTTGATGAAACGGGTTCTCATCGCCCCCACCCTGCTCGACGCCCAGCTGGCTGTCGATGCGCTATCCAGCCTTGGCATCGTCACCCACATTTTCAACGCCAACGCCGCCGGTGCGCTGGGCGAAGTGCCATTCATGCAGGCGCAGCCTGAAGTGTGGGTCGACGACGATGCGGAGGAAGCGCGTGCGCGCGGGGCATTGGCCGGCCTGCGCAACGCGCCGCCGCGTGACGAAAAAACCTGCGCCCATTGCGGTGAGCCCAACCCCGGGAATTTTCTGAGTTGCTGGCAGTGCGGGCGCGCGCTGCCTGACTGAGCCGCGCGAGGTCAGGGCGAGGGCAGGGCTTGTTTCAGTATTTCGAGATGGTCCTGATACTGGCGCATAAAAATCCGCTCCAGTTCGTCGATCGCTTCTGCCGCCGCCACGCCATGAATCAGGTGGCGGGTCATCTGCGCCGATGCTTCGTGGAAAATCCGGTTGCGCTCCAGCATTGGGTAGGTTTGCATCAAACGCTGAATCGCCTTGACCACGTTTTCCTGCTCGGGGCGCGGGATCGGCAGCGGCTCCGAGGGGGGGGCCGCGGCGAGATCGCCACCTTCCTTCTCCGCCAGAAATTCGGCATATTCCAGCAAGGCCTGCTGCCGCGTTTCCGACAGCGATCGGAATATCGACAGCAGGCGCTTGCTGTCGCGCATCAGCGGCCGCGCCCCTTGATCGGGCGTTTCAGCGAAGTGACATCGAAATTGCACTGCTGGAACTTGTTGTCGACAAAGCTGATGAAGGCATCGAGCAGCTTGCTGCGGAATTTCTCCGGTGCGTAGACCATGGTCAGTTCGCGCGTCAGACGGGGGGTCAGCGGCACCGCGACCAGCGTGCCGAGCTGGATTTCCTTGGTGACGGTGGAAGCCGACATGATGGCCACGCCGAGATTGGCCTCGACCGCGCCCTTGATCGCCTCGCGGCTGCCGAGCTCCATTTCGATGTGGAGGTCGTCGGGGTTGACGCCATGGCCCTTGAAAAAATCGTCCACCACCTCGCGCGTGCCCGAACCGTGCTCGCGCGACACGTAGGGCTGGTCGGCGATATCGCGGGCGTTCACGCTCGAACGCGAGGACAGCGCATGATTGGGGGAACAAATCATCACCAGTTCGTCCTCGCAACATGCCAGCGTGGTCAGGTTGGGGTTATGCGACGGCGCTTCGATCAGGCCGACATCGAGCGAATGGTCGCCCACTTTCGCCGCCACGGTTTCCGAGTTGGCCACGGTCAGGCGCGCCTGCACCTGCGGGAAACGCTCCTTGAATTCCCCCAGGATGCGCGGCAGCAGGTATTCGGCAATGGTGGTGGAGGCGCCGATCATCAAGGGCCCCGTCACCTGTCCGGTCAGCTCGCCCACGCGCGCCTCCATCTCGGCAGTCAGGTCCAGAATACGCTCGGCGTAGCCCAACACCAGATCGCCTGCCGGCGTCATCGAAATCTTGCCGTGACTGCGCTCGAACAAGCGGGTGTTGAAATGCTCCTCCAGTTGCTTGACCTGAAAGGTCACCGCAGGCTGGGTCATATAAAGGACTTCCGCAGCTTTGGTGAAGCTGAGCTGCTTGGCAACGGTGTAGAATACTTGGAGTCTGCGGTCAGCCATAAGTCCCCGCCCCCGGGTCAGAAAAGATTTTTATTCAACCACAAACCTGCCCGTGTTGAAACATTCCCATTACCAACCCACTGTATTTCCTGGCCTTTCGTCAGCGCCTGGGCGCCTGCTTGATCCCCCTCCCCGCCATCCCTAAGTGAACCGCGCGTTCTACACCATCCTGCTGGCGCAGTTTCTGTCCGCGCTGGCTGACAACGCCCTGCTCTTCGCAGCCATCGGCCTGCTGCTGTTCTTCTCGGCTCCGGAATGGTTTTCACCGCTGCTGCAGACGGTTTTCGTCGTTGCCTACATCGTGCTGGCGCCGCTGGTCGGGCCGTTTGCCGACGCCCTGCCCAAGGGCCGCGTCATGCTGATCGCCAACACGGTCAAATTCACGGGCTGCCTCATCATGCTGGCCGGCCTGCACCCGTTGCTGGCCTACGCCATTGTCGGCGTCGGCGCGGCCATGTATTCACCCGCCAAATACGGCATCCTCACCGAACTGCTGCCGCCCGAAAAGCTCATCGTCGCCAACAGCTGGATGGAGGGCACCACCGTTGCCGCCATCGTGCTCGGCGCCATCATCGGCGGCGCGCTCATCAACCCGCAACTGGCCGAAGGCATTCTGGTCAACATCGGCCTGGACAGCCGAATGATCGCCCCGAAATTTGCCATCGCCGCCATCACCAGCCTGTATCTCGGCGCTGCCATCGTCAACCTGTTCATCCCGCGCCTGCCGATCGACCACAAGCTCCCCAGCCGGTCGCCGCTGTTCATCCTGCACGACTTCTGGCACAGCTTCAAACTGTTGTGGCGCGACCCGCTCGGGCAGGTTTCGCTCGCCGTCACCACCCTGTTCTGGGGCGTCGGCGCCACCCTGCGCCTGCTCATCATCGCCTGGGCCGCGCTCAACCTGAAATACGGACTCGACCAGGCGACCCAGCTCACCGCCGCCACCGCGTTCGGCATCGCCATCGGTTCGGTGCTGGCCGGCAAGTTCGTCAGCCTGCAGCGCGCCGTCAGCGTCCTGCCCGCCGGCATCATCCTGGGCTTTGTACCGATAGCGCTGATCTGGGTGGAAAGCCTGTTCCCCGCCCTGCTGCTGTTGCTGCTGGCGGGCGCGCTGGCGGGCTATTTCGTGGTGCCGATGAATGCCCTGTTGCAGCATCGCGGGCACTTGTTGATGGGGGCCGGGCATTCCATTGCCCAGCAAAACTTCAACGAAAACATCAGCATTCTGGTTCTGACCGGCGCCTACGCCCTGATGATGCGCGCCGACTGGCATATCCACACCATTATCTGGGTATTCGGGCTGTTTATCAGCAGCGTGATGACCATGATCTGGCTACGGCATCGCCATGATGTGGTGCACTAACTTCCCGCATTCTGCGACTTCACCACGCTCATCGCCCCCGCAATCAGCGAGCTGATGTCCGCCATGTTGGACGGCACGATCAGGGTGTTGCCGGTCCTGGCGATACCGGCAAAGGCATCGACGTATTTTTCCGCCACTTTCAGATTCACTGCCTGCATGCCGCCGGGCAGTTCGACTGCACGCGCGACACGGGCGATGGCTTCGGCGTTGGCGGCGGCGATGGCCTTGATTGCTTCGGCCTCGCCCTGGGCGACGTTGATCGCCGCCTGCATCTCGCCTTCGGATTCCTGAATGGCGGCATTGCGTGCGCCGGTGGCGATGTTGATCTGCTCCTGCATGCGGCCTTCGCTTGATGCGATCAGCGCGCGCTTTTCGCGCTCGGCGGTGATCTGCCGCTGCATGGCGTGAAGAATTTCCTTCGGCGGCGTGAGGTCCTTGATCTCGTAGCGCAGCACCTTGACGCCCCAGTTGGTGGAAGCCTCGTTCAGCGCCAGCACCACGCCGCGGTTGATGTCGTCGCGCTCCTCGAAGGTGCGGTCCATTTCCATGCGGCCGATCAACGAGCGTAGAGTGGTCTGCGCCAGCTGCGAAATCGCATCGATGTAGTCGCTCGCGCCGTAGGACGCCATCTTCGGATCGGTGACCTGGAAGTACAGAATGCCGTCGACCGCCAGCTGGGTGTTGTCGCGCGTGATGCAGACCTGGCTCGGCACGTCGAGCGGGATTTCCTTCAGCGAATGCTTGTAGGCGACGGTGTCGATGAAAGGAATCACGAGGTTGAGGCCGGGCCCGAGCACCGCGTGGAACTTGCCGAGGCGTTCGACCACCCAGGCGTTCTGCTGCGGCACCACGCGCACGCCCTTGGCGACGACAATGGCAATGACGGCAAGGATGACCAGTGCGACGATATCCATCTGTTATTTCTCCCTTTGTTTATGTAGTACGCGGTCCGGGCTTCAGTTGCCCAGAATCAGCGTATTGCCTCTTACTGCCCGAATGACCAGCGGACGCGTAGTGTCGACGCCGGCCGATTCGGCCTCGGCGTCCCACAGCGCGCCGCGGTATTTGGCCTGGCCACGACCATCCTGCCAGAACTCGACCTGCACGCTCTGGCCGATGTCCATGTCCTGCACGGTGGATTCCGGGTGGCCGGTACTGCGTTTCCAGTGGCGCAGGGCCAGGGTTCCCAGCACGGCGACCGCGCCTGCGGTCGCCAGTTGCGCCACCACGCCGCCGCCTAGCCAGGCGGCCACGCCTGCAGCCGCCGCTGCAAGGCCATACACCAGCAGGTAAAACGTCCCGCTGGTGAGTTCAACGCCCACCAGCACCGCCGCCAGGATCCACCACGCTACATAGGCCTGCATCTCATCTCCTAACAATCACGGGCCGGTTCGCCAGCTCGTCCGGATTATGCCCGGACGGCGGGAAATGCGCCGCCAGCAGCACACTAATTTGCTGGATCCCCGCCAGCGCGCCGCGTTCGAACTCGCCCTGCCTGAATGCGGCCTCCATCGTCTGCGCCACCGCCTCCCAGGCGGCCGGGTCCACCCGCGCGGCGATGCCGCGGTCGGCGACGATTTCGATGTCGTGGTCGGCCAGCAGCAGATAGACCAGCACGCCGCTGTTGTGCTCGGTGTCCCACATGCGCAGGTTGGAGAACATCTCGATCGCACGTTCGCGGCCGCTCATGCCGCGCCAGGCCAGGATGCCGGGCAGGCGGTTCTCGATGGCGAAGCGGATTTCGCCGCCGTGGGCGGCTTCGCCGGCACCGATTGCGGCCTCGATGGCGTCGAGCGTGGCCTGCGGAAACGCGCGCCGCCACGACCACGGCGGTGTGAACAGATGTCTGAACCAGCGCTTGATGTTTACCATCTTCCTGTTGCGCCCCCGCCGCCGAATCCACCGCCGCCACCGCCCCAGGAGCCGCCGCAGAAGCCGCCTCCCCTGCCGAATCCGCCGCCGCCGCTGGTCCAGCCGCCGCCGCGGCGACCGCCCCCGGCCACGCCGGCGAACACGAACACGGCGATGAACAACAACAGCGGGGTGAACCCCAGCAGCATCGCCCCCACTGCCCCGCTGCCGAGCGCGGCGATCCCGCCCGCGGCCGGGCGGCCCATCAGCAGGGAGAGCAGCCAGCCAGCGATCATGCCGCCGACGATGAGCATGGCGAGGGCGCCATCGTCCCCGTTGCTGCCCGCCTCGCCGGGCGGCGGCAAGGGTTCGCCCTCGATCAGACGCATCAGCTGCTGCACGCCGGCATCGATGCCGCCATAGAAATCCCCCGCCTTGAAATACGGGGTAATGGTTTCGGCGATCACCCGCCTGGCGATGGCGTCGGGGATCGCGCCCTCCAGCCCGTAGCCGACTTCCAGCCGCAGCGTGCGGTCGTCTTTGGCGACGATCAGGATCACGCCGTCGTCGATTTTCGCGCGGCCGATTTTCCACTGCTCGGCGACGCGGATGCCGAACTGCGCGATGTCCTCGGGCTGGGTGGTGGGGACGATGAGGACGGCGATCTGGCTGCCCTGCTGCGCTTCGAACGCAGCCAGCTTGCCTTCCAGCGCCGCGACCTGAGCGGCGTCGAGCGTGGCGGTGAGGTCGGTGACCTGGCGCGACAGCTCGGGCACCGCCACCTGGGCCCAGGCGGACAGCGCACACAGCAGCAGAAAGAAACCGGCCGCGAACGTCCGGGCCGTCCGGCTCATCCGGGGATCAATTGCCGACTGCCGGTGCGGGCGCGCCAAAATCGACCTTCGGCGGCACGGCGATGGCTGCCTCGTTTTCCACCGTGAAGCTCGGCTTGGTCTTGTAGCCGAACAGCATCGCGGTGAGGTTGGACGGGAAGGAGCGCACCGTGACGTTATAGGTCCTCACCGCGGCGATGTAGCGGTTGCGCGCAACAGTGATGCGGTTCTCGGTGCCTTCGAGCTGCGCCTGCAGGTCACGGAACAGGCCGTCTGCCTTGAGCTGCGGGTAGTTCTCGGCGACCAGCAACAAGCGCGAAATCGCGCCGGTGAGTTCGCCCTGCGCAGCGATGAATTTCTGGAACGCCACCTCGTCGTTGATCAGCTCGGGGGTCGCCTGGATCGCGCCGACGCGGGCGCGCGCCTCGGTCACCGAGATGAACACCTCCTGTTCGTGCGCCGCGTAGCCCTTCACCACGTTGACCAGGTTCGGCACCAGGTCGGCGCGGCGCTGGTACTGGTTCAGCACCTCGGCCCAGGTAGCCTTGATGTCCTCGTCGGTGCTCTGCAGCGTGTTGTAGCCGCAGCCGGAAAGGGCCAGCGCCATGAATGTCGCGATCAGCCATTGGAACGCATTGCGCCACTTGAACATGTCAGCCTCCTGGAATTGTTGTATGAGCTTAGTTTACGCCACGCCCCAGGTGGCAAACAGCGGGTCGGATTCGGCGAGCTTGTCGGCGTAACGGTCGTCCTTGGGGCGCTTGAGGCCCTGCTCGACGTAGGTTTCCACCTTCCTGAAGCCGGCCTGCTTGATCAGCATGCCGACCCAGGCCATGCGCTCCATCGGGTGCAACTGGGTCCACAGCTTGATCACCTTGGGCGGGAAATAGCGGTGCGACAGCGTCACCACGAACATGCCGCCCGGCTTCAGCACCCGTTTCGCCTCCGCCACGATCTTGTGCGGCTGGGTCAGGTATTCGAACGACACGGTGCATACCACGGCGTCGAAGCTGGCATCGGCAAACGGCAGTTTCGGATCGGCGTTGATGTCCTTCACGATGCGCTCGGCAAGCTGCGGATTGTCATCCAGTTCCTCGGCGTTCATGCCCAGCCCGACAGCGGACTGCACCGTATCGGGCAGGTGCGAGCGCCATCCCGCCATCAAGTCGAGTACCCGCGCATTCTCCGGCAGCACGGTGCGGTACAGCGCCTGGATGCGGCGCGCGCAGACGGCGTCGACGTGGCTGACTTTGCGGGCAATCGAGTAGAACTCGGTGTCGGGAAACTCGTCCTCACGGCTGAACGAATCCGGCCCCTCGAAGTCGGTCGGCGTCTGCATCTGCGTTTCCATGCCGCTCCATTCCAGCAGCTGCGTGACCTTGCCGACCGGCTCGGTCGAGACATCGGCCTTGCCGCTGTCGATGCTGAAAATGCGGCCCTGCAGCGGATGGCTGAAGTTGGCGACGAAGCTGGATTCGTTGAGCTTCATCACGCGGAACATCGGGCCGGGCGCTTCGTCGGCGCGAAGCAGCAACGACGGATAGAAGCGCCCCAATTTCAGCGGCGCGATGTCGCTGCGGAACGCCTCGTTCGGCACCTCGTGCTCGATCTTCGGCCCGACATCCATCTGGGCGTCGACCGGCGGCGTGTCGCCCGGCATCCAGATCACCACCTGATGGCGGCCGAGATCGGAGAAATAATTGACGCGGAAGCGCAGTGCGGAATGCAGGAGTTTCATTGATCGATTGTTCCAAAGACAAAATTACGATCCGCGAAGGACGCGAAGGGGCGCGAAGGAAAACCTTCAGGCATTTTTTCTATTTTCTTCGCGTTTTCTTCGCGTCCTTCGCGGATAAAAAAGGTTTTTCATAACGTCCGCATCGTCCGCCGCGCCAGGCACAGGTCCTCCCACGCGCGGGCCTTTTCGGTCGGCTTGCGCAGCAGGTAGGCGGGGTGGTAGGTCGCCACCAGCGGCACGCCCTGGAACGCGTGCACCCGGCCGCGCAGGCTTCCGATGGCTTCGTCGGTGTCGAGAAGGCCTTGCGCGGCGAGACGCCCCAGCGCGAGGATGAGCTTCGGCTGGATGAGTTCGATCTGCGCCAGCAGATAAGGCCGGCAGGCGGCCACTTCGTCAGGCTCGGGATCGCGGTTGCCGGGCGGGTGCGATTTCAGCACGTTGGTGAGGTAGACGTTGTCGCCGCGTGCAAGGCCGATCGATGCCAGCATGGCGTCGAGCAGCTTGCCGGCCGGGCCGACGAAGGGCTCGCCCTGCGCGTCTTCCTCCGCACCCGGCGCCTCGCCGACGATCAGCCAGTCGGCGTTGCGGTCGCCCACGCCGGGCACGCCCTGGGTGCGGGTGGCTGAGAGCTTGCAGGCGGTGCAATGGGCGACGGCGTCGGCGAGCGTGTCCCAGGTGTAGGCAGGAGCGGAGGGTCGAGAGTCGAGAGTCGAGAGCGGGGAGGCGGGGGTTTCGCGCAGGCGCCAGACGGGGCCGATGCCGAGTTCGGTGAAAACGTCGTCGCGGCTCAGCATGTCAAGTCAGGTCTTTCTTCATGATGAGCGCGTCTTCGCGGCCGCCGCGCGCGGGATAGTAGCCGCGCCGCACCGCCAGGTCGGCGAAACCGCTGCTGCGATACAGCGCAATGGCCGCCGTGTTGGAGGCGCGCACTTCGAGAAACAGGCTTTCGGCCTTGTGATCGCGGGCGCGCGCCAGGCAGTGGTCGAGCAGATCGCGTCCGAGGCCGTGGCGCCGCCAGATCGGCGCGATGGTGAGATTGAGCAGATGCGCTTCGCCCGCCGCCGCCATCATCGCGTAATAGCCGATCACCTCGCCCTCGGCTTCGCGCACCCACATGCTGTAGCCGGCACCGAGCGAATCGGCGAAACTTCCCAGGCTCCACGGGTATTCGTAACTCGCCAGTTCGATGCGGTGGATGCGCGGCAGGTCGGCCTCGGCCATCGGGCGCAGACGGTGCGCAATCTCGTGTACCGGAATGTCTGGCAGGGCGCTCATGCGGACTTTTTCCGGCGGCGCTCATCCACCGTCAGCGCCACCTTGTCGCGCAGGTAAATCGGTGCGGCCAGCGCAACGTCCATGCCCTCGCCGCGTTCGAATGCCCGGGCGGCCAGCGGCGCCATCGCCGCGGCGTCGGGCATCAGGGTGTCGTCGATGCGCGCGAGCTGTGCCGCCAGGCGCGGACGCAGCACGTCGCCCAGGACGGTGAAGCCGTTGCCGGCGCCGACCCACTCGCCCCCGGCCGGCACCGTCACCGACTCGGGCAACGCCAGCTGCGGTTCGCTGACGGCATCCCAGCCAGCAACGTCGCGCCGGTACGCCGCCCAGTAGACCTCGGCCATGCGCGCGTCGAGCACGGTCAATACCTGCTCGGCCCCGGTCTGCTGGGCGATGGATTCCAGCGTGGAGACGCCGACCACCGGCAAATCCGCGCCGAACGCCAGCCCCTGCGTCACCGCACAGGCGATACGCAGCCCGGTGAACGAGCCGGGGCCGGCGCCGTAGCCAATGCCGTCAAGCTGACGCAGGCTGATGTCCGATTCGCGCAGCAGCTCGTCCACCATCGGCAGCAGCAGGCTGCTGTGCCGCTGTCCGGCCAGCACCCTGCGCGCCTGGATGCAGCCGTCCAGCCACAACGCGGCCGAGCAGTATTCGGTGGACGTATCAATAACGAGCAGTTTCATCGGCGACATTTTACCGGCTGCCGCGGTAGGTGACTCGGTAAATCGCGCCGGCGTGGTCGTCCGACACCAAGAGGCTGCCGTCGGGCATCACCAGCACGTCGGCCGGACGGCCCCAGGCAGACTCGCCCTGCAGCCAGCCGCTGATGAAGGGCTCGTAGCTGACCGCGCGGTTGTCCTGCAGCCGCACCACGCTGACGTGGTAACCGACCTTGCTGCTGCGGTTCCACGAACCGTGCTCGGCGATGAAGACGGCGTTGCGGTAGCGCTCGGGGAACTGCTTGCCGGTGTAGAAGCGCATGCCCAGGCTGGCGACGTGCGCACCGAGGTTTTGCACTGGCGGCACGAACTCGCTGCAGCGGCGGCCCTTGCCGAACGCGGGATCGGCGAGGGTGCCGCCGTGGCAATACGGGTAGCCGAAGTGCTGGCCGGGTCGGGAAAGCCGGTTCAGCTCGTCCGGCGGCACATCATCGCCCATCAGGTCGCGGCCATTGTCGGTGAACCACAGCTCGCCGCTCTGCGGCTGCCAGTCGAAGCCGACGCTGTTGCGCACCCCGTGCGCGACCACCTCGATCTTGCCGCTCGCCACATCGAGCGCGGTGATATTGGCGTAACGATCCGGATCGGGTTCGCAGATGTTGCACGGCGCGCCCACCGGCACATACAGCTTGCCGTCGGGGCCGAAGGCGATGAATTTCCAGCCGTGATGAGTGTCGGTGGGATAGGCGCTGCTGACCACCTCGGGGCGCGGTGGTTTGTTCAGGCGCGCCTCGATATCGCGCAACCGCAGGATGCGGCTCACCGCCGACACGTACAGGTCGCCGTCGCGGAACGCCACGCCCACCGGCATATTCAAGCCATCGGCAATCACCACCGGCTTGCGCGCGCCCCGGAGCGGGATCGCATAGACCCTGCCGGCGCGCATGCTGCCGACGAACAGGGTGTTGTTGCCGAGCGCCATCTGCCGCGCGTTGGGCACGCGGGCGAACAGCTCGATCTCGAATCCGGGCGGCAATTTGAGGCTGGCTAGCGGCAGGGAATCCGCGGCTGCCGGCGCCAGCCAGGCAAACAGCATCATGATGAACAGGATCAGTCGCGTCATAACGTCCTCCTTCAGGGCTGCAAGGGAATCAGGATCTCGAAGCGCACCCGCGACCACGGGTCACGCACCTCGGCCAGTCGCACGATGCGTGCCGCCAATGTCCGACCGCCATCCATGAAACGCGCCACATCGGCATTCTCGCGGCGCGGCACATAGCCGATCTTGTGGCCCTGCCATTCCACCCGCACGGCCCTGGCATCATGGGGGTTGTCCGGCTCGCGAACCAGGGTGAGCGCATCGCCCACCTGCATCTGCGGCCACAGCGCCTTGCCCGCGTGGTACTGGAACCCGGCCAGCGGCGAATCCTGCAGCAGGATGTGCGCGGCGACCTGAGCGTAAAGCGGCTGCGCCCATACCCACACCATAGACAGCAACAGCAGCCGACGAGTCATGCGATGGCCCGAATTTCAGGGGTAACGCAGCATTCTACTGAGAAAACCGCTGCCCAATCCGCGCTGGCGGGCAGGTTTCGGGTTTACTTTTCCGACTCGACAAGCCCGCTTCGGCTTGATGTAGGATGAATGCATTCCAACTTCCGTGATCCCGCGCCATGCCGAGAAAAGCCGCCGCCCAGACCAAGCTGTTCGTACTCGATACCAACGTGCTGATGCACGACCCCACCAGCCTGTTCCGCTTCGAGGAGCACGACATCTACGTGCCGATCGCCACCCTGGAGGAACTCGACCAGCACAAGAAGGGCATGACCGAAGTCTCGCGCAACGCCCGCCAGGCCAGCCGCTTTCTCGACGAGATGGTCAGCAAGCTCGACACCATCGAGGAAGGCGTGCCGCTGGCGCCGCACAGCCACAATTCCGCCACGGGCAAGCTGTTCCTGCAGACCCAGGCGATCACCGGCGACATCCCGCTTTCCCTGCCGACTTCCAAGGTAGACAACCAGATTCTCGGCGTGGTGCTGTTCCTGGCGCGCCACCACCCCAAGCGTCAGGTCATCCTGGTGTCGAAAGACATCAACATGCGGATCAAGGCGCGCACGCTGGGGCTGCCGGCCGAGGACTACTTCAACGACAAGGTGCTGGAAGACACCGACCTGCTGTATGCAGGCCTGCGCGAACTGCCCGCCGACTTCTGGGACACCCACGGCAAGGGCATGGAGTCGTGGCAGGCCAACGGCCACACCCATTACCGCATCGCGGGGCCGCTGGTTTCCAGTTTCCTGCCGAACGAGTTCGTCTTCCAGGAAGGCCCCAACCCGCTCTATGCCAAGGTGCTCAAAGTCGAAGGCAAGCAGGCGGAAATGGTCACGGTGCGCGACTTCAGCCACACCCGGAACAACGTCTGGGGCATCGTCGCGCGCAACCGCGAGCAGAACTTTGCGCTTAACGTGCTGATGGATCCCGAGATCGATTTCGTCACCCTGCTCGGCCAGGCTGGTACCGGAAAGACGCTGCTGACCCTCGCCGCCGCGCTGACCCAGGCACTGGAGCAGAAGCGTTTCGCCGAAATCATCATTACCCGCGTCACCGTCCCGGTCGGCGAGGACATCGGCTTCCTGCCCGGCACCGAGGAAGAAAAGATGACGCCATGGATGGGCGCATTGGAGGACAACCTCGATGTACTCAACAAACCGGCCGAGGAAAGCGAAAAGGCCGGCAGCGGCTACTCCGGCAGCTATTCGGGAGAATGGGGCCGCGCCGCAACCATGGACCTGATCAGGAGTCGCATCAAGATCAAGTCGCTCAACTTCATGCGCGGCCGCACCTTCCTGAACAAATTCGTCATCATCGACGAAGCGCAAAACCTCACGCCGAAGCAGATGAAAACCCTGATGACCCGCGCCGGCCCCGGCACCAAGGTGGTCTGCCTGGGCAACATCGCACAGATCGACACGCCTTACCTGACCGAGGGCTCATCCGGCCTGACCTATGTCGTCGACCGCTTCAAGGGCTGGCCGCATTCCGGTCACATCACCCTGCTGCGCGGCGAACGCTCGCGGCTGGCCGATCACGCCGCGGAAGTGCTGTAAAGCCTTTCCTGTGTTGGCGGCGTGCCGGCTGACGCCGTCCCGCCAGCGCCGACTTTTGAACCTAACAAAACCTTTTTTGGACCACGGAGATCACGGAGAGCACGAAGAAAAGCAAGATGTCAGGCAGGAAATTCACTTCACCAGACAGTTGCTGCTCGAAATTCGATCAACAAATTGATTTGACTCCGTGTTCTCCGTGACCTCCGTGGTGAACGGCTTTCCCAGGTTGAATAACCGTTGCGCTCAGATGCCGAGATAGGCGGCCTTCACCTGCTCGTTGTCGAGCAGTTCCTGCCCCGTGCCGGTCAGGGTGATCGAGCCGGTTTCCATGACATAACCGCGGTCGGCGATTTCCAGGGCGGCATAGGCATTCTGTTCGACCAGGAAAATGGTCATGCCCTGCGCTTTAAGGGTGCGCACGACGTTGAAGACTTCCTCGACCAGCAGCGGCGCCAGACCCATCGACGGCTCGTCGAGCAACAGCAAGCGCGGCCGTCCCATGAGTGCCCGGCCGATCGACAGCATCTGCTGCTGGCCACCGGAGAGCGTGCCGGCGGGCAGATGACGTTTTTCCTTGAGCACCGGGAAAGTCTCATAAACCCGCTCCAGCCCGACCGTGAGTCGGCCTTTGGATTGCGTAATGGCGCCCAGGCGGAGGTTATCCTCGACCGACAGGGGCCCGAACACCTGGCGTCCCTCGGGCACCTGGCAGATGCCCAGGCTGACGCGCCGGTCGGGACTGAGCTGCGTGATGTCTTCGCCGTCGAAGATGATGGTTCCGCCGACGATGGGCTGCACGCCGGAGATGGCCCTGAGCAGGGTCGTCTTGCCCGCGCCGTTGGCGCCGACCAGGGCCACCAGTTCGCCGCTGCGAATCTCCAGGCTGATTTCCTTGATGGCCCGGATGCGTCCATAGCAACTATCGACGGCGCGCACGGCAAGCACTGATTGGCGCACCGGAGCCGCGGCGTCGTGCATCAGTTGTCCGGCGGCCGATCCGCCCAGTCCGACCGATTCAGGAGCCAGATTGACCACGCGATGGTAGAGCTCGCGAAACTCCGCCTGGCGCTTGGTGCCGAACTGCGGATGATCCGCGTCGGACAGCACCGCATCGAGTTTCTGAATATCTTCGGCGGTCAGCACCTTGTGGGCGCGCGGCAGCAGCTTGCCCTCCTCCTTGCCGATGTGACTGCGAATCTCCGCCACCAGTTCGCGCAGCGCCTCGACAAACAGCGGCCGGCCGGCTTCGCTATGCGACTCGTCCAGGGCAGCGCGCAGCCGGGCAATCAGCGGTGCGCCATCGACGTGCTCGAGAGACAGCTCGTCAAGGAGAGGAATCAGCGTCGGGTCGCGTTCGCGCAACAAACCGAACAGGAGCAACTCCTCGCGCGGATTGTGCATGTGGTTGGAGTACTCGTCGATATAGGTGAACACCGCCTCGAAGAAACGCTTGTCGGGCTGTGCGCCATGCTCGATATCATCGGCCAGGTCGGCGATCGCATGGCCCAGTTGCCACTGGTTGCGGTGTTCATCGGTAATCGTTCGCAATGTCAGGCTGCGCATGGTTGTTGCCTTACAAGAAACTCGCCGGGCCGCCCCAAGAGTTTCTGCTCCTTGAGGGGAGAACCGAGCAAAGCGCAGGTTTGCGGGGTGGGATCATTGATGGGTGCCGAGATAGGCCGCGATGACATCCGGATTGCGCCGCACTTCGGCCGCCGTGCCTTCGGCAAGTTTGCGGCCATAGTCGAGCACCAGAATCTGGTCGGAAATATTCATCACCATTTTCATGTCGTGTTCCACCAGCACCACCGTCACCCCGGAGTCGGCGACCTTGCGTACCAGGATATCGACCTCGCCGGTTTCCTTCGGGTTCAATCCGGCGGCAGGTTCGTCGAGAAACAGGACGCGTGGCTGGGCGGCCAGCGCCCGGGCAATTTCCAGCCGTTTCAGGGCGCCATACGGCATGGCATCGGCGTGGGCATCAGTGAAAGCCTCCAGTCCGACCAGCCGCATCAATTCGGCCGCCTCTTCGCGCAGCACGGCATCGCGCCGGGCAATGCTGGGGAAGCGCAGCGCGCCCTTGAAGAGGTTGCGATCAAGCCTGAGGTGCGCGCCAACCATGACATTCTCGAGCGCCGTCATGTTCATGCATACCTGAAGATTCTGGAAGGTGCGCGCCATGCCGAAACGCGCCAGTTCATGGGGCGCAACACCGGCAATGTCGCGTCCGTCCAGGCGAATCTGCCCCTCGCTCGGAACATAGATGCCGGTGATGAGATTGAACAGCGTTGTCTTGCCGGCGCCATTCGGACCGATGACCGAATAGACGATCCCGGCATCAACGGCAAAACTGACATTCTGCACGGCACGCACGCCGCCGAAGATTTTGGTGAGGTTGCTGACTTCGAGGAGCGCCATTCATCGTCTCCCGAATTTTGCCGCCAGGGTCGGTACCAGCCCCTTGGGCATGAAGATCATGCAGAACATCAGGATGGCGCCGAAGGCGACCGTCTCCCAGCCCTCGAAACCGGCCAGCGCCTGCGGCAAGGCCGTCAGCAGGACGGCGCCGATCACCGAACCATAAATCGAGGCCATGCCGCCGATGACGACCATGGTCACCAGTTCGATTGAATGGAAGAAATCCGCCACGTTGGGCGTCACGAAACCGACATAGTGCGCCGTCACCGAACCCATCAGGCTGGCGAATACCGCCGACAGCACGAAGATCGCCAGCTTGTATTTGGCCACGTCGACACCCACCACCTGCGAAGCCACCTCCGAGCCATGCAGGGCGCGCAGCGCCCGCCCGAACGGCGAGTTGATCAGGTTCAGCGAAGCCCACAGGCTGAGCAGCAGGATGCCTGAAACCACCCAGTACCACTGCTTTTCCCCAGATAACTCGAAACTGAACAATGCCAGCGCCGGCACCGGCATGCCGTCCGGCCCGCCGGTCAGGGCGGCCTCGTTCCTGACAATGATCGAGATGATGTTGCCAAGCCCCAGGGTCGCCATCGCCAGATAGTGTCCCTTCAGCTTGAAGATCGGGCGCGCCACCAGCGCCGCCAGCACCCCTGCCCCCAACGCGCCGGCCAGCATGGCCGCCAGCGGCGACCAACCGTAGTGTGTCGTCAAAACCGCCGTGGCGTAGGCACCAATGCCGACGAAGCCGGCGTGGCCGAGGCTGATCTGGCCGGCAAAACCGATCAGCAGATTGAGCCCGAGCACGATGCAGGCATTGATCAGCATGCGGATCGCCAGATCGAGGTAGAAGTTGTTCGGCAGCAGAAATGGCAGTACCGCCAGCACGACGGCAATGACGATCAAACCGGTAAAGCGTGATCTCGGCATGGTCAAACCCGATCCGTGACCTTGCCGCCAAACAGTCCGCGCGGCATGAAGAACAGGATGATCAGGATCATCACAAAGGGGATCGCGTCCTTGTAGGCCGAAGAAATGTAGCCGGCACCCATGGCCTCGATGATGCCCACCAGCAGGCCGCCGACCACCGCACCCAGCCCGCTGCCCAGCCCGCCGACCACGGCGGCAACAAAGCCCTTGAGTCCCAGCATGATGCCGACATCGTAGGAAGTCAGGGTCAGCGGTGTCAGCAGGATGCCGCCAATCGCACCGAGCGCACCCGACAGGGCGTAACTGATGAACAGCACGCGGCTCGTGTTGATGCCGACCAGTTGGGCAGCCAGGCGATTATAGGAAGTGGCGAGAATCGCCTTGCCCATCAGCGTGCGACTGAAAAACCAGCCCAGCGCGGCCACCACCAGCGCCGCCACGCCCAGCACCCACAAGCTTTGCGGCAACAGCGTGGCACCGGCAATGGCGATCGGCTCGGACCCCGAAAACGCGGGGAAACTGTGCGTGCCCTTGCCGAGAAAGATCTGCACCACGCCGCGGATCACCAGCGCGGCGCCGATGGTGATGATGATCAGCGTCGTCACCTCGGCGTTTTTGGCCGGTTCGATCGCCAGCTTTTCGATCAGGATGCCGACCAGGGCCGGGATGAAGATCGCCAGCAGCACGGCCAGCGGCATCGGCAAACCGGCCTGCAGAAAGAACACCGTCAACATGCCACCGAGCATGATGAATTCGCCCTGGGCGAAATTGATCACGTTGCTGGCGTTGTAAATCAGCGTAAACCCCAACGCCGCCAAGGCATAGGCAGCGCCGACCGTAATGCCGGAAAACAGAAATTGCAGAAATTGCGGCAGCCACTCGCCGTTCATGAAGCCCCTCCTCCCGGGATTCTGGTTGATCCGTGACCTCTTATTGCACATGCGGGCCAGTGGATCAGGAGCGCCATTATGCCCTGAACTGCCTGTTCCAAGCTGCCTTGAGGCGACATCGCGGGCGATGATTTTCGCAACCACTTGTTCAATGTGGTAATTTTCATGCTTTGCCAAAAATAAATCAGCAGCCGGGAGAAGAGCATGGCGGCCAATAGACCGCAAGCGCAAGCTTTTGCAAGCATCGAAACAGCCAGTCGCGACGAAATTACCGCGCTACAGACGGAGCGGTTGAAAAAGACCCTGCAGCACGTCTACGCCAACGTCCCCCACTATCGCAGCAAGTTTGATGCGGCCGGTATTCATCCGGACGATTTCCATGAATTAGCGGATCTGGCCAGGTTCCCGTTCACGACCAAATCCGATTTGCGCGAAAACTATCCGTTCGGCATGTTCGCCGTGCCGCGCGCGCAAGTGGTGCGGGTGCACGCCTCCTCCGGCACGACCGGCAAGCCGACCGTGGTCGGCTACACCCGGAACGACATCGCCACCTGGTCGAGCCTGATGGCCCGCTCGATTTTCGCCGCGGGCGGCCGCCCCGGCGACATCGTCCATGTGGGTTACGGTTACGGTCTCTTTACGGGTGGCCTGGGCGCCCACTACGGCGCCGAACACCTCGGCTGTACGGTCATCCCGATGAGTGGCGGCCAGACCGAAAAGCAGA
>JAUYCF010000064.1 GCA_030692355.1 Thiobacillus sp.
CTCCCTGCAGATCGAGTCGGTGAACTTGTCCGCAGCTTACAGCCGCATCATGGATACCGACTATGCGGCCGAGTCCACTGCACAAGCGCGCGCCAACATTCTGCAACAAGCCGGCACCGCAGTTCTGGCGCAGGCCAACCAGACGCCTAACACCGTGCTGACGCTGCTGCGTTAAGCCGTTAATTAATAGAGTACCCCCCCAACCAGCTGACCGGTTGGGGGTTTAGCGTGAAGGATGTCATCATGATTATCCAGACTACCCCATATCTGAATCAGGCTGCCCAGCCTGATACACGCGCCATTGGCGCTGCACCTGCTATTGCCGTGCCCAAGCCCGTCACTGTTCCATCTGCCTCGCCTGCGCTTCCTCAGCCTTCCGTTGGAGAACTCAAGAGCGCAGTAGCGACGATCAATAAAGCACTACAGCAGACGAACCTTAACCTTGAATTCAGCGTGGACACTGGCACCAACCGCACCGTGGTCAGGATGGTGGATAACAGCACGGGTGAATTGATTCGCCAATATCCCTCCGAAGCCACCCTGGCCATTTCACGCGGAATCGAAGAATTCCAGCAGGGTTTATTGCTGACGGAAAAGGCTTAAGTCAGGAGGCTTATCATGGCAATCACCGCTTCAAGCACGACCGCACTCGATGTCCCCACCCTCGTCAGGCAGTTGATGGCGGTCGAGCGCCAGCCTATCGACAAACTCACAGCCAAGATTGCCAGCTATGAGTCCAAGATTTCTTCCTACGGCACGCTCAGCAGCCTGGTATCGAGCTTTCAAACCGCAACGCAAAGTCTGAACACCAATCTGCAGAAACTCGCCGCCACGCCGTCCGATCCCAGCGCGCTTTCCGCCACCGCCGCCAGTACGACGATGCCCGGCACATACTCCGTGAACGTGAGCCAGTTGGCGCAGTCGCAGAACCTGGTGGCCGCAGGACAAACCAGCAGCACCGCCCCCATCGGCGACGGTACGGCCACCACGGTGACGTTCGACCTGGGCACCATCAGCGGCGGCACGCTGACCAACGGGATCTATAGTGGCGCCAGCTTCTTGTCCAACGGCAGCGGCGCCGTCAGCATCACCATCGACAGCTCCAACAACACGCTGGAAGGCATACGCGACGCGATCAATGCCGCCGCCCTGGGCGTCACTGCGACCCTCGTCAACGACGGCAGCGGCACACCCTACCGCCTGGCGCTGACCTCAAGCAGTTCCGGCAGCAGCAACAGTTTCAAAATCACCACCAGCGGCGGGGACGGCGCCATCGACAGCCTGCTGGGCTACGATCCGGCCGGCACGCAAAACCTGACCCAGACCCTGGCCGCCCAGAATGCCCAGCTCACGGTGAACGGCATTGCGATTACCAGCGCATCCAACTCCGTCAGCGAAGCCGTCCAGGGCGTCACATTGACGCTCAAGAACATCACCGCCACGCCAGCCAGCCTGACGATTGCGCGCGACACGGCAGCAATCAACACCGCTGCTTCCGGTTTTGTCGAGGCCTATAACGCGCTGACCAGCCAGATCAAATCCCGCTCCGCCTATGGCACTGGTGACACGGGGGGAGGCGTTTTGGCAGGCGACAGCACCCTGCGCCTCATACAGGACCAGATGCGCGGCATTTTCAACACGCCCCCGAGTGGCGGCACCCTGACCACGCTGGGTCAGATTGGCATCTCGTTCCAGCAAAATGGCTCACTGCAGTTGGATAGCAGTAAATTCAATAGCGCCCTGGCTGCAAATTTCAGCGATGTGAAAAATCTGGTCTCGTCACCGACGGGTATCGCCACCCGCCTGGAGGCATGGGCCAAGTCCACACTCACGTCCGGCGGCCTGATCGATACGCGCTCGCAAGGTCTCGCCAAGTCCGTCAAGAACTATAACGAGGATATCGAAAAGCTGGAAAACCGGATGGTGGCCATCGAAAAGAAGTATCGGATTGAATACACCAATCTCAACCTCCTGCTGAGCAGCATGAACAGCACCAGCACCTATCTGACCAATCAGCTCAATAGCAGCCAGAGCAAATAATTCAGGAGCACGACGTGTACACGAATCCCAGAAACGCAGCACACGCCTATGCCAATGTCGGCCTGGAAACCGGCGTGGTCGCGGCCAGCCCGCACCAGCTCATCCTGATGCTGTACGAAGGCGCCGAGCTTGCGATTCGGATGGCGATCAAGTACATGAACGAAGGCGACATTGCGAAGAAATCCGCTGCCATCAGCAAGGCCAGCAGCATCATCCTGGAAGGCCTGCAGGCCGCGCTCGACCCCAAACAGGGCGGTGACATCGCGCAGCGCCTGGATTCTCTGTACGTCTACATGAACCAGCGCCTGATGCTCGCGCACATCAACAACCAGACCGCGCCACTGGAAGAAGTACTCAGCCTGCTGCGCGAACTGCACGGCGCTTGGCAGCAGATCGGCTCCCCTGCCCGCACGGCCCCCCAGCCCAGCCACCATTCCATTGCCGCCTGAACCGGAAACCACCATGACCAGCCACGAAATGCTCACCACCTACGAATCGCTCTCCGAATTGATGGGCACCATGCTGAACGCCGCCCGCCAGGGCGAGTGGGATGACCTGACCGCGCTGGAGCAGCGCTGCAGGGGCCACGTCGGCAACCTGATGCAGGCCGCGCCGCTGCCGCTGAACGAGAACGAGCAGCGCGCCAAGGTGTCGATCATCCGCGCCATTCTGAAAAATGACGCCCAGATCCGCGCGCTGACCGAGCCGCGCCTGCACGAATTACAACAGCGGCTGCACATGACGCGCTCCGGCCAGCGCGGCGTCGACGCTTACGGCGCGCAGCGGGCGTAAAACGCGCTTTCATGTTCCCGGTTCAGTACCTGGCCCGCGTTCTGGATGTCCCGCCCACGCCGGACAGCCCCGGACGGCCGCTGTCCGGGCTGGTAGGCGTCCAGCCGGTACTGAACGCCACCCAGCGTGACCAGGCCGGGCCGCGTGCCGCATTCGAGCAACTGACGATCGGCCAGGCGCTGACCGGGCTGGTCAAGAGCACGGCGAAGGGCATTACGATGGTCGAAGTCGAGGGGCAAACCGTTGCGATGCGGCTGCCCCACGCGGCGGCGCCCGGCGACACCCTGCGCCTGCGCTTTGCCGGCCACATGCCGCAGGCGGTGTTTCTGCTCGCCCCTCCCGAATCCGCAGCCCGTGACGCCCCGCAGCTGAGCCAGACCGCGCGTATGCTGAGCGACTTGATGCAGCAGCTGCCGGGCCGCAGCGCCCTGCCCACGCTGACCCCGCCCGGCCCCCTGCTCGACCAGGTGACGACGAACCCGGCCCTGATCGCGCTGGCGCTGCGCACCGCGCTGGTGCGCAGCGGGCTTTTTTACGAGTCGCATCTGGCCAACTGGGTGGGCGGCCAGGACAGCCTGGACGGCCTGATGCAGGAGCCGCAAAACAAGCTGGCGGCGGCCGAGGCCGCGCGCGCGGCGGCCAACCCGCTGGCCCTGCTCAACGCCGCGGAAGCCGCGCCGAAGCCGCTCAATCCGATGCATGCCCTGCTGACGCAGCAACTGCAGGTGCTGGAGTCGCCGCAGCTCGTATGGCGTGGCGAGGTGTGGCCGGGCCAGGTGCTGGAATGGCATCTGCGCCACGAAACCGAACATGCGCAAAATCAATCGGCCGCGATGCCCGGCGACGAGGCCGATGCCGGCTGGGAATCGACACTCAAGCTGAGCTTGCCGCAACTCGGCACGGTGACCGCGCACATCAAGCTCGATGCGAACCAGGCATTCAGCATCCGCCTGGTGCCGGAGCAGGCCGAAGTCGAACCCCTGCTGCGGCAGAACCAGAGCCGACTCATGGAACAACTGGCGGCGGCGGGCTGCACGCTGCAGACGCTGGCAGTACGACAAGATGATGCCGCCGACGCCTGACAGGCAGCGCGCCGCCGCGGCGATCGCCTACCGCGAAGGCGATGGCGCGCCGCGCGTGGTCGCCAAGGGGCGCGGCATTGTGGCCGACAACATCATCGAGCGGGCGCGCGCATCCGGGGTGTACGTTCACGAATCGCGCGAGTTGCTGGCGCTGCTGATGCAGATCGACCTCGACAGCCACATCCCGCCTCAGTTATATATCGTGGTGGCCGAACTGCTGGCCTGGCTCTATCATCTGGAAGAAGCCGAAAAGGCCGCCCCGACCCTTAACGCCTGACCCTATGCCCTCCTCACCGCAACACAACTTTAGCGCTGCCGACCACGACGACCTGCTGGCGCGCTACACCCTGCATTCGCGCGCGGATATCCTGTTCCAGCTGCGCGCGATCCAGAAACGCAAGCTCCTGGTCAACCTCGACCTGCTGGACAGCCGGCAGATCATCGTCACATCGGTGCTGGCGGTGAACGAAACCAGGAACACGCTGATCCTCGACAGCGCCCGGGGCGACGCGCTCAACCAGGAACTGATGTCCGGCAAGGGCGCGGAGTTCGTCGCCCAGCTCGACGGCGTCTCGATCTCGTTCGCCACCGGCCCGGTGACGTGGTGCACGTACGAGGGCCTGCCCGCGCTGCGCATTGCCCTGCCCAAGTCGCTGGTCCGGCTGCAGCGCCGCGAGCATTTCAGGGTGCCGATGCCGATCGCCAACCCGGTCAAGTGCATCGTGCCGTTGGCGGCGGACGGCGACCCCGACCCGATCGTCACGCACCTCGTCGATATCGGCTGCGGCGGCGTGGCGCTAGCCGAAACCGGCGGCCGTCTCGGCCCCGAATCCGGCCGGATCCTGCCGGATTGCCGCCTGCTGCTGCCCGAGTCGGACACCATCGTCACGTCGCTGGAAGTCCGCAATTCGGCCCAGATCCGGCTGCCCAACGGCGTCTTCCAGACCCGTCTGGGCTGCCAGTTCGTCGACTTGCCCAAAGACATGGCGGCGAAGTTGCAGCGCTTTGTCATGGATATCGAACGTGCCCGGCGCGACAGCCTTTAGAACGCGCCTGCACCAGGAAAAAACAATTCACCACAGAGACATGGAGGCACAGAGTTAAACCCGGATTGTTCATTAGGGCGAGATGCTTTGGGTAGGGTGCACTCCGTGCACCTTCGGGCGTCAATCGGTGCACAGAGTGCACCCTACGCGCCATAAATTGTTTAAAGAACAATCAGGGTTGAAAACAAGCAAAAAGACATTTTCCCGTCATCCATCGGTGGGGGCAGTAAATCTTTCCGCGCCTTTTGCTTTTCTCTGTGTCTCCGTGCCGCTGTGGTGAATGAACTGAAGTTTTCAAGATGACTCGAGGAATCCCCGCAATGCAAACGATCCAGCAGGAAATTGACGAAAGAACCAATCTGACCAGCTCCAACAAGCTGGAGTTGTTGCTGTTTCGTCTGGGCGAGGATGCCAATCTCGATCGCAACGAACTGTTCGGGATCAACGTGTTCAAGATACGGGAAATCATCCCGATGCCAACCATTACCGCCATGGCCGGATCGCATCCCCACATGATGGGCGTGGTCGACCTGCGCGGCCAGATCATCCCCGTCATCGACTTGCCGGCGGTCACAGGATGCACCCCAAAAACCGGGCTGAATATCCTGCTGATCACCGAATATGCCCGCAGTACCCAGGCCTTTGCCGTCGAGTCGGTGGAGGACATCGTGCGTCTCGACTGGCGTCAGGTGCTGTCGGCCGAGGGCAATGCCGCGGGCGGGATGGTGACCAGCCTCGCCCGCCTGGAGGGCGAAAACAGCGACCGTCTGGCGCAGGTGCTGGATGTGGAAACGATCCTGCGCCAGGTCATGCCGCCGACCGAACCGGATATCAATACCGCCACCATTGGACCCCAGGTCGAAATCAGGCCCGGTACCGTCATCCTGGCAGCGGACGACTCGCTGATCGCACGCACCATGATCGAACAGGGGCTGGAAGCCATGGGCCTGCCCTTCATCATGTGCAAGACCGGCAAGGAAGCCTGGGACCAGTTGCAGGCCATCTCCGACAATGCGGTGACCGAGGGCAAAACCGTGTACGACAGGATTGCCCTGGTGCTGACCGACCTGGAAATGCCCGAAATGGACGGCTTCACCCTGACCCGCAACATCAAGCAGGATCCGCGCTTCAGCGCCATTCCCGTGGTGATCCATTCCTCTCTGACCGGCTCCGCCAACGAAACGCACGTCAAGAATGTGGGGGCGGATGCCTATGTGGCGAAGTTTGTCGCCGAGGATCTGGCGAATGCGTTGCGCGAGGCGCTGGGGAGGGAGTGAGGGGTTAGGGGTTAGGGGGGACAGGCACGGGCCGAGGCTTTTCGCCTCACGCCTCACGCCTCACGCCGCACCCCTCACCCAGCGCACCTACACGCCCATGTTCATGATGTTCTGATATGCCTCCACCAGCTTGTTGCGCACCTGCACGGTCTGTTGCAGGGCGATGCTGGATTTCTGCAGTGAGATCATGGCGTCGGAGAGGCTGACCGTGCTGTCGCCCATCTCGAACCGCTGGGCAAGCTGCTGCGACTGCAACTGGACCTGATTGACCTGGTCGAGCGAGGTTTTGAGAACCGACTGAAAGTCGACCGCCCCCGCGGCCTGTCTGGTCTGAAGGGCGCTATCGCTTATGGGGTTGGCGTTCGCGGGGGACGTGCGTTCCGCCGCGGCTTTTAGCTGCGCCATCATCGCTTCTATCCTGCCGCTGTCGATCGCTCCTATGCTCATGGTGCCCTCCTCTGCTCATCCGGCCGCCGTTCCAGCCAGGCGGTTTTTCACGTGCCCACCTTATCAGCCCGGCCGCAAGCCATAAGTTCGATAAGCGCGGAAAACCGGCTTCTATTCCCCCGATTGAAAACCCTGGCAGTGCCGATAATTCGATCACATAGGGCGTACCTCATGGGGAAACACGACGTGAACACGGCAATCGGAAACAAGGCGATCCATGACGCCGGCACGAGGGGGGCAGAATAATATGGCAGCAGGAAACGAAATCATGGTTCCGGGCAACGTCATGGACTTCACCCGGACGGCCGGCGGGCAAAAAATCATGCTGGCACTGGGCGTGGCGATCGCCGTGGCGGTCATGGGCGCGGTCTGGATGTGGGGACAACAGCCCGACTATCGCGTGCTGTTCTCGAATTTCAGCGATCGCGACGGCGGCGCGATCGTCGCCGAGCTGGAAAAAATGAACATCCCCTACAAATACGCGGAAGGCGGCGGCGCCGTGCTGGTACCCGCCGACCGGGTGCACGATGCGCGCCTGAAGCTGGCCTCGCAAGGCCTGCCCAAGGGCGGCAATGTCGGCTTCGAGCTGATGGAAAACCAGAAACTCGGGTCTTCGCAGTTCGTCGAGCGGGTCAATTTCCAGCGCGCCATGGAAGGCGAGCTGGCACGCTCGATCGAATCGGTCTCGGCGGTGCAGGCCGCGCGCGTTCACCTGGCCATGCCCAAGGATTCGGTCTTCGTTTCCGAGCAGAAGGCGCCCACGGCGTCGGTGCTGCTCAACCTGCATCCCGGCCGCGTGCTGGATCTGCAGCAGATCAGCGCCATCGTTCACCTGGTGGCCAGCAGCGTGCCCGAGTTGCCGATCAAGAACGTCACCGTGGTCGACCAGCATGGCAACCTGCTCTCCGAAACCGGCAAGATGGCCAGCGCCAACGGCATGGACCCCAGCCAGATCAAGTATGTGCAGGAACTGCAGCAGAACGTGGTCAGGCGGATCGAATCGATCATCACCCCGATCGTCGGCCCCGACAACGTGCGCGCCGAGGCGACGGCCGATGTCGATTTTTCGCGCAGCCAGCAGGCGGTGGAATCATACAAGCCGAACCAGACGCCCGACGCGATGGCGATCCGCAGCCAGCAGACCAGCGAATCGCTGAACGGCAGCGGCAATCCGGGCGGTGTGCCGGGCGCGCTCACCAACCAGCCGCCGGCGCCGGCCACCGCGCCGATCAATGCGCCGGGACAGAACGCCGCCGCCCCGGCCAACGGCGCGCCGGCCACCAATACGCGCAAGGATGCCACCGTCAACTACGAAGTCGACAAGACCATCCAGTATGTGCAGCAGGGCGTTGGCGGCCTCAAGCGGCTGTCGGTCGCGGTGGTCGTCAATTACAAGCAAACCATCGACAAGGACGGCAAGACGGTCATGACGCCGCTGACCGAGGCCGAGACCGTCCAGATCACCAACCTGATCAAGGAGGCCATGGGCTTCAATGCGGAACGCGGCGACTCGATCAACGTGGTGAACACGCCCTTCGCCCGCGCGGAACCGGAGGTGATCCCCGAACTGCCCCTTTGGAAACAGCCCGGCGTTATCCAGATGGCCTTGACCGCGGGCAAGTACCTGCTGATGGCGCTGGCCCTGCTCATCCTGTATCTGCGCGTACTCAAGCCGATGCTGAAGAAGCTCTCCGAAGCGATGGCGCAGCCCCCGGCAAGCCATGCCCAGCTGCAGGCCGACGCCGGAATGATGGCGCTCCCAGGCCAGCGCAACTATCAGGAAAACCTGTCGCGCGCGCAAAAGATGGCCAGCGAAGATCCGCGCGTCGTCGCCAACATCGTCAAAACCTGGGTGGGCAGCAATGAGTGAACAGACTGGCGTCACCAAAGGCGCGATCCTGATGCTTGCGCTGGGCGAGACCGGCGCATCGGAAGTGATGAAGTTTCTCGGCCCGCGCGAAGTGCAGAAGCTGGGCGAAGCCATGACCAGCATGAAGTCCATTCCGCAGGAAGATGTGGAAAACGTGCTGGAGGACTTCAACAATGTGGCCGATCTGAGTTCAACACTGGGCCTGGATTCAAACGACTATATCCGCACCGTCCTGAAAAATGCGCTGGGCGAAGACAAGTCTTCATCGCTGCTGAACCGGATTCTCGGCGGCGGCGGCGATGCCAGCGGTATCGAAAGCCTGAAATGGATGGACGCCGAATCGGTGTCCGACCTCATCCACAACGAACATCCGCAGACCATCGCAACGATTCTGGTGCACCTGGAGCGCGACCAGGCCTGCGAAGTGCTGAACTGTTTTACGGAACGTCTGCGCAATGACGTGCTGCTGCGCATTGCCACGCTCTCCGGCGTGCAGCCAACCGCGCTGCGCGAACTCAATGACGTACTGACCAAGCTGCTGTCCGGCAATGACGTGCTGAAGAAACAGCCGATGGGCGGCACCCGTGCCGCGGCGGAAATCCTCAACTTCATGAGCGGTGAAAACGAAAGCACCGCCATGGAGCACCTGAAAAGCTACGATCCCGAGATGGCGCAGAAGATCATGGACGAGATGTTCGTGTTCGAGAACATCATGGACATCGAGGACCGCGGCATCCAGCTGCTGCTGCGCGAAGTGCAGTCCGATTCGCTCATCATCGCGCTCAAGGGCGCATCGGAAGAGATGCGCGAAAAAATATTCAAGAACATGTCGCAGCGTGCCGCTGAAATGATGCGGGACGACCTGGATTCCAAGGGTCCGGTTCGTCTGTCCGAGGTAGAGGCGCAACAGAAGGAAATCCTGATGATCGTCCGCCGCCTGGCCGACGAAGGCCAGATCTCGCTGGGCGCAAAGGGGGAAGAACAGTATGTCTAGCGTCATATCCACCCTGGATCGGCCAGACTGCAAGCCCTGGGAAATGGCCAGCTTCGAGGGTGACCCTCACTCGGTGAAAAAATCGCACCACGCGGGCATCACCCTGCCGACGATCGAACAGATCAGCGGCATCCAGGAGCAGGCGCGGCAGGAGGGCTACAACGCAGGACATGCCGAGGGCCTTGCCATGGGTTATGGCGAAGGGCGGGAAAAAGCAGCGCTCGAAGCCGCCCGCCTGAGCAACCTGGCGGGCGCTTTCACGACGGCAATCGGCAATGCCGATGAAACCATCGCGCAACACATCCTCGACCTGTCGCTCGATTTTGCCCATGCGTTGCTGAAATCGGCGCTGACGATACGCCCCGAACTGGTCATCCCCATCGTCAAGGAAGCGGTTCGCTATCTGCCGGTGCTGCACCAGCCGGCCCTGCTGTTCCTGCATCCGGACGATGCCGTGCTGGTCGAGGACAGAATCGGCGATGAACTGACGAAAATGGGCTGGCAGTTGACGACCGATGCGCAGCTCGAACCCGGCAGCTGCCGCGTTGAAACCGCCAGCAACCAGATCGATGCTTCCTTGCCTACCCGCTGGAAACGTCTCGCTGCCGCGCTCGGCAATGATTCCGACTGGCTGGCGCCCTGATCCCGGATGAACACCCAATCCCACAGCGCCCGCTGGAAGGCCTATCTGCAGGATTGCAGCGAACTGCTTGCGATCGCCGAGCCGATGCAGGTATCGGGGCGTGTCACCCGCGTGGCCGGCCTGGTGATGGAGGCGGTCGGCCTGAAACTGGCGGTCGGCAGCGCCTGCACCGTGCCGCTGCCCAATGGTTCGCAGCTGGATGCCGAAGTGGTGGGGTTTGACGGCAACCGGATTTTCCTGATGCCGCAAAGCGACGTCGAAGGCATCGTGCCCGGCTCCAGGGTGTTCCCGGTGGAGGTGATTCCCACCCTGCCCCGCCTCGGCCTGGTGAATCATCCGCGCCGCCGGCCGAGCGACCGCACCCGCCACCTTCCGGTCGGCGACGCCCTGCTGGGCCGCGTGCTCGACAGCGGCGGGCGGCCGCTCGACGGCCTCGGTCCGGTGCATACCACCGCCACCGCGCCGCTCAACAACCGCGCCGCCAACCCGCTGTCGCGCGCACCGATCACCGACACCCTCGACGTCGGCGTGCGCGCGATCAACAGCATGCTGACGGTGGGTCGCGGCCAGCGCATGGGCCTGTTCGCCGGCTCCGGCGTCGGCAAGAGCGTGCTGCTGGGGATGATGGCGCGCTACACCGGCGCGGACGTGATCGTGGTCGGCCTGATCGGCGAACGCGGCCGCGAGGTCAAGGAATTCATCGAACAGATTCTCGGCGAGGAAGGCCTGGCGCGTGCCGTCGTGGTGGCCGCGCCGGCCGACACGCCGCCGCTGGTGCGGATGCAGGGCGCGGCCTACGCCACCTCGATCGCCGAGCATTTTCGCGACCAGGGCAAGAACGTGCTGCTGATCATGGATTCGCTCACCCGCTACGCCATGGCGCAGCGCGAGATCGCCCTGGCGATCGGCGAGCCGCCGGCCACCAAGGGCTATCCGCCTTCGGTATTCGCCAAGCTGCCGGCGCTGGTCGAGCGCGCCGGCAACGGCAAGCCGGGCGGCGGCTCGATCACCGCCTTCTACACCGTGCTGACCGAGGGCGACGACCAGCAGGACCCGATTGCAGACGCCGCGCGCGCCATTCTCGACGGTCACATCGTGCTGGATCGCGCGCTGGCCGAGAGCGGCCACTACCCCGCCATCAACATCGAGCAGTCGATCAGCCGCGTCATGCAAAGCATCACCACGCCGGAACATCAGCAACTCGCACGGCGCCTGAAAAAGCTGGTTTCGCGCTACGAGCGCAGCCGCGACCTGATCAACGTCGGCGCCTATGCGGCAGGCACCGACCCGCTGCTGGACGAAGCCATCCGCTTGCAGGCGGGGATCGAGGCCTTCCTGCAACAGGACATTTCCGCGCACGCGAACGTCCAGCAAAGCCTGAGCGCCCTCGAAGCCTTGTTCCAATAACCCTCACTGACCGACAGGCACACTGAATGGCCAATCCCTCCGCACTCGATACGCTGATCGACCTCGCCAACAAGGAAACCGACGAGGCCGCGAAACTGCTGGGCGCCACGCTGCGCGCCGGCGAGGAGGCGGACCAGAAACTCGACCTGCTGATGCAATACCGCGACGACTATGCCGCGCGCTGCCAATCCAATCTGGCCTGCGGAATCAGCACGACGCACTTCAACAATTTCCAGGCGTTCATGCAAAAGCTCGACCACGCCATCGCCGGCCAGCAGAAGGTCGTCAGCGACGCCAAACAGCGGATTGCCCAGGCACGTGCCGCCTGGCAGGCCTGCGAGCAGAAGAAAATGTCGTTCGTCACGCTGGCCGACCGGGCAGGCAAGGAAAGCGCACGCCGCGAGCTCTGGCTCGACCAGAAGCAGAACGACGAGCACGCCGCCCGGAGCGCGCTGTACAAACGAAATCCTTCCTGAAATCCGACAGGACACAGAAACCATGAACGCGATGCCCATCAATATCAATCCGGCCAATGCCGTCCAGCCGCAGCCCGCCGCCGGCAAGCAGCAGGATTCCGCGGCGCAGGACGTGCCATTCAGCCAGGTCCTGTCGAGCGAGATGGCGCAGAGCCGGCGCAAGGGCAGCGAGGCCAAACAAGGCGCCGACGCCGATGCCGGTCCGGACAAGGCGTCGCAGGCGGACAAGGCGTTGCAGGCGGACAAGCCGGCAGAATTGAGTGCGGGCGCCGCGGCCATGGCAACGGAAATCCTGGAAGCCGCAAGCGATCCGCTTGCCCTGCCCCTGGCCGAGGACGCCACGATCGATCCGGCAAGCCTGCTTGGGCTGGCGATCCCCCCGGACCTGATGAAGCCGGCACCAGCCAAAACGGCCAACGTCGACGTGGAACAGCCAGCCGCCAGGGACGCAAACGCCCTGCTCTTCCAGAATTCCGGCAAAGGCCGGGCGCCACGAACAGCGCCGGCCGGACAGCCCGCCGACCCTGCGCGCGACACGCAGAAAATCGACCCCGCCGCATCCGGCAAAGCCGGCCTGCAGGCGACCACGACGGCCGCCCTGGCCAGCGCATTCTCGGGCCAGCTGGCAGCGGCCCGGCAGCCCGATACCATGAAGGGAGAATTCCTGTCGGACCTCGCGAGCAATCCATCCATGCGCCCCGCCTCGCAGGCAATGCTTGAAATCCTGCACGCGCCGAATGAAGTTGCCGCCCCCAAATTGGCCCCCGCGGTAGGCACGACGGCCTGGAACCAGGCCCTGGGCGAGAAAATTGTGTGGATGGCGGCGGGCGCCCAGCAAACCGCCACGCTCACGCTCAACCCGCCCAATATGGGGCCCCTGCAGATCGTGCTGAACCTTGCGAACGACCAGGCCACGGCCAGCTTCTTCTCGGCCCAGCCCGAAGTCCGCCAGGCGCTGGAAGCCGCCTTTCCAAGATTGAAGGAAATGTTGAACGAGGCCGGCATCCAGCTTGAGCAGGCGACGGTGAGCGCGGACACGCCGCGGCAGGACGCCCCATCCGACCATCCGGCACAGCGGACTGCGCAGCCGTTTGGGGGAAATGAAGCCGTCACCGCCGGTGTGCAGGCCATTCATGTACCGATCCAGCAATCCGGACGGGGGCTGATCGACACCTTCGCCTGACAGCTTGTCTTTTGCGGGCACGTTCGCAAAGCGCGAAGTGCGGAACGCACGCCACCGGGCGGCCGAATGCGAGCCGCCACACGGTGCCGGCATTTGTGGCGAGGGCGCCACTCCTACGGCAGGGTGCGCCATGCGCACCGTCCTATTGTTGGTGCGCATGGCGCACCCTACGGTTTCCGCGGGTTGAAGCGAGATGCGGGGCGGGACGCCCCGAACGGGGACATGAAGATCTCCCCCGGCGCCGACCCGCCAACCGCATTAAACGATATGCGTCCATTTTCCCCCTCTTTTCCCGGCATCGAACACGCTTGTTTGTTTCAATAATGACAAGCATCCACACCGCATAGCCCCTACCAAGGAACCGTATCGATGGCCAAACCCGCCGCACCCGCCGAACCCGACGAGGCTGCCGAAGCCGCCCCCGCCGGGAAGTCGAAGAAGAAGCTGTTCATCATCATCGGCGCCCTTGTGGTTCTGCTGGGCGGCGGCGGCGCGGCCGCCTGGTTCTTCAGCCAGCCCGATGGCGCACCCAAGGAAGCCAAAGAAAAACCGCAAAAAGCGCCGGTCTACCTGGTGCTTGAAACCTTCACCGTCAATCTTCAGGATGGCGATCAGTTTATGCAGATCGACATCACGCTGCAGGTGCCCGATCAGGCCCAGGCGGATGCGATCAAGCTGCACATGCCGCGCGTCCGCAGCCGCTTGCTGGTCCTGCTCTCCAGCAGGCATGCCGATGAACTGGTCACTGCGGCGGACAAACTAAAGCTTGCGCAGGAAATCCAGGCGCAGGTGATGCAGCCGTTTGACCCGAAAGGCAAGCCCCAGCAGGTTGACGACGTCCTGTTCACTTCATTCGTGATCCAGTAATCAATCAAACCCATGGCCGACAATTTTCTTTCGCAGGATGAAGTCGACGCGCTGCTGAAAGGCGTAACCGGCGAGGCCGACGATGCCCCGGCCGAAGAAGATCATGGCGAGGTACGTTCGTACAACCTGGCCACGCAGGAACGCATCGTGCGCGGCCGCATGCCGACGCTCGAAATCATCAACGAGCGTTTTGCGCGCCTGCTTCGCATCGGCCTCTACAACTTCCTGCGGCGCGGGGTGGAAATCTCGGTCGGCCCGGTGCGCGTCTCGAAATACAGCGAGTTCATCCGCAACCTGGTGGTGCCTACCAACCTGAATCTGGTGCAGTTCAAGCCGCTGCGCGGCTCGGCGTTGATGATCTTCAACCCCGACCTGGTTTTTCTTATGGTCGACAACCTGTTCGGCGGCGACGGCCGTTTCCATACGCGCGTCGAAGGCCGCGACTTCACGCAGACCGAACACCGCATCATCCAGCGCGTTCTCAATATCGTTTTCGAGGCCTACTCGAAATCCTGGGAACCGGTTTACCCGATCGAGTTCGAGTTTGTCCGTTCGGAAATGAACACCCAGTTCGCCAACATCGCCACGCCCAACGAAGTGGTGGTTGCGATCACCTTTGCCATCGAGCTCGGCCAGATCAGCGGCGAAATGCATTTTTGCATGCCGTATTCGATGATCGAACCCATCAAGGATCTGCTGACCAGCAGCCTGCAGGCCGAAAACCTGGAAGTGGACAAGCGCTGGATCCGCCTGATGCGGCAACAGGTCCAGCTGGCTGAGGTCGAGCTCGTCGCCGACCTGGGCACAGCCGAAATCAGCCTGCGCGACATCGTCGACATGAAAGTGGGCGACATCATTCCGCTCGACATCCCGCAAACCATCGAGGCCAAGGTCGACGGCGTGCCGGTGATGGAATGCGCCTACGGAAAATTCAACGGCCAATACACCTTGCGCGTCGAGAAATTGCTGTCAACCAGCGCTGGCGAGCCGAAAACAGGAGAAAAACATGTCTGAAGACTCTACCCAAGCCATCGCAGAAGACGACTGGGCAGCGGCCATGGCCGAGCAGGCCCCGCAGGCTGCCGCCGCCCCGGCGGCCCGTCCGGAAATATTCAAGGAGCTGTCCGGAACTCCAGCATCGGGCGGGCTGGGCCAGGATATCGATTTCATTCTCGACATTCCGGTGCTGCTGACGGTGGAGCTGGGCCGCACCAAGATCACCATCAAGAACCTGCTGCAGCTGGCGCAGGGATCGGTGGTCGAGCTCGACGGTCTGGCGGGCGAGCCGATGGACGTGCTGGTCAACGGCTGCCTGATCGCGCAGGGCGAAGTGGTGGTGGTGAACGACAAATTTGGCGTGCGCCTGACCGACATCATCACCCCCGCCGAGCGGATCCGGAAACTTAACAAATGAAACGTGGCTTCATCACGGCAGGCGCATTGCTGAGCCTGCCGGCGCTGGCGCTGGCAACCGGCGCCCCGGTCGCCGCCCCGGCGGAACCCGCCATCTCCGCTGCCGGCAGCCTGCTGCAGGTCTTCATCGGCCTGGTGGCCGTGCTGCTGCTGATCGCCGGCACCGCCTGGGTGGCCAAGCGCCTGGGCGTCACCCACGGCGGCTCGTCCAGCCTGCTGCACGTGGTCAGCAGCGCGTCGGTCGGCACCCGCGAGCGTGTCGTGGTGGTCGAAGTGGGGGATTCCTGGCTGGTGGTGGGCGTGGCCCCCGGCAGCGTCAATGCGCTGATGACCCTGCCGAAGGGCGAACTCCAGTCGGCGGCCACGCCCGGCCTCAACGCCAGCTTTGCCGCGCGCCTGCAACAGATGATCGAGAAACGCCGTGTCAAATAAGCAGTATCCGAACCTGGTGCGACTCTTCTTCATGGTGGTCGCGCTGGCGCTGCCCTCGCTGGCGCTGGCCCAAGGGGCGGGTCTGCCTGCGTTCACCAGCACCCCGGTGAGCGGCGGCGGACAGTCCTACACCCTCAGCCTGCAAACCCTGCTGCTGCTGACCTCACTGTCGTTTCTGCCGGCCGCGCTGCTGATGATGACCAGCTTCACCCGCATCATCATCGTGCTGTCGCTGCTGCGGATGGCGCTCGGCACCCAGTCGACCCCGCCCAACCAGGTATTGATCGGCCTGGCGCTGTTTCTGACGTTCTTTGTGATGGGGCCCACCTTCGACAAGATCTACGTCGAGGCCTATCAGCCACTGTCTGAAAACCGCATCCAGATGCAGGAAGCGCTCGAAAAGGGCGTGACGCCCCTGCGCGCGTTCATGCTGAAACAGACGCGCGAGACCGACCTTGCCCTGTTCGCAAAAATGTCCGGCAACGGCCCCATGAACTCGGCTGAAGACGTGCCGATGCGCGTTCTGATTCCGGCCTACATCACCAGCGAACTCAAGACCGCCTTCCAGATCGGCTTCGCCGTGTTCATTCCGTTTCTCATCATCGACATGGTCGTCGCCAGCATCCTGATGGCGATGGGCATGATGATGGTATCGCCCGTCATCGTCGCGCTACCCTTCAAGCTCATCCTGTTCGTGCTGGTCGATGGCTGGAATCTGCTGCTGGGTTCACTTGCGCAGAGTTTTTACTGAAGGGGATCGTTATGACGCCGGAAAGTGTAATGACCATAGGCCGCACCGCACTGGAAATCACCATCCTGGTGGCGTCCCCTGTCCTGCTGGTCACCCTGGCCGTCGGCCTCACCATCAGCGTCTTCCAGGCCGCCACCCAGATCAACGACCCCAGCCTCTCCTTCATTCCCAAAGTGCTCGCGGTGCTCGTCACCTTCGCCCTCGCCGGGCCGTGGATGCTGACGGTGATGACCGATTACATGCGACGGGTGCTGACCGGCCTGCCGGGGATCATCGGATAATTTCCGGATGGCCAACCCCTTCGGCCCGAGGACGGGCGTGCGTGGTTGTTGCCGATTCATCGGCTTTGCAACCACGGCCTCCCCCTTGCGGGGGCTCCCACAAACTCCAGCCGGCCTCTTGAGTCTTGCGATGGGCCTGTGGGAGGGGCGCCCTCGCCCCGAATGTCGCGAGGGATCTGTGGAAGGGGCGCCCTCGCCGCTTACTGGAATAAGCCCAACCGATCCAGCCGCTTCATGATCAGCCTCACCGACGCCCAACTCAATACGTGGCTGATCAATTTCATCTGGCCGCTCACCCGCATTCTCGGGCTGATCATGGTGGCGCCGGTATTCGGTCACCGCTCCGTTCCCGGGCGCGTCAAGATCGGGCTCGGTATTTTCATCACCCTGATCATTGCCCCCACCCTGCCACCGATGCCCGATGTGGGACTGGGGTCATGGCATGGCCTGTTCATCCTGGTTCAGCAGTTTCTCATCGGCGTGGCGATCGGTTTCATCATGCGCATTATTTTTGCCGCGGTCGAAGCCGCGGGAGAAATCGTCGGATTGCAGATGGGCCTGGGGTTTGCGTCATTTTTCGACCCGCAAAGCGCCGGCCAGACGCTGGTCCTCGCACGGTTTTTCAATCTGCTGGCGCTGCTGGTATTTCTGGCGGTGAACGCCCACCTGCTGCTGCTCGGCGTTCTGGTCGAAAGTTTTCAAAGCCTGCCCATCAGCCCGCAGCCGCTGTCAGCCGCCGGGTTCTACAACGTGGCCGCCTTCGGCTCCACCGTGTTTGCCGTCGGCCTGCAGCTGGCGCTGCCGGTGATCGCCATCATGCTGATGACCAACCTGTCGCTCGGCATCCTCACCCGCTCCGCGCCCCAGCTCAACATCTTTGCGATCGGCTTTCCCATTACCCTGGGCGTTGGACTGATTGTGCTGGACCTCACCCTGCCCTACTTCGCCCCCCAGTTCGAACAGTCGATCCAGAATGGGTTCAAGGCCATCGCGATGGTGATCCAGACATTGCGCCCGGGCGGCGGGTAGGCATGAAAATCGCGGCTGAAGCCGCTCCCACAAAAACCGGGCCGCTTGCGTCATCCGTGGGAGGGGCTTTAGCCCCGATGACCTATGTCATCCGTGGGAGGGGCTTTAGCCCCGATGACCTATGTCATCTGTGGGAGGGGCTTTAGCCCCGATGACCTGCCGATCGCGGCTAAAGCCGCTCCCACAAACCATTCTGCGCTTGCGTCATCCGTGGGAGGGGCTTTAGCCCCGATGCCGTGATATGTGCATCGTCCCGAGGCGGATCTCCTGCAATGGGCGAGTGTGAAAGCGGGGCGAAGGGTTAACGCAGCCCGAACCGGGCCGGAGGTTTAGAACCCCAGGCTATCGAGAAGATCGTCCACCTGGCCCTGGTCGGCCACCACGTCGCTCTTGTTCGCCGGGTTGATCTGCGGGCCGTTGAGCAGGCCGCTGTTGGATTCCCGCTTCATCTCGGCCGGCGAATAATCGATCAGCAACTGAACCAGCTGCTGCTCCATGCCATGCGCGAGTTCGGTCACCTTGCGGATCACCTGGCCGGTGAGATCCTGAAAGTCCTGCGCCATCATGATATCCAGCAACTGCTGCTTGGTTGCGCTGGTGTCGTTGCGCATATCGGCCAGGCATTGCATGGTCATCGTGGCCATGTCGCGGTAATTGGCTTCCGAAAAAGGCGCCTTGAAGGCGGCCTGCCAACCATTCAGAATTTCGTCGGCGCCCGCATCGATGCGTTCCTGCATGGGAATGGCGGCATCGGTGGCGTTGAGCACGCGCTGCGCCGCCTGCTCGGTCATGCGTGCGACATAGTTGAGACGTTCGCGGACATCGGGAATGTCATGCGTCGCTTTTTCCAGCACCTTGTCGAAACCCAGCTCACGCAGGCTGTCATGCAGGGTACGGGTAATCTGACCGACCCGCACCAGCATCTCATCGTGTTCATTCCTTTCGGCGCTCACCGCCTCGTGCCCGGTTGCTGCCGCGGCGGCGCCGACGAATTGCGTATCCACGTCAGGCTCCCGCTTTTTCAAGTTTTTCGAATATCTTCGCGAGTTTCTCGTCGAGCGTGGCGGCGGTGAAAGGCTTGACCACGTAGCCGCTGGCGCCGGCCTGCGCCGCGGCGATGATGTTTTCCTTCTTGGCCTCGGCCGTCACCATCAGCACCGGCAGCTTGGACAGCGCAGCATCGGCACGGATGTTCTTAAGCATGTCGAGGCCATCCATATTCGGCATGTTCCAGTCGGACACGACGAAGTCGAAGTTGCCCGCGCGCAGCTTGGCCAGGCCGTCGACGCCGTCTTCCGCTTCTTCAACGTTGGCATAACCCAGTTCCTTGAGCAGGTTGCGCACGATGCGTCGCATAGTGGAAAAGTCGTCGACAACCAGAAATTTCGTGTTCGGATCGGCCATGCAGGACTCCATTGAGGCGGTTCATTTCGTTAGGGTAAGAATCGGCAAAACGGCGTCAAACTTGAGCCGGCAAGCCGCCAGAAAAGATCGGTTCACGCGAAAGTTCAAGCTGAACTCAAACCCGCATCGCACGGTTGCCGTGCGTCGCAAAGAATTGCATCACCCGGCCCGGCAATTCGTGCAGGGGGCCGACATCGTGGGTGGCGCCGATGGCGATGGCTTCCTTGGGCATACCGAAGACCACGCATGAGGCTTCGTCCTGCGCCACGTTGTAGGCACCGGCCTTTTTCATTTCCAGCATCCCCGCTGCGCCATCCTTGCCCATGCCGGTCAGGATGACGCCGACCGCATTCTTGCCGGCACTGACCGCGGCCGAGTTGAACAGGACGTCGACGGATGGACGGTGACGGTTGACCGGAGGCCCCTGGTCGAGTTTGGTCATGTAGTTGGCGCCGCTGCGCACCAGCAGCAGGTGGGAGTGGCCCGGCGCCAGATAGGCATGGCCCGGCAGCACGCGTTCCCCGCCTTCGGATTCCTTGACGGAAATCTTGCACAGCTTGTCGAGCCGGTTGGCAAACGAGCGGGTGAAGCCTTCCGGCATGTGCTGGGTAATCAGGATGCCGGGGCAATCCGACGGCAGCTGGATCAGGAAATCCTTGATCGCTTCGGTGCCGCCGGTGGAAGCGCCGATGATGATCAGCTTTTCGCTGCTGGTGAGCGGGTTGCGCAGCGGCGCCAGCTCGAGCCCGGCCGCCTGCCCCGCCGCGCTGGCGGGATGCGGGCGCGGCTTGATCCTGGCCCGCGCGGCAATGCGGATTTTTTCCGCAATCAGGTCCGTGTATTCGAGCATGCCGCTCTGGATCGATATCTTCGGCTTGGTGACGAAATCAACGGCGCCCAATTCCAGCGCGCGCATGGTGATTTCCGATCCCCGCTCGGTCAGCGACGACACCATCACCACCGGCATCGGGCGCAGCCGCATCAGCTTTTCGAGAAATTCCAGGCCGTCCATTTTCGGCATTTCCACGTCCAGCGTAAGCACGTCGGGATTGGTCTGCTTGATCAGGTCGCGCGCCGCCAGCGGGTCGGGCGCCACGCCCACCACCTCCATATCCGGCTGGCTGTTGATGATCTCCTTCATCACGCCGCGAATCAGCGCCGAGTCATCCACGATCAGGACCTTGATTTTTGTCATGCTTGTTTTCTCTCGATCAGAACAGGTCGACGTCCCCGCTCACCGGATTGGCCTTGAGCCGGCTCGCATAATCCTGCTCGCGCTTCACCAGCGTGTAATTGTTGAGCTGCTTGAGTTTTTTCACCAGAACCTTGCCGGTGGCCGGAAAGTAATACACCTTGCGCGGATGAACGTCGTTCAGATCCTCGGCGACGATGCGGATGTTCTCGGTGCGCAGGTAATCGCGCACGAACTGGGCATTGCGCTCGCCCACGTTGATGCTGGTAAAGCCGCGCAGCACATTGCCGCCGCCGAACACCTTGGCCTCCAGGTTCTCGCGCCGCGCGCCCGCCTTGAGCAACTGGTTGATCAGCACCTCCATGGCATAGGCGCCATAACGCATCGACGCCGACGACGCACTTCCGGCATCGCCGCCACCGTCCGGCAGCATGAAATGGTTCATGCCGCCGATGCCCGAAACGCGGTCGCGCATGCACGCCGCCACGCAGGAACCCAGCACCGTGACGATCATCATCGGCTTGCCGGTGAAGTAGTATTCGCCGGGCAGAATCTTGGCGGTTTCGCAGTCGAATGTGCGGTCGTAATACAGGTTGGTCGCAAGCTGCTCTTCAATGGCAGGGTTCATGCGGACTTTCTTGCACCCCCATGACGGGGATCCAGTTCGTAGACCGTCTTGCCGCGCAGCTTGAACGCATCGGATGCGTACATGAAGTTTTCGGAATGACCGGCGAACAGCAGGCCGTCCGGTTTCATCAGCGGCACGAACCGCGCAAGAATCCGGCCCTGCGTGGGTTTGTCGAAATAGATCATCACATTGCGGCAAAAAATCACATCGAACGCGCCACTCAGCGGCCAGTTGCCGGCCAGCAGATTGAGCGGCTTGAATGTCACCAGCTGGCGCAGTTCCGGGCGCACCCGCACCAGCCCGGAGCGCTCGCCACGGCCCCGCTGGAAGAAACGTTTGACGCGGTCCTGCGCCATCTTGTCGATCCGCTCGATCGGATACACCCCGTGGGCTGCGGTTTCGAGCACATTGGTATCGATATCCGTGGCGACGATGCTGACCGGCGGCGTGAGGCTGTCGAATGCCTCGCACGCCGTCATGGCGATCGAATAGGGCTCCTCCCCGGTTGAACTGGCCGAACACCAGATCGACAGCGGCGCTTTCATTTTTCGCATGTGCTCGGCGAGGATCGGGAAATGGTGCGCCTCGCGAAAGAATGAAGTCAGGTTGGTGGTCAGGGCATTGGTGAACGCCACCCATTCATCGTCATCCCGCCCGCTTTCCAGCCCGTCGAGGTATTCCT
Source organism: Thiobacillus sp. (assembly GCA_030692355.1). Taxonomy (GTDB): domain Bacteria; phylum Pseudomonadota; class Gammaproteobacteria; order Burkholderiales; family Thiobacillaceae; genus Thiobacillus. The sequence continues at coordinate 21,937 of JAUYCF010000064.1, forward strand.
GGAAGGAATTGATGCCCTTTGCCCGCAGGCGGCGCGCCAGACGGCTGTAGACCATTTCCTGCTTGCTTTCGCCAAGCGAAATTCCGGCCTGCTTGTAGATCAGTGCACGCACGCGCGCAAAATCACGTGGCGTGAACTCGAAAATCCTGGTGTTGTCCACAGGGTTCTTCAATGCTGGCTTCATGTCGAAATTAGTTGTTCACTCAATGCCGCCGCTCAGCACAAACGACTGTTTAAAATCGATTTTGGTCGAATCGAACCTGCAATGACAGTATCGTACAACACCACACGAGATTTATAAGCCGGCCGCCCATAGGGGCAACCGGCATCGAACGCTGCTCTGCAATTATCCTAGAAACCGCAGTTGGATGCGCCCGAGGGTGCGTCTGATCGGGTGTCTGCCGCGAAGCAACGACGCCGTGGGCCGAGGCCCGCAAGGAGGCGCGAGAGCGGAGTCGTTGCCGCTTTAGCGGCTTTACGAATCCGGCCTACTCCTTGCGGGTACAAAGGCAGGCGCACGAGCAGGCGTGCCATCGGGCGTGTAGCGGACTCACCCACCGGGTAAACGG
>JAUYCF010000075.1 GCA_030692355.1 Thiobacillus sp.
CCGTTTACCCGGTGGGTGAGTCCGCTACACGCCCGATGGCACGCCTGCTCGTGCGCCTGCCTTTGTACCCGCAAGGAGTAGGCCGGATTCGTAAAGCCGCTAAAGCGGCAACGACTCCGCTCTCGCGCCTCCTTGCGGGCCCCGGCCCGCGGCGTCGTTGCTTCGCGGCAGACACCCGATCAGACGCACCCTCGGGCGCGTCCAACTGCGGTTTCTAGGTTAAAGCACGGTCAGCGGCCAGAAAATCGGGATCAACACGCTCGCGCTGATCCACACGATCAGGTTCAGCGGAATTCCCAGCCGGGCGAAGTCGGTAAACTTGTAGTTGCCCGCGCTGTACACCAGCGTGTTGGTCTGATACCCGATCGGGGTGGCGAAGCTCGCGCTGGCAGCAAACATCACCCCAACCACGAAGGGCCGCGGGTCCACACCGAGGTGCTGGGCAACGCCGATCACGATCGGGGTGAACAGCACCGCCACCGCGTTGTTGCTGATGAATTCGGTGGCGATCGAAGTGAGCAGGATCACCAGCGACAGCATCATCCACGGCGATATTCCGCCGCCGACATCGACCAGCGCACTCGCCAGCAGCTTGTCCAGGCCGGAATTCCGCATCGCGATGCTGATGGCCAGCATGCCGAAAATCAGTATCAGTATTGGCCACTCGATCGACTTGTAAGCCTCGTCGGCCCGCAGGCAGCCGGTAGCGACCACGATCACCGCGCCGATGATCGCCAGCCCCTCGATCGGCATCACATTCAGGGCCGCCAGCAGCATCACGCCGGCGATGGTGGCGAGCGCGATGGGCGCCTTGCCCCGGTTGTTGACCGGAGCCTTGCCATCGGTGATCGCAAACAGGTCGCCGTTATCGCAAAAGCGCTTGATCTGTGCCGGGGTGCTCTCGACCAGCAGCACGTCGCCAAACTGCAACTGAAAATCATCGCCGATGTCCGCGATCGAGGCATTCTTGCGATGCACCGCAATCAGGTGGATGCCATAACGCGCGGCCAGGTCGAGATCGCGGATCGGCCGCAGCACATAGCGCGAGGTCTGGCCAACGATTGCCTCCACCATCACCACATCACGCCGGCGCAGGGTTTCGAAGTCGTGCGGGTCGGCGGTCCGGGCCTGCATGCTGACCAGGTCGGTACTGCTGCGCAGGTCCATCATGCCGCTGCTGCGGCTGCGCACCACCACCCGGTCACCGGCCATCAGGGGCGTGTCGGGGGGCGGGGCGGAAATTTCGTCGTCGCCACGAAACAGGTTCAACACCTTGGTCGTGCCGCTGGTCAGCCGCGCTTCCTTGAGCGTGCGCCCCGCCAGCCGCGAGCCTTCGGGCACGAACAGTTCGGTCATGAACAAGCGGTCGCCGCTGCCGGTAAATTGCCGGGTCAGCGTCTCGCGCACCGGCAGCAGTCGCGGTGCGAGCCAGAACATGAAGCCACAGCCGATCACTGCAATAACGATCGCCGGCAAACTGATCTCGAACATCCGGAACGGCTCCAGCCCGAGGTCGCGCGCCACGCCATCGACCAGGATATTGGTCGAGGTGCCGATCATGGTGATCATGCCGCCGAGTATGGTGGCGTAAGAAAGCGGAATCAGCAGGCGCGAGGGCGCCATGTTGTAGCGGGCGGCCATGGCGATTACCGCGGGAATCATCACCATCACCACCGGGGTGTTGTTGATGAATGGCGACACCAGAAGGCCCACGGCGAGCAACCCGAACAGCAGATGGCGTTCGCTGCGACCAGCCAGCACACCCAGCCACTCGCCCAACCGGTCCACGCACCCGGTCTTGCTCAGGGCACCGCTGATGATGAACAGGCAGGCAATCGTGATCGGCGCGCTGTTGCTGAATACGCCCAGAACCTGCTTCGGGCTTAGCAGCCCCAGCGCCAGCAGCAGGGCCACCACGCTCATCACCGCAACGTCGGGCTTGAGCCACTCGCGCACGAAGGTCGCGAACAGGCAGAGCAGCGCAAGGCCGACGATCGGCGCGTGGAGAGACTCGGGAATCAGCATGACGCGCACAGAAAACGGGGCAATCGGAAGCGTCAAATTACCGTGGCACGGTAAGACCTCAAAAGAATAAAAAGTTTAGTTCTTATGCCTTTTTGTGTTGATGGAAGGCGGGGATGTACTTTGCAGCGAGGGATATGGGGTCGGCGATATACGCAATGACGGCCATATTGAATAGTTCAGCGCTTCCCTGATTTTTGTGGAAACGCGATTCAGGCTGCGGGCTCAACGCGGCGCTGACAAGGCTGAGCGCGGCCGCGCTTTGCTGGATGAAGTTCCGCTGGTTGCGTGAGGGGCGTTACAGGCCGGCGGTGAGTTTCAGCATGAACGCGGCGTGCCGTGCTTCGGCTTTTTGAAACGCAGCGATCAGGCGCTCGGCCTCCGCGGTTAGCCGGCTGCCGCCGGGGCCGCTTTCCACCAGCGGAGACCCCCACGCGGAATTCATCGCATCGACCGTATCCCATGCCGCCTTGTAGCTCATTTTCATCGCCTTGGCGGCCTTCGAGATCGAGCCGTTTTCGCGGATTCGCTGCAGCAGTTCGACGCGGCCGCTGCCGAGAAAATTCCTGCCGTTTAGGGTCAGCCAGAAGCGGCCATCCGCCTTGAGTCGTGCTGCCTTTGATTGCGTCATCATGCGGCGAGTGTAGCAAACGCCCATTGCCGTTTATCGGCATGCGATTGAAAATGCGGTTTTGCCATCCAGGATGAGTGCCATGAAAAACCTCCTCGCTTTATGCGCGATGCTCTGTCTGCCTTTTTCGGCAATGGCGGCCGAGGATTATGCGGTGACTTTCAAAGCCCAGGGCGACTTTCAGTTCGTGCGCGATCTGGTGCAAACCGCGATCGAGGGGCAGGGCCTGAAGATCACCAACACCAACAGAATTGCCGAAATGCTGGAGCGGACCGGCAAGGATATCGGCGCGGCCACGGTGGTGTATGAAAATGCCGAGCAGTTCGAATTCTGCAGCGCCACGCTTTCGCGGCGGATGATGGAAGCCGACCCGCACGCGATCGTGATGTGCCCCTATAGCGTGGCGGTGTATACGATTCCCAGCGACAAGCATGTTTACATTGCCTATCGCAAGCCCGCTGCCACCCAAAATCCGGCCCTGCAAAAAGCCCTGGCCGATGTGGAGAAATTGCTTAACGACATCATCCGGGACGCGATGTAAGCGCCGGACTTGAATAGAATGCGCACATGACTCCAGCCGACGCACGCCAGCCATGACCGCCTTCCTCGCCATCGGCCTGGGTGCGGCCATCGGCGCGTGGCTGCGCTGGGGGCTGGGGCTGTGGCTCAACCCGGCATTCCCCTCGCTGCCGCTCGGCACGCTGGCCGCCAATCTGATCGGCGGTTATTTCGTCGGCCTGGTCATCGCCTGGTTTGCCGAGCATCCCGGCGTGCCGCCGGAAGCGCGGCTGTTTCTCATCACCGGCCTGCTTGGCGGGCTGACCACCTTCTCCACCTTTTCCGCCGAAGTCGTCACCGCGCTGATGCGCGGCCTGTGGTTGACCGGCGGCCTGATTGCGTTCGCCCACATGACGGGTTCCTTTCTGGCGACCGGGCTGGGGTTTTATTCGATGAGGCTGTTCAAATGAACGCTGTCTGTCTGCAGGTGTTTGTGTCGGAAGCCAGCCGCCATCACGGCAAGCTGACCTACGAGTGGCTGCTCGATGCGGCGCAGGAACTCGGCGTCAGCGGCGGTTCGGCGTTCCGTGCGCTGGCAGGATTCGGCCGCCATGGCCGCCACGACGCGGGATTCTTCGAACTGGCGGGCGAACTGCCGGTGGTAGTGGAGTTCTTCGTCGATGCGGCGATGGCCGACCAGTTGCTGAAGCGCATCGCCGAAGCGGATTTGAAACTGTTCTACGCCAGGCTTCCGGCCGAAACCGGCGTCACGCTTTAGCAGGCGTGCTCGACCAGCTGATTCTGTTTGTCGCCTCGCTGGCGGCAAATTTCTTTTCGGCACTGTCGGGCGGCGGGGCAGGGCTGATCCAGTTTCCGATGCTGATTTTTCTGGGGCTGCCGTTCGGCGTGGCGCTCGCCACCCACAAGGTCGCCAGCGTCGCGCTCGGACTCGGCGCCACGCTGCGTCACCTGAAGGAATCGCACCTCGAACGCCGTTTCTCGCTGATCATCCTGGGTGCGGGACTGCCCGGCGTGGTGCTGGGCGCGTTCACGATCCTGCAGATCCCCGAGCGCATCGCCACCCTGGCGCTGGGCGTTCTGACGCTGGGGCTGGGTCTGTATTCGGTGTTCAGGCCCCGGCTCGGCATGGACCATGCGCCCAAAAACCGGCAGGGCGCGGCGCTGGTCGGCGGCATGGCGGGACTGTTTGTCGTCGGCTTTCTCAACGGCTCGATCACCAGCGGCACCGGGCTGTTTCTCACCATCTGGCTGATCCGCTGGTTCGGCCTCGACTACACCCGCGCCGTGGCCTACACCCTGATTCTCTGCGGACTGGTCTGGAACGGCACCGGCGCACTGATACTGGGCGTGATCGGCACGGTGGCGTGGGACTGGATGCCGGCGCTGCTGGCCGGCTCAGTCCTCGGCGGCTACCTGGGCAGCCATCTGGCGATCAGGAAAGGCAACCTGTGGATCAAGCGGGCATTTGAAATCGTGACGATATTGATCGGCCTGAAGCTGATCCTCGGCTGAGCGACCTGCCGCGCTCAGTCCTCGTCGGTGTGGATGCGGTTGCGGCCACCGCGCTTGGCCTGGTAGAGCGCTTCGTCGGCGGCCTTGATCAGCGCATCGCCGGTTTGATAAAGCGGATAGGTGGCGATGCCGCCGCTGGCGCTGACGTGGAAATGGCTGTCGCCATCGGGATGGCGAATTTGCGCGAAATCCTGGCGGATGCGATCCATGATGGCGAATGCCTGTTCGGCGTCGGTGTGCGGCAGGCCGATGAGGAATTCCTCGCCGCCGTAGCGGCAGAGAATGTCCTGCCTGCGCAGGCGCTGCTTGAGCAGCCACGACAGGCTGCGTATGACCTGGTCGCCGACGGGATGGCCATGGGTGTCGTTGACCTGCTTGAAATGGTCGATATCCATCATCACCACCGACAGGAATCCGCCCTCGTGCGCCACGCTGGACAGCACCATGTCCAGCGTGTTCTTGCCGCTTGAATGGTTGAGCAGCCCGGTCAGGCTGTCGTGGTACATGGTGCGGCGCAGTGCCCGGTAGCGCTCGATCTTGCTCTTGACGATCGCGTTGAGGAACACCGGGTTGAACGGCTTGGTGAGGAAATGGTCGCCGCCCAGTCGCATCGCGTCGACCTGGAGGGCGACGTTGGTCTCGCCCGACAGGTAGACGATCGGCGTGCTGAGGAATTCGCTGTGCTGGCGAATGATGCGCGCGGCCTCGACGCCGGTGCAGTTCGGCATGTACATGTCCATCAGGATCAGGTCCGGATTGAACTGCCGCAGCGCAGTCAGCGTCTGCTGCGGATCGTTGACGATTTCGGAGACGATCTGGTTTTCTTCCAGGGTACGACGGATCATGTGGCTGGCGGTCCTGGAATCCTCCACGATCAGCACGCGATACGCTTCCTGTTCATGGCGCTCGTTCAGCTCCAGGATGTGCTCGACGATGGCATGTGCGGGCGTCCCGTCCAGCAGGCAACTATCGCAGCCGCCACGCAGGACTTGTTGCAGCTGTTCGAAATCGGAGCGTACCCCGAGGCAGATCAGCTGCCCCATTGCGAACCGTTCCCGCAGGGCCTGGATTCTGCTGCGCCACTCGGATTCGGGCAGGCTGTTCAGGTCGAGCAGCAGGAGCGGGGCGGCGCCGGCGCTGCCCGGCAGGGGCCGGTCCCACGTGCTGTACTGCGCGGCCATGCCGAAATAACCGAGCTGTGCCTGCAGGTCGCCCCAGGCTGCCTGATCGTTCCCGATCAGCCAGGACTGGCCCACCGCCACGTCATAAACGGCGGGGTGCTGTCGGTCATGGCGTCGCTCGACCAGGCCGGCGGTCGCCGAGGCGTGGGTCGTCGCCATGCGCGCCAGCGCGAGCATGCGCTCGTTGAGGTCGTCCAGCGCGGCTTGCGGCAGAGGATGCGCCACCTCCGTATTGAACAGGGCCAGCGTCACCTGCTCCAGCTGGTGGCTGGCATGATGCAGCGCCGTGATGCCCTTGTCGATCAGGAACTCGGTGAAGCTGTTGATCGACACCGCCAGCTCGACGAAACTCTCGAAACTCGGCGCCGCCTGATAACGCTGCCACGTGTTCGACAATGCCTGGTTTTTCTGCAGGAGTTCTTCGGGGGAGCAGAGCATGGAGCGAGCCGGATAAGGTTTTTCTTGTTGATGTCTGTTCAGCGATTATCGCGCTTTAATGCGTGGATTGGGGTGAAGGCGACGCGAATTCGCCGTGCCAGGGCGCCTGAATCGGGCGCTCCGGCCCCTTGCCGCATTTGCTTTTGCCCTGAATGCATCGATCCGGCCGGATTGTCGAACGCCGGCATGGCACGGTATTCCGATCAGCCGGTTTTTTCCGGGCGGCTTCGGCAGCCTGGGGCGCCAGCGAGTGATGCTGTGATATCTTCAAAGCTGTAACGGGGGGTGTCAGGCGTGTTCAAGAAACAGTGGCCGGCGTTTGTGCTGGCGTTCGTATTGCCGCTGCTGGCGGTGTTCTGGTGGTGGGGCGGGTTCAACCCGGTCAATGTCACCGAAACCGAGGCAGGGCCTTATCGTTATGCCTATCTGGATTACGATGGCCCGATCAGCAACGTGCGCAAATCGCATCGCACGGCGCTGGATCGATTCACTGTGTCCAAGGTGGCGGCGGGCGACACGATCAGCGTGATTCTCACCGACCCGCGCGCTGCCAACGGCAAGGTGCGCGCGCAACTGGGCTACATCCTGGCCGACAGCGCCCCGATCCCCGAAGGCCTGAAGGAAGGCCGCATCGAACGTCGTCCGGTATATGCCGCGCAGGTACAGGCAGCGGTGCTGCTGGCGCCGTCCAAGACCTACCAGGCGCTGTCCGACACGCTGGCGTCGCGCGGGCTGCCCATCGCCATGCCGACGGTCGAGCTGTATCGACCGGCAGGCCAGGCAAACCGTATCGGTATCTTTACCCTGGAAATGAACCGCTGATGGCTTTTTTCTCCGTCCTTGCCGCCATGGCTCTCGAACATCTGCGCCCGTTGCGGCAGCCGCTGTCGTACTACCACCGCTACAGCCGCTTCACTCAGTGGCTTGAGCGGCGTTTTAATGCCGGTGAATACAGCCACGGTGCGATTGCCTGGGCGCTGGCGGTTTTGCCGGTACTGGCGGGCGTGTGGCTGGTTTTTGTCCTGCTCGACGGCATCAGCCCTGTCCTCGGCTGGATGTGGAATGTGGTCGTGCTGTATTTCACCCTGGGGTTCAAATATTTCAGCGACACCGCCGAGCAGATTGCGCGGCTGTTGCGCGCCGGTGATATCGAGGACGCGCGTGCGCGTCTGGACGCCTGGCGCGGCGGTGATGCCAGCCACTTCAGCGCCGACGAGCTGGCACGGGTCACCATCGAGCAGGTAATGGCCGCAAGTCACCGCCAGATGTTCGGCGTATTGTTCTGGTTCGTGCTGCTGTCGTCGCTGGGGCCGATCGGCGCGGTGCTGTTTCGCAGTGCCTCGATCCTGGCGCGGCGCTGGGAAAACGCCACCGGCCGGTTCGGCGGATTTGCCCGGCCCGCGTTTCACGCCATCAACTGGCTGCCCGCGCGGCTGACCGCGTTGACCTATGCCGTCGCCGGCAATTTCGAGGACGCCACCTATTGCTGGCGCACCCAGGCATCGGCGTGGCCGGAGATGGAAGAGGGCGTGGTGCTCGCCGCCGGTGCCGGCGCCATGGGGATCCGGCTGGGACAGAGCGTCAACGTGGGCGGGGAAACCGTGTGGCGGCCCGAGCTCGGCACCGGTCAGCCCCCGGAAGCCGACTGCATCGACAGTGCCATCAGCATGATCTGGCGCGGCCTGGCGATCTGGCTGGTGGCAGGGCTGCTGGTCGTCATCGCCGGCTGGATTTCTTAAGCGTACATGCTCAACGCGCTGTGGATCGGGTTCTTCCTGGTCGCCTTCCTGATTGCGTTGTTCAAACTGGTTTTCCTCGGCGATGCCGACATTTTTGCCGCGCTGGTGAAGGCACTGTTCACCAGCAGCAAGACCGCGTTTGAAATCGCCCTGGGTTTGACCGGCGTGATGGCGTTGTGGCTAGGGGTGATGAAAATCGGCGAACGCGCCGGCATGCTCGAGGTGCTGACGCGTGGCCTGGCGCCGCTGTTCCGCCGCCTGTTTCCCGACGTGCCGGCGAACCACCCGGCGCTTGGCGCAATGACCATGAACATGGGCGCCAACATGCTGGGGTTGGACAACGCGGCCACCCCGCTCGGCATCAAGGCGATGCAGGAACTGCAGAAGCTCAACCCGTCGCCCGACACCGCCAGCGACGCGCAAATCCTGTTCCTGGTGATCAACACCGCGTCGGTCACCCTGCTGCCGGTGACCATTTTCACCTTCCGCGCGCAGCTGGGCGCGGCCGACCCTACCGACGTGTTCGTGCCGCTCCTCATCACCACCTATATCGGCACCCTGGTCGGGCTCTTCGTCACCGGATTCTTCCAGCGCCTGCACCTGTGGAACCGCGTCACCATGGCCTACCTGGGCGGCGCGACGGCGCTGATCGGCGGGCTGGTGCTGTATTTCGGCAGCCTCGACGCCGCTACGATGACACGACAGTCGTCGATCCTGAGCAACGTGCTGCTGTTCGGCCTCATCGTCACCTTCCTGCTGATGGCGGTGCGGCGCAGGGTCAATGCCTACGAGGCTTTCGTCGAAGGTGCCAAGGAAGGCTTTCATACGGCAGTCACGATCATTCCGTATCTTGTCGCGATGCTGGTGGCGATCGCCGTGTTCCGCGCCAGCGGCGCGCTCGACCTGCTGATGGGCGGGGTGCGCGGCCTGGTGCTGGCGCTGGGGCACGACGCGCGCTGGGTCGACGCACTGCCGACCGCGCTGATGAAACCGTTTTCCGGCAGCGGCGCGCGGGCCATGATGATCGACACCATGCAGGCGCACGGCGCGGATTCATTCGCCGGCCGCCTGGCGTCGATCGTGCAGGGCAGCACCGAGACGACTTTTTACGTGCTGGCGGTGTATTTCGGCGCGGTCGGGATCAAGCGGGTGCGCCACGCGGTCGCCTGCGGCCTGATCGCAGACGTCGCCGGCATCCTCGCCGCCATTGGCGTGGCCTATCTCTTCTTTGGCAGCATCGCATGAATCTGAAACCCTACGACACCCTGGCCGCCGTTGACCTCGGCTCCAATTCGTTCCGCCTCGAAGTCGCCCGGGTATCCGGCGACCAGCTCTATCCGCTCGATTCACTGAAGGAAACCGTGCGCCTGGCCGGCGGGCTGAGCGACGACAAGCAGCTTGATGAGATCACGCAGGAACGCGCGCTGGCCTGCCTGCACCTTTTTGGCGAGCGCCTGCGCGGGCTGTCGCCCGAGGCGATCCGCTGCATCGGCACCTCGACGCTGCGCATCGCCAGGAACGCCGATGTATTCATTGCCAGGGCCGAAATCGCGCTGGGCCACCCGATCGAAATCGTCGCCGGACGCGAAGAGGCACGGCTGATCTATCTTGGCGTCGCGCACTCGCTGCCGGCCTCGACCGACAAGCGGCTGGTGGTGGATATCGGCGGCGGTTCCACCGAGTTGATCATCGGCCATGGCTTAAGGCCGCACGAGCGCGAAAGCCTGCACATGGGCTGCGTGAATTTCTCGCAGCGCTTCTTTGCCGGCGGGGTGATCGACAAGGCTGCGCTGAAGGCCGCCGAGGTCGCCGCGCGGCTCGAGGTCGAACGCATCGCCAGGGCGTTTTCCAAAGCCAGCTGGCAGCAGGCGATCGGGTCGTCCGGCACCGCGCGGGCGCTGCGCGAGATTCTCGAACAGAACGGGTGGTCGGCCAGCGGCATCACCGCCGACGGCCTGGCGCAGCTGCGCACCCAGTTCATCAAGGCCGGGCATGTCGACGCGCTGCAGCTTGCCGGTCTGCGCAACGACCGCCGCCCGGTGATCGCGGGCGGTTTTGCCATCATGGCGGGGGTGTTTGCCGAGCTCGGGATCGAACAGATGGCTGTCGCCGAGACCGCGATGCGCGAGGGCATCCTGTACGACCTGCTGGGTCGCTTCCACGAGCAGGACATGCGCGAGGCGACGGTGGACGAATTCATGCGCCGCTACCACATCGACGTCCAGCAGGCCGCGCGCGTCAAACGCGTGGCGCAAAAACTGCTGGCGGCCTGCGGCGGCGGCGAAGAGAACGACGAACGCTTCCTCGACTGGGCCGCGCGCTTGCACGAAATCGGATTATCGGTGTCGCACGGCGGCTACCACCGCCACGCCGGCTACATCCTGGAAAACGCCGACATGCCCGGCTTCTCGCGCACCGACCAGGCGCGCCTGGCCCTGCTGGCGCGCGCCCAGCGCGGCGCGCTGACGAAGCTGCCGACGTTTGCCGCCGGCACCGTGCCGGACAGCGACCGCCTGCTGGTCTGGCTGCTGCGCCAGGCCGCCATCCTCTGCCGCAGCCGCGCAGACCCGCGCCTGCCCGACGTGACAGTGGAAGCCAGCGGCAAGCGCTTGCGCCTGGGCTTGCCCGAAGGCTGGCTGGAGCAGCGCCCGCTGACCCATCGCGCGCTGGAAGAGGAAGTCGGGCACTGGCAGGCCATCGGCATGAAGTACACCTTTGGCTAGCGGCGCCACCGGGTGAGTCAGTTTTGTCGGGAAAAAACCATCTCAGCTGTCAGTGCCCGGTTTCGATGTCCGCAGTTTCTTGGTTTCGCCCCGCCGCTGCTTGCCTTCCAGCCGCCGTTTCTTCGATGCCAGGGTCGGGCGGGTCGGGCGGCGCGGCTTCTCCACTTCGCAGGCTTCGCGGATCAGTTCGATCAGCCGTTCCAGCGCGTCGTCGCGGTTGCGCCGCTGGCTGCGATAGCGTTCGGCCTCGATGATCAGCACGCCGTCCTGGGTCACGCGACGGCCGGCCAGGGAGATGAGGCGGGCGCGCACCGGGTCGGGCAGCGAGGGGGAACGGGCGACGTCGAAGCGCAGCTGCACCGCGGTGGAAACCTTGTTGACGTTCTGCCCGCCGGGGCCGGAGGCGCGCACGAAATCCTCCTGGATTTCGCGCTCGTCGAGCTCGATCTCGGCGTTGACCCGGATCATGCGTGCGGCTTCGTGACTACCACTTCACCACGTGCACGTTGTTGAGCGTGCGTCCGAGGAAGCGCTCGCCGATGGTCTGGAAGCGCAACGGCACGTCGGTGACGTAGAAGTCGTAGCGCGGCTGGGCCGGGCCGGGGTTGGCCAGCTTCTTTTCGGCCAGCACCGCGGCGACCTGCTCGGCCATGGCTTCGGCGGAATCGACCAGCGCGACGTCGGCGCCCACCACCTGGCGCAGCAGCGGTTTCAGCAAGGGGTAATGGGTGCAGCCCAGCACCAGGGTGTCGATGTGCTCACCAAGGAGCGGCTTCAGGTAATCCTGAGCCGTCAGCCGGGTGACTTCGTGGTCGAGCCAGCCTTCTTCCACCAGCGGCACGAACAGTGCGCAGGCCTGCGAGTGGATGCGCGAATCGGGCGCGTATTCGTGGATGGCGCGGGCGTAGGCATTACTGTTGATGGTGGTGGGGGTGCCGATGACGCCGATCTTCTTGCCGCCGCGTGCCGATGCCGCGCCGGCGTCGATGACGTCGAGCACCGGCACTGGCGACAGGTCCTTGACCACCTGCGCCGCCACCGCCGCCATGGTGTTGCAGGCGATGACCAGCAGCTTGACGTCCTTTTCCAGCAGGAACTGCGCGATCTGGGTGGTGAAGTGGGCGATGGTCTCCACCGATTTCACGCCGTAGGGCACGCGCGCGGTGTCGCCGAAATAGACGATGTTCTCGTAGGGCAGGCGCTCCATCAGGGCGCGCACCACGGTCAGCCCGCCGATGCCTGAATCGAATACGCCGATTGGGGAATTTGCATTCGTGGACATGGGTGGCAGGATGGCGCGATGAGAAAGACGGCATTTTACCCGCAGGGCAGCATGAGGCGGCATTCAGCATGAGCGGCTGCGGCTGCGATTCGGTGTGCGGCACGGCGCCGCCCGATCCGCGCTACCGGCGCGCGTTGTGGATCGCGCTGGTGCTGAACGCGCTGATGTTCTTCGTCGAAATTTTTGCGAGTATCGCGGCGCAGTCGGTGTCGCTGCTGGCCGATGCGGTCGACTTCCTGGGCGACGCGGCCAACTACGGCGTCGCGCTTTTCGTGCTGGGGCTGGCGCCGGTGTGGCGCTCGCGCACCGCGCTGTGGAAGGGCTGGGTGATGGTGGGCTTCGGCGTGTTCGTGCTCGGCAAGTCGGCCTGGCAGTGGTCGGCCGGCGTGGTGCCGGAACCGTTCATCATGGGTTGGGTGAGCCTGTTGGCGCTGGCGGTCAACGTCGGCGTCGCGGCGTTGCTGTATGCGCATCGGCAGGGCGACGCGCAGGCGCGCTCGGTGTGGCTGTGCTCGCGCAACGACGCGCTCGGCAACCTGGCGGTGATGGGGGCGGCGGGCGGCGTGTGGGCGACGGCGCACGGCTGGCCGGACATCGCTGTGGCGCTGGTGCTGGCCGGGCTGGCGCTGAGCTCGGGTGCCTCGGTGATCCGCCACGCGCGGCAGGAACTGCGGGCAGATCGGATGTAGGAACGGGTTTACCCGCGATTGAGGCGCCTATCGGGGCTAAAGCCCCTCCCACACAGCAAGCCTGATCGTCGGCCAGTCCATTGAAACCACGAATTCCGGCTTTCGCCGGAAAGACAATTTGCAAGCGTTGCGCTTAAACCTTAGGAACTGCGGGCAGATCGGATGTAGGAGCGGGTTTACCCGCGATTGAGGCGCCTATCGGGGCTAAAGCCCCTCCTACACAGCAAGCCTGATCGTCGGCCCAGTCCATTGAAACCACGAATTCCGGCTTTCGCCGGAAAGACGATTTGCAAGAATTGCGCTTAAACCTTTTGTTGGCGCGCAAGCGCCCACGCCACGTGTTCGCGCACCAACTCGGATGGATGATCCAGGCAGGCGCCGAGCGCCGCTTGAATTTCAGGCGAAGGCGGCGCATTGCCCAGCGCGACGGCGATGTTGCGCAGCCAGCGCTCGTGCCCGATGCGGCGGATCGGCGAGCCCGCCAGGCGTTCGTTGAATTCCGTTTCGCTCCATGCGAACAGGTCCACCAGCCGTGCGCTGTCGAGTCCGTTCCTCACCTCAAAATCGGCCAGCGCGGCGGTTTGCGCAAAGCGGTTCCAGGGGCACACCAGCTGGCAGTCGTCGCAGCCGTAGATGCGGTTGCCCAGCAGCGGGCGCAGCGCGGGCGGGATGCTGCCCTTGAGTTCGATGGTGAGATAGGAAATACAGCGCCGCGCGTCGACCATGTAGGGCGCGACGATCGCAGCGGTGGGGCAGATGTCGATGCAGGCGGAGCAGGTGCCGCAGTGGCCGGCTTCGGGCGCGTCCACCGGCAGCGGCAAATCGGTATAGATCTCGCCGAGAAAGAACCACGAGCCATGCTGCCGGTTCAGCAGCAGCGTGTGCTTGCCGCGCCAGCCCAGCCCGGATTTCGCGGCGAGTGCCACTTCCAGAACCGGCGCGCTGTCGGTGAAGGCGCGGAAATGATGTTCGCCGATTTCTGCACTGATTTTTTCAGCCAGGTTTTGCAGGCGGTTGCGCAAGACCTTGTGGTAGTCGCGCCCCAGCGCGTAGCGCGAAACATAGGCGGCGTCGGCATTGGCCAGCACATCATGCGGGTCGGCCGATGCCGGCGGAAAATAGTCCAGCCGCGCGCTGATGATGCGGACGGTTCCCGGCACCAGTTCGGCCGGTCGGCTGCGCTTGGTGCCGTGCGACGCCATATAATCCATCTCGCCATGAAAACCCTGCGCCAGCCATTCCTGCAAGCCCGCTTCGGCCGTACTCAGGTCGCCGTCGGCAATGCCTACCGCGGCAAAGCCGAGCTCGCGCCCCCATTGCTTGATTTTTTGCGTCAGTCGTCTTAAATCCTGCTCATGCATACCGTCGATGATACCGTGCGTTGCCGTCGCCATCTGGCCGACGAGGCTGCGACGCTTGCATTCGGTGCGCAACTGGCCCGGGAACTGACGGCGGGGATGACGTTCTACCTTGAGGGCGATCTGGGTGCGGGCAAGACGACGCTGGTGCGGGGGCTGCTGCGCGCGCTGGGACACGAGGGGCGGGTCAAGAGTCCGACCTACACCCTGGCCGAAATCTACAGCCTGCCCGCGTTTGAGCTATATCACTTTGACCTGTATCGTATGCACGACCCGCGCGAGTGGCTGGATGCCGGGTTTCGCGACATCAGCGACGGCCAGGCGGTGAGTCTGATCGAATGGCCGGAAAAGGCCGCGGGCTGGCTGCCGCCGCCGGACGTGATCATCCGGTTGACGATCGCGGACGAGGCGCGCGACATCGAGTGCGAAGCGAGAAGCCCGCGCGGTGCACATTATCTGGAGTCATTTTGCACGCTCTGCTGAAAATCTTCCTGCTGTGTGGTGTGCTGGCATCGGGCTTGGCCCAGGCGCTGCAGCTGTCCGCCACGCGTCTGTGGCCGTCGCCCGATTACACGCGGATCACGCTGGAGGCCGCGCAGCCGGTTGCGCATAAATACTTCACCCTGTCGAATCCCGAGCGCCTGGTGATCGACCTCGAAGGCGTGGAGAAGAGCGCCGCGCTCGATGCGCTGGCCGCCCGGCTGAGTGCGGATGATCCCTACGTCGGCGCGATTCGGGTGGGCATCAACCGCCCCGGCGTGATGCGGGTGGTGCTGGACCTGAAAGCCGCCGTCAGGCCGTCGGTGTTCCAGTTGCAACCGCTGGCAGAGTATGGCCACCGCCTGGTGATCGACCTGTATCCGGACCGGGCGACCGATACGGCATCAAGCCCGGCTGTCCTTCCGCAGCCGGCGATGGCCGAGCCGAAGCCCGCCAGGCCGGGGGTTCCGCAATACGCGCGGCTGATTACCGTGGCGATCGATGCTGGCCACGGCGGCGAGGACCCCGGCGCCATCGGCGCCAAGGGTTCCTACGAAAAACACATCACGCTGGCATTGGCGAAGAAACTCAAGCAAAAGATCGACGCGCAGGAAAACATGCGTGCCGTGCTGATTCGCGACGGCGATTATTTCGTGCCGCTGGCGCAGCGCGTCACCAAGGCACGTGCGCTGAAGGCCGACCTGTTCCTGTCGATTCATGCCGATGCCTTCATCAAGCCGCACGCGCGCGGATCGTCGGTGTTCGCGCTGTCCGAGAACGGCGCAACCTCGGTCGCCGCGCGCTGGCTGGCCAAGAAGGAAAACGATGCCGACCTGGTGGGTGGCGTCAACATCGACGTCAAGGACCCCTTCCTCAAGCGCACCCTGATCGACCTGTCGCAGACCGCCACCATCAACGACAGCCTGAAGTTGGGGAACGCCGTGTTGAAGGAAATCGGCGGCGTCAATACGCTGCACAAGGCGCAGGTCGAACAGGCCGGGTTTGCAGTGCTGAAGGCGCCCGATATTCCCTCGATCCTGATCGAGACCGCGTTCATCTCCAATCCGGAAGAGGAAAAGCGTCTCAACGATTCCGCTTACCAGGACCGGCTGGTGGACGCCATTGTCAATGGCGTCAGGAATTACTTCGACAAGCATCCGCTGGGCGGGCCGTCGCGGCTGACGCTCAATCCATGAGCGCCGGTTTTCCGGGCGCCGCGGCCCCGGATTCGGACCGGCCGCCGGCGAGGCTTGAGTCGTGACGTTTGCGAACTGACATGTCGATCCGCGTATTGCCCGATGTGCTGATTTCGCAGATCGCCGCCGGCGAGGTGGTCGAACGCCCCGCCGCGGCCTTGAAGGAAATTCTCGAAAACAGTCTCGACGCCGGCGCCACCGACATCCAGATCGATCTGGAACAGGGCGGCATCAAGCGTATCCGGGTCGCCGACAACGGCAGCGGCATCGCGCGCGACGAACTTGCGCTTGCTCTGACCCGCCACGCCACCAGCAAGATCGCCAGCCTGGCCGACCTCGAACAGGTCGCGAGCCTGGGATTTCGCGGCGAGGCGCTGGCGTCGATTGCCGCCATCGCGCGGGTACAGCTCAGCAGCCGCGGCGCCAACTCTGATCACACAGGCGCCGGGCATGCCTGGGAGGTGCGGGTCGAGGGCGGTCGCCTGAGCGAACCCGCGCCGGCGGCGCGCGCCGCCGGCACCACCATCGATATCCAGGACCTGTTCTTCAACACCCCGGCGCGGCGCAAGTTTCTCAAGACCGAGGCCACCGAATACGCCCACTGCGCCGAAACCGTGCGGCGGCTGGCGCTGGCGAATCCGCGCACGGCCTTCACCCTTTCCCACAACGGCCGGGTGCAGCTGCGCCTCAACGCCGATTCCGCCGCCGCGCGGGTGCGCCAGGTGATGGGCGAGGCGTTCGAGCGCAACACGATTGCGGTCGATGCTGCCGCGGGGGCCTTGAGGGTGTCCGGCTGGGTGATCCGTCCTGGCGCCGCGACGGCGAGCCGCGACAGTCAGCACGTGTTCGTCAATGGACGCTACGTGCGCGACAAGCTGATCGTCCATGCGCTGAAGGAAGCCTACCGCGACGTCCTGCACCATCAGCTGAATCCGGCGTATTGCCTGTTCATCAGCCTGCCGCCGGATGCGGTGGACGTCAACGTGCATCCGGCCAAGACCGAGATCCGCTTCCGCGACAGCCGCGGCGTGCACCAGTTTCTGTTTCATGCGGTCGAGCGCCTGCTGTCGGCACCGGCGACGGGCGGCGCTGTTCCCGAGGCGGCCGGCACGCCCTCGGCAGCGGGGTTCAGGCCGGGGTTTGGCGCGCCGCAGCAGGCGTCGATGCCGCTGCAGGTGACCGAGGCGATGGGGTTCTATGCGCCTTTGGGGCAGGGGTCAGGGGTCAGGGGTCAGGAATCAGGGGAGTTTGTTGCGCTTGCGGCGCAGGCTTTGCCTGAAAGCGGGCAGGGCGACGCGCCGCCGCTCGGCTATGCGCTGGCGCAACTGCATGGCGTGTACGTGCTGGCGCAGAACGCGCAGGGGCTGGTGCTGGTCGATATGCACGCCGCGCACGAACGGGTGGTCTACGAAAAACTCAAGGTTGCGCTCGATGCCCGCGCAGTGCCGGCGCAGACCCTGCTGATTCCGGTGGCGCTGACGGTGGATGCGCGCGACGCGGCGGAAATCGGCCCGCATCTGGATCAATTGCGCGAAATCGGATTCGAACTGTCGATCACCTCGCCGACCTCGGTCGCGGTGCGCTCGGTGCCGTGGCTGCTGAAGAATGCCGACCCGGTGGAACTGACCCGCGCCGTGCTGGCCGAAGTCGCCGAATTCGGCGTGGTGCGCCTGCTGGCCGAACGCCGCAACGAATTGCTGGCCACCCTGGCCTGCCACGGTGCGGTGCGCGCCAACCGCCATCTGACGCTGCCAGAAATGAACGCGTTGCTGCGCGAGATGGAGGCCACCGAGCGGGCCGGGCAGTGCAACCACGGCCGCCCCACCTGGTTTCCGATCAGCCTCAGGGAGCTCGACGCCATGTTCATGCGCGGCCGCTGATTTTGCTGCCGGCGCTTTTGTATATAAGCTTTGTCTGATTGACCTGTTTGAACGAGACTCCCATGAACGAACGCAGCGAACGCAAGACCATCCCGATCCAGGACCTCAACGAGGCCAGCAACTGCGCCAGCGCCGAACCCTATGCGCTGATGGTGCTGGGGGACTCCATGATGCCGGAATTCGAGGAGGGCGAGATCATCGTCGTCGAGCCGTCCGGACTGGTCAAGGACGGCTCCTATGTGGTGGCTTTTGTGAGCGACGAGTATATTTTCCGCCAGCTCGTGCAGACGCCCGATGGCTGGATGCTGAAGCCGCTTAACCCCCTCTACGAGAACATCCCGGTTGCCGACATCGACGTCGCCAAGGGCGTGGTCATCATGAAAAAACGGCCTGGAAAACGCAGCGAGCAAAAGCGTTATGTCTGACTGGCGACGATCAATCAAATTTATTGAATGACCTATTAAATATTAGAATAAAATTGTTGACTAATATACTCAGGTATATAGACTGAGGTCGTAGTACAACCCTTCGACCTCAACAAGGAGATAGACCATGAGTGGACTGATCGCTAATTTTCCGGCCGACGGCATCGTGACGGTCAACCGGGTGATTCTGAGACCTGAATTCACGGTGGATGATTTGCAGGAGCGGGTGGCGTTCCTGTGTGAAAACGTCAAGACCTACCATTCCGACACCGGCTTCGTCGGCGGCTTCGTCTCGCTGAACTCCGGCATGGTGTCGAATGAAGGCTCGACCATCGGCCAGGCAATCGAAAGCCCGATGAAGGGCAAGGAGGCATTGATCGTGACCTTCTGGACCGACTTCGAAAACCACGAGAAATCGCACCGTTCCGAAACCTTCCAGCCGCTGTTCCAGAAAGTGCTGGACCTGTGCGAGAACGGCAATGAAGAAATCGCCTACGAAATGCTGTGGTCCGGCAAGGCCTACGGCCCCGATGAAATCGCGGCGGCGCGCCAGGCCAAGGCGCAGTACGCCAACGCAGCCTGATTGCGCGAGCAGTCGAAACCGAAGCGGCGGGGGGAAACCTCCGCCGCTTTTTTGTGGCCGGTTTTCCCGGGAAGGGATGGGTCAGTAGGCCTGCAGATAGCGCACCCCGACATGGTCGAGGCCCTCGTTTTCGCCGCCGATGATCCCCTTGTGCGACATGTGATCCACAAACAGGGAAACCGACCTGGCGGCGCTGATCCGATAGCCTGTTTCCAGCCCGAAGCGCGGCATGACCCGGATGCCGTACCCGCAGTCGCTGTATAAGCGGCAGCCCTCCGGATCCTTGTGCAGCGGCCCGTCATGCGCGGCTACACTGAGCAGAAGGTCGGCAAACCATTGCCTTGTTTCGCGCACGCGGTAGCTCAGGCCGGCGTAGGCCATGCTGGTATCCCCCACAAAGTTCAGGGTGACGCCGAGATGGGGGCGCAGCGAGTCAGCGAACGCAAGCGGCGGGTACTGGATCTCCAGATTGAGATCGACCCCGTTTTCGTGGTGATCGCTCGCCGGTCCGCGGTCGTGCGCGATCACGCCGATCGCCAGAATCCGTTTGCTGCTTGCGGCGATTTCCGTTGCGCAGGCGGGCGCATGAAGGCCCAGTGCGATAACCAGCCACAGGCCCGGCAGGCGGACGCTGCGGAGCCGAGGAAACCGCTTCGGCATCAGCGCCGGCGCATGTCCGCGGGAATGGAAGGCGGATCCGGAACCGCCCGCCGGTCGACCGGGGCGCCAGGCCATGGCGCGATCATGCGGTGCTTTCCATGGAGCGGGAATATTTACCGGCACGGGCCAGGCCGTTCAGATGACAGCGGTTCATCAGCGCGGTCTGCGCGGCGGCGACCTTGTCTTCCTGGCCCTGCCAGGCGGCCAGCACCGGCGCCTGCAGCGCCCGTCCGTACGAGAAGCTGACTTCCCACGGCTGCGGTCCCATCGCGTTCATGGCGTTGAGGTGGTCGGTCGCATCCTCCGCGCTCTGTCCGCCGGAGAGGAACACGATTCCTGGAACCGCCGCCGGCACGGTGCGCCTGAGGCAACGCAGCGTGGCCTCGGCGACCTCCCGCACGCCGGCCTGGCGCGGGCACTTTTTGCCGGCAATCACCATGTTCGGCTTCAGCAGCATGCCCTCGAACAGCACCCCATGGGCGTCGAGCTCGGCGAACACCGCCTGCAGCGCCTGCGCCGTCACCGCCTCGCAGCGCTCGATGCCGTGGGCGCCGTCCATCAGCACTTCCGGTTCCACGATCGGCACCAGCCCGGCTTCCTGGCACAGCGCGGCGTAGCGTGCCAGCGCGTGGGCATTGGCGCGGATGCCGAACGGCGACGGGATGTCGCGCTCGTCGATCTCGATCACCGCACGCCACTTGGCGAACTGCGCGCCCAGCTGCTTGTACCCGGCGAGCCGGTCGCGCAAACCGTCGAGACCCTCCGTCACCTTTTCGCCGGGATGCAGCGCCAGCGCCTTGGCGCCCTGGTCGACCTTGATCCCGGGGATGATGCCCCGGCCCGACAGCAGTTGGGGGAAAGGGATGTCGTCGCGCGTGCGCTGGCGCAGGGTTTCGTCGAACAGGATGACGCCGCCGATCTGGCGCTCGATGCCGTCGGCGGTGAACAGGATCTCGCGGTAGCGCCGGCGGTTTTCCTCGGTCGACTCCACCTGGATCGTGTCGAAGCGTTTCTTGATCGTGGGGCTGCTTTCGTCAGCCGCCAGCACACCCTTGTGCTGCGCAACAATGGCTCTCGCCACGGACTTGAGTTCGTCGAGGTTCATGGGCTATGGCCCTCCTTCAGGAATAAATGAGCCAGGGCATTCGTCGATGCCCTCACTCCTATACTGTAGACCCTGATTTTTTACGCCCCGCCCGACGGGAACGCGCCGAACCGCCAGCCGTCATCGGCACGGCCAGCCAGGCTGGTGGATAATCCCCGCATGTCCGCACCCAGCCTCCCCCCCGCCGTTTTCCTCATGGGCCCGACCGCATCGGGCAAGACCGCGCTGGCGGTCAGCCTGGTCGAACGCTTTCCGCTCGAAATCATCAGCGTTGACTCGGCGCTGGTGTACCGCGGCATGGACATCGGCAGCGCCAAGCCCGATGCCGCCACCCTGGCGCGCGCCCCGCACCACCTGCTCGACATCCGCGACCCCGCCGACGCCTATTCCGCCGCGGCGTTCTGCGACGACGCGCGCAGGCTGATGGCCGACATCGTCGCGCGCGGCCGCGTGCCGCTGCTGGTCGGCGGCACCATGCTGTATTTTCGTGCGCTGCTGCGCGGCCTGGATGACCTGCCGCGCGCCGATCCGGCGCTGCGGAAAGCGCTGGAAGCGGAGGCGAAGGCGCACGGCTGGCCCGCGCTGCACGCCGAACTGGCGGTGATCGACCCGGCGACCGCCGCGCGGCTGGCGCCGAACGATTCCCAGCGCATCGGCCGCGCGCTGGAGGTTTTCCGGCTCACCGGCACGCCCATGTCGGCGCTGCTCGACCGGGCGCAATCCGAATTGCCCTACCGCGTGCTGCAGCTCGCCCTGATTCCGTCCGACCGCGCGGTGCTGCACCAGCGCATCGCCGCGCGCTTCGACGCCATGCTCGCGGAAGGCCTGGTCGACGAAGTGGAATTCCTGCGCCGCGCCGATGCGCTCAGCCCCGATCTGCCCGCCATGCGCGCGGTCGGTTACCGCCAGGCGTGGGCCTATTTGGACGGCGATATCGACATGAAGGCGCTGCGCGAACAGGGCATCGCCGCCACCCGCCAGCTCGCCAAGCGCCAGCTCACCTGGCTGCGCTCATGGCCCGACACGGTGGTGCTGGATTGTCTGGCGGAGGATCTGGAGATGCAGGCGACGGCGATCGTGGCGCGCCATTTACAAACGTAAGCGGCCGTCATTGCGTAGCGAAGCAATCCAGAAATGTTTGTTTTATTGAAGCGCTGGATTGCCTCGCCAAGAGCGCACCTCGGTAGGAGCGGGTTTACCCGCGATTGACGCACCTATCGGGGCTAAAGCCCCTCCTACAGGTGGGGATGGTGGGCTCCGCCACAGGCGCTCACTACGAAATAAATGGGTTGCATGGTGTTTCTTGAGAGGCCTGCAACGGGCGTATATCAGGGTGCTTTGCAGACGACGTAGAAGTTGGAGCCGTCGTCAACGTAGTTGACTCCGGGGGCAGTGTCGTTAACTGCGGTGCCTATGAGTGCACGCACAGTGCCGGATCTTGCGTCTCCATCGTCGAACTGCGTATCGATCGCCTGGGCGATCTTTGCTGGCAGGTTGTTTGAACAAATCACGATACCGCTGATGCCGAACGCGCCATTTCGAACACCCGTGATTCCCGAAGCGGCGTTTGGCGGCGTCGTGTTGTCGGTGACAGCGCCGCCGACGAGACCGGCACGACGAAGGTGCAGCCAGAACTGGCGGGACTCGTCTGTGGCGGTTGCCGAATTGTATTCGCCCGTGATAATGCCGTTGCCGAGGGTTCCTCCGCTTGGCGCGTCTATGGTCCAGCGTGCTGCAGCGCCAGGGTCATCCCCGGGCAGCGCACGGTAGCGATCCTGATACAAATTGATGGCCGCCGTCATCGACTGGAAATCATTGGCCACGTTGCGGATGCGGCCCTGGGTAATGAGTTCCTGCCCCTTCAGAATGCCGCCGAG